>NZ_CAJUBO010000016.1:10912-61916 GCF_910584445.1 uncultured Desulfovibrio sp.
CGCCCCCGGGCATGCTGTGTTCTCCGTCCGGGCGCCCCGCGGGGCGCCCGGACGAGGGGGCTGGTTACGCCTCTTCCTTGCCGGGGTAGGTGCCGGGGAAGGGCAGATCCGCAAGCTGCTTGTACAGGGCATAGCGCTGGGCATAGGCCTCGGCCAGGTCCTGCTTGAGCACCTTGGAGACTTCGGGCTGGGTCTTGTCCAGCGAGGCGTAGCGGTTCTCGCCTTCCAGGAAGGCCGTGAAGTCGCCGCTGGGCGCCTTGCTGTCCAGCTGGAAGGGATTCTTCTTTTCCAGCGCCAGCTCGGGGTTGTAGCGATAGAGCGGCCAGTAGCCGATCTGGACGGCCGTCTTGGCTTCCATCATGCTCATGCCCATGCCCTTCTTGAGTCCCTGGTTGATGCAGGGGGCATAGGCGATGATGAGCGAGGGGCCCTTGTAGGCTTCGGCCTCGCGGAAGGCCTTGAGGGTCTGCTGCATGTCGGCGCCCATGGCGATGGAGGCCACATAGACGTAGCCGTAGGTCATAGCCATGCGGCCCAGGTCCTTCTTGCCGGTGCGCTTGCCCGAGGCGGCGAACTGCGCCACCGCGCCCAGCGGCGTGGCCTTGGAGGACTGGCCGCCGGTGTTGGAGTAGACCTCGGTGTCCATGAGCAGGACGTTGATGTCCGCGCCGCTGGCGAGCACATGGTCCAGGCCGCCGTAGCCGATGTCATAGCCCCAGCCGTCGCCGCCGAAGATCCAGACGCTCTTCTTGGTGTAGAGGTCGTCCATATCCCACAGGTCGGCGGCCAGCGGGCTTTCAAAGCCGTCAAGGTGGGCGATGATCTGCTCGCCGTACTTGCGGGAGCCTTCGGCGTCTTCCTTGTTGTCGAGCCAGCCCTGGAGGGCTTCCTTCAGTTCGGGCGTGGCCGCCTCGTCCTTGAGGGCCTGACCCACGAGGGTCGCCAGACGGTTGCGGCGCGCATGGTAGGCTTCCTCGATGCCGTAGCCGTATTCGGCCGCGTCTTCAAAGAGGGAGTTGCCCCAGGCCGGGCCGAAGCCGTCCTTGCGGTTGGCGCAGTACGGCGTGGTGGGCGAGGACGCGCCCCAGATGGAGGAGCAGCCCGTGGCGTTGGCGATGAGCATGCGTTCGCCGAAGAGCTGGGTCAGCACCTTGACATACGGGGTCTCGCCGCAGCCGCCGCAGGCGCCGGAGAACTCGTGCAGGGGCTGCTGGAGCTGCGAACCCTTGACCGTGTCGCGCGGCATGATGTCGTCCTTGAGGGCGACATGCTCCTCGGCAAAGGCCAGGTTGGCCTTTTCCACGGCCAGGCGGTCTTCCAGCGGCACCATGACGAGCGCCTTTTCCTTGGCCGGGCAGACATTGGCGCAGGAGCCGCAGCCCAGGCAGTCCTCGGGATAGACCTGGATACGCAGCTTGAGTCCCTTGAGGTCCTTGCCGATGGCGTCCTTGGTCACAAAGCCCTCGGGCGCGCCGGCCAGCTCCTCCTCGGTGGCGAGCACGGGGCGGATGGCCGCGTGCGGGCAGACGAAGGAGCACTGGAAGCACTGGATGCAGTTGCCCACCTGCCATTCGGGGATCTTGATGGCGACGCCGCGCTTTTCGCAGGCCGCCGTGCCCACGGGCATGAAGCCGGCGGGATCCATGGAGGACACGGGCAGCTTGTCGCCCTGCTGGGCCAGGATGGGCCGCACGATTTCGCGGATGTACTCGTCGTCGCAGCAGTGCGTGACCACCGCGCCTTCGGTGGTGTCGATCCAGGAGGCGGGGTACTTGATCTCCTCCAGGGCCGGGGCGGCCTTTTCCACGGCGGCGATGTTCATGTTGACGACCTTGTCGCCCTTGAGTCCGTAGGTCTTCTTGATGGAGGCCTTGAGGAAGTCCACGGCCTGCTCGAAGGGAATGACGTTGGCGAGCTTGAAGAAGGCCGTCTGCATGATCATGTTGATCCTGCCGCCAAGGCCCACTTCCTGCGCCAGCTTGACCGCGTCGATATTGTAGAACTTGAGCTTCTTGCGGGCGATCTTGCGTTTCATGGCCGCGGGCAGGTGCTTTTCCATGTCTGCCAGGGACCAGTTGGAGTTCAGCACAAAGGTGCCGCCTTCCTTGACGCCCTCCAGGATGTCGTACATGGTCACATAGGCGGCCTTGTGGCAGGCGATGTAGTCGGCCTGGGTGATCAGGTAGGACGAGGTGATGGGCTGCTTGCCGAAGCGCAGGTGCGAAACCGTGAAGCCGCCGGACTTCTTGGAGTCGTAGGCGAAGTAGGCCTGGGCGTACATGTCGGTATTGTCGCCGATGATCTTGACGGCCTGCTTGTTGGCGCCCACGGTGCCGTCCGCGCCGAGTCCGAAGAACTTGCACTGCACGGTGCCGGCGGGCACGGTGTCGATCTCCTCTTCCACATCGAGCGAAAGATGGGTCACGTCGTCGGTGATGCCCACGGTGAAGTGGTTCTTGGGCTGCAGGGCCTTCATGTTGTCGAACACGGCCTTCGCCATGCCGGGCGTGAAGTCCTTGGAGCCGAGTCCGTAGCGGCCGCCCACGATGGTCGGGGCCTCGCCCTTTTCGAGGAAGGCGGTGCAGACGTCCTGATAGAGCGGTTCGCCCAGGCTGCCGCGTTCCTTGGTGCGGTCCAGCACGGTCAGGCAGGTGACGCTGGCCGGGATGGCGCGCAGCAGATGCTCGGTGGAGAAGGGCCGGAACAGGCGCACCTTCACAAGGCCCGTGCGCTCGCCCAGTTTTTCGTTGAGGTAGTTGACCGTCTCCTCGATGACCTCGCAGGACGAACCCATGCTGATGATGACGCGGTCGGCCTCGGGATGGCCCACATAGTCGAAGAGGTGGTACTTGCGCCCGGTGATGGACGCCACCTTCTTCATGTTTTCGGCCACGATGCCGGGCACGGCCTCGTAATAGAGGTTGGCGGCCTCGCAGTTCTGGAAGTAGATGTCCGGGTTCTGGGCGGTGCCGCGGATGTGCGGATGCTCGGGGTTCATGGCCGTGGCGCGGAATTCCGCCACCTTGTCCCAGTTCACCAGGCCCTTGATGTCCTTGTAGTCGATGACCTCGATTTTCTGCACTTCATGCGAGGTGCGGAAGCCGTCAAAGAAGTGGCAGAAGGGCAGGCTCGCGTCGATGGCCGACAGATGGGCCACCAGGGCGAGGTCCATGCATTCCTGCACCGAGGCGGAGCAGAGGAAGTTGAAGCCGGTCTGGCGACAGGCCATGACGTCCTGATGGTCGCCGAAAATGGAGAGCGCGTGGCTCGCCAGGGCGCGCGCCGACACATGGAAGACGCCGGGCAGAAGCTCGCCGGCGATCTTGTACATGTTCGGGATCATGAGCAGAAGGCCCTGCGAGGCCGTATAGGTGGAGGTCAGGCTGCCGCCGGAGAGCATGCCGTGCACGGCGCCCGCGGCGCCCGCTTCGGACTGCATCTCCCGCACCGTCACCTTCTCGCCAAGGACGTTGGTCTGGCCGCGGGCGGCCAGCTCGTCCATGACCTCGCCCATGACCGAGGAAGGCGTGATGGGATAGATGGCCGCCGTTTCCGACAGCGCATAGGCAATATGCGCGGTGGCGTTATTGCCGTCCATGGTTTTCATTTTCGCCATCTCATTCCTCCTTGGCGCGCCTGGCGCGCTCTGGTTTTCCGAATCCTTCCCCGTGGCTCCGCGGCGGAGCGCATCGCGGTGTCCATGGGGCGCCCTTCCCGCGGGCATGCGCCCGCCTTTCCGGCCGCGGACCCCGGCAGGGTCCGCGTTTTCCGCGCCGGGCGCATGCCCGGCCCTTGCTCACGACTTTGCGAAAGTCTAGCCCATTTGCCCGCCATCGTCCAGCACGGCAGGCCGGGCGGCCCTTGCCGGGCAACGGGGGGTGCATAGCACAATATTGATTGATTGAACAGTCAAATTTGCGGCGCGCGCCGCATTTCCGTGGCAGCGCACCGGCGCCCGGCGGAAGGGGCTGATTCCGGGCCAGAACCCGCCGGCGCAACGCGGCGCTTCCCGGGAAGCTTCTTCCGGCGGCGGGCCGCCGTCCAGAGATGTGCTTCTGCGCCGATGCCGGGCAAAAGGCGGGGCGAGTGCCTTGTCCCCGCTGGCTAGCCGCGCCGGCTGTTGTCATCGGCTGAATACCGCCGGTTAAGCCAGAACAGCGTCCCGGCGCAGACCAGGGCCATGGGGATGCCCAGAAGCGCGGGCGAGACCAGCCCCAGGCCGTTGCGGATGGCGATGCCGCCGAGGTATGCCGAGCAGGCGTTGGACATGTTGAAGGCGATCTGGATCCCCGCGCCGCCCAGGATCTCGCCGCCCCTGGAATAGCGCACGATGAGGTACTGCATGGGTCCTCCCAGGCCGAACAGCGCCGCCGCGCCCAGAAAGACCAGCGGCACGGCCACGGGCGCGCAGGCGCTGAAATGGTATATCCCCAGCAGGATGGGCACGATGGCAAGGGCCGTCCACGCCGAGACCAGCGCCGGACGGAAGCGGTCGGCCAGCCGGCCGCAAAGGAGGCCGCCGCAGAACATGCCCAGGCCCGCCAGCGTCATGACCCATTTCATCCAGGGCGCGGGGATGCGCGTGATCTCCAGCAAAATGGGTTCCATATAGCTGTACCAGCAGTAGACGCTGCCCTGGCCGAGAAAGGTGGCGAGAAAGATGAGCCAGGGCGCGGGACCTTTCAAAAAGCGGAATTCCCGCCGGATGCTCCGCTTCCCGGGTGCGGGTGTTCCGGGGACGCAGCCCAGGATCCCCGCAAAGGCGATGACGCCCCAGAGGGCCGCGAGCAGGAAGGTGAGCCGCCAGCTGACGCGGTAGGTGAGCCAGGTGACGGCGGGCACGCCGAGCACATTGGCGACTGTCATGCCCGCCACCATGATGGCCACCGCCGTTGCCTTGCGCCCGGGCGCGACCAGGGCCACGGCCACGATGGCGGCCACGCCGAAATAGGCGCCGTGCGGCAGCCCGGAGAGGAAGCGCGCGCAGAGCAGACCGGCATAGCCCGTGGAAAGGGCGGCAAGGCCGTTGCCCAGAACGATGAGTCCGCACAGCCCAAGGAGGATGCGCTTCAGCGGATGCCTGCGGAAAAAGAGGGGGAGCGGCGCGCCCGCGCTCACGCCCAGGGCATAGGCGGAGATGAAGTCTCCGGCCTGCGGAATGGTGACATGGAGGTCACGGGCAAGCGTGGACAGGATGCCCATCAGGGAAAATTCCGCGATGCCGAGGGCAAAGGTGCCGCAGGCCAGCGCCAGAAGTCCCTTGCTGATCATGCCGGGGCGTCTCCCTCCGTCCCGCCTGGCCCCCCCGGCGCGCCGGGCGGACCGGGGGCTTAGTTGACGGCGTTTGCCGGGTCCATCATGGCCGCATAGTGCTGCTTCATGCGCCGCACCTTGGCGACGTAGGAGCGGGTCTCGCGGACGGGCAGGCGCCGCGTGAGGTCGTCATAAAGTTCGTCGGAGGTCATGGTGTTGATGCGCGCCACGGCCGCGTCGTTGGTGGGTCCATAGAGGCGCAGGAAGCGGTTCGGTCCCATGTTGTAGGCCGCCACGGCGCAGTATTCGCGCGCCAGCGGGTCGGCCACGTCCTGAAAGTAGCGGTTGAGGAGGATGTGGAGGTAGGCCGTGCCGTAGCGGATATTGATCTCGGGGACCCGCAGGTCGTCAAAGCCCACATCGCCGCGGCGTCCGTACAGGAAACGGTGCACCTCCCCGCTGGCCGTGCTGGGCAGAAGCTGCATGAGACCCATGGCCGACTTGTCGCTGACGAGCGTGGGCGAAAAATCGCTTTCGCTGTGGATGATGGCATAGACGAGCGCCTCGCTGAGATCGTAGCGGCGCGCAAAGCTCTCCACCAGCGCCTGATAGCGGCGCGCCTTGGCCGCCGCGTCGCCGGCGGCGAAACCGCGGAGCGGCAGCGGCGCCGGCGAACCATCGGCGCCGCGAAGGGCCTCCTGGCCGTCGTTCCCGCGCGGGCCGTCCTGGGGCAGGGGGCGGTAGGCCGCCATGAGCGTGCCCACGTCCTGCCAGCGCAGGGGGCGGCCCTCCATGTCAAGGGCGTCACTGGCGCGGAAGGGTTCCACCGCCAGAAGGGAAGGCGTGGAGGCGCCGTCCAGCGTCACCAGCGGCGCAAGCCCGGCGCCGCCGGGCGCGTCGGCGGCCAGGGCGGCGGGAGCCTGCGGACCCTCAAAGCCGAACAGGGGCGCTGTGCCGGCCATGCTGAGGCGGATGCCGTCTGGCTCGAAGCTGACGAATTCCCCGTCGCGCCGCAGTTCCAGCAGCTCCCGCACGGCACGCGCCGCCGCAAGGGTGGGCGCGCCCGCGGCCATGTCCTCCGGGGGAACGGCCTGCACGCGCGCGGGGCGCCGGATGGCCCAGACGCGATCACCGTTGCCGTTCTGGAGGATAGGCTGGGGAAGGTCCGCCGCTTCCAGGCTGAGCACATGGGCGCTGGCCCGGCGCCGGATCTCGATGCCTTCTCCCCGTGGCGCGAAACCCGCGAGCAGTCCGAGGAGCAGGGCGCTCCCCGCGCCCGCGAGGCAGAGCGAACAGAGGACAAGGGTCTTGCGGCATGGCATGGCATATTCCTTATCACAGGTTGCGGCGAAACGTCACCGCCGGAAATCGTGATCCCCGGCACGGCTGTACCGGCTGCGCCCAGTGTCAAGCAAATTTCTTGCCACCATGGAAAATTCCTGTAATGGCAAGATGTTGTCATTCATCTTTCCCCCCGTTGTCCGCGAGGTCAAAAAATGGACGCCGTGTCTTCCTTCCTGCCGAGCGCCCCTGCACGGCGGCAAAAAGGCATAGCATGCAGGGGCGGGAACTGGTATGCTGGCGCAAGCAACCGCCTGTGCGTACCGGCCCGGCGCCGGACCCGGCGGCCGCCCGCGCGGCGGCAAGACTGCGGAGATGCAGGGTGCGTCATGATCCATGCGGCAGGATACGGGGATATTCCGGCGCTGAATGCCATCGAGCTGGCCGCGGCCGCCCTTTTCCCTCCCGGGATGCTCCCGGACGCCGTGCTGCGGGAGTGCGTGCCCGCCGCCGTCCTCGCGCGGGCGGTGGCGGAGGGGCGGCTGTGGGTGGACAGGGACGCCTGCCGGCGGATAACCGGATATGCGTTCTGGGAGCGGATCGACGGTGCTGCCCTGCTGGCGCAAATCGACGTCCTGCCCGCATATGGCCGCAGGGGCATCGGGACCTCCCTGGTCAGGCACATCCTGGGCCAGGCCGGACAGGCCGGGCTGCCCCATGTCTATCTCACAACATTTTCCACGGTTGCCTGGAACATGCCGTTGTATCGGAAACTTGGCTTTGTGTGCATCGCTGCCGCTGAACAGCCGGGATTTCTCAGGAAGATCCTGGAGGATGAGCGGAAACGGGGCCTGGAGCATCGCGTTGCCATGCGCGCCACGACGGCGGACGGCCATGCGTAGGCGCTTTTTTCTGCCGACGGCGCCCCCCGGCGCCGGCGCGCCGCTCCGTTTCGCCCGGGATGCCCCGTGGCTTGCCCCGCTGGCGGGCTACAGCGACCTGCCCTTCCGGCTGCTCTGCCGGCACTACGGGGCCGCGGTCTGCGTGACGGAAATGGTCAGCGCCAAGGGACTCGTCTATCGCAGCCCCGGCACCGGCGAACTGCTCCAAAGCCTGCCCGGGGATCAGCCCCTGGTGGTCCAGCTGTTCGGGGGCGAGCCGGAGGCCCTGGGCGCGGCCGTGACGAGCCTGCGCGCCGCGGGCTATGCCTGGTTCGACTGCAATATGGGCTGTTCGGTACCCAAGGTCATGCGTCAGGGCGCGGGCGCGGCCCTCCTGGGGGACGAGGCGCGGGCGCTGGCCTGCGCCCGGGCCATGATAGCGGCGGCCGCGCCCGGCCGCGTGGGCTTCAAGCTCCGGCTCGGCCCGGACAGGGAGCATATCGTCCTGCCGGATCTGGCCCTGCGTCTGGAAGACCTGGGCGCCGGCTGGCTGACCCTGCATCCGCGCACGGCCCGGCAGGGTTTTGGCGGCAGCGCCGACTGGGAGGCCATCGCGCGGCTCGCGGAGCGGCTTTCCATCCCGCTTCTGGCGAGCGGCGACCTCCTGAACGCCGAGGACGGGGTGCGCTGTCTGGAGCAGACCGGCGCGTCGGCCGTCATGTATGCGCGCGGCGCCCTGCATGATCCGGCCGTTTTCGCGGCGCATGGCGCCCTGTGCCGGGGGGAGCGGACCCCGGCGGCGGACGCGGCATCGCTCAGGGCCATGATCGGGCGCCATGTGCGGCTTGCGCGGGAGCATGCCGCGGGTGACGGCGCGCTCTGGAAGATGCGCTCCCTGGTGCCGCGCTATGTGCGCTTCCTGCCCGGCGTGCGGGTCTTGCGTCAACGGTTGTGCCGCTGTACTGATTGGCAGGAGCTGGAGGCGGCGCTGGACGAATTTTTCGGCGGCGCCGGCGCGCACTGAACCTTTGGGGACCATCTCACGGTCTGGAGCCATCATGGACGTTCTTCGCGCAAAGACCGCCGGGTTCTGCATGGGGGTGAGCCTGGCCCTGCGGACCCTGGAAACGGCGCTCATGAACCAGGGGGCGGTCGGCGCCCCGGCGCGGGCGCGGCGGATCTGCACGCTGGGACCCATCATCCACAATCCGCAGGTGCTGGAGCATTTTGCCGGACGCGGCGTGGTCTGCGTGGCGGACGCCGCCGACCTGGGTCCGGGCGACCATGCGCTGATCCGCGCCCATGGCCTCCCGCGCGGGGAGGAAGCCCGCGTGCGCGCCAGCGGCGCCAGCGTGGAGGACGCCACCTGCCCGCGCGTCAAGGGGGCGCAGCTGTCCATTGCCCGCGCCACCCGCGAGGGCGCCGCGCTCCTGCTTTTCGGCGAGGCCGAGCATCCCGAGGTGCGGGGCCTGCTTTCCTACGCCACAGGCGCGGCGCAGGTGTTCGGGAGCCTCGCGGAGCTTGAGCGCCTGCCGCTGGAACCCGGAAAGCCCCATGTGCTGGCCTCGCAGACCACGCAGGACCGCGACGCCTTTGCCGCCATCGAGACGTGGCTGGCGGAGCGCCTGCCGACGCTCACGGTGCTGAACACCATTTGCGGCGCCACGCGCGAGCGTCAGGAAGAGGCGCGCCGCATCGCGGGCACGGTGGATGTCATGGTGGTGGTGGGCGGCCGGGAAAGCGGCAATACGCGGCGTCTGGCCGCCCTGGCGGCCCAGGCCGGGGTGGAGACCTTCCATGTGGAACGGCCGGAAGAGCTGGATGCCGGAAGATTTGCGGGAAAATCCCGCGCAGGCCTAACGGCCGGCGCATCTACGCCGAAAAGCCTTATTGACGCCACCGAGCAATGGCTGGCATCGCTCTGAACATCCCGGCGTCCAAAATGCTCTGCCGACGGCGGGGGCGGGCGTCTTTTCCCTTGTGACGCCGCAAAAGCCAGCGGAGACAGGCTCCGGCATTTTCCGGTCCGAAAACGCAAGCGCCCGGCACGCGCGGGGAATGGCCGGGGTTTCCGGTCCCCCCGCCACAGGACGGGCGGCCGGGATTCACCAGGTACGGAGGCATCATGGCCGAACTCACCAATATTCTGCTTGAATCCGGCACCAATGAGCTGGAAATGGTGGAATTTTACCTGGACGAGACGCTCCTTCCGGGCGATGCCCTGCTGGAGGGACTGACGGCGCAGGCCGCGGGTCCTGACGAGGCAGCCGGCTACCGCGGCTATTATGGCGTGAATGTAGCCAAGGTGCTGGAGATCATCCGCATGCCCAAGGTCACGGAGCTGCCCGAGGTGCAGCACGAAAGCGTGCTGGGCGCGTTCAACCTTCGCTCGCGGATCATCCCGCTGGTGGATCTCACCCTCTGGCTCGGCAAAAAGCCGGCCGGCCGCACGGAAGAACCCAAGACCATCGTGACCGAGTTCAACAACGTCACCACGGCCTTCATGGTGTCCGGGGTCAACCGCATCCACCGCATCAGCTGGGAACAGGTGGAGGCGCCCAATCCCTACATGGCCGCGGTGTCGAGCAACACCATCGTGGGCGTGGTCAAGCTGGAGGGGCGCATCATCTTCCTGCTCGACCTTGAAAAGGTGGTGGCGAATCTCAACCCCCGGCTCAGCCTGCGCCTCGACGACCTGGGCGAGGACTGGGACGGCACCACCGGCTATCGCGCCCTGGTGGCCGACGATTCGGCCCTGGTGCGCGAAATGCAGCGCGACCTGCTGGAAAAGGCGGGTTTCAAGGTCATCATCACCACCAACGGCCGCGAAGCCTGGGAATGCCTCACGGCCTTCCGCCGCCGCGTGGAGGAGGAGGGGCGCCCCCTGAGCGACTTTGTCCAGGTGGTCGTCTCGGATATCGAGATGCCCGTGATGGACGGACTCAATCTCACGAGCCGCATCAAGAACGACGCCATCCTCAAGCAGTTGCCGGTCCTGCTCTTCTCGTCGCTGATCACGGAAAAGCTGCGCCACAAGGGCGCCAGCGTGGGCGCGGACGGCCAGATCTCCAAGCCGGAGGTGGGCACCCTCGCCAAGCGCGCCGCGGCCCTCATCAGGGAGCGCGGCCTTGCGGGCGAGGCCGCGGCGGCCGGAGCGCCCGAGGCGCAGGGAGCCGCGCCGGTGCCGGAGGGCGAAACAGCCTGACGCGAAGCGCGCGGCGTTCCCTGACGAAGCGATGCCGGAGCCTGCGGCCCGCGCGGGGCGGCGGCTCTTTCCCCTCAGTTGGCGTCCGCGTAGCGCTTGTCCAGAACGCGCTTCGATTTGCTGAAAGTGCGCGGCAGGCTGCCATAGTCCGCCACCTTCACGTCCATGCGCGCGAGGATGCGCGAACGCAGGCGCCCGGCCAGGGTCCCGGCCAGCGCCGCGTCCCCGCCGGCCGTGGCCCCGCCCGCGCGTTCCACGGTGAGCGTGAGATGGTCCAGCCCGCGGGCGTCGCGGGTCAGCTCCACCTGATATTCGCCGCCGAGTTCCGGAAATTCCCCGATGACGTCCATGATCTGGCCGGGATAGATGTTCACCCCCCGGTAGATGATCATGTCATCCGAGCGGCCGAGGATGCGGTCGTGCCGCGGCATGGCAAGCCCGCAGGCGCAGGCGCCGGGGATGATCCGCGTGAGGTCGTGGGTGCGGTAGCGCAGCAGCGGCACGGCCTCCTTGCGGAGGGATGTCACCACCATTTCCCCCACCTCGCCATCGGGCACGGGTTCAAGGGTCTCCGGGTCCAGCACCTCGATGATGAAGAGGTCCGCCCAGTAGTGGAGTCCGCTGTGGGCGTCGCAGTCCATGGCCGTGCCGGGTCCGTACATCTCCGTCATGCCCGCGATGTCGTAGCTCCCCTCCAGGCCGAGCTTGCTCTCGATGGCAAGGCGCATCTTTTCGCTGCGGGTCTCGGCGCCGCAGATGACCTTGCGCAGCCGGAGCTTCCCGGTGAGTCCCGCGCGTTCCGCCTCTTCGGCGAGGAGCAGGGCCATGGAGGCCGTGGCGCCGAAGCAGGTAGCGCCCATGTCGGCCAGGAGCTGGAGGTGCATTTCCAGATTGCCCGGTCCCACCGGGATGGTGAGCATGCCGAAAAGCTCGCTGCCGAGCTGGAAGCCCGCCCCCGCTGTCCAGAGTCCGTAGCCCACGGCCACCTGCATGCGGTCGGCCGGGGTAAGTCCGGCCAGTTCATAGCAGCGCGCCATCTGGAGGCAGAAGGTCTCGATGTCGCGCCGGGTATAGGCGAGGATCTTGCGCTTGCCGGTGGTGCCGCTGGAGGCGTGGATGCGCGTGATCTCCTCCTCGGGCACGCAGAGCAGGGGCAGCGGATAGCCCCGGCGCAGGTCTTCCACATCCGTGAGCGGGAGGCGGCGCAGGTCGTCCAGGCTGCGGATGTCGCCGGGTCCCACGCCGCAGGCGTCGAGCAGGGCGCGGTACTGCGGCGAGTTGCGCGCCTGGGCCACGGTCCGGCGCAGGCCGTCGAGCTGGATCTCCCGGAGGCGCTCCGGGGAGAGGTCGGGGATGAAGCGGTGTTGGGCGCGGGATGAGGAGGACATGGCAGTTTCCGGGCAAGGGTGGGGGCGGCCCGGCGGGTGCCGGGCCGGCCTGTGGACAGCGCAGGCTATCCCGCTTTGCGGCATTTTGAAAGTCAAAATGCGTGACCGGCTGCGGGCGGACGCGGCGCCAGGGGCAGCGGCGGCCCAAGGTCGATGCCCGCCGGACCCACCAGGGCGCGGAAGGGATGGATTGCCACGCCCGCGTCCAGCGCCTGCCAGAACAGGCGCGCATAGGCGGGGTCGATGCAGTCCGCGGGCGCGAAGCAGTGGCCGTCCGGCCGCTGGACGAGGTAGAACATGGCCGCGCGTTCGCCGCCGGCCACAATGTCCATGAGTTCGCGCAAATGCTTGCAGCCGCGTTCGCTGGCCGCATCGGGAAAACAGGCCGCGTCGTCCTCCACGAGCGTCACGTTCTTGCATTCCACCCAGAAGGGCGGCAGCCCCGGGCCGGTGAACAGGCCGTCCAGGCGGCTTTGGCCGCGCCGCGCCTCGCGCCGAAGCTCCGTGTATCCGGCGGCGAAGGGGAGCCGGCCCGCGCGAAAGGCCGCCTCGAGCAGGCGGTTGGGCACGGAGGTGTTCACGCCCACCCAGAAGCCGGCGCCGGCCTTCGGCGCGGTGCGCTCCGCCAGCCAGACGCATTCCTGCGTATAGCGGAGCCTGCGCGCCGGATTGGCCGCCGGAGACACCAGCACCGGCGTCCCCGGCCGCGTGAGGCCGAGCATGCTGCCGGAATTGTTGCTGTGCGCCCAGAGCGGACCGTCCTGCGTTCGCAGTTCCACGCTGAAGCGCTTGACCCGGCGCACGAGGGCGCCCACGCGGCAGCCCGGCGGCAGCGGCAGGAGCGGGGCGTTGTCCGCCCGTGCGCGGTTGCTGGTGGCGTCATCCCGCATTTACACCCCCGTGCGAACCTGATAAAAATACTGGCACATCGCCGTCGGGCGCGGCGCGTCCGTCATCCCCCGCGCGCCGTCCTGCGCGCATGCCCACAGGAGCCAGCCATGCAGATCGCCGACCGCCTGAGCCAGATCCGGCCTTCCGTGACCCTTGCCATCAATGCCCGGGCGCAGGAACTGCGGGCGCAGGGCGTCCAGGTGACGAGCCTGGCCGTGGGCGAGCCGGATTTTCCCACGCCCGCCCATATCCGCGAGGCGGCCAAGGCCGCCATTGACGCCAATTTCACCCGCTATACGGCCGTGGCGGGCATCCCGGAGCTGCGGCGCGCCGCGGGCGACTATTTCGGGCGCCACTACGCCACGCCCGTGGCGCCGGAATCCATCATCATCGGCGCGGGCGGCAAGCAGTGTCTCTACACGTTTCTCCAGACCGTCATCGACCCCGGGGACGAGGTGCTCATCCCGTCGCCCTACTGGGTGAGCTATCCCGACATGGTGCGCCTGGCCGGGGGCGTGCCCGTGACCGTGCCCGCGGGCGCCGAACTCGGCTTCAAGGTGACGCCGCTCATGCTGGAAAACCGGGTCTCGGACAGGACGCGGCTGCTCATCCTCAATTCGCCCGGCAACCCCTCCGGCGCGGTCTATGCCGACCGGGAATTCATGCATATCATGCGCTGGGCCTTGGCGCGCAATATCTTTGTCCTTTCCGACGAGATCTATGACCAGCTCGTGTTCGAGCCGGCGCAGATGACGAGCGCCATCACCTGGTTCGCGCACTGCCCGGAACTGGTGGCCGTGGTCAACGGCCTTTCCAAGAGCTATGCCATGACCGGCTGGCGCGTGGGCTTTCTGGCCGCGCACCCGGAAATCATCAAAAAAATGACCGCCCTGCAGGGGCACAGCCTCTCCAATGTCTGCTCCGTGGCGCAAAAGGCCGCGCTGGCCGCGCTGGAAGGGCCGGACGACTGCCTGATCGAGATGCGCCGCGCCTTCCATCGCCGCCGCGATCTCGCCATGGACATCGTGAGCGCGTGGCCGGGCGTGGTCTGCCCCCGGCCGGACGGCGCCTTCTATCTCTTTGTGGACGTGAGCGCGCTCTACGGCGGGGAGATCGGCGACTCCACGGCCCTCTGCTCCTACCTGCTGGACACGGCGCATGTGGCCCTGGTGCCCGGCGCGGCCTTTGGCGACGACAGGTGCATCCGCCTTTCCTATGCCGTGGCCGACGATGTGCTGGCGGACGCCCTGCGCCGCGTGGGCGAGGCGCTCGCCGCCCTGGCGCGGAAATGAGCCGCCCCGGGGGCCGCGTGCGCCTCAGGCTGCCGGAACCTCGGCATAGAGGATGGTGTCCGTGAAGCCGCAGGAGGCGTGCGCCACCTCAAGGCGATAGTCCGGCACCAGGCTTTTGACGAAGAGCGGCAGCGTCATCAGGTCTTCCGGCGTGTGGTAGAGGCAGATGACGAGCCTGGGCCGGAAGCGGCGGATGGTGTCCCCGGCGCCGCGCAGGGCGTCGAGTTCCGCCCCTTCCACGTCCAGCTTGATGCAGTCCACCCGTTCAAGCCCTTCCTCCCGCACCACATCGTCGATGCTCACCAGGTCGCAGCGCACGGTGCCGTCGCCGTCGGCGGCGCAGATGTGCGAAGAGTCGCGCAGGGAGGCGAACGCCGCCTGCCCGCGCCGTTCGGCCAGCCCCGCGGTATGCAGCCGGTACCAGGGCCAGGGCGCCAATGCCTCGCGCGCCGCGTCCGCCATCCAGGGGATCGGCTCGAAGCCGTGGATGCGCCCGCCGGGACCGACCTGGCCGGCAAAGGCTCTCTGCGCGCCCACCATGTCCGAAACGCCGCCGTCGATCATGATGTCGCCGGCCCGCGGGCGGATGCGCGGATGCTCGTATTCCCCGTGCGGCGCAAGGGGGAGATAGCCCGCGTCGCCGGTCATGAGGGCCTTGATGCGCGCCGCATAGGTCGTGCGGCTGGCTTCGTCCGCCAGCAGGTCGAAGACGGTCTGCAACCGGGGCGCGTGGCGGGCGAAAAAGTCCGGCAGCGGCGGACGCCTGCCGAAGGGCGGATCCCGAAGGCCGTCCAGATAGAGCATGCCGCCGCCGTAAACGGCCATGAGGCGGCACACCGCCGTCAGCATGACCGTATCGGGAACGAGGAATATCTTGGCCCATTGGGGGGTGGTGCCGAGCCGCTCCACGCCGCGCACGGGGATCTCCCGGGCATGCTCCGCCCCGGGCAGGGAGAAGCTGCGCGGCGCGTCCTCCGGCAGGTCGGGGACCATGAGCATGCGGATGTCCAGGTCGGGATAGGCGGCGCAGAATCGCGGCAGAAGCCCGAGGTGTTCATGGCAGACGATGCAGCAGGCCTGGCGCAGCGAGCGCGGCACGCCCCATGGCCGCAGGAGCGGCAGTCCGTTGATCCGTTCCAGCAGCGGCGCGGCACTGGTGCTGCGGCTCATTTGCGTCCTCCCTTTTTCGGCGTGGACGCGTCGTTTTCGTCCACCCAGTCGGCCAGGCGCGCCTGACGGGCGAGCGCGTACGGGCTGGGACCGCCGGGTTCCGCCGCCTGGACAAGATCGTCGAAGCCGCCGTCAAGGCGATAGACGCGCCAGTCTCCGGCGGGGAGGCGCCCGGAGGCGAGCGCCGCCTCCAGGGCCATGGCGGCCGTGTCCGGCCCGCAAAAGAGCGGAAACTCCCGCACCGAGGGGTCCAGCACCACATCCGCCCCGCTCGCGAGGTCGATGATGAAATTCCCGGGCGCGACCACATGGAGCGTGGCGCAGTCCTCTGGCGGCACGGGGGGCTGTGCCGGCTGCGGGTCCGCCGGGCCGCTCCCCGCGCAGGCCGCGAGCGCGAGGCCCGCGGCAAGCGCAAGGGCCGCGGGAAATGCCGGGAGGCGGCGGGCGGCGGGCGTGGGCATCATGGCGCTCATCCCCGGGCGGCCATGGCGCGCAGGCGTTCGATGCGTTCCTCCAGCGGCGGGTGCGTGCTGAAGAGCTTCGCCACGCTGCCGTCGCGCCCGAAGAGCGGGGCCACGATGAACATCTCGGCCGTGCTCGGATTGCCGGAACGCAGGGGCGTGCGCCCGCTGGCCGCGCCGAGCTTTGCGAGGGCGCCCGCCAGGGCCAGCGGCTGGCCGCAGAGGCGCGCGCCGGTCTCGTCGGCAAGAAACTCGCGCGAACGGGAGATAGCCATCTGGATAAGCCCCGCGGCCATGGGCGCGAGCAGGGCCAGCGCCAGGGCGCCGATGGGGTTGCCGCCGCCCTCGCCGTCACGGCCGCCGCCGAAAATGGCCGTGAACTGGAAAATGTTCGCCAGGGTCACGATGGCCGAAGCCATGACGCCGGCCACGGTCTGGATGAGGATGTCCCGGTTGACCACATGGCCCATTTCGTGGGCCACCACGCCGCGCAGCTCCTCGGGCGGGAGCAGGCGGAGGATGCCCTCGGTGACGGCCACCACGGCGTGTTCCGGGTCGCGCCCGGTGGCGAAGGCATTGGGCGCCTCCTCGGGGATGACGCAGACGCGGGGCTTGGGCACGCCGGCGTTGCGGGCGAGTTCGGCCACGATGTCGTGCAGGTAGGGCGCCTCTTCGGGCGCCAGTTCCCGCGCGTGGTACATGGAAAGCACGATCTTGTCCGAATACCAGTAACTGCCGACATTCATCACCAGGGCGAGGCCAAAGGCGATGATGACGCCGCCGCGGCCGCCGAGCAGGCCGCCGAGGACGATGATGATGCCGGAAAGCAGGGCCAGCAGGAAGAGGGTCTTGATCTGGCTGGTCATGCGAACCTCCTTGGGGCTGTATCAGGCGCCGCGCGGATGCCGGCCGCGGACCGCCACCGGGAAATATAGGCACGCCGCGCCGGGAGGCAAGATGCGCCGGGCGGCGGTCCGTTCAGAAATCCGCCGGATTGGCGCGGAGCCAGAGCTGGAGCACCATGAGCGTCCACAGGGGCTTACGCAGGTCCGCGCGGCCCGAGCAGTGGGCGTCCACAAGGGCGCGCACGGCGGCCGGGGCGAACAGGCCCTGGGCCGCCAGCGCCCGCTCGCCGAGCAGGTCTTCCATGAGCGGCCGCAGCTTGCCCCTGAGCCATTCCGCCACCGGGATCTGGAAGCCGCGCTTGTTGCGGTGCAGGATCTCGGGCGGCAACAGCCCGGCAAAGGCCTTTTTGAGCAGGTACTTGCGCCTGAAGCCATGCAGGCGCAGGCCCACGGGCAGGCGCGCCGCGAATTCGGCCACATCCCTGTCCAGAAAGGGCGCGCGCACTTCCAGCGAGTGGAGCATGGAGCAGCGGTCCACCTTGACGAGGATGTCATCCAGCATGAACTGGCGCACATAGACATGGAAGGCGCGGGCCAGCGGCGTTGCCGCGTCCCGGGGCAGCCAGTGTTCGTACTGGCGGCGGGTGGGCGCGAACAGCGCTTCCGGCCGCAGGGCGTCGTTGCCGCCATGGCGGCCCAGCCACGCCGGGTCCAGAAGTGTGGCCTGAAGCTCCGGCCCGAGAGCGGTGAGCAGGGTCTGGACGCGCAGCCAGTCCGGCGCGGCGGCCCCGCGCAGAAAGGTCTCGCACGCCAGGCGCGGGTTGATGTAGCCCGCGGACGCCGGCAGCCGGCGGACCAGCGGCTCGATGACGCCCCGCCGCAGCCAGCCGGGCAGGGCATTGTAGCGTTGGGCGATCCTGTAGCCGATGTAGTGTTCGTAGCCGGCCCACAGCTCGTCCGCGCCGTCGCCGCCCAGGGCCACGGTCACGCGCTCGCGCGCCACGCCGGAGAGCAGCCAGGTGGGCGCGCAGGAGGCGTCGGCCATGGGCACGTCCATCCGGCTCACGATGCCGGGAAGTTCCTCCGCGCATTCCGCCGCCGAAAGGATGCGCTCATGGTGATCCGTGCCAAAGGCCGAGGCCGCGAGGCGCGCATAGCGCGATTCATCGTAGCTCGCCTCCTCGAAGCCAATGGAGAAGCTCATGACCGGGGAGGAGGATTCGCGGGCCATGAGTCCGGCCACGATGGAGGAGTCGATGCCGCCGGAAAGGAAAACGCCCAGGGGCACATCGCTCACCAGGCGGCGGCGCACGGCGGTCGCCAGCAGCCGTTCCAGCTCGAGGCAGAGTTCAGTCTCGTCTCCGGGCGCCGCGGCCGCGGGCATGGGCAGGTCCCAGTAGCGCGCGGGCCGGGGCGCCGCCGCGTTCCCGGCCTCCAGGAGCAGGAAATGCGCGGGTTCCAGGCTGCGGACCTCGCGGTACATGGTCTGCGGCGTGGGCACATATTCATAGGCAAGGTAGCGCATGAGGGCCGTGGCGTCGAGGTGGAGGCCAAGGGGCAGAAAGTCCGGCCACGCGCCCTCCTGCCCGTCCGGCGCGGCGGCCGCCGGTTCGGGCCGCCCCAGCAGGGCCAGGGCGGAAAGCTCGGAAGCGAAGCAGAAGACGCCGTTCTGCAGGGTATAGAAAAAGGGCTTCTTGCCGAAGCGGTCGCGGGCGCAGAAGAGGCGGCGGCGCGGCCCGTCCCAGAGGGCAAAGGCGAACATGCCCTCGAAACGGTCCAGGCAGGACTCGCCCCAGGCGGCATAGGCCGCGAGCACAAGCTCCGTGTCCGATTCCGTGCGGAACGTGACGCCCCGGGCGCCCAGCTCGCGCCGCAGCTCCCGGAAATTGTAGATCTCGCCGTTGTGCACCACGCAGAGCCTGCCGTCCGCGCTGAGCATGGGCTGGCTGCCGCCCGCAAGGTCGATGATCGAGAGCCGCCGGTGACCCAGGGCCACCGGGCCATGGCGCCAGAAGCCCTCGCCGTCCGGCCCGCGGCAGGCCATGCTGTCGGTCATGGTCCTGAGCGCGCGCCCGACGCCCGGGGGCAGGGGGCTGCCGTCCAGGCGCAGGATGCCGGCTATGCCGCACATGGGTCCGCTCCCTGGCGCGGATGCCCGGCGCGCCAGCGGGCATGCCCTTCCGCGAGGAAGGCGCCCAGGCGGTCCGCATTGGCGTCGGGGTCAAACATTTCCTTTGCCAGCCGCGCGCCCGCCTGGCCCATGCGGCGCGCCGCGGCGGGATCGGCGGCCAGGCGCAGCACCGCTTCGGCCAGGGCCTCGGCATCGCCCGGCGCCACCGTGAGTCCGGTCTCGCCATGACGCACCACTTCGGGCAGGGCATTGACCGTGGTTCCCACCACGGGCAGGCCATAGGCCATGGCCTCGATGACGGTGTTGGGGATGCCGTCGCGCCGGCCCGAGGCATGCACCACGCAGGGCGCGAGAAAAATGTCATGTTCGGCCAGCAGGGCGGGCAGTTCGTTGTGCGAGACCAGGCCCGGCATGTCCACGTCCCGGCTGAGGCCCAGCTCCGCGCGCAGGTGGCGCAACTTGTCTTCCATGCCGCCCAGGCCCATGACCTTGCCGCCGCCCCCGGCGAGCGTGAGCCGGAAGTCGAGTCCGCGCTGCTTGAGCAGGGCGCAGGCGCGCAACAGCACGTCAAAGCCCTTGGTCACGTCAAAGCGGCCCACGGCGAGCAGGCGCAAGGGTCCGGGCACAAAGCGCGCCGTCCCGTCCGTCACGTCCCGGCCGGGCGCGGGCAGGGTCAGCCCGTTATAGACGAGCGCGGTCTTGCCGCCGGCCTCGCCCCGGCCGAAGGATTCGATGCGGGCCTGATCCGCCGCGTTGTTGGCCCGCACCAGGATCGCGGCGGCGAACTTGTCGGCAAGGTCCGGGTCGGCGGGTTCCAGATTGTCGCCGCGCGCGGCCGTGGCAAAGGGCAGGCCCGCCAGGGTGGCGGCCACCCAGGCGGCGGTGGCGGCGCCGCGCGGCCATGGGGCATAGACCATGTCCATGCCATCCTCGCGGAAGCGGCGCGCCAGGGAAACGCCCGCGCAGAAGGCCCAGAGGTTTTCGCCGAGGATCTCCCAGCTTTGCCAGCGGCGGCAGCAACTGCGGCGGAACAGGCGCCAGAGCCGCACGGGATGGGTGCAGAGCTGCCGCAGGATCTCCAGGCAGAAGCGCGGCGCGGCCCGCATGCCGGAGACGCGGGCATGGCCGGCCTTTGCGCGCATTTCCTCGGAGCAGTGGCGCAGATTGCGGCCGTAGAGGGTGTGGACGGTCAGGGGCAGGCGCTGGCGCAGGGCTTCCACCTCGCGGAAAATGAACGGCTGGGTGAAGAGCGGATACCAGAGCAGCACATAGGCCACATGGGGCAGGCCGGGGGGAAGTGGCGGCAGGGGCGGTTGGGCGGCCGGAGCATTCCCGGCGTGCCGGCGCCCGCGTGTCGGGGCGTTCATGAGCGGGCCTCCGGGGAGGGATGTCTCCAGAAGCGCGCGGAAGTGTCCGTAGATGGCATCCGGCTGTCCATGCCTTTCCTTTCTACCGTTTTTGGCGGCCTTGTCCAGTCGCCGGCGCCGGCCGGAGCGCTTCCGGGCCGGAAATCTCCGTGTTCCGCCGCGCGGCGCAGCTCTTCCAGGGTGAGGAAGCGGACGGCGAACGTTGCGTCCAGCCAGTCCAGATAGGCGAGCATTTTTTCCATGAAGCGGCGCACGGACGCCTCATCCGGCATATGCGGCGCCCCGCCCGGAAAGAGTTCGGAAGAGTGCCAGGTCAGGGAAAGGACGCGCCCGCCGCGCGCGGCATGGAGCAGGGTGGTGAGCCGCAGGAGCGGGAGCGGATGCTGGACGGGCAAAAGCGCCAGCGCGCCCCAGTGGCGCAGGCTCGCGCGCAGGGCGGCGCCCGCCCCGCCGGGAAGCGCCCGCGCAAGGCGCGGCAGCCAGGGGAAGAGCGGGGTCACGGTCAGCGGCAGTTCCAGCAGGCGTGTGGTCCCTTCGCCCACCCAGTAGGGATCGGCGGGCGCGTCGAAATGGTCGGGATCGGCGTTGGCGGACGCGGGTTTTCCGCAGTGGAGCGGGCGCACCGAGGCATCGCAGCGCACGCCCTGTTCCTCCAGCAGGGGCCAGAGCGGCGCATGCAGGTCCCAGCGGCCCATGCGGAAGGAGGTGAGGGGCGCCCCCTGAAAATCGGCGCCCGCCCGGAAGAGGGTCGCCAGCTTGGCGGCCATGCATCCGTCCGGCACGGCGGCGGCGGGCACCCGCGCGAGCATGCCGCCGGGCGCGGCGGCGGCTTCCGGCGTCAGGGGGGGCGTGTTCCAGTGGTGGAGGTGGGCGCCGATCTCCGCGCCGTGGACATCCCTGAGGCGGGCGAGCACGCGCCGGGAATCCGCATCCGCAAAGACGCTGTGCGCGCAGAAGAGCGTGGGACGGACGCCGCGTTCCAGAAGCGGGGCAAGGCGCGTCAGCGCGGCCGTGTTCCGCACGCCGGGCGCGCGGCAGGCGTAGCGGCCGCCGAACAGCCCCTCCTCCTCCACATCGAGGCTCAGGACCACCGTGAGGGGGCGCTTTGCCGAAGGCCGCGGTTCCGGCGCGGGATGGGGCGTGACCGGCAGGGACATCATTTTCCGGCGACGGGGCGGGAGCGCACCGCGGTTTCATAAAGGTCGCGCAGGGCGGCGATGTTGCGTTGGCGGTCGAACATGGTTTCCACAAGGGCGCGTCCGGCGCGGGCCATGGCCTGGGCGCGCTCCCTGTCGGCCAGCATGGAGCGCACGGCGTCGGCCAGGGCCGCCGGGTCGCGCTGGGGCACGAGCAGGCCGGTCTCGCCGTTGCGGATGACCTCGGCGATGCCGCAGACATCCGTGGCGATGACGGGCATGCCCATGGAAAGGGCTTCCATGATGACATTGGGGATGCCGTCGCGGTCGCCGTTGCCGTGCACCACGCTCGGCACCACCAGGATGTCATGGGTCTGCATGTAGCGGCGCAGCTCGTCGTGGGGGACGAAGCCGGGCATCTCCACGCAGTCTTCCAGGCTGAGGCGCCGGCGCAGCCCGGTGAGCTTGCGCCGCCACGCGCCGTCGCCCACGAGGGTCAGGCGCGCGGGCACGCGTTCGCGCCTGAGCCGCGCCATGGCCGTGAGCAGCTCGGGAAAGCCCTTGGTCCTGGCGAAACGGCCCACGGCCAGCAGGCGATAGGGCGGCTCCATGGGCATGGCGCACGGCTCACGCTCGGTGAAGGTGAGGCTGTTGTAGATGAGCCGCACCTTGTCTTCCTCCCCCCTGGGGCAGAAACGCCGCAGCCAGTTCACATTGGCGGCGTTGTTGGTGCGGATGAAGAGCGCGTCGCGGGATTTTTCCCGCAGGAGGCCGTCCTCGGGATAAATATCGCCGGCGCGGCCCGTGAAGGCAAAGGGGATGCCCGTGAGCCGCGACGCCACCCAGGCCGCCGTGGCCGGCCCGTTGGCCCAGGAGGAATGGATGAGTTCCACCTTGTCGCGCCGGCAGCACTCGGCCAGGAGGAAACCGGCCATGAAGCACCAGAGATTTTCCCCCAGGGATTCCAGATTCCGCATGCGCCGGAAAAATCCCTCGCGCAGAAGGCGCAAGACAAGGCCGGGCCGGCGTCTGAGCGCGCGGAAAAAGGCCCCCCAGATGCGGAAAAACGCCCGCATCCCCAAACGCCGCACCGGGCCGTCATAGGCGCGCATCTCGCGCGAGCAGCCCCTGAACGCCGCGCCGTACATGGTATAGACGTGGATATCCAGCCCCTGCTCGCGCAACTGGACGATCTCGCGGAAGATGAAGGTTTCGGAGGAGAGCGGAAACCAGAGCAGCACATAGGCCATGACAAGGGGCGCGACGGCCGGCGCATCGGCGGCCGGCGGCCGGGAAGTCTCCGGGGCGGGTCCGCTCCCTGCGGGGATGGTCCCGGCGGAGGCTGTGGCGGGGGAAGCGACGTTGGGCATGGGGTTCTCCGGCGGGCGGCTTTCCCCGGCAGTCAGGGGCATATGCCCGGGCCGGCGCGGGGGACCCGCTTCCGGCGGCGTGGCCGGGCAGGGCGGCACAGGAGCGGAGCGCGGGCGCCCTTTCAGTTCCCGGCGCCGTGGGCCGCCTGGAACTCGGCCACCAGGGCCTTGGCCTTGGGCAATTCCTCGACCACGGCATCCACGGCGGTACGCACATGCTCTTCGGTGTGCGAGGCGGAAATGAAGAAACGCAGGCGCGCCGTGCCTTCCTTGACCGCCGGGAAGGAGATGGGCATGACATAGATGCCGCGCTTGAAGAGCGCCTGGGACAGGAAGCCGGAAACCATGGAGTCGCCGACGATGACCGGCAGCACGGCATAGCCCTGGGCCGCGCCCGTATCCAGCCCCTTGCTCTGGGCGTAATGGAGGAAATACTGGCTGATGGCCTGGAGACGGTGGACGCGTTCCGGCTCGCGGAGCATGATGTCCAGGGCCTTGTGGCAGGCCGTGGCGATGACCGGGGGCATGCCCACGCTGAAGACGAAGCCCGGCGAGCCGTATTTGAGGAAGCGGACCAGGTCGGCCCGGCCGGCGATGAAGCCGCCGCAGCCGCACATGGATTTGGAGAGCGTGCTCATCCACATGTCCACATCCGTGGGGTCGATGCCGAAATATTCGCGCGCGCCGCGTCCGGTCTTGCCAAGCACGCCCAGGGAGTGGGCCTCGTCCACCAGGAGCATGCAGTCGTACTTTTTCTTCAGCTCGATGATGCGCGGCAGGTCCGGGATGTTGCCGTCCATGCTGAACAGGCCCTCGGTGACGATGATGGCGTACTTGTGCTGGGCGCGGTGCGCCTTGAGCATCTCCTCCAGGGCGTCGCAGTCGTTGTGCTCGTAGGAATAGCGCGTGGCGCCGGAAAGCCGCGCGCCCTGCACCAGGGAATTGTGGGCCAGACCGTCGTGGAAGATGGCGTCGCGGGCGCCGTACATGAAGCCCAGGGTGGAGACGTTGGTGGCGTGGCCGCTCACATAGACGATGGCGTCCTCCACATCGTAGAGTTCGGCGAAGGCGCGCTCCAGCTCGCGGTGCGGCGGCCGTTCGCCGCCCACCAGGCGGCTGGCCCCGGCGGAGGTGCCGAAGCGCGCCGCCGTCTCGGCCACCGCGGCCGTGATTTCGGGATGGGCGTTGATATCCAGATAATCGTAGGTGGAAAAATTGATATATTCCTTGCCATTGATCAGGGTCGTGGCCTTGGCCGCCTGGTCGTGGCAGGCGAACAGCGGATTTTCCAGCCCCATGCCGGCGGCGAGGTCCACCATGCGCTCGAAGGAGAGCTTGGAGCGCATGCGGTTGAAGCCGGCCCTGCCGTCTGCCTGCTGTCCGGCCTCAGCCGGAGCGGAATGGTCGTTCTTCATGCCTTGTCCCTTAAAAGAAAAATATGTCCGGCGCGGAGCTGCTCCGCGCATATCCTTCGCCAGGAGAATCGCGGCGGAAATACCCACAACGTTCTATTAAGTCATGTCTAGCGCAAGCCTTGCCGCAAGGCAAGCCCGGAATGGCGCGGAAGGCCATGGGATGCCGCGGGGCGGCCGGGCTGGACATGGGCCGGGATACGGCCTACCATACCCCGCCACAGAAAATCCGCCGCAGGACATCGCGCATGCCAAGGGACGAACGCCGAACACCGCCTTGCCCGCCGCCCGCCGCCGCAACGGCCGCTCCCGCCGGAGACGCCGCGCCGGAGGCCCTTGAGGCGGCGCTGGACGGCGTGCGGTATGCGCTTTTGCGTCAGGACGGCGCCGGCTGGCGCCTCGGCAGTCTTTCGCCGCTCTGGCGGGAAGAGGCCGCCGCTCTCGGCGTTGCGCCCGACGCCCATGCGCTGGAGTCCCTTGCCGCCCGTGGCGTCTGGCTCGCGCCGGATGCCGCCGCGCCGCCGCTGGCGGTCATGTGCTGCGGCCTTGGCTCGGTCTGGCCCGGCATGGGGCGCGAACTGTACGACAATTTTCCCGCCGCGCGCGCGGCCATGGACCGGGTGGCCGCCCTGGCCGACTGGGACGTGCTCGGCCTCATGGACGAGACCGATGTGGAAGCCATCAGCCATTCACGGCGCCAGATCCCCTATCTCTTTCTGCTCGAATATGCCCAGTGGAGCCAGTTCGCCTCCCTGGGGCTGGCGCCCGCGCTCTTCTGCGGCCACAGTCTCGGCGAGCTTATCGGGCTTTCGCTCGCGGGCATCTACGGGCTGGAGGAGGCCTGGTACATCCTGGAGACCCGCGCCGGGCACATGGCCGAGCTGGAGGCCCGGGCCACGCGGGATACGGGCATGATGGCCGTCCACGCGGAGAGCGACGTCATCGACGAGACGCTGGCGAACTGGCCCGACATTTACGTCTCCAACCGCAACACGCCGCGCCAGTTCATCCTCAGCGGACCGCGCCAGTCGCTCCAGGCGGCGCGCGCGGCCCTTCGCAAGCGCCGCATCCCGTCCATGCTGCTCAACGTGAGCCTGGCCTTCCACCATCCCGGCATGCGGATCCTCCGGGACCTTTCGCAGCGGCGCCTCGGCGCCCTGGAGATGCGCGCGCCGCGCGTGCCCATGCTCAGCGGCATCACCGCGGGCCACTATCCGCACGACCAGCCCTCCATCTGCCGCTACATCACGGACCTTGACGAAAATACCGTGATCTGGACGGACTGCGTGGACGCCATGTGGCGGCGCGACGGCATCCGGCATTTTCTCGAACTGGGTCCGCAGGACACGCTCTGCGGCCTGGTGGCGGACTGCGAGCCGCGCGCCCTGTGCCTTTCCGCCGGCCGCAAGGGCAACGAGGTGGCGGCCATGCGCGCGGCGTGCGCCCGCCTCCATGCCCTGGGGCATCTTTCCTTCCCGCGCATCTGCCGGCTCGCCGCCGCGCGCCGCCCGGCGGACCCCGCGCCCGAAGACGCGGCGCCAGCGGCGCCGGATGCCTCTGTCGCCCCTGTCGCGCCCGTGGCGGGCGCCGCGCCGGATGTCCCGGCGGAGGCGCTCTTCGGGCGGGATACGGAGCAGGTCTCCCGGATACTGGAGCTGGTGGCCGAGTCCTGCGGCAGGCCCCGCGCCGCGCTGCGCCCCGAGCATGACCTGCGCTACGATCTCGCCCTGCGCTCCAGCCGTTTTCCGCTCCTGTTGCAGGAAGCCGAACGCCGTCTCGGCGTCCGGGTGGAATTTGAGGCCCTGCTCCAGGTGACCACCGTAGGCGATCTGGTGCGCGTCCTGCTGGGCGCCGGGGGAGGGGCCGCAAGCGCCCCGCGGGAGCGCGGGCGGGCCGTCCGGCGGAAAGCCCTTTTTCCGCCCCTGCGCCGTTTTGCCCTGCTGGAAGGCGGCGCGCCCCATGGCCGCCCGATGCCCCTGCCGCTGGACCCTGGCGGCACCGGCCCGGGGGTGGGACCCGGCGGCGTTTATGCCCTGTGCGTTCTGGATGCGGCGCTCCTGCCGGAACTCTGGAGCGGGCTTGCCGCGTTTTCCGCCACGCTGGGCGTGCCCCGCGCCTGCGCGCCGGCCTGCGCGCCGCTGGTCCGCGCGGGCAGCCATCTGCTGCCGCTGGAGCTTGACGCCGCGAGCGGGCCGGAAGCGCTGACGGCCGCCCTGGACGGCCTGCGTGCCGCCGAAGGGCGGCTGGATGGCATCTTTCTCGTGCCGCCGCCCGCATCGCTGGCGACCGGCGCCCCCGCCCCGCAGGGGAGCCGGGAGGACGCGCTGGCGGCGGCCTGCGGCGCGTGGCGCGCGCGGCATGCCGAAAACGGCGTCTGGTTCGCCTGCCTGCGCCGCTGGCGCGGCACACCGGCGCAGACCGCCGCGGCCCTGGCGGGAGAGGGGGACATCCTCGCTCCCGTGGGCGGCTGGATGCGGGCCATGGGCGCCGCCGGCGCCGCGCCTGTCCTGGCTCTGCTGGATGACGGGCGCCGGCCGGGCAGGGACGCCCTGGGGGACCAGTGCGCCGCCGAACTCTTTCTGGGCGGCGGCCGTTCCGTGCTCCTGACCCTGGCGGAGGCGGAGTCCGCCGCCGGGGCGCCCGCCACAGCGCGGCCCGCGCCCGAGCGGCGGCCCGCCCCCCTGATCGACAGGCCCGAACTGTTCGCTCCCGTCTATCCCGAACCCTGGGCCGGCTCCCTGCCTCCCCTGCCGCCGGAAAGCGGCCTTTTTCAGGGCGGTTGCCAGTTTTCCCGTTTCGCGGACCCGGCGCTTGCCGAACATGGCGGCCGGGCGCCCTCGGGAGCTGCCGCGTGGCTTCCCTTTTCCCGCGCGCTCCTTGCCCTGCTGCAAGGGGCGCGGCTGCTCCTGCCCTGGCTGACGGTCACGGGCTTTTCCGACGTGCGCTTTTTCGCCCCGCCGCTCCTGCCGCCGGGCATCACCCGCGAGGGCCGGGTCACGGCGCGCGCCCAGCCCTGGATCATGCATGACGGCGCCATGACGCGCATGTGCCGTGTCGCGCTTGCCATCCGGGAGCTGGCGGCCAACGGCAGGCACACGGACACCTTCGCGCCGGTGGCCGAAGGCATGGCCCTTCTGGCATCCGGTCCCCGCGAAGCGCCGCCTCTGGCTCCCCTGCCGCCGCTGCCCGGCGATGGAGGCCGCGCCGCCGGGGCGGACCTGGCGCTGGAGCCGCTCTATGCCCGCCTGGGCTTCGGGCCGGCCTGGCGGATGATTTCCCGGCTGCGCCCGGTGCGGTGCGAGGCTGCGGGCGATGTGCTGGCTGTCCATGCCGGAACGCTCAGGGCCGGGATGCGCGAGGCGGGGACCGCCGGGGCGGACGCCTCCGGGATGCCCGGCGCATGCCCCGTTGCTCCGCGGGCGGATTGGGGCTATGCTGACGCATTGCGCCTGACGGCCGCGGCCATGGAGAGCGCCCTCCTGATCCTGGAACAGGAGGGCGGCGCCCCCGCGGCCGGCCATGGGGAGGCTTCTTCGGCGGGGCGCCCGGCATGGCGGTGCGGGGGCGCGGGCTTCATCCGTTTCGGCTCCGTGCCCGGGAACGGCGCCCCGGCGCGGGAAGACGGGCGCGCGGGGGCGTGCCGCGGCGAAAGCCCCGGTCTGGAAGTGCGGCGCACCTGGGACGACGGGGACCGTGTCCGCTTTGACGCGCAGATTTCCGGAGCCGACGGGTCTGTCGCGCTGACGTTGCACCATCTGGAATTTGAACGGCCGGCGGTTTGAAGGATACACGCCCATGAGTCAGCTTTTTTCGTTTTTCCGCATCATCAGGACGCGCGGCGCCCTTGCCGGACCCTGCCGTGGAGCCGCCGGGGCGTTGCGCCGCGCTGTGCCGCTGCTGCTCGCGGCGGCCGTTCTGCTCACCGGGGCCTGCGCCTCCAACAAGGCGGGACTCAAGTCGCCGGAACTGCCCGCGCGGCACTGGCTGGACGAGGTCCCCGGCGTGCCGGTGGAGAACAAGGGCAAGCTTGAGGCCGCGATCCCCAACCTGTACGACCCTTCCAAGAGCTTCACCTTCGAGGACTGCGTTTTTCTGACCATCCAGCAGTCGCCCCTGCTCGTGAACAGCGCGGTCGATCTGGAGATCAAGCGCGTGGCGCTCACCAACGCGGTGTGGAAGTACCTGCCCGAACCGCGCATGACGCTGACGGTCTCCAACAATCTCACCCGCTACAACATGGATACCCATGACACGCCGGGCGACTACGGGCGCACCAAGCTGCGCGCCGGTTTCTACGCGGCCTTCCCCAATCCGGTGGCTACCTATTTCGAGCATCAGGTGCAGAAGGCTCTGGTCAATGTCGCCATTTCCACCCACCGCAAGGCCGTGGGCGAGGTCATCTACAAGATCGCCCAGTCGTACCTCAAGCTGGAGGCGCAGCGCAGGATCCTCGCCGTGGAAAAGGAACTCCTGCCCCTCGGCAAGACCCTCGTGGCCTACTGGCAGCAGGTGGAGGTGGTGGAAGGCCGCCAGGGCGTGGCCCTTGACGTGGCAAACCAGCGCCAGCGCGAGCGCGAGCTGACCGTCGAGAAGACCAATATGGAAGAGGTCATGCAGCGCACCCAGCTCAAGATCATCGCCGGGGTGGAGCCGCAGCAGCGCCTCACTGTGGACGCGGAGAGCGCCAACGGCATCCTGGCGGGCTTCGACGGCCACGCCCTCAAGTGGGAAGACCGCTGGAGCTGCACCGAGGACGACCTCCTCCTGCGCGCCCAGGTGAAGCTCGGCGATTTCAACATCATGGTGGCCTGGGCGCAGTATGTGCCCGACATGACGCTCCAGATCAACAATTACCCTCCGGCGGGCCAGTACCAGCCCCCCAGCGGCCAGGAAGACACCTTTCTGCACCTGAACTTTGATTTTCCGCTCATCGACTGGGGGCGTCGCTACCGCGACGTTCAGACGGCCCGCATGCGTAAGGCGCAGGCGTTCCACGAGATGGCGCGCAAGCGCACGGAATATTCCAACAAGTGGCTCCAGGCCGAACAGCGTGTGGCGCTTGCCGAAACGCAGCTCAAGCTGGAAAAGACCCGGCTCGACACCGCGGAAATGCAGTACAAGGAGGCGCGCATCTCCTTTGACGAGGGCACCGCGGAGCTGCCGGACATGGTCAGTCGCCAGGAAGCGGCCACCAATGCGCGCATTGCCTATATCCAGGCCGAGCTGGACTACAGGCTTGCCCAGCTGGAATGGATGTATCTCGCCAACCTGCTTCAGGAGCGGTTCCTCGGGCTGCCCGCCAAGGAGATTCTCTGATGTTCCGCGCCGCTTGCGCCCCGCGTGGGGTCCTGTGTTCGTGTGCCGCCGTCGTGTGCGCGGCGCTCCTGCTCTTTGCCGCCGAGTCGCGCGCCGCGGAAGCCGTCATCCTCACGGGCAAGGTGGTGACGACGGTCTCGCGCGCCGTGCCCATGCCGTTCAACGCCGTGGTGGACAAGGTGCTCGTCCAGCCCGGCGATGCCGTGGAGGCGGGCGCGCCGCTCATGCGCTACCACCTTCAGGACGAGGCGGAGCGGATCCTCCAGCGTGAAGTGACCAACGGCGCCGGCACCGAGGACCTCAAGAGCCAGGTGCTGGATCTGGAACGGCAGCTGGCGCAGACCAGCGCCGAGCGCAACAAGGCGCGCCAGCTCGTGGCCTCGGGCCTTGGCTCCAGACAGGCGCTTTCGCGGCTGGAGGCCAACGTGACCTCGCTGCGCGACCGCATCGGCCTCCTCCAGTCCACCATCCGCAAGAACGAGAGCAATTTCGCGGCGCGGCTCAAGGAACTGGGGGGCTACTACGGCCAGCCCATCACCGAGGGCGAGGAACTTCCCGACACCCTGGTGCTCACATCGCCCATCAGTGGCTACGTTCTCTCGCTGGACGCGAATCTCAACCCCGGCAATCTGGTGGGCGCCGGCGCCACGCCCATCCAGGTGGGGCAGCTCGATCCCGTCCTCATCCAGGTGCCCGTCTATGAGGCCGACGTGAACACCATCAGGGTGGGCGACAAGGCCGTGGTGGAGATCCCCTCCCTCGGCAACCGGAAGTTCACGGGCATCGTGAATGAGATCTCCTGGATCTCCACGGACATGAATGTGGCGAATCCCTCCTACTATACGGTCGAACTCACCGTGCCCAACCCGGATCTGGTGCTCAAGCCGGGCTTCAAGGCGGTGGTGCACTTCGGCGGGGGCGGGCAAGCGGCGGCCCAATGAAGCTGAAGAGCATACCGCGCCGCCTCGGCTACATCCTGGGCGCGCAATGGACGCGCGACCTCTCCTGGACAGCGTTCACCATCCTGCTTGCCCGGCGCAGCCCGGACATTCTCGGCCAGATCGTCCTGGCGCTCACCTTCGGCTATCTTGTCAAGACCGTGGCCGATGTGGGACTCAACGACTTTCTCCTTTCCACGTTTGCCCGGCGCGAGGGCCGGCCCCGCGCGCTGCTCGGCGAAGTGAGCTGGCTCAAGCTTGCCGTTCTGGCCGCGGCCCTCGGCGTCACCTGGCTCGTGACAGGCTGGCAGGACTACAGCCCGGAGCTTCGGCTCGTGGTCCTTGCCATTGCCGCCGGCCTGGGCCTGGACGCGGTGGCCGATTCCTTTTTCAATCTCTGTCAGGCGCGCGGCCGCCAGGATGTGGAGATGCGTATCCGCGTGCCCTCCGCCCTGGTGGGCATCGGCTACGGCATCGTCTGCGTGCTCGCGGGCGCGCCGCCGCTTGCCATCGCCCTGTTCAAGCCCCTTGAGGCAGTGCTCGCCATCGGTCTTTCCCTGATGGCGCTCGGGCGCAACCCCCTTGCGGGCGTGGGGTTTGCGGGCATGCTCCATCTGGCCCGCCAGATGCGCCACGGACTCATCTTTACGGGCATGGCCGCCTGCGCCATGTTCTACAACAAGATCAACGTCATCTTCCTGAAAAGTTACGGCGGCGACGCGGACGTGGGGGGCTACGGCGTGGCCTGGGAGACGGTGGAGGGGCTTTCCGTCCTTGTTTCCAGCGCCCTGCTCGGCAAGGTCATCTTCCCGCTCCTGGCGCGGCTCTGGCAGGAGAGCCGGACGGCCTTCCGCCGTCTGGCCGGGCAGACGGCCCGTTCGCTCTGGGCCGCATCCCTGCCGGTGATCTTTTTCCTCTGTGTGGAGAGCGACCGCATCCTGCCCTTCATCTACGGGCCGGACTACGCCCGCGCCGTGACCGCCCAGCAGCTGCTCACGCCCTGCCTCGCCACGGCCTTTCTGCACAACCTCGCGGCGTACGCCATGATCGGCATGCGCCGCCACAAGCTTTTGTTCGGGTTTTATCTCAGCGGCCTGGCCGTCAACATCGTCTGCTGCTGCACGCTCATCCCGGCGAGTCCGCTGGTGGGCGCGGCCCTGTCCCTGACCATTACCAAGGTATGGGTAGCCATCCTCACGGTCAGCTATTTCCAGTGGGCGGCGCGGCCCATGAGCCTGGGCCAGTGGGCGCTTATGGGCGCGTGCGCGGCCGCCAGCGTGGGGCTGTGGTGGAGCGTGGGCCTTTTTCTGCCGCGGGAAGTGGCGGAACTGGCCGGCCTGGCCCCTCTGCTCGCGCTGTTCTGGCGCTGGCGCCCGCCGCCGCCCTTCGAGAAGGCGCGGGAAGCCGACATTGACGCTGATTCCGGCAACGGCTAGGCTCAGGCCATGGAACGTCTTTCCCGGCCCTTGCGGCGCCGTTTCCTCCAGGGCGCGGCGGCACTTGCCGTGAGCGCGCTGCTGCCCGGTCCCGAAGCCTCCCGCGCGGCGGACGCGGCGGGGTCCATGGCGACCGTCATCGACGTGGATGCCTGCGATGGCTGCGGCGCCTGCGTCACCGCCTGCCGGGCGCGCAATCTCGCCCGCGTGCCGCTGCCCGTCCGCCCCATTCCCCAGCCGTATCCCCCAGGCGTCCGCATTCAGGACTGGTCGGACCGGCGCGACGCCACCGACTGCCTCACCCCGTACAACTGGCTGTATCTCCAGTCCTGCACGATCCGCACGGCCGGCGGCGAACGCAGGATCTTTTTGCCCCGGCGCTGCATGCAGTGCGTCAATCCGCCGTGCGTCAATCTTTGCCCCACCGGGGCGGCCCGGCAGCGCGCCACGGGCGCCGTCTATATCGACGGGGATTCCTGCCTGGGGGACGGCCGCTGCATCCGCTTCTGCCCGTGGATGATCCCGCGCCGCCAGTCGGGCGTGGGGGTCTATCTTGACCTTGCGCCGCGCTTTCTCGGCAACGGCCGGGTCTTCAAGTGCGATTACTGCCAGGATCTGCTCGCCCTGGGGCAGGCGCCGGCCTGCGTGACGGCCTGCCCCCGCAAGGCGCAGCACTTCGGGCCGCGGGCGGAGATGCTGGCGCTGGCGGACAGGCTCGTGCGGGAACGCAACGGCGACATCTATGGCATCAATGTCAATGGCGGCACCAACACCCTCTATGTGTCGGCGCTGCGGTTCCGGGATATCGAGGTGGAGCTGCTCCGCCAGGACCAGATCGGCGCCGGGCGCCCGAGCCTGCGGCCGGCGGGCGCCAGCATGACCCGGGAGAATGGCCTGCTCGGCCCGGTGCTGGCCGCGCCCCTCGCGGGCGCCGGGCTGGCCTGCCTGCGCCTCTGGCGCGACCGCCAGAAAGGACGGCGTCCATGAGGGAGCGCGGGCCGCTGTTTTCCTCCTTTTTTCTTGTCCTGTGGGACCTGGCCGTGGCGGCGGCGCTGTTCAGCGGCTTTGCCCACCTGCCCCTCGCCTACCGCTACGGGCTTATCGACACCTGGAACACCTCGCCCACGGTGATCCATTACTGGGCGGCGGCCTTGCTCCTGCTCGGCAGCTACGCGGGCGTGGTCTGGCAGGGCGAAAGCGGGCGGCGCTTCCGCCTTGCCGTCTGGGGGCGGCTGCGCGTCGCCCTGGTGATCCTGCTGGCGGTGACCGGCATCATCCTCATCCTCCACAATCTGGAGGATACGTCCGTCTACGGCGGCGCCTATGCGGCCTGCAAGCTCGGCCATCTGGCGTGCGCCGCGCTCTTCACGCTTTTCCTGCTGATCCGCTGCTGTCTGCGCCTGACGGGGCGCGGCCGCTGCGTCCTGCCGCTGCCCCGCGACGGGCGCCGGGGGCGTTCGGCGCCCCCGCGCTCCTGACCCCTCCGCTGCACGTCTCCGGGGCGGCCCGTGCCCCGCCGTTTGAGAGAAATGTGCTATTGATTGCAAGTTTTGCGTCTTGTCATGACACGCAGAAGATGCTGTGTTTCCACTACGCTCCGCATCGTGAGGGGACCATGAAAAAGTTTTGCCCCTATCTTTTCTGTCTGATCCTTGTCCTCCTGGCCTCCGCCGCCCGCGCCGAGGAGGGCTTCACCCATGACGCCGCCGCGTTTGGCCCCGCGCCCATCCCGCTTGCGGAACAGGGCCTGCAGACCGTGGTGGCCGCGCCGCTCAGGACGGTCAGCAGCGACCGTCACATCCTGGAGGGGGCGGTGTTCGACCGTGCGGGCACCCTCTATTTCTGCGATGTCACCGGCAGGAAGATCCTCACGCTGACGCCGGAAAACAGGCTGGCCGAGCATGTGGCCTTCGAGGAGTTTGCTCCCAGCGGCCTGGCCTTCGGCCCGGACGGCAGGCTCTTTGTGGCGGCCAAAGACCTGACGGGCACGAAGGGGTACATCCTGGCGGTTTCCGGGCCGGAAAAGACCGTGGATGTGATCGTCGATGCCGACAGGGGCTTCCTGCCCAATGATCTGGTCTTTGATGCCAGGGGTGGCATCTATTTCAGCGACTGCAAGGGGTCGAGCACGGTTTCCGGTGGTGGCATCGTCTATCTTGCGCCGGACCTGAAAACGTTCACCACGGTCATCCCCGCCATGGGGCAGGCCAACGGCGTGGCCCTCAGCCCGAACGATTCTGTCGTCTGGGCCACCGAATACGCCCGCGAGCAGTTGCACAAGGCCACCGTGCGCGACTCCACGGAGCTTGTGCCCTTCCGTTCGCATATCCCCTACCGCTTTGTGGGGCGCGGGCCGGATTCCATGCGCGTGGATGCGGACGGCAATGTCTATGTGGCCCTGATGTCGCAGGGGCGCGTCCTGATTTTCAACCCCAACGGCTTTCCCATCGGGCAGATCCTGCTGCCGGGACGCGACAGGGGGGAGAACCTGCTGTCCACAAGCCTAGCCATACATCCTCGCAAGAAGGAAGTACGCATCGTGAGCAGCAATCCGGCGCAGAGCGGGAGCGCGGACGCCGTGGTCTTCACGGCGCCGGCCTTCGCCCCCGGCATCATGCCCAACAGGTAAGGCATGCGTCATGCGGCACTCACGGTTCGGTTGACGGAGGATTTCGTCGGTGCCCGCACAGCGCAGGCGCGTCATGGACCAAAAAGCAGAACAAAAAGCCTCTACCAAAGCCTTTTGCAAAGGAGCTGGCGATATGAGCACGATCCTCGTGGCGTATTTTTCCGCAACAGGCACCACGGCGCGCGTGGCGCATCAACTGGCCGAAGCCGCGGGCGCCGACCTTTATGCCATCAGGCCCGCCCGGCCCTACAGCGCGGCGGACCTCAACTGGCACGACAGGCAGAGCCGTTCCAGCCGCGAAATGGCCGATGCCTCCTGCCGCCCCGCCCTGGCGGACGCCGTGCCGGACATGGCCGCCTATGCCGCCATCTTTGTCGGTTTTCCCCTCTGGTGGTACCAGGCGCCGCGCATCATCGAGACCTTTGTGCAGAGCCGGGATTTCAGCGGCAAGACGTTCATCCCCTTTGCCACTTCGGGCGGAAGCCCGCTGGGCGAGAGCGGCGCCATCCTGGAAAAACTCTGCCCCGGCAGCCGCTGGCTTGCGGGGCGCAGGCTGGACGTGGGCATTTCCGCGGCGGCCCTGCGCGGCTGGCTCCGGGAACTGGGCATGGCGCCCGGGGAGGAACGATGATGCGCGAAACGCGGCAAGGAAAAGCGCCGGTCATGCTGGTCGCGCTTGTCTGGCTTGTGGTGGCGGCGTCCGCGCCGGCGGCCGCCCGTACTGATGCAGGAGGAACGATCATGGACAGGGTGCAGGCAACGGAAACGAACCGGGCGAAATGGCTGGGAGAGGCTCCGTCGCCGCTTGCGGAGACGGACCCTGAACTTGCGGCCATGCGCGACCGCCTCGTCTATGGCGAGATCCTCGATCAGGGCACGCTGGACGCCCGCCAGTCGGCTCTGGTCATGCTGGCCGCCCTGACGGCGATCCAGATGTCCGCGCCCCTGGAGGCGCAGGCCGGGTCCGCGCTCCGCGTGGGTGCAAGCGCGGCGGACATCCGCGAGACGCTGTATCAGTGCGCGCCGTATGTGGGCTTTCCGCGGGTGGAGGCGGCCCTGGCCGTGGTCAATCCCGTGCTGAAAGCGCACGGCGCCGCGCTGCCGCTGGAAAAGCAGGCCACGGTGGACGAGAAGACGCGCCTTGCCGACGGCATCGCCGTGCAGAAAAAAATCTTCGGCGGCGAACATATCGACGCCCTGCGGGCCAACGCCCCCGAAGGGCAGAAGGCGGTCATCGCCAACTACCTGAGCGCCTTCTGCTTCGGTGACCTCTATACCCGCAAGGTCCTTGACCTCAAAATGCGCGAGCTGGTCACCTTCAGCGCCATCGTGGCCCTGGGCGGCTGTGATCCGCAGGCGCGGGCGCACGCCGCCGCCAATGTCAATGTGGGCAACAGCAAGCAGAACCTCGTGGATGCGCTGGCGGTCATGCTGCCGATCATCGGCTTTCCGCGCACGCTCAACGGCCTTGCCGCCGTCAATGCCGCCGTGCCCGAAACCGCGCGGTGACGCGCGCCGCCGGGTGCGTCCGTTCCCCCCCGGCAGCCGCTGCCGGAAACCCGCGAGAGGAGGACCTATGGACAGACGAGCGTTTCTCAAGGGCGGCGCGGGACTCATGGCGGCCGGGGCCATGGCCGCGGCCGCGCGGATCTCTCCGGCCTGGGCGGCCGCCCAGGAGCCGTCCAACATCCGCAATTTTCATCCGGAAATGCGCTACCGCCCCCACGGGCTGACCGGCGTGGCCGTGTCCGCCCTGGGGTTCGGCATGCTGCGCCTGCCCCTGCTGGCCGACGGCAAGACCGTGGACGAGGCGCGGACCATCGCCATGCTCCGCCACGCCATCGACCACGGACTCAACTATGTGGACACAGGCTATGTGTATCTCGGCGGCCAGAGCGAGGCCGTGACCGGCAAGGCCCTGGCCGGCGGCTACCGTGACCGGATCTGGCTGACGTCCAAGTCGCCCTGGTGGATCATGGAGCGGCCGGAGGACTTTGAAAGGTTCTTTGACGAATCGCGCCGCCGCCTGCAGACGGACGTCATCGACTTTTACCATATCCACATGATCATGCATCGCGGCTGGAAGGAAAAGGTGGTGCCCTTCAGGCTCATCGACAGGATGATGGAGCTTAAGGCCCGGGGCGCGATCCGCTTCGCGGGTTTTTCTTTCCATGACGGGGCGCCGCTTTTCAAACGCGTGGTGGACGCCAATCCTGGCTGGGATTTCTGTCTCATCCAGCAGAATTATCTCGATACCGAGCACGAGGCCGGCCTGGTCGGGCTGAACTACGCGGCGGCCAACGGCATGGGCGTTTCCATCATGGAGCCGCTGCGTAACGGCTTTCTCGTGAAACCGCCCGCCATGGTGCAGGCCGTGCTCGACGCCGCGCCCCGGCGGCGGCCGCCCGTGGAATGGGCGTTCGATTATCTCTGGAACAGGCCGGAAGTGAGCGTGGTGGTCAGCGGCATGGCTTCCATGCAGAACGTGCGGGACAATCTGGCTTATGCCGGCCGCTCGGCGCCGGGCATGCTCGATGCCGAAGACAGGGCCGTCATCGGCCGGGCGGCGCGGGCCTACCGCTCCGCGCCGGGGACCATCCCCTGCACGGGCTGCTACAACTGCATCCCCTGCCCGCAGAATGTGGCTATCGGCTACCTGTTCAACATGGTCTTCAACCAGTACAAGGCGGACGGCGACAAGGCGCGCGCCCACAGGCTTGTCAACTACTCCATGTCGCCGGTCCAGCGCGGCGACAGGCCCGGGGCCTGCAACGAGTGCGGCCAGTGCCTGCCCAAATGCCCGCAGGGCATTAATATCCCTGAGGAACTCAAGCGCGTCCGGCGCGAGCTGGAACTGTAGCCGGCGCGTGTGCGGGAGGAACCATGGACCGGCGCACTTTTTTGCAGACAGCGGCCCTGGCGGCCCTGGGGGGCGCCGTGACGCCATTGGCCGCCCCCGTGAACGCCGCCGGAAGGGAGGGAAACGCGATGAAGATCCTTGTGCTTACCGGCAGCCCCAGGAAAAACGGCAACTCCAACCTGCTGGCCGAACGCTTCATGGCGGGCGCCGTGGAGTCCGGCCACAGCGTGACGCGCTTTGACGCGGCCCACAGCGAGGTGCATCCCTGCATTGCCTGCAATTCCTGCGGCATGGACGGCCCTTGCGTTTTCAAGGATGATTTCGAGACCGTGCGCGAGCATATCATCCCCGCGGACATGGTCGTTTTTGCCACGCCCATGTATTATTTCGGCATTTCCGCGCAGCTCAAGGCCGTCATCGACCGTTTCTACGCCATCAACGGCAGGATCCACGTCCCCAAGCGCGCGGCCCTGCTCATGACCTATGCCAACACGGCGCCCTCCCAGGCCGCGCCCATTGCCGCGCACTACGAGGTTTTGCTGGACTATCTCGGCTGGCGCGACGCGGGCCGCGTCATCGCGCCCGGCGTCTGGCCCGAGGGTTCGGTGCGGGACACGCCCTATCCGGAGCAGGCGTACCGGCTGGGCGCCGGCCTGCGCGGATAGGGGGGCGCCATGCCCTGCGGCGGCGCGGATGGATGCGGGTCCGGCCCTTGTCAAACGGGACCGATGGACCTATCTTCCGAGCGCAGCGTGCCGTGAAAGACGCGGCACCGGCAGCAAGCAAAGGAGAAACTTCCATGAATGAAAAGGTCGCGGCCCTGCTCAAGGATCAGGTCAACAAGGAATTTTATTCCGCCTATCTGTATCTGGCGTTTTCCAACTACTATTACGGCGTGAGCCTGGACGGCTTCGGGCACTGGTTTGAGGTGCAGGCCCGTGAGGAGCAGGAGCACGCCATGAAGATCCTCAAGTATCTCCAGGACAATAACGAAAAGGTGACGCTGGAGGCCATTGCCGCGCCCAATGTGGACTTTTCGGACCACAAGGCGCCGCTCACGGCCGCGCTCAAGCACGAGCAGTACGTCACCTCGCTCATCAACGCCATATACCGCGAGGCTCGCCAGTGCGACGACTTCCGCACCTGCCAGTTCCTTGACTGGTTCATCGCCGAGCAGGGCGAGGAAGAAAAGAATACCAGCGACCTCATCGCCAAGTTCGAGCTTTTCGGCTCCGACACCAAGGGCCTCTATCTGCTCAATGCCGAGCTGAACGGCCGCGCCGACACCTCGGCGACGGCGGAGGCGTAAGGGCCTTCGGCGGCGAACGGCACGTTCGCGGGGCATTCTCTCACAACGCCGTTGCGGCGGGATCCTCCGGGGACCCGCCGCAACGGCGTTTTTTGTGGCGTTGGCGCATCCGTGGGGTGACGGCGCGCGTTCAGGCGCCGTGCTTTTCGCGCAGCTTCCGCTCCATGCGGTTCATGAGGAGGGGCGAGAGCAGGCCCACCACGCACAGCGCGATGAGCGCCCAGCACAACGGCGTGGAAAAGAGGATGGACGGATCGCCGTCGCTGAGCATGAGCGAACGCCTCAGCCCCCGCTCGCCGATGGGACCGAGGATCAGCCCCAGCACGATGGCGGTGGCGTTCATGTCGAACTTGCGTACCAGATAGCCGATGCCGCCGAAGATGAGCATGATGGCTACCTCCACCACATTGTTGTGGATGGCGTAGGAGCCGACCACGCAGAGCAGGAAGATGGAGGGGATGAGGATGGCGTCCGACAGGCGCGCGATGTGGGCAAAGCCCTTGCAGCCGAGCATGCCGATGCCGAGCATGAAGAACTGGACCAGCACAAAACCCGCGAAAAAGGTATAGGTCATGCCCGCATAGGTGGTGAAAAGCTCGGGTCCGGGCTGGAGGCCGTGGATGATGAGTCCGCCCATGAGCACCGCCGTGACCGATTCGCCGGGAATGCCCAGAGTGAGCATGGGGATGAGCGATCCGCCCGTGACCGCGTTGTTGGCGGCTTCGGAGCCGGCCACGCCCTCGATGGAACCCTTGCCGAACTCCTGCTTGGTTTTGGAGAAGCGCCGCGCCTCGTTGTAGCCGATGAAGCAGGCGATGGACGCGCCGGCGCCCGGCAGGATGCCGACGATATTGCCGATGATCCAGGAGCGGACGATGGTGGGCGAGATCTTTTTCACCTCGGCCCTGCTCAGGCCGAACCTGTCCTTGAATTTTGCGGCGGCGGGCCGGGCCTGGATGCGCTTTTCCGCAAGGATGAGCACCTGGGACATGGAAAACAGCCCGATGAGCGCGCAGGTGACGTTCACGCCGTTATAGAGGGTGCTCTGGCCGAACATGAAACGGGGCACGCCTTCCATGGGGTCCATGCCCACGGTGGAAATGAGCAGCCCGAGCACGCCGGACATCAGCCCCTTGAGCATGGACTTGGACGACACGCCCGCGATGATGGTCAGGCCGAAAAGCGAAAGCCAGAAATATTCCGGGCTTTTGAATTTCATGGCGAGCTGGGCCAGCGGCGGGGAGAAGAAATAGAGGGAGATGCAGCTCAGAAGGCCGCCGCAGAAGGAGGCGAAGCAGGCCACGGTGAGCGCCTTGGCCGCCTGGCCGCGCAGGGTGAGCTGGTAGCCTTCGATGGCCGTGGCCGCGGAGGCCGGCGTCCCCGGCGTGTGGATGAGGATGGCGCTGATGGAGCCGCCGAAAATGGCCCCGCAGTAGATGCCGCCGAGGATGATGAGTCCGGTGGCCGGGTCCATGCCAAAGGTGACCGGCAACAGCAGGGCCACGCCCATGGCGGCGGAAAGGCCCGGCAGGCAGCCGATGGTCACGCCCACGGCCGTTGCCGCGGCCATGAGCGCAAGATTGAGGGGACTCAAGGCTTGCAGGAAGCCGGTGCCCATAAGCGCCAGAGTGTCCATGCGTCGTCCTTGGGGGTATGGCGTTGCGGAAATCGGGACCGCGGATCAGCCGAAGAGGATGCCGCGCGGCAGGGGTACCTTGAGAAACAGCGTGAACACCGCGTAGATGAGCGCGCCCAGCACCGCGAGCGTGACCCCCATGTGCAGGGGAGGCACGCGCAGCCGCCGCATGACCGCGAGCATATAGACGAGGCCGGCCGGGTAAAAGCCCACAAAGTGCATGAGCGCGAGATAGGCCACCGAGGCGATGACGATGAAGAGGAACTGCCCGGGCACGAAATTGGCGAAGATCTCGGGCAGGTCGTTGACCAGGGCGGGCCGCGCGCCGGGACCCTTGGCGTCTCCGGGAACGTCCTGCGCCGCCCGGCCGCCGAACAGACGCCAGAGGCGCGTCCCGAGATAGAGCGTATTGAGCAGGGCAAGGCCGCCGATGAGGCAGAGCGGATAGACCTGGGCCGCGGCCTTGAGCTTGAGGGTCATGGTGAGGAAGAGCAGGCAGGTGGCATAGATGATGACCACGATGCCGATGTCGGAGCGTGTCATGCGCTGCTCCCGGAGTTTGGCGCGGTCTGCCGTTTCAACATGCGCTGCCGCCCGCGGGGGCGGCAGCCGGAGCGGGGGCGTCTTCCGGCCGCCCGGACGGGAGTCCGCTCCCGTCCGGGGTGGCGGCGAAAACGGCTACTTCTTGTCGTACAGCTTGGAGACCACGTCCTTGCAGAAAAGCTCCTGCTGGGCGATGAGGTCGGCGTAGGCCTTGTTGTCCTTGAAGTCCATGCTCAGGCCGGCCTTCTTGTGCGCGGCGATGTTCTCGGGGTCTTCCATGGTCTTGCGGAAGGCGTCCACATAGAAGTCGATGATTTCCGGCGGGGTGCCCTTGGGGGCCACCAGGCCGCGCGCGGCGCCGTACCACTTGTCATAATAGCCCTGTTCGCCCAGGGTGGGCACATCCGGCAGCTCGGGCAGGCGCTTTTCGGAAAAAACGCCGAGCACGCGCAGCTCGGGCTTGTCGCCCTTGATGAGCTGGGCCACGTCGGCCACCTTGGCGCAGGAGAAATCCACCTCGCCCTGGCGCAGGGCAAGGAGCTGGTCGGCCGTGCCGCCGTAGGGGATGGCCTTGTAGTCAAAGCCGGCGCTCTTGGCGAGCAGCTGGGCGGCGGTGTGGTTGGAGGCCTCGACGCCGTTGGTGGAGGCGCGGTAGGTGGGCTTGGCCTTGCAGGCGGCCACCAGATCCTTGAGGCTCTTCCACGGGCTGTCGGCCTTGACCACCACCACGCCGGTCTCGGAAAGATGGTTGGCGATGGGGATGACGTCGGCCACGCTGAAGGTGGAGTCGGGCAGTGTCGCCAGGGTGGTGAAGGTGGGCAGGTTGATGAAGCCGATGGTCTGGCCGTCGGGTTTGGCGTTGACAAGCTGCGTCCAGCCGATCTTGCCGTCCGCGCCGGGCAGGTTGTTGATCACCAGGGTCTTGCCCACATGCTTCTCCGCCTCGGAGGCGAGGAGGCGCGCGCCCGTGTCCGTGCCGGAGCCGGCCTTGTAGGCCACGATGACCGTCACGTCGCCGGACGGGGTCCAGGCGGCGGCCGTTGCCAGGGCCGGGCTGAGCAGCAGGGCAAGGGCGAGCAGGACGAGACATTTTTTCATGGAGGACCCTCCCGGAAAAAAGTGGCGAATCCGACGCCGGACGCCGTGCCCGGCGCGACTTGGTGCGATTCCGTCGATTCTCCTGCATCTTTGCCGTTTTGGCAAGCGTTCCCGGCGGCGGCCGCCGGACATGTGCGGCGGCAAACGGGCGCGGCTGGCGGCGCGCGGGGCGCCGCCTTCCCCCCGCACCGTTAGAGGCCGATGGCCCTTGACCCCCCGGTCGCGTTTCTCTCAATGCGCGGCATTGAGAGAAACGGATGGTGAGAAACGGGACAATTGTCTCTTCTTGAAAATTCCCGAAACCTCGAGAGACGACTCTTCCACTGTCCGCTCGAAGCGAAGCGCAGAGCGGGGCTGTCGTCGGAGGGATCCGAAAAAATAAGAATTTTTTGCGCCGGCAAGGAAGTGGGCGATTTTTGGAGGGAGTGTACTCATGTACATGACTGACAAAAATCGTCCAGTGACGCAGACGGCACAAAAAGGGCTGTTTTTGACGGATGACTTCGGCATGGCGGAAAGCCGCAACTTTCCGCATCAGGCGCGCGGGGCGCCGTCCCGCGTCAGGCATCCTGTCCCCTGTTGCGGCGCAGGCGCTCCCGGAGCGGGCGCAGGGCCATGGTCAGGAGTTCGGGAGCGAACAGCCGCGCCAGGGGCAGCGCCACCAGCGCGAAGGCCGCGCCGCTGGCCGCCAGGGCCGCGCAGGCCGCCAGAAACGGCGGCAGCGGCACCCGGGCGCGGCACAGTTCCGCCATGAACCACGCGGCCCCGGCAGCCGGCGCGGAACATGCCAGGCAGCGGGCGGCCAGGGCCGCCAGGCCATCGAAGGCCGCCGCGCCGTGACGCCGCGCCCAGATCCAGAGGAGCCAGACCACATAGACGCTGACGCTCAGGCCGGAAAGGGCGGCCACGGCCCAGGCGCCGCGCGGCACGGCGACGCAGGGATAGAGCGGCAGGCAGACAAGGGTCACGGCCGTGCCCGTGAGGGCCGGGGTCAGGGTGTCGCCGTGCGCGTAGTAGGCGCGCACAAGCACCATGTAGATGATCCAGAACGGCGTGGGCGCAAGCATGAGGCGCGTGAGCGGCAGGGCGGCCAGCGTCTCTTCCGGGCCGAAGCGGCCGCCCTGGAAGATGATGCCGAGGATGGGCCACGCGGCCGCCGCCATCCAGAGCGCGCAGGGGATGATCAGGCCCAGGCTCCCGGCAAGGGCCGCGCGCAGGGTTTTGTCGAAGCGTTCGGTCTCGCCCTCGGCCAGCAGGCGCACCAGAAAGGGATAGGAGGCCACGGCCGCCGCCTGCCCCACCAGGCCCACGGGCACCTGGGCGATGCGCCGCCCGTAGTTGAGCAGGCTCACGGCGCCGTCGCCCACCAGGCTGCCGAAGACGCGGAGGAACTGCTCGTCGAGCATGATGACCGTCTGGCCGAGCATGAGCGGCAGGGCGATGAGCAGGAACCTGCCCATGAGCGGATGCCGCCAGACCGGCGCCAGGCGCAGGCCCCCGGCGGCGGCCGCCCGCAGCGGCAGGAGAAAGGCCCCCAGCCCCGCGCCGAGGGTGACGCCCATGCAGTAGCCGGTCATGCCCATGTCCCCGCCCGCGCCGAACAGGCCTGCCGCGCCGGGGATCAGGGGCAGGAGCAGCCCGGCCGCGATGATGCAGCCGTTATAGATGAGGGGCGTGAGCGCGGGCACGCTGAACTGCCGCCGCAGGAGCAGCAGGGCGGTGAAGCAGGCGCCGGACAGGAAGAAGACCTGGGCGGGCAGGATGAGGCGCATGAAAAAGGCGAGCCGCGCGGAGGCCTCGGGGCTGAAGCCGGGCGCGGTCAGGCGCGCCAGCGGCTCTGCCCAGAGCATGCCCGCGCCCGTGAGCGCGAGAGAGGCCGCGAGCATCCAGAAAAACACGCAGGAGAAAAAGCGCCAGGCGTCGTCCTCGTCCTCCCGCAGGCGCGCCGCCAGCAGGGGGATGATGGTGATGGACATGAACCCGCCCGCCAGCAGGTAGTTGATGATGTCCGGCACCACAAAGGCCGCGAAATAGAGGTCCGCCTCGCCGCCCGCGCCGAACTGCCAGGAAATGACCTTGTCGCGCACAAGCCCCATGAGGCGTGACAGGATGGCGCTGGCCGCCAGGATGAGCGCGGCCGCGCCCATGCGTTGCCGGGCGGTGAGCAGGGCCATCAGCGTCCCCTGCCCGCGCGGGCGCCCGGTTTTCGCCGTTCGCTGGCCGGGGCGCGCCGCCCGCGGCGTTCCTCCCGGGCGGGCGTTGCCGCGCGGCGCCGTCCGCGTGTCGTGCCCGGGGCGTTTTTCCGGCTGCCGCTCCGCGGTTTTCCGCGCCGTTGTCCCGCCGCGCCGGGCGGCGGCATGTCCAGCGGCAGGAGGCGGATCTCCAGCCGCCCCATGTCCACGTTCTCCAGACGTGTCCGCACCGGCACGCCGAGCGTCCAGACGCGGCCGTGGCGTTCGCCCGTGAGGCTGAGCCGTTCGGGATCGTAGCGGTACCAGTCGTCCGTCAGGTCTTCGAGGCGGACCATGCCCTCCACGGGCATGCCCTCCAGCTCCACAAAAATGCCGAAGGGCGTCACGCCGCTGATGACGCCGGAAAAGTGTTCGCCCTCATGCCCGGCAAGGCACAGGCAGGCGAGGCGGCGCGCCATTTCCCGTTCGCAGTCCATGGCCGCGCGTTCGCGGCGGTTGAGCTGGTCGCCGATACGCACCAGCCGTTGCCCGGCGGGGATCTCGCCGCAGGGCCGTCCCAGGGCCGCCTTGAGCGCCCGGTGGACGAGCAGGTCGGCATAGCGGCGGATGGGCGAGGTGAAATGGCAGTACGCGGCCGAGGCAAGCCCGAAATGGCCGATATTTTCCGGCTGGTAGCGGGCCTGCGGCAGGGCGCGCAGACAGAGCCTGTCGACCACGAACTCCTGCGGGCTGCCCTGGGCGCGGGCAAGGATGCCGCGCACGGCGCCGGCGTCCGGCCGGCCGTCGCGCCGCAGATGCGGCGGCAGGCTCTCCAGGGCCGTGGCCTCCAGAGTGGCGAAGAGCGCTTCCAGGCGTTCGGCGTCCGGTTCCGGGTGGACGCGGTAGAGAAATTCCGGTCCCCCCCCGGCGCCGAGCCGGCGGGCCACGGCCTCGTTGGCGGCGATCATGAATTCCTCGATGAGCCGGTGCGCGTCGTGGCGTTCGGCCACGCCCACGCCGGTCACGCGGCCGCTGTCGTCAAACTCGTAGCGGGCCTCGGGCAGGTCGAAGTCCAGTCCGCCCCGGGCGAGCCTGGCGGCGCGCAGGACGCGGTAGAGGGCAAATGCCTCCTCCAGCATGGCGAGCACCTCGGCGCCGCGCGGCGCCCGGCACAGCCGGTCGCGGACCGCCCCGTCGCGGTCGGACACGGCGGCCCTGACCTCGTCATAGGTCAGGCGCGCGGCGGAGCGCATGACCACGGACGCGAAACGGGGCGCGCCGGGGCGGCCGTTTTCGTCCAGCGGAAGCTCCACCAGCAGGGCGAGACGGTCCTCTCCGGGGCGCAGGCTGCACAGGCCGTTGGAAAGGGCGGGCGGCAGCATGGGTTCTACGGAACGGGGGAAATACCAGGAGTTGCCGCGCGCCAGCGCCTCGGCGTCCAGAGCGCCCACCGCGCCCCGGCCGGGGCGCACATAGTGGCTCACATCCGCGATGGCTACGCGCAACAGCCACCCGCTGTCGCGCCGCTCCACATGGACGGCATCGTCAAAGTCGCGCGCGTCCGCGCCGTCGATGGTCACCAGGGGCAGGTCGCGCACATCCTCGCGTCCGGCGAAATCCGCGGGACCGGGCGCGGCGGGGAGGCGCGCCGCCTCGGCCAGCGCCGCCGGGGGGAACTCGCGCGGCGCCTCGTGATTGAGCTTGACCAGTTCCTCCTGGACGGCCACGTCGTCCTCGCGGCCGTAGGCGCCCACGAGGCGGGCGCTCCAGAGGTCCGAGGCCAGTTCTTCCTCCGGCGCCACCAGCAGAAGCTCTCCCGGTTCGAGGCGCGGGATGCCCGGACCGTCCGGGCGCTCTCCCGGGGGCGCTTCCGGGGGCGCTTCCGGGGGCGCTTCCGGCAGCCGGACGCTGAAATCGACCGGGATCCGGTCGTCCGCCGGGCGGCAGAAGAGCGTGTCGCCTGTGCGTCGCACCAGATGAACCGGCACTTCCTGGTGCGCCCGCTGGAGGATGGCCGTCACGCGCCCCTCGGGCGCCCGGGCCGCGTCCCGTCCCGGCCGGCGTTCGCGGCGGCCGCCGTGGCCGCGCGTGCCGGGCACCAGGACCGCGCGCACCAGGTCCCCGTGCCAGGCGCCGCCCCGTTGGGCGGGATGGATGAACAGCTCGGGACCGCTGCCGCCGTCTTCCCGGAGCGGGCTGACGAAACCGCCGCCGTCGCGCAGGGCGCGGTAGCGGCCGGTCACGGTCAGCAGGCGTTCCGGCCGGGTCCAGAGTCCGCCGGCAAGCCGCAGGAGCTTCCCTTCGCGGGCAAGGGCGGCCAGTTCCGCCTCCAGCCGCTTTTTCCCCTGGCGCGGGATGCGGGCCGCGCGCAGAAGGCCGTCCAGGCGCAGGGGGCGCGCCTGGCGGTCAAAAATATGCAGCAGTTCTTCACCTGCGGGAACCGCGTTCCGCGGGTCGCCGCCGCGTTGTTTTCCGGAGTTTTTCATGGCGTCTGAAAAAGAAAGACAGGGGCAAAAGGCGTGCCCTTTGCCCCTGTCTTTGCTCGCGTGTCTGTGGCGCTGCCTAGTCGCGGTTGCCGCCGAAGAGCTGGAGCAGCATGAGGAAGATGTTGATGAAGTCCAGATAGAGGGTCAGCGCGCCGAGGATGGCCCCGCGGCGGATGGCCGTGCCGTCCTCGAGGGGCGCGGCCTCGCCGAAGCGGCGCAGCTTCTGGGTGTCATAGGCCGTGAGGCCCGTGAAGATGAGCACCCCGAGGCAGCTCACGATGAAGTTCATCATGCTGCTCTGGAGGAAGATGTTGACCACCATGGCGATGATGATGCCGATAAGCCCCATGAACAGGAAATTGCCCAGGCCCGTGAGGTCGCGCCTGGTGACGGTGCCATAGACGGTCATGGCGAGGAAGGTGCCCGTGGTCACGAGAAAGGCCGTGCCGATGGACGCGATGGGATAGACCACGAAGATGGACGAGAGCATGGCCCCGGTAAGCGCCGAATAGAGCAGGAACAGCCCGGTGGCCGCCCCGGCGGAAAGTTTGTGGATGGCCGCCGAAAGCGCGATGACCAGGCCGAACTGGGCCACCACCAGCAGGATGAGTACCAGGCTGTTGCCGAGGATGGCGTCGCGGATGGCGGGCGTGCCGGCCACGCCGTAGGCCACCACCGTGGTGAGCGCAAGCCCCGCGGTCATCCACTGGTACACGTGGCGCATATAGACGGAAACGGCGCTGCCGACGCCGCTCTGGGCGATGGTATTGGGGAAGGGTGCCATGGAAAGCCTCCGGGTGAAGGGGGAATGGCCGCGGACCATGGCGGCCGCCAGAACGGGCGGGGCGGGCCGCGCGGCCGGGGGCGCCCGGCGCGCCCCGCGCCGGAACGTCCCGGACTGTTCTTCCAATATATAGGATTTCCCCGGCACAAGGCAAGGCCCGCGCAGGGGCGGACCCCCGACGCCGGGGGAAAGAGGCGCGCGCGGAAGATGCGCCTTGCCAAGACCCGCGGCGCGGTGGTAGTGTGGAGCCATGGAACTTCTGGAACAGCTTGAGGCGCGCGTCGCCGAACTCCTGGCCCGGCTGGATCGTCTGCGGGCGGAGAACGCGCACCTTCGCGCCGAGCTTTCCGCTCTGGGCGTGGAATCGTCCGGGCTGGAAGAAGAGAACCGCAGGCTGCATGACTCCCTCGCCCGAGAGGAAGGGCGGCGCGCCGAGGCGCTCCAGCGCATCGACGCCCTGCTGCGTAAAATCCAGGAGCATGACAGCGTCGAGTAGGCTATTTGTGAGTGACGACAACATCAACCTTACCGTTCTTGGCTTTGACATCGCCTTTCGGGCCGGGGCCGACATGGAGCGCGCCCGCGATGCCGCCCGTCTGGTGGAGGAACGGTTTGCGACCCAGAAGTTGAGGTTCCGGGGCGGACAGAGCAGGGAAATGATGCTCGCCTTCCTGGCCCTTGGCCTGGCGGATGACCTGTTGCAGTTGAAGAAAATGCAGAATGACGCGCGGCAGCGCATCGCCGCGCTTCTTGCACGGATAGAGAATTCCGAATAGGTGGCGGGCCGCGGGCGGCCGAGAGGTCGCCGCCCGCCCGCACAAGGAGCGGCCATTTTCCCTGGAGTCCCCGTGATCCGCGCCTCGGCGCTAACCTGACAAGCACATGCAAAAGGGCGTCGGTCTCTGTGCCCGTGTGCAAGCCCGCCTTGGGCGGGAAGCCTGACGGCAGCATACGGACGCCCGACCTGGGAAACCAGGTTCTGCACCGCAGGCGTGACACGGTTCTCTGGGGTTTTTGAAAGTTCGCGGGATCTTCTTTCGAGGTTGCCGGCCTTGTCCGCAACCCCGGAAACCAGAAGCGGGCACCGGCGTCATGCCGTGCGGCAACTGGTTTTCGTGCCGTTCCGCCCGGCAGCCCCTGCCGGTGGCGGCGCCGGCCCCGTTTCGCGGGGCGCGGCATCATTCTGACGGGCCGCTTTCGGCCTCGCTTCATCCATGCTTCCGGTCCGTTCCGACCGCCGGCCGCAAGGGCTTGCCGCCCCGGCATGATTTGCGGCGTCCGCGCGGCGCCGTCCATTCGGCGGTTTCGGGCCGCCGAACTGAAGCGAGGCTGGTTTCATGGATCCTATCATCATCGCGGCGCTTTGCGCGGCCGTCCTGGCGGGGGCCTTGGGCGGAATGCTCGTACAGCGTCATCTCGCGGCCAAGCGCGTCGGCGATGCCGACGAACTGGCCCGGCGTATCGTGGAAGAGGCGCGCAAGGAGGCCCAGGCCCAGAAAAAGGAACTCCTCCTCCAGGGCCAGGACGATCTTTTCAACCAGAAACGGGAGCTGGAAACCGAATTCCGCGAGCGCGAACGCGACGTCAAGCTCCGCGAGCGCAAGCTGGACGAAATGGGCGGCCGCCTGGAGGAAAAGCTGGAAAAGGCCGCCGCGCGCGAGATGGACCTGCTCGCGGCGGAAAAGGAGCTTGCGCGCAAGGAGCGCGAGCTTTCCGAATCCGAGGCCTTCCTGCAGGAACGCATCGGCGAGGAGGAGCGCCGGCTTTCGGAGATCGCGGGACTCACCCCGGACGAGGCCAGGGCCCGCCTTCTGGCGGACATCGAGGCGCGGACGCGGCACGAATCGGCCAGGATGATCCGCCAGATCGAGACCCAGGCCAGGGAGACCGCCGACCGCAAGGCCAAGGACATCCTGTGCAACGTCATCCAGCGCTATGCGGGCGACTATGTCAACGAGCAGACCGTCACCGCCGTGACCCTGCCCAGCGAGGACATGAAAGGGCGCATCATCGGGCGCGAGGGCCGCAATATCCGCGCGCTGGAGGCCGCCACCGGGGTCGACCTCATTATCGACGACACGCCGGAGACGGTCATCCTTTCGGCCTACAGCCCCTTGCGGCGCCAGGTGGCGCGCATGGCGCTGGAACGCCTGATCCAGGATGGCCGCATCCACCCGGCGCGCATCGAGGACATGGTGCAGAAATGCCAGCAGGAGCTGGATGTCCAGGTGCGCGAAGTGGGCGAACAGGCCACGTTCGACGCGGGCGTGCACGGCATCCATCCCGAGATCGTGCGCCTGCTCGGGCAGCTGCGCTACCGCACCTCCTTCACCCAGAACGTGCTCCAGCATTCGCTGGAGGTTTCCGCGCTCTGCGGCATGCTGGCGGCCGAGCTTGGCATGGATGTCCGCAAGGCCAAGCGCGCCGGCCTGCTCCATGACATCGGCAAGGCCGTGGACCATGAGGTGGAAGGCCCGCACGCCCTCATCGGCGCGGATATCGCCAAAAAATACAACGAAAGCGCGGACATTATCCACGCCATCGCCGCCCACCACGAGGACCAGCGCCCCTCCACGGCGCTGGCCGTCCTCGTCCAGGCGGCGGATTCCATCTCCGGGGCGCGGCCCGGCGCGCGCAAGGAGCTGCTGGAAAATTACGTCAAGCGCCTGGAGGATCTCGAGGGCATCGCCACGAGCTTTGAGGGCGTCACCAAGGCCTATGCCATCCAGGCCGGGCGCGAGGTGCGCGTCATGGTGGATGCGGAGAGCGTGGACGACGACGCCACCTATCTGCTCTGCAAGGACATTGCCGAAAAGATCGAGAAAAACCTCACCTATCCCGGGCAGATCCGCGTGACGGTCATCCGCGAGCGCCGGGCCGTGGGGCTTGCCAAGTGACAGGATCCGCCGCGGTCCTGGTGGAGACGCTGGACGCGGCGGCCGCCGTCCTTCTTGCCGCGGCGGCTGCCTGGCGGGCGCGCGGCTTTGGCGCGCATCTCACTGGCGCCGTGGTGCTCGGCTGTGTTTCCGGACTCATGGCAGGACTCGTGCGCGAGGGCCTGCTGCACGGGGCTGCGGGCGCGCGGCTGGTCCTGGGCGCGCTCCCCGGGCCGGCGCTGGCGGGGGCGCTCCTCGGGGCGCTGGCGGCCGCGGGCGCTTCGGCCCTGGCGCGCACGAGGGTCAACGGCGCGCCCGCTGTCGCCGGGCGCAGCCTCTTTTTCTGGCTGGACAGCCTAGGGCTTTTTCTGGCGGCCTCTCTGGGCGTTTTTTGCGCCCTGCGCGAAACCGGGGCCACGGCGTCCCTGGCGCTGGGCCTTCTGGCCGGGCTTGCGCCGGGCTTCGTGCGGGATGTGGCCCTGGGCGATACGGCGCGTCTGGTGGAGCAGTCCTGGTATGCCACCGCCGCCGCCCTGGGGTCCATGGGCACCATCCTGCTCCTCATCCTGCCGCCGAGCTTCGGCGCGGCCTGGCCTGTGCCGGAGGCATGGGCCTGGGCGTGGCCCTGGTGCAGCGTGCTCGGCGGCGTGGCCGTGGCCCTGGGCTTGCGGCTGTGGCGCGCAGGCCGCGAAGTTGACTGAGCCATGGCCGCCGCGACAGATTTTTTTGCGTTTTTGCAAAAAGTTTCTTGACAGCGGGCAGCGACATGCCTATTGTCTGCCTCCGCGCCAAGAACAAGCCGGGTGAAAAAAAGAAATTCGCCGGGTCTTGACAGGGCG
>NZ_CAJUBO010000017.1 GCF_910584445.1 uncultured Desulfovibrio sp.
AAAAAATCTTATTTTTTAGGATCCTTGCGGCGACAGCCCCGCCCTTCGCTCTGCTTCGGGCGGCCAGTGGAAAAAACTCTTTTCCTTGCTGAAAAAGCCATAACGTAATTTAATAATGAGGTCTGAGCCTAGGCTCCGGCGGCTGCGTGATAACGGCAAAATGCTCGAGAACGGGGGGCGCGATGGATGCGGAGGGGACCCCGGCGGCCCGGCGCCGTCTCTGGCTGCGGCAGCTTCTGGCGCTCATCGTCAAGGAATTTCAGGAGATCGTGCGCGATCCGTCCTCCTATCTGGTGGCGGGCGTCCTGCCGCTGAGCTTCCTCCTGCTTTTCGGCTACGGCATCACGCTTGACGCGGGCATCCTGCGGCTGGCCGTGCTCGATCAGAGCGGCGGCAGCCACGCGCTCTCGCTGGCGGCGGACTTCGCCCATTCCCCCTGGTTCGAGACCGTCCATGTGGGCGACATGGAGGCGGCGGCACGCAAGATGCGCGATTCCGAGGTGCAGGGCGTGCTTGTCATCCGGGAGGATTTCGATCAGGAACTGGCCGCGGGCGGCACGGGTCCTCTCCAGATCCTCGTGGACGGGACAGAACCCAACACCGCGCAATATATCCGCAACTACAGCCAGGGACTCATTGCCGGCTGGCAGGCCGCGGCCGCGCCCGGGGGCCGCGCGCGCAAGGCGCCCGTGGAGCTGCAGCCCCGCTACTGGTACAACCCCACCGCTAAGAGCGAGCGCTTTCTCGTGCCCGGCGCCATCACGGTCATCATGACCCTCATCGGGACGCTGCTCACCTCGCTCGTGTTCGCGCGCGAGTGGGAGCGGGGCACCATGGAGGCCATGATCGCCACCCCCGTGACCCGGATGCAGCTTTTGCTCGGCAAGCTGATCCCCTATTTCTGCATGGGCATGTTCAGCATGGCCCTGTGCGCCCTGGCGGCGGTGACGCTTTTCGAGGTGCCGTTCCGCGGCTCGCTCTGGGTGCTGCTGGTGCTTTCCACGGTCTTCATGCTCAGCGCGCTCGGGCAGGGCCTGCTCATTTCCGTCTGCCTGCGGGGGCAGCTTGTGGCGGCGGAGGCGGGGCTGTTCTCTGGCTTTCTGCCCGCGCTCATGCTTTCCGGCTTCGTGTTCGACATCAACAGCATGCCCGTGGCGCTCCAGGCGCTGACGAGACTTTTGCCGGCAAGCTATTTCAATACCTGTCTGCGTACCATTTTTCTCACCGGCGATGTCTGGAGCATCTTCGGGCCGAGCCTGCTTTTCATGGGCCTGCTGGCCGCCGCGCTGCTCGGCCTGGTGTACAGGAACCTCGCCAAACGCCTGGACACGCGCGCATGAGCGTTCTGCCGCCCCCCCTTGACCTCCGGCGCATGCTCACCATCGTGCGCAAGGAGCTGCTGGTGCTGCTGAGCAACCGCACCTCGCGCTTCCTCATCATCGTGCCGCCGCTGCTCCAGATCGTGGTGTTCGGCTGGGCCGCCACCATGGAAGTACGCAATGTGGACGTGGCCGTGCTTTCCCGCGACAGCGGCCTCTGGAGCCGCGAGATACTGCATCGGCTGGAAGGGGCGCCCACCTTCCGCAGCGTTGTCCACCTGGAAGGGGCCGAGGCGGTCCGGCCCGTGCTGGACGCGCGGAAGGCGCTGTTCGTCCTGGTGTTTGACGAGGAATTTTCCCGCAATGTGGAACGCGCGCAGCCCGCCGAAGTGCAGGTCATCCTGGACGGGCGCCGTTCCAACGCGGCCCAGATCGCGGCCTCCTACCTCAGCCAGATCGTGGAGGATGTGGCCCGGACGACCCCGGCGGGGCTGGCCGCCCGGACAGCCCGCGAGGGCGCCGCGAACGGCGTTTTCCGCCTTGATGTCCGCACACGTTGCTGGTTCAACCCGAACCTGGAGTTCCAGTGGTTCTTTCTGCCCAATCTCATCGGCATGCTGAGCCTCATGCTCGGCCTGGTCGTCACCGGGCTTTCCGTGGCGCGCGAACGGGAAGTGGGCACCTTTGACCAGTTGCTCGTCTCGCCGGCAACGCCCACGGAGATCGCCCTTGCCAAGCTGGTGCCCGGCTGTCTTGTGGGGCTGGCGCACGGCACCATCTTTCTGCTGATTACGGTCTTCGGGTTTGGCGTTCCCTTCAACGGTTCGGTGGCGCTGCTCTATGCGGCCATGCTCGTCTTTTCCCTGGCCGCGGGCGGTGTGGGGCTGATGGTCTCCTCTCTTTCCTCCACCCAGCAGCAGGCCTTTCTGGGGGCCTTCACCGTGGGCGTGCCTTGCATTCTCATTTCCGGCGCGGTCACGCCGGTCATGAACATGCCGGTCTTTCTCCAGCACGCGAGCCAGCTCAATCCCCTGCGCCACTTCACCACCCTCTGCCAGGGGGTTTTCCTCAAGGATATCACCCTGGCCTCGGCCCTGCTCAATCTGGGCAAGATCGGCCTGATCAGCGTGGCCGCCGTAAGCGTGGCCGTGTGGATGTTCCGGCGCAGGACCTGACGGGCCGCTGCGGCCGTCGTCGCGCGCCGCCGGGAGATCCGCTCCCTTCCCTGCCGAAACGCAGGGCGGGCGCGCCCACGCCGCGCCGTGCCGCGAGGTCGCGCAGCGCATCGGCTTCGGGGCGGACGTAGTCGCGCCCTTCGAGGCGATATGCCTTGGCGGCAACCGGTTCGCCATCAAGAAGCACAGCCGTCGCCCCGCGCGGCAGGACAGCGCGCTCCAGCGTCTGGCGGCGCAGGCCAAGCGTATGCGTGTGGCGGAAAACGGCCGTGGCCGCTTCGGCCTCGTCGCTGGTGCGGCAGAGAACGCGCAGCAGGCCGGCGGGCCGGTTCTTTTTGCCGATACCGGGCAGCCAGAGCGCGTCAAGGATGCACGCCATGCCGGAGAGGGCGGTCAGGGCCAGCCCCAGTTCCTCGCCGCTCAGATGGTCAAGATGGGTCTCCAGTTGCACCACCTGCTCGCGTCCGCCGCGCGTTGGGGAGGCCAGCGCCGCCGGCCGGGCAAGGCAGAGGCGCAGGGGGGCCGCGCCATCTTCGCCGCTGCCGCAGCCGTAGGCCGCAAGGATGCCCTCCGGGCCGTTGCTCACGGCATCCGCCAGGATGCGGACAAGGGCCGCGCCCAGGGGCGTTGTGACGGCGCGCGGGGCGTCCTTCGTCGTTTCCGGTCCGGGGCGCACGGCGCAGCCGCGCAACAGCAGGGCCGTCCGCGCGGCCTCGCCAGCGCTGGCTCCGGCGTCATCTCCGGGATGCCAGCAGAGCGGCGACAGGGTGACGCGGCTGATCTTCAGCCGGGCGAGTTCGCGGCAGATGGCGGCAATACAGGCCACAAGGCGCGTGGCCCGTGCCTGTGGGACGCGAAGCTCGCGCCGTTCCCTGCCGGAGCATGCGGACTCGGCCCCGGCAAGGGCGTCCAGAACGGCCGCCCCCTGTTCCTCCCGGCAGCCCGGCGGCATTTCCCCCTCCGCGCAGCGGGAAAGGACGGCCCGCAGGGCGCGGACAAGGCCGGCGGCGGAAAGGGAGGGGCCGCGTTCCGCGCCGGGGCGCAGGCGGAGGGCAAGGCTGCCGCCATCTTCAGCCGGGCGCAGCTCCAGCGCGCAGGGAAGGCCCGCCGCGGCAAGGGCCGCCTCCAGGGAGGAACAGTCGGGGAGGCGGCGGGGACCGGTGCGCAGATGCAGCAGGGCCGCAAGGAGCCTGTCGCCGGAGACGCCGCCGGAGCCGTCGATATGGAGTTCCATTCCGTTTCCTCCTTTCCTGGTGTCTCCCCGCGAGGAACCCGCGCAGACGCACGCAGGGAATTTTTGCGGACGCGTTCGCGCAAAAAACGGTGGCGCAGTGGCGGCGTTTTTCGCGCGCATTTCCTGGAGCGGGAAACGGCTCCGCGTGGACCGTTTCCGTCGCCGGAGCGGCGGGCTTGTGCGCCGGGCGACCCTGGCGTATGCTCTTGCGGAGAAGGCCGGGCCATCGTCCGGCCAAGACCATGGCGCAGGGAGGCCATATGCTGATACGGAACTGGATGACCACCGAGGTGGTCAGCGTGACGCCCGACACCAGCCTGCTCAAGATCGGCAAACTCATGCGGGACAAGGGCGTGCGTCGCCTCCCGGTGCTTGATGAGAACGGCGGGGTGGTCGGCATCGTTTCCGACCGCGACGTGCGCGATGCGTCCCCGTCCAAGGCCACTACCCTGGATATGTACGAAATGCACTATCTCCTGGCCGAAATCAAGGCCAGGGACATCATGACGCCGCGCCCCGTGACCATCAAGCCCACGGACACCGTGGAAAAGGCCGCCATGCTCATGCTGGACAAGAAGTTCGGCGGCCTGCCCGTGGTGGGGGACGACGGCGCGCTTGTGGGCATCATTTCCGACCAGGACGTGTTCAAGGCGCTGGTGAACATCACCGGCGTGCGCGACGGCGGCATCCAGCTCGGCATGGAGATCGCCAATGAGAGCGGGGCCATGCGGCCCATTTTTGACCTGCTCCGCAAGCACGGGGCGCGCATCCTGTCGGTGCTCTCCACCAACAATCAGGAAGGGCGGCGCAATATCTTCCTGCGGCTGCGCGACCTGCCGGACGAGGCCGCCCAGGAGGCGCTGCTCCGGGAAGTGCAGGAGTACGCGCGCCTGCTGTACTGGGCGCGCGAGGAAGTCCACCTGGCGTAACGACGCGTTTTTTTGCGGCATTGAGGGCGCGCGCCGCATTCGGGCGGCGCGCCCCTTTTGGCATGGCGGCGCGGTTTCCCGCTAGCGGGCCTCGCGTCCGCACAGGCCGCGCGTCGAGCGCAGGCGCAGCTCCTCCACGATGGTCCGTTCATATTCGGGCGCAAGGGAAATGGCGGCGCGCATCTCCTTGTTGAGCAGCTGCTCCACCTGTTGCGTTTCTTCCCAGATCTCCAGCAGTTCCTCGTCAGCCAGGCTTTTCACCCGCTGGGAAAACGGCATGTCGTCGGGAAAGGGGGTGGCCTGGGCCATGGTGCCTCCTGAAGTGCCTCGCGTGCGTCCGCGCGTGTCAGCCGTTGCCGGCATCGTTGCCTGACGGCGGGAAAACACGACCGTCCTCAAAGATCTGCCCCGTCTTGCGGAGCCGGAGCCGGGGACGCAGGCGGTCCTCCTCTCCCTTTGGGCAAAGCACGGCGAGCGTGAACAGCAGCGGGGAAAGATAGCCCATATGCCAATCGAGCGTGAATGTCACGCCGCCGCCATGCGGGGCCGCCGCCCACCGCAGGAGCAGCGGCCGCAGGTCCATGGCGCGGGGACCGTTCTTGCCCTCGCGGGTGAAGGGAGCTTCCGCCAGGGCCGCAAAGGCCGCGAAGCGCCGCGCAGGGAGGTCGTCCGCATCGGGTCCTGCCAGATGGCAGGCGAAGGTCTCGGCCACGGCCTGCTCGGTGCGGCGCCCGGGCGGCGTGAATTCCGCCAGACGGAGCCGCATGCCCGGCGGCAGGTGCGGGGCCAGGAGCGTCGCCGCCCCGGCGGGCGGCAGGATGCGCCGCAGGGTGAGGGCGAACCATTCCGCATCGCTCTCCACGCCCACGGGCAGCGCGCGGCCGAAGGAGAGCAGCGGCAGCGGGTGGAAGCCCCGGGAAAAGGCAAGGGGCAGGCCGGCGCGGCGCAGGGCGCGCTCCAGCGTGGCCTGAAGCTCAAGCTGGCTCAGGCAGGCGCTGCCGCCGGTCTTGGTGTGCCAGAAGCGGTACTGCGCCGCCTTGTGGACAAGCTCCGCGGCGATGCGCGGCGGTTCCTGGCGCTGGCTTTTGCAGACGAGGCGGCCTTCGGCGTCGCGCCGGGGCTGGTGGGCCTGCTGGTCGCGCTGCGGAAAAACAAGGCGGTTGCGGCGCGTCGTGGCCGCATCGGCCGTATCGGCTGTGCCGGCAAGGCGTGACGGCCCGGCGGCGGTGTCGCACGCGCCGCAGTGGCGGCAGGCTCCGTAGCGGCAGTCGGGCGTGATCCTGCCCGCCAGGGCGCGCTCGCGCTCCGTGAGCAGAAAGGCTTCGGAAACGCCCGCTTCCAGATGGCCCCAGGGCAGCGGAGCGCCCGGCTCACGGGCGCCGATGCAGGCTTCGGCGCTGATGCCGCATTCTTCCAGCGCCTCCAGCCAGGGGGCGAGGTCAAAGCTCTCCATCCAGCTGTCGAACAGGGCGCCCCTGCGCCATGCCAGTTCCACCACATCGGCCATGCGCCGGTCCGCGCGGGAGAGGATGCCCTCCAGATGGCTCATGGCCGGCTCATGCCAGCGCAGCTTGAGGCATTTCTGGCCCTTGAAGCGCTCGCGCACCAGACGCACGCGGCGGTCGATCTCGTCCTGCCCGATCTGGGCCTCCCACTGGAAGGGGGTGAACGGCTTGGGCACGAAGGGCGAGAGCGAGGCCGTCACCTGAAGGCGCGGGCCGCCCGGCCCGGCCGCGTCGCGCACCGCGCGGCAGAGATCGGCAATGGCCGCCAGGTCTTCGTCCGTCTCGGTGGGGAGGCCGATCATGAAATAGAGCTTGACCTGCCGCCAGCCGTGTTCCAGCAGTTTTTGCGCGTGGAGGAGGATGTCCTCCTCGCTGACGCCCTTGTTGATGACGTCGCGCAGGCGCTGGCTCCCGGCTTCGGGCGCGAGGGTGCAGCCCGTGCGGCGCAGGTCGGCCATCCTGCCCATGATCTCGTCGTCGATGGAGCCAACGCGCAGGGAAGGCAGCGAAAGCGCCACCTGTTCGCGGGCGCAGCGGTCGAGCGTGGCAGCGCACAGGGTCTTGAGCGCGGAATAATCGCCGGTGCTCAGGGAAAGGAAGGAGATCTCCTCAAACCCGGTCTCACGGAGGCAGCCTTCAAGAAGAGCGCTGACGCTTTCGGGCGAACGCTCGCGCACCGGGCGGTAGACCATGCCCGCATGGCAGAAGCGGCAGCCGCGCGTGCAGCCGCGCGCGATCTCCAGCGAGAGGCGGTTGTGGACAGCGCCCACGGGGATGACCTGCCGCGCCGGATAGAGGGCGCGCTCAAGATCGGTCACGATGCGGCGGGCCGGGCGCGCGTGGTCGGCAAAGCGCGGCACGAGGGCGCCATCCGCGCCTTCCGCGAAAAAGGAGGGCACATAGACCCCGGGGATATGCCGCGCCTCGCGCAGCAGGCCGCTTCGCGTCCAGCCTTCCGCGCGGGCCTGCTCAAGCAGACGCAGAAGGTCCGGCAGGGTCTCCTCGCCATCGCCAAGCACCATGAGGTCCATGAACGGCGCCAGAGGTTCGGCGCCCAGCACGGCGCCGCCCCCGGCAATGACCAGCGGGCAGGCGGCGAGGTCTTCGCCGCGCGCGGCGTGGCGCAGGGGAATGCCCGCCAGGTCGAGCATGTAAAGAACGTTGGTGTAGCACAGCTCGTGGGTGATGGAAAAGGCCACGCAGTCCATGCAGCCGAGCGGCGTGTCCGACTCCAGGGTGCAGAGCGGGGCGCCATGCTTGCGCAAAATATCCGCCGCGGCCCTGTCCGGCGCCATGACGCGTTCCGCCCACCATGCATCGTGGGCGTTGACGATGCCGTAGAGGATCTTCTGCCCGAGGTAGGACATGCCCACCTCGTACAGGTCGGGGAAGGCCAGGGCCACACGCAGGCACACCGCATCCGGATCTTTGCGTACGGTCCCGTCCTCGATGCCGGCGTAGCGGCTCGGCCGTGGCAGGAGCGGCAGGAGGTCGCGCATAGGTTTCTTGCCCTTCAACAAGGATCGGGAAAAGGTCTTGTTCTGCGTTTGCGTTGCTGACGCGCCTGTGTTGGGTGAGTACCGCCGGAAGTATCCGTCAAAACAGATATTTCGACGCTGGCTGCGTCAGAGAAAAATTTTCTTGGTCGAGTACCTGAGTACACTCCCCGCGAAAATTTTTCTCTTCCTTGCCAGCCCCGAAGGATCTTATTTTTTAGGATTCTTCCGGCACCAGCATCCGTCTGTCGCTCCGCTCCAGACGGACTTGAGGAATATCTGTCAACTGCATTGCAGAGCATAGCTAAGAAAAAGGCGGCGCGGACGCCGCCTTTGCGTGTCAGGGATGCCGCGCGGGCGCGGCGTCAGGAAATAAGCCCGCTGGAACCCGCGCCGGGCAGCGGCCCGGAACCGAACTGCAACTTGCCGAGGCCGCCGGCCACGGTGAGGTTGGTGCAGGCTTCGATATATTTGTCCTGAAGTTCCTTGGGCGTGTCGCCATAGCGGTAGAGGAAAAACTTGCCCTCGATGGTGCCGCTGAAGTCAGGCTCGAAGGGATAGCCATAGGGCAGCATCATCATCTGGACGCCCTGCTGCGACGGGATGGTCTGGATGGCGGCCGCATCGGTCAGGCAGTCTTTCGCTTCGTCATATTTGCCGATGACCAGTTCGCCGGTCACCAATTTCATCAGGCGGATGTCATAAGCCATGATTTGCTCCTTGAAGAAAGTATGCCTCTGTAGGTAGGCACCGGGGGCTTCCATGTCAAGGGATTTTCGGTTGCCATCCTTCCGGGATGGGCTAGACTGCGCCCATGGACGAAAACAGACAGGCTCGGACGGATGCGGATCAGGACCACGCGGAGCTGGCCCGCAGGCTCGGCCACACGTTCGCGCGGCCGGAACTTCTGGGGCTTGCCCTGACGCACAGCTCATGGGCCAATGAGCGCGGCGCGGGCGACGCGCACAACGAGCGGCTGGAGTTTCTTGGCGACGCGGTGCTGGAGCTGTGCGTTTCCGCGGAACTCTTCCGGCGTTTTCCGGATGTGCGGGAAGGGGACCTGACGCGGTTGCGCTCACGGCTCGTGAGCACGGTAGGGCTGGCCGAACGCGCGCGGGAACTGGGGCTGGACGCGCGCCTTCGCCTGGGCAGGGGCGAGGAGCTGCAAGGCGGCCGCGGCCGGGACGCCATTCTCAGCGATGCGCTGGAGGCGGTGCTTGCCGCTGTCTATGAGGACGGGGGTTTTGCCGCCGCGCAAGGCGCCGTGGCCCGGATCTTTGAGGGGCATTGGCCGCGGACGGCGGGCGCGCCGCAGGCGCGGGACTGCAAGTCGCGCCTCCAGGAGGCGACGCAACACCTGTTCGGCCGCACTCCGCTCTATGCCAGGGAGGCGACCAGCGGACCGGAACATGCGAAATGTTTCCAGGTGCGCCTGACGCTGCCGGACGGGCAGGGATTTTCCGGCCAGGGAACGAGCTGCAAGAAGGCGGAACAGGATGCCGCCGGTCGCGCCCTCGCCGCGCTTGCGGCGCAAAAGCTCTGGCCCCGGGCTTGTTCGTAGGCTCCCCCCTGCGTTGAACATCCCCAGGCTGTGCCGTGGCCGGCGGGCATGCGCCCACGCTGTGCCGTCGCGGGAAGGACCGGGCCGGTGACCCGGCCCGGGGGCACGGCCCCCGGGCCTCCCGTCTTTGGTCTGCCACCACAGCCTATGTCTAGATGACCTAGCCGCCGATGAGCTGCATGGCCATCTGGGGCAGCGAGTTGGCCTGGCCGAGCATGGCCACGGCCGATTGGGTGAGGATCTGATTGCGCACGAACTGTGTCATTTCCGTGGCAACGTCCACATCCGAAATTCGGGATTCGGCCGCCTGGAGGTTCTCCGCCTGAACGTTCAGGTTGGTGATGGTGTTCTCCAGCCGGTTCTGCATGGCGCCGAGGTGGGCGCGGATCTTGTCCTTGGAGACGATGGCCTCGTTGATGCCTTCCAGGGCCTTCTGGGCCGCGGCCTGCGTGGAGACCGTATAGCCGGCCGCCTCGGGGTCGGCGTTGTTGCCCACGCCCAGGGCGGAGGCCGTGCAGTTGCCGATGGTGATGTAGTAGTAGTCTTCCGCCGAGTCGTTGCCCGAGCCGAAGTGGATCTTCATCTTGCCGGTGGCCGTCATGCCGGTGCCGTCATGGGTGTCGGACGAGAGCGTGCCGTCGAGCAGATGGATGCCGTTGAAGTCCGTGGCATTGGCGATTCGGGTGATTTCCGAGGCCATGGCCTGGTATTCGGACTCGATCATCAGACGCTGGGTGGAATCATAGGTGCCGGTGGCGGCCTGTTCCGCCAGTTCCTTGAGGCGGACGAGCTTTTCGTCGATGACGCCCATGGCGCCGTCCGCCGTCTGGATCATGGAGATGGCGTCGTTGGCGTTGCGCGCGCCCTGATGGAGGGCCGCGATGTCCGCGCGCTGAAGCTCGCGGATGGCGAGGCCGGCGGCGTCGTCCGCCGCGCTGTTGACGCGCAGGCCCGTGGAAAGCCGCTGGGTTGAGGTGGCGAGTCTGCCGTAGTGGGCATTCAGGTTTCGGGCCGTGTTGGCGGCCATCATGTTGTTGTTAATGACCAAAGACATTGGGCACCTCCTCGGGTGGTTGAATAAGCTGTGCCCGTCATACTGCAACGCATATGCCAAATGCTGAATAGCGTTGTTTTTTAGCGTATTACATTTTTTCTAGACATGAGGGGCAAAATTTTCCGCCGGGAGCCGCCGCATTTTTGGCGCCGGGGGGTGACAACTTTTCCCAGGGGTTTCGCACCCTTCGGCCCGCAGGCGGGGGGGAATTTGTCCGTGACACGGGCGGAGGCCGGTGGCGCGGAGCGCTCTGAAACATGCGGGAACGCCGGAGGGCGGTGAAGGGGGGGGACGAAGAGGGGGCGCCGCCTGTGGCGGAGGAGTTTGGCCCATATCCACGCTTCAGGGCATGAGCACAATTCAGAAAAAGGAAAGACCAGAACTTTTGCTATGGACAATCAATACCTGTTTACAGGCGCATGGGGGGAGGATGACTCCCCCCTGTCTTTGCTATTCCGTCCACGCCAGAACCGGCTTTCTGCGCTTCGTTGCACAATCAGTCAGGTATGCGTTTATCAGTGTCTGATAAGGCATGCTTACTTCTTCGGACAGACTTTTGAAATATTCCACCGTTGTCTTGTCCAGCCGGATAGTAACGGTTGTCTTTTGCTGCCTGGTGTAAGGGTTCTTGACCCCGGAAGAAAAATCGTATTCGTCTCGCATGGTTATTTTCTCCTCGTGTAATCCGCAGATTCCTTTTTTGACGCCTTTCTGGCTGAGATAATCCTGATTTGTTCGTCATCCTCACGGTAGCAATGGCAGACAACCAGCAGCCGAAGGACAGCGCTCAATCCAAGAAGCAAAAACCTGTCTTCATCTTCCGAATGATCAGGATCAAAAATTCTCAAGGCGTCGCAATCGTCAAACACCGTTTGCGCCTCTTCAAAGGCAACGCCGTGTTTACGCTTGTTGGCAGTGGATTTTTGGGCATCCCAGGTGAATTTCATACGCTTTTCTCGTACATAAAATATATTTACAAAGTAAATTCATGTCAAGAAAATTTTCTTGGCATTCCATTATTGCGGAGGATTGCCGGACCAGGTTTTGAAAACCCCGCAGGTGTCGCTTCAGCAGCATCCATACAACGGCAAAACGCCGCCCCTTTCGGGGCGGCGTTTCGTCTGCGGAGAAAGCCGGAAAACGGCGCTATCCCTTCGCCGCGGCGCGCCCGGGGAACCATTCCCGGGGCGCGCCTGTCCGGAACTATGCCTAACGCTTCATGCCGATGACGGTCTCCAGCATGGTGTCGACCGTGGTGATGCCCTTGGAATTGGCCTGGAAGCCGCGCTGGGTGGTGATCATGTTCACGAATTCGCGGCTCAGGTCCACGTTGGAGCCTTCGATATTGTAGGCCCGGGTCACGCCGAAGCCGTTGTCGCCGGCCACGCCCTGGCGGGCTTCGCCCGATTCCTTGGTCTGGCCGTAGAGGTTGCCGCCCTCGCGCCGCAGGCCCTGCTTGTTGTGGAAGTCATAGAGGGCAATCTGGTAGAGGGGGATGGTCTCGCCGTTGTCGTAGTAGCCGTAGACCACGCCCGCGTTGTCGATATTGGTGCCGGAAAGCACGCCCGAGGGGTAGCCGTTGGCCTGCGCGTCCTGCGTGATATAGCTGGAGGCGCCCGCGGAGCTGGCGTTTTCGGTCTTCATGGGGTCGTCGTACTTGGCTACGTCGTTATTATAGTTGATCTTCCGTTCCTGCACCTGGGTTTCCACAAAGAGCCGGGGCTTGGGGTTGGCGGCTTTGTAGGCGGCATCCGTGATCTGGCCGGTGGTGGCATCATAGGTCAGCGTCTGTTCGGCTCCAGCGGCGTCGGTGTATTTGACCGCCTGGCCCAGGAGGTTGTTGGGCACGAACTTGTCCGTGCCCTGGGCAAAGAAAGGCCCCGTATACGCCGTGCCGGTGCTGTCCTTGAGGATATTGCCCAGACTGTCGGTACCCTTGATGTAGCTGCCGCGTTTGTTGGGGTCCTCGATATAGAGCGGGAAGGCCGGCGTGGCCGGGTCGCCTGCGGCATCCTGCCAGCCGCCTGCGCCGTCCGGCTGATATTCGGTTTCATAGACCGGCTTGGTCACGGGCGAAACAGTCACCTGCACGGTCTTGGCCGGCTCCAGCGTGCCCTGAAGGTCAAGCAGGGTGCCGCTGCTCGTCCAGTTGCCGAGGCAGCGCAGGCCAAGATCCAGCTCGATGATGTAATCCTGCGCCTGGGATTGGGTATCCGAAAGTTTTTCGCTCACGCTGTTTGCCAGCGGCTGGCCCGTGAAGTTGGCGCAGAAGGTGGGCAGGCCGTTGCTGGAGAACTTGGTGGACTGCCAGCTTGAGAGTTCCTCCGGCGGCAGATTGCACTGGTTCAGGGCCGTGGGGTCGTCGTTGGCGCCGTAGCTGTAGGCCGTCTGGTTGACCAGGTTGCCCGCGGCGTCGAAGATCAGGTGGCCGGTCATGAGCAGGCCCGCGTTCTTGTTGGTGCCCTTTTCGGGATCGTTGTAGAACTGGGTGGGCTTCTTGCCCCAGGTGTTGGAGACCGGGTCGTACCCTTCGCCGCCGTAGCTGCGCATGTCCTCTTCCGGCGGAATGGTCACGCAGTATTCATAGACCGTGTAGCCCGCGGGCAGGCCCTCGATCTCATAGATGGTGTTGCCGTTGGCGTCCACCTGCTTGGCCGCCACCTGGTCGTAATAGACCGTGAGGGTGTGGGCGTTGCCGCCCTCGTCGTAGACCTTGATGGGCGAGGACGTGGCGTAGGACGTGTCGGCCATGGGCGGGTTCTTGGTGGCGTCCCACTGGTCGAAGAGGGCGGTCATGGGGGAGGTGTCGCTGGTGGAGCGGTCGCCGTTGCCGTCGCTGGTCAGGCCCATGGTGAAGGTGACGTTGGTGGTGCGCTGCGGCTCCAGATACCAGGAATCCAGCACGATGTCCTGCGGCGTGCCCGTGCCCACAAAGGCGGACTCGTTGGTCTTGTCCTTGCCCAGGTTGATGGACTCGCTCTTGAAGGTCAGGCGCGTGGAGTTTTCCACCTTCCAGCCCTGGAGGCGGTAGCCTTCGGGGTTCTGGAGCTGGCGGTCGGCGTTGAAGTAGAAGTCGCCCGCGCGGGTGTAGTACATCTGGTCCGTATTGGGCTTACGCACCTTGAAAAAGCCTTCGCCGTCGATAGCCACGTCGGTGACGGAGTTGGTGGATTCCAGCGCGCCCTGCGAAAAGTCGCCCAGCACCGCGTAGGTAGCCACGCCCGCGCCGATCTGCACCGGGCCGCTGGTGGAGCCGCCGTTGATGTACAGATAGTCGTTGAAGTCCATGCGCTGGCTCTTGAAGCCGATGGTGCTGACGTTGGCGATATTGTTGCCCACAACGTTCATCTTGTTGCCGTGAGCGAGCAGGCCCGAAACGCTGGTCCACATGCTGGCTGAAAGACCCATGACTTCCTCCGTTTGAACTGTGTGCGCCGTTGGGATAGTAGCGCGGGTTGTTTATCTTGTGGCGGCGAACCGCCGGGATAGCTGTCGTTTACGCGGCCTTGGCCTGATCCGTCTCGCCGTTGCCGGGCGTTTCGTCGGAGCCGCTGCCGGAGCCTTCGCCCGAACCGGAACCTTCGTCCTTGTTTTCCTCGTCCTTGTTGCCTTCGTCGCCGTCGCCCGTGGTGTCGTCGGTCGTTTCCTTGACCTTGGGCGTGGTGACCTGGCGCACATTGGCGAGGGCGAGCAGCTGGCCGCCGTCCATGCCGAGGTAGACCGTGCCTTCGTTGTTGACCACGCCCGTCACCGTGGCGTCCACCACCTGATCGGAAAGCACGGCCTCGCCCTTGGCGTTGAAGGCGGCGAGCGACACGGTGTACACGCCGTCCGGGGCGTCCAGGAGGTTGCCCATCTTGCCGTTCCAGTTGAACTCGAAGGTGGTGCCCGCCTGCTTGCCGGCAAGATCTTCCGTATAGACGGTGTTGCCGTTGGCGTCCTTCACGCTCAGGGTGCCCTTGACCACATTGTCGCCAAAGGCATAGCGGAAGGTGCTGATGGTGGTTTCCTTCTTGCCCTCGGCATTGGTGGTCGTGGCCTTGCCGATGGTGTTGCCGGAAACGCTCACGAGCTTGCCGATGTAGGACGTGGCGTTGATCATCTGCTGGTTGTTGGTGGCGGTGGTCAGGCCTTCCATGCTCGTGTTCAGGTTCATGAGCTGCTCGAGGCTGGAGAACTGCGCCATCTGGGCGATGAATTCCTTGTCTTCCATCGGGTTCAGCGGGTCCTGATACTTGAACTGGGTGACCAGGAGCAGCATGAACGAGTCCTTGTCCAGATTGCTGCCCTTCTGCTTGGACAGGGCGGCATTGAACTCGTTGTTGGTCTGGTTCAGGGCTTGCGTGATGCTCGACATGGTCTTCTCCGTTCCGGGAGGCTCATGCCACTATGTGCATGGCCTGCCCTGCATATCTTGCCGTTTGACCCGGAATATGCACAGGCTGTTCCAAAACGGAGCCTTCAGAATTTCTGCCGTTGTTCCGAATAGTTGCGAGATTACGGAAGCGGGCAAGCTCTTCCCGGCGGGCATCTTCTTCCTGCCGGGCGTTGTGCTGCCCGAGGTCCTGCCAGAGGTCGGAACCGCCCTGGTCGGCAGGGTTTTCCAGCTGGACCTCGATCTTGTCCACCTTGATGCCCTGCTGCTCCAGATTGATGCGGATGGCGTCCAGCTGGCGGCTCACCATCTCGGCGGTCTCGCTCTTTTCGGAGCGGATCTGGGCGCTCACCTCGCCGTTGCGCGCCACCAGGGTGATGGTGAGCGCGCCCAGCTCCTGCGGATGGAGCTGGAGGTCAAGGCGCGTGCCGCCGTCGCGCAGGGCCTGGAGCATGCCCTGTTCCACCTGCTGCGCCACCTGGCGGGAGATCTGGGGCATCTGGCCCATGTCCTGCGCGGGAACGGCATCGGGAATATTTTGCCCGGTCTGGAGCATGGAAGAGAGAAAGGAACCGTTGGCCGCCGTGGTTGTCTGCGGCGCGGCCGGGGTGGCGCGCGCCTCCACCTTGCCGAGCAGTTCGTTCCATTCCTGATTTTTGCCGTCCCTGTTCTCGCGGGCCGGGGCGTCTTCCGCGCCGTTGTTCCGCGCGCCGTCGCGCGCGCCCGTCATGGTGAAGCCATTGGGGGCCGCTTCGGCATTGGCTGCGGCCGCGCGGTCGGCGTTTTCCGTGGCGCCGCCCGCTTCGCGCCGCGGGGCAAAAGCCGCTTCCGCGCGTTCGGCCGTTCCTGTGTGGCGCGCGTCGGCTGCTTCCCGGGATGCCGCCGTCCGGTCGTCGGCATTGCGGCGCGCGCTCTTGTCGTCCCTGCCGGCCTTGCCCGCCATGGCGCTCTGGCTGCCGTCGCGCTTATGGCTCACCATGGCGCTTTCCCGGGCCGCGTCCGTGGCGCGCGCCTGGGTTCCGGCGCCGGAATCCAGCGTGCTGTCGATGATGTCCCGGCCGCGCTCCTGCACGGTGCGGTCGATGAGGATGCGGCTCTGCTCCACGCGGCGGCTTTGCCGTTCGCCGGCGGCCTTTTCCTTTTCCATGCGGTCGCGGGCCTTGCTGATGACGGGCTTGAGCGTCTTTTCCAGGGCCGCGTCGAGCTTTTCGCGGCTGGCCTTGTCCTGCATGAACTTGTTGGTGGCCGGGGCCATGAGATTGCCGAACTGTTCGGCGGTCACGCGCAGGGCCGCGAAACCGCCGAAATTGGCGCCCAGCCCCATGAGGCTGCCGTTGTCCAGCCCGAGGCCGCGCCCCAGGGCCAGAGCTTCGTCGACGCTGATCTCGATGGTGGCGCCGGGGTCGAGCCTGGCGAAGCCCTGACTGATGAGTTCCAGGGCCGCCTCGCCGTTGCCCTCGCGCATCCTGGCAAGCACGTCCTGGGCGAGGTCGCCCGTGGGGTCGATCTTGCCGAGCAGGGCGATGATGGCATGCTCGTCGTCTTCGGAGAGGGACGGGGCGGAGGCGGCGCCGGTCAGGCTCGCCAGTACCTGGGCAAGGGTGGCGCCGTCGGGCTGGTCGGTGAGGATGTCGAACTGGCGCAGGCTTTCCTCCGGCGCGCCCTCCCTGAGCAGCTGGGCGCGCAGTTCCGCCAGTTCCTGCTTGGTGAAGCAGACTTCGCTGAGCGTGTAGGTCACGCCGTCGGTGGTGCTGCGCGTATAGGGGCTTTCCACCCTCGGGCGGCCCGCCTCGGCGTCGGCCGCGAGGGCCGCGTCCACGGAGACTTCGCTGCCCTCGCGCACGGCGTCCATGGCGTTCTGCATGGTCTGCAGGAAGTCGCTGTTGCCGCTGTCGGCGGATGCGCCCGTATTTCCGAAAAAGCCCAGTGTGGAATCAGTAGGCAGAATTTGCATGGTCCACTCCTTGCGCCCCGGAAATATTCAAGGAGTGTTCCAGATGCGGAGATCATGGATAACCTTTTGGAAGAAAAGACTGTTTTTTGAGAGGGCGTGCCGGGGAGGGAGGCCTTTGCCGGCAACACCTGCCGCATGCCGCCACGGTTGACAGGGCGCGGCTTTTTCAGGAACGTGGAAAGGCGCGCTGCCGTCCGGGACGCGGCATTCCGCCGTCATCGCGGCGGCGCGCACAGCCAAAGGAGTGGACCGTGAAGGTGCTTGTGACGCCGCGTTCGTTCGGCAAGGCCAATCCGGAACTTTTCGACCGCCTCGGGGACGCCGGGCTTGAGGTCGTCCGCAACGAAACGGGCGGCATCCTCGACAAGGCGGCCATGAAGACGCTGCTGGCGCCGTGCGAGGGCGTCATCCTCGGCGTCGATCCCATGGATGCGGAGGTCCTCGCCGCCGCGCCGAAGCTGAGGGCCATCGCCAAGTACGGCGTGGGACTCGACAATATCGACCTTGCCGCCTGCGAGACGCGGGGCATCCGGGTCTCGCGCACGCTCGGGGCCAACAGCGACGCCGTGGCCGATTACGCCTTTGCCCTCATGCTCGCCGTGGCGCGCCGCGTGGCGCATATCGACCGCCGCTGCCGCGAACGCGACTGGAGCAAGATCACCTCCATCGACGTGCACGGCAAGACGCTCGGCATCATCGGCCTGGGGTCCATCGGGCGGCGCGTGGCGCGCCGGGCCAGGGGCTTCGACATGCGCGTGCTCGCCAGCGACAGCGTGTGGGATGAGGATTTTGCCGTGGCCGAAGGGATCGAGCGCGCGGATGCCGACCGCATCTGCCGCGAGTGCGACTTCATCACCCTGCATTGCCTGCTCAACGACGAGACGCGCAATATCATTGATGCGCGGCGCCTGGCCGCCATGAAAAAGACCGCCATTCTCGTCAATACCGCGCGCGGCGGCCTGGTGGACGAAGCCGCCCTGCTGACGGCCCTGCGCGAGGGGCGCATCTACGGCGCCGGGCTGGATGTGTTCGCGCAGGAGCCGCCCGCCGATGCGGCCTGGTACACGCTGGACAATGTGGTCATGGGTTCGCACTGCTCGTCGTCCACTGCCGGGGCCGTGGCCCTCATGGGCACCATGGCCGTGGACAATCTGCTGCGCGATCTGGGCCTGCCCGCCTGACGCGCCGCCGCGTTCCGGCCGTTCATTGACAGGCGCGGCGCGGGCGCATACAGTGCCGCAGGTTACGGCAGCCGCGCCGCCCGGAGAGGGCTGTGGGCGCGGCTCCAGGGGGCCAGGCGCCCCCGAAGAGGGAATCCCGTGCAATGCGGGAGCGGACCCGCCGCCGTGAGATCCGTCAACCATGCTCCATTTCGCGCCACTGGCAACGGGAAGGCCGGAGCACGGGGATCGAGCCGGAAGACCTGCCGTGCCCGCAGCCGCAAACGCCGGGTCCTGACCCCGGGGCGCGGCTGCGCCAGATGCCGCGGCGGAATGCTCCGCGGGGCGGCGTGCGTCCGGCAACGGGTTTTTGCCGGATCGGCGGAGGAAATACGGGCCTCTTCCCGCCGCGCCACAGGGTGCGGATGCGGAAGGGGCCTTTTTTTCCGGGGTCGCGGCGTCCGGCGCCGCTGGCCCGCATCTTCCGGCTGGTGTGCATGGATCCCTCTCTCCTTCCACGTTCCCGTTCCGGCATGGCCGGGCGCGCGCGTCTGGTTCTTGTGGCGCTGGCGCTGGTCTGGTGCTGTTCCCTGCCGCTTGCCTGTCTGCCCGGGCCGTATCCGCTGGAACCGGCCGAGGTCATGGGCGCGCTCCGCGCATTTTTCAGCGGGGAAGGGGCGGGGGATGTCCCCGTGCTGGTGGTGGGCGGCATCCGGCTGGCGCGGGTCTGCCTCGCCCTGCTCTGCGGCGGCGCGCTGGGGGTTGCCGGCGTGGCCCTGCAGGGGGTCCTGCGTAATCCGCTGGCGGACCCCTTCACCCTGGGCATTTCCGCCGGAGCTGCCTGCGGCGCCAGCCTTGCCATCGCCCTGGGGGGCGCCCTCGCCGTGGCGCTTGGCCTTTCACATACCGCCCTTGTGGCCGGCTCTGCCATGGCGGGTGCGCTCCTTGCCCTGGCGCTGGCGCTCTGGCTCGGACGCGGCCGGGGCGCCTTCAGCCGGGAGACCGTCATCCTCGCGGGCATCGCCGTGGCGGCGTTTCTGGGCGCCCTGGTGGCGCTCGTCAAGGCGCTCAACGAAGAATCCGTCACCAGCATCGTTTTCTGGATACTTGGCTCGTTCCAGGGCCGGGGCTGGGAGAGCCTGCCGCTTCTGCTGGCCGCCCTGGCGCCGGGGCTTGTCTGCGTGGGCCTGGGCTGGCGGCGGCTGGATGTGCTGGCCCTGGGTGGGGAGGAAGCCGCCCACCTCGGCCTTGCCGTGGGGCGGGCGCGCTTCTGGCTGCTGGCCGGGTCCAGCTGCATGACGGCCGGCTGCGTGGCCGTGGCCGGAGTCATTGGTTTTGTGGGCCTGGTGGTGCCGCATATCCTGCGGCTCTCCATGGGCGCGGCGCACGGGCCGTTGCTGGCGGGCGCGTTTCTGGGCGGCGGCACGCTCCTGCTCTGGGCCGATGTGGCGGCGCGCTGCGTCCTTGACGGCGGCAGGGAGCTGCCGGTGGGCGTGGTCACCGCGCTTCTGGGCGGCCCGTTTTTCGCCCTTCTGGTGCGGCGGCGTTGATGAGCGTGACCTCCCCGGCTTTTCCGCCGCTGGTCCTGGACGGCGTGGACGCGGCCTATGGCGGCGCGGCGGCGCTTCGGAGGGTGAGCCTCGCGGTGGCGCCGGGCGAGAACGTCATCCTGCTCGGTCCCAACGGCAGCGGCAAGACGACGCTCCTGTGCTGCGCGGCCGGGACGCGGGCGCCTGTCGCCGGGCGCGTGCTCCTGGGGGGCGTCCTCGCGGCGCGCCTTTCCGCGCGGGAGCGCGCGCGGCGGCGGGCCGTCCTGCCGCAGCAGCCGGAACGGCCGCACGGCCTTTCCGCGCGGCAACTGGTCCTACTGGGGCGTTTCCCCTGGCTCCCGTGGCTGGGCTTCTACCGCCGTCAGGATCATGCGGCGGCGGCGCGCGCCCTTGCCGCCGTGGATGCGGAGAGTCTTGCCGACCGCCGGGTGGAGACGCTCTCCGGCGGGGAATGGCAGCGGGTGCTCCTGGCACGGGCGCTTGCCCAGATGGATGGCGCGGCGGCGCCGCTCTTCCTTCTGGACGAGCTGGCCGCCAGTCTTGACCCGGCACGGGCCGAGGAACTGTTTGCCCTGCTGGAGCGGCGCAGGCGCGCGGGCGCCGCACTGCTTCAGGCCGCGCATGACTGCAATCTGGCCGCGCGGCACGCCACGCGTCTGGTGGGGGTCAGGGCCGGGCGTATCCTGTTCGACGGACCGGTACGGGCCGTCTTTACCGAGGAGAATCTCAGTGCGCTTTACGATCTGCCCCTTCGCGTGTTCCGTCACCCGGACGGCGACATTCCCCAGGCGCTCCCGGCTCTGGTCCAGGGAGCGGCGCCTCCGCTGGCTGGCGGCCGTCCTGCTTCTCCTGTTCCCGGGCCTTGCCCTGCAGGCGGAGGAGACGCGGGCGGCGCCTGTCGAAGTCACGGATGACACGGGGCATACCCTGCGCCTGGAACGGCCCGCGCGGCGCATCATCCCGCTGTACGGGGCGTTTGGCGAAATGCTGCTTGCCCTTGGCTGCGGGGACAGGATCGTCGCCCGCACCGATGCCGATGCCCAGATCCCGCAACTGGCGCCGCTGCCGGCCGTGGGCACGCACATGCGGCCCAATGCCGAGCTGGTGGCCGCCCGGCGGCCGGACCTTGTTCTCCAGATGAGCGGACGCGGGGAAGCCGTGCTGCAAACGGAGGCGCTGCGCCGTCTGGGCGTGCCGGTGCTGTGTTTTGAGGTCACTTCCTTCGCGCAGCTCTTTGGGGTGATGGAGCGGCTGGGGCGGCTCTGCGGCCGGGAGACGCAGGCCGGCGCCCTTGTGGCGGACTGGCGCGGGCGCCTTGACGCCCTGCGCGCCGCCAGCGCGGGAACGCGCCCGTGGCGCATCTTTTACGAAGCGCGCTATCCCAACCTGCTGGCGGCCGGGCGCGGCGGTATCGTGGCGGACATCATGACCGCGGCCGGCGGCGAGAATGTGGTCCGCGAAGGGCGCAGGCTTGCGCGCATCAATGAGGAAGCCCTCATCCTGGCGGACCCGGATGTCTATCTCGTCCAGCGCGGACCCATGAATCCGGCGCCGCAGCCCCTGGCGGAGCGGCCGCACTACCGGGGCTTGCGCGCCGTGCGCGAGGGCCGGACACTGGTGGTGGACGAGGCGCTGTTCGCGCGGCCGGGTCCGCGCTCCATCGAGGCGGCGGAGCTGCTCGCGGCATGGCTGAAGGGATTGCCGCGGCCGGCGAGCGGCGGCAAGGGGGAAGGAAAATGAACGGCACGCTCTATGCCGTGGGCGTGGGACCCGGCGCCCCGGATCTGCTCACCCTGCGGGCGGCCCGCGTCCTCGGCGGCGTGGACGTCATCCTTGCGGCGGCCTCGCCGCGCAACGACTATTCGGCGGCGCTGGAGACGGCGCGCCCCCACCTGCGGGCGGACGCGCGCATCCTGCGGCTGGAATTTCCCATGACGCGGGAGGAGGCGCCCCTGCGCGCGGCCTGGCGCGCCGCGGCCGAGTCCACCCTGGAAGTGCTGGGCGCCGGGGAGGATGCGGCCTTTCTCACCATCGGCGACCCGCTCGTGTACAGCACCTTCGGCTATCTGCTCCGCACCGTGCGGGCCATGGCCCCGGACGCGCGCGTGGAGGTCGTTCCCGGCATCACGTCCTTTCAGGCGGCGGCCGCCGCCACGCAGACCATCCTCTGCGAAGGGGAGGAAAGCCTGCACATCCTGCCGGGCATCAGGAGCGGCGAAAACCTGGCCGCGGAGCTTGCCCGGGCGGACACGGCGGTCATCCTCAAGGCGTACCGCAATTTTCCGGCCATTGCCCGCGCGCTCGAAGCGCAGGGCCGCGCGGCGGACGCCCTGCTGGCGAGCCATGTGGAACGCCCAAATGCGCAACTGCGCCGGGGCGTGAGGGAAGGCGATGCCCGGCCGCCCTATATGTCGCTCGTCCTGAGCCGCCGCGTCCGGCGCGTGTCGTAAGCGGGTCCGGGCTTCGCCGTTTCAGCAGATGCGCGGCAGTTGCGCGCCCTCCAGCATGGAGAGCAGGCGCTTGCCGCCGATGCGGGTCCGCAGGGCCACCTGCCCGGCGGGACCGTCCGTGACGGTGCCGATGCGCGCGGCCTCGCGTCCGAACGGCGAGGCGCGCATGGCCGCCAGTGCCGCTTCGGCCCGCGCTTCGGGCAGGATGCAGATGCATTTGCCCTCATTGGCGAGATAGAGGGGGTCCAGCCCCAGAAAGGAGCAGCCGCCGCGCACCGATTCGTGGACGGGAAGGCTTGCCTCGTCGATCTCGATGCCCACGCCGGACTGTTCCGCAATCTCGTTGAGCGTGGTGGCGAGGCCGCCGCGCGTGGGGTCGCGGAAGGTGTGCACCTCGCCGCAGGCGCTGATGACCGCCGCCACCATGTCGGCCAGAGGGGCGGAATCCGAGCGCACATCCGTGAGGAAGGAAAGCTCCTCGCGGCTCGCCATGATGGTGAGGCCGTGGTCCCCCAGGCTGCCGCTCACCAGCACCGCGTCGCCGGGGCGCGCCGCATGCCCGGAAGGCGCGGGATCGGCATAGATCTCGCCCACGCCGGAGGTATTGACGAAGATCTTGTCGCAGGCGCCGCGCGGCACCACCTTGGTGTCGCCCGTGACGATGGCGACGCCGGCGGCGCGGGCCGCCTCGCCCATGTCCCGGGCCACACGCTCAAGGGTCTCCAGGGGCAGTCCTTCCTCCAGGATGAACGCGCAGGAGAGCCAGTGCGGCCGCGCGCCGAGCATTGCCACATCGTTGACCGTGCCGTGGACGGCCAGGGTGCCGATGCTGCCGCCCGGAAAAAAGAGCGGAGAAACGGTATAGGAATCCGTGCTCATGGCAAGCGGAGCCGCCGCCGGGCGCAGCTCGGCGGCATCGTCCAGCCGTTCCAGGAGCGGATTGGCGAAATGGCGCAGAAAGCACTGGCTCACAAGGCGTTGCGAAGCGCGCCCACCGCTGCCCGCATCCAGAAGGAGACATTCGTCCATGGGGAGTCCTTGTTTTTACAGAAGCGGCAGGGGACGCCGCGCCCTCACGAGGCCGCGTACCTGAAATAGGCCGCGCAGCTGCCCTCGGTGGAGACCATGCACGGACCCACGGGCGTGGCGGGGGTGCAGGCCTTGCCGAAGAGCGGGCACTGCGGCGGCGTGATGCGCCCCCGGAGCACGGCGCCGCAACGGCAGCCGGGCAGGGGCGGGGTTTCGGCGAGTTCGATGCCGAAGCGCGCCATGGCGTCAAATTCCGCAAATGCCGGCCGCAGGGCGAGGCCGCTCTGCGGGATGCGGCCCAGGCCGCGCCAGAGCGCGTCGCCGGGCGCGAAGACTTCGTCCATGAGGGCGCGGGCGCGGGCATTGCCCGCATCATCCACGGCGCGGGGATAGGCGTTGACCACATCGGGGCTGGCGTTGCGGCGCATCTCCGCCATGCGGCAGAGCGCCAGCAGGATGTCCGCCGGGGCGAAACCGCCCACGGCGGCGGGAAGCCCGTGCTCCGCGGCGAGAAAGCGAAAGGGCGCCAGCCCGAGCACTGTGGCGACATGGCCGGGCAGGAGAAAGGCTTCCACCTTGCAGTGCGGGTCGTCCGCAAGGGCGCGGAGCGCCGGGGGAACGAGCTTGTGCAGGGACAGGACACAGAAGTTTCGCAGGCCCTGCGCCCGCGCGGCCAGAACGGAGGCCGCCACCGTGGGGGCCGTCGTTTCAAAGCCCACGCCGGCAAAGGCCACTGTGGCGTCAGGATGCCGGGCCGCGAGCCGCACCGCGTCCAGCGGGGAATAGACGATCTCCACGCGCGCCCCGGCCGCCTGCGCGTGCTTGAGCGATCTGCCGCCCGGGCCGGGCACGCGCAAAAGGTCCCCGAAGGTGGCGAAAATGACGTCGTCGCGTCCGGCAAGGTCGAGCATGGCCGCCACTTCCGCGTCGTGCGTCACGCAGACCGGACACCCCGGCCCGGAAAGATGGGTGACGACCGACGGCAACAGCGAGCGCAGGCCGCTCTGGAAGATGGACACGGTATGCGTGCCGCAGACTTCCATGAAGCGCAGGCCCTGTCCGGCAAGCGCGGCTTCGAGACGGCGCAGGAGTCCGGCGCAGAGTTCCGGGTCCTGTACCGCGGCCTCCAGCCGCCCCCCTGCATCCGCGCGCGTCCCGTCCATGGCTACGCGAGGGGGGCCAGGCGTTCCATGCCCGTGTCCACGGGCAGGCCGCACATGAGGTTGGCATTGGCAAGCGCCTGGCCGGCGGCGCCCCGGCACAGATTGTCGATGGCGGAGAGAATGACGAGGCGTCCCGTCCGCGTGTCCACCACCAGCCCCATATCGCAGAACATGCTGCCGCGCACGAAGCGCGTTTCCGGAACCGCGCCCGCCGGAAGCACGCGGACCCAGGGGCTGCGTTCCCACGTCCGGCAAAAGGCGTCGCGCGCCTCTTCAAGGGTGAGCTGGGGATTTTTCAGGGTCGTGTAGATGGTGGAAAGGATGCCCCGGTTCATGGGCACCAGATGCGGCGTGAACTGGAGGCGCACGTCCCCGTCGGCCACAAGGGAAAGCTCCTGCTCCATCTCCGGCGTATGTCGGTGGCGCGGCAGGCCATAGGCGCGGAAATTGTCCGCCACCTCGCAGAAGAGCGTGGGCACGGCGGCCTTGCGCCCTGCGCCGCTGGCGCCGGATTTGGCGTCCACGATGATGCCGCTGTTTTCCACAAGGCCGTTTTTGAGCGCGGCATAGAGGCCGAGGATGACCGACGTGGGGTAGCAGCCGGGGTTTGCCACCAGTTGCGCGCGGGCGATGTCCGCCGCGTACAGCTCCGGCAGGCCGTAAACGGCGCGGGGCAGCACCTGGCGGCAGGCGTGGGGCGCGCCGTACCATTCTTCGTAGACCTGGGCGTCGCGCAGGCGGAAATCGGCGGAAAAATCCACCACCTTGACGCCGGACTCCAGCAGGGGCGGCGTCAGCCGCATGGCCGTGCCCGCCGGAACCGCCAGAAAGACAAGATCGCAGGCGGCCGCGGCCTCTTTGGCGTCAAAAACGCTGATGACCACATCCGCCCCGGGCAGGTGGCGCAGGAAGGGATAGAAGTCGCCCAGGCGCTTTCCGGCTTCGGCGCGGGAGCAGGCAAGGACAAGGCGCATGGCGGGGTGCGCGCTCAAAAGGCGCGCCAGTTCCATGCCCGCATAGCCGCTGATGCCCACAAGCCCGACATTGATGGTTTTCATGGCAGTATCCCGTTGATGAGATGGCGCGGCGGCCGCGTCAGCAGGTCGCGGCTGCGGCGTTTGCGGCGCCGGCCGCGTCGCAGTGGATGACATACTTGAGGCGCAGCTCGCAGAGGATGTTCTCCAGCAGGCCGCGCTCCTGCCCGTCAAGACCGCCTTCGGTCTTCTGGCGCAGCATTTCCAGCACGTCGATGTTGTGCCGCGCGAGCAGCAGATCGCGCGACACCCGGCCCGTCGCCGGGTCGGGCACTTCGCCGAGTCCGACCAGGGCGGAAGAGGCCAGGGAAATGATGAAGGTGGAAAACGTCACCTCGGGCAGGGGCGCTCCGGTGGCGCCGGCGGCATTCCGGGAAGCGTTGTGATCGGTCATGAAAACCTCGCAGGCCGACAGTTCTCCGCTGTCGCGGTTTCCGCGCGCGGCTCCCCATACATAAGGCCTCTGCGCCGCGAGGCAAGGGGGTGCCCCGACGGGAAGGACGCAATGCCGTCCTCAGCTGCGGATCTCCGCCCTGGGCGGCACGATGCCGGGGCCTGTCTCAAGCGCGGCCCGGTAGGCGGCCATGGCCGTTTCCAGATAATCCCGCGCGGCGGAATAGCCGCCCGTGGTCATGAGGCCCCGGTCAAGCGCGTACAGGCCCGCCAGCGCGTCGGCCCAGTCCACCCAGCCCATGTGCCCGATGCGGACGATGCGCCCCTTGAGCTGATCCTGGCCCCCGGCCATGCACACCCCGTATTCCTTCTGGGCCACGCGCAGCACGTCGCCGCCCTTCACCCCCTCGGGCAGGCGCACGCTGGTGAGTCCCCAGGCGAAATGCTCCCTGGCGAAGAGTTCAAGCCCCATGGCCCGGGCGCCCGCGCGCACGAGCATGGTCAGTGCCCATTGCTTGGCATAGACCGCTTCCAGGCCGTTTTCGAGCAGCATGTCCAGGCTTGCGTCCAGGCCGACGATGAGATTGACCGGCGTTGTGAACAGCGTCTGCCCCTTGAGCACGTTGTCGCGCTCCCCGGGCAGGTCGAAATAGAAGCAGCCGGGCCGCGTGGCCCCGGCCCGTTCCCAGGCGCGGGGCGAAAGCGCCAGCAGGGCGAGGCCCGGCGGCAGCATGAGTCCTTTTTGCGAACCCGTGAGCAGGCAGTCGATGTTCCATGCATCCATGGGGCAGGGGGAGATGCCCACCGCCGAAATGCCGTCGGCCACCAGCAGGGTTTCGCGGCCGGCCATGCGTTCCGCCACCTCCCGCACGGGGTGCCGCACACCCGTGGAGGTCTCGCACACCTGGAGGAGCACGCCGCGGATGGCCGGGTCCGCCTCCAGGGCGGCGGCCACGTCTTCCGGGCGCACCGCCTCGCCCCACGGCACCTGAAGGCTCGTCACCAAAAGCCCGCGCGAAGCGGCGATGGCGCGCCAGCGCTCGCCGAACTTGCCGCCTTCGACCACGAGGACCCTGTCGCCGGGGCTGAAGAGCGAATACACGGCGGCGGTCATGGCGCCGGTGCCGGAGCAGGAAAGCGGCAGCACCGGGCCTTCGGTGCCGAAAAGGCGGCGCAGTTTTTCCTGCACCCGGTCCATGATGGCGGTGAACTCTCCCTTGCGGTGATGGATCATGTCCCTGGCAAGCGCGAGGCGCACGCGTTCGGGCAGCGGGGTGGGACCGGGAGTGAGCAGGCGGGTCTTGTTGAACATGCGGGATCTCCGGGAACTGGCCGCGCCGGTTTTCAGTCGAACCGGGCGATGCGGCATTTGAGGTAGGCCGTTTCGGGCATGGCGGCATGGACGGGATGATCCGGCCCCTGTCCGCCCGCATGCAGTATCCGCGCCGGGCGGCCGAGCCGGGCGGCGGCGCGGGCGATGCAGCGGCCGAGTTCGTCCGCCTCGAGATGATGCGAACAGGACGAGGTGGCGAGGATGCCGCCGGGCGCGAGCAGGCTGGCGGCCAGAAGGTTGATCTTGCGGTAGGCGGCGAGGCCCTGGGCCGCGTCTTTCCTGCGCTTGATGAAGGCCGGGGGATCAAGGCTGACGAGGGAGAAACGCCTGCCGGAGGCGGCCAGTTCGCTAAGGCGCTGGAAGGCGTCGCCCTGGATGGCCGTCATGGCGCCGGAAAGGCCCGGGGCATTGGCTTCCAGATTGCGGCGGCAGAGGTCGAGCGCCGGCTCCGAGGCGTCGAGAAAGGTCACGGAGGCGGCGCCGTGCGCCGCGGCGGTGACGCCGAAGCCGCCGGCATAGGAAAAAATGTCGAGCACATCCGCGCCCGCGGCGTAGCGGGCGAACTCGCGCCGGTTGGCGCGCTGGTCATAGAACCAGCCCGTCTTTTGTCCGCGCGCGGCGGGCACCGTGAACCGGCAGCCGTTTTCCGGCACTTCCAGAAATTCCGGCACAGGTCCCAGGGTCTCGTCTTCCCGCCCCAGCCCCTCCAGCCCCCGGGCCGGGATATCGTTGTCGAACCGGAGGGAGACGGGCCGGAGCAGTTCCTCAAGGCAGCGGACAAGGAGCGGCTTGCGGGCTTCCATGGCCGCCGTGCCGATCTGGAGCGTGAGGTGGTCGCCGTAGCGGTCGATGATCAGGCCGGGGAGAAGATCGCCCTCGCCATGGCAGAGCCGGTACCACGGCCCGGAAAAGCGGCGCTGGCGCATGTCCAGGGCCTGGGCCAGGCGTTCGCGGAGCAGGGCTTCGTCCAGCGGCGTCCCGGGGGTGCGGCTGTGCAGGCGGCCGCAGATAAGCGAGCCGGGATTGACGCAGAGGCTGCCCAGCGGCTTGCCGCGCGCGTCCAGCAGAGTGGCCTCCTCGCCGGGGGCAAAGTCCGCGAGCGGGCTTTTGCGCGTGTCCACCTCATTGGAAAAGACCCAGAGGTGGCCCGCGCGGATGCGCCGGTCTTCATCCTTTTTCAGGACGAGCGTACGCATGGGTCAGCGTTCTCCCCGCCGGGAGGCGCCCAGTGCCTGGATGTGGCGGATGCTTTCCTCAAGCGTGCGCCGGCCCGGTTCGGCCGTGGCGCTGAAGAGTGCGCCGGCATCGCCGTCGCCCGCCTTCAGGAGCGCCTCCAGCAGGGTGAAGGGGGCGCGGCCCCGGAGGACGAGGGTGCCCGGGCGTTCGACAAAGGTCTCCAGGGCGGCGCGCAGGGTCGCGTTTTCCGGAGTGTCGGCCGAGCAAAAGCGCGCAAGCCCCACCTTGATGACCATCATGGCCGCGTCGGCCGACGGCATGAACCCGTTGGCAAGGTAGGCGAACAGCCCCGCGTCGGTGTAGCGGAGCGAGAGGTCGCTGTAGGTGCCGCGCAGGATGTCTTCAGGCGAAGCGTGGCCGCCTGACGCGAGCGTGACGCCATAGTCCAGCGTGCCGAGTCCGCGGAGCGTGAGGCTCCCCGTGTGCTGTTCCGGTGGCGGCGCGGTGGCGTTGCGGGGACCGGTGCCGCGCACGGCCGCCGTGGCGTCGAGCACAAGGAGGGACAGGCCGGGGAAGCGAAGCCCGGTGGCGTCCTCCAGCGGAAACACGGGCATGGAGAGGCCTTCGATGACGAGCGTCTGATCGAGCGGGGCGTTGGAACGCCAGACGCTGCTGCACCGCTTCAGGCGGAGGGCGTGCCGTTCCTCAAGGGAACCGGCCTGGTCCACGGAGAGGGCCAGATCCGTGACGACAAGCTCGCCCACCAGCGGTTCTGGCCCGGAAACGAGCGCCTCCAGCGCCGTCCGGAGCCGCCCCGCTGACGGCGACGCGACGCCAGGCTCCCGAAGGAAGGCGCGCAAGCGCTCCTTTTCCGGCAGGACAACGGCGAGGTATTCCAGCGAAGCCAGGGCGAATCTCTGCCCGTCGGGAAGCGTGGCGCGGATATCCCTGAAGCGTTCTTCCGCCACGCGGCGCCCTTCCTTGCCCAGCAGGCAGGACTCCGCGCAGGAGGCGGAAAGCCGCGTTTTCCCGTCGGCCATCTTCATGTCCATGGTCATGTCGCCAAGGCGCAGGCGCTCCACGGCGATGCCATAGATGACGTCAAGGGCGTCGGGAGCCTTGCCGGAGGCGTCGGGCGCGCCGGCCGCGCCGGCCGCAAGGGCGCGGAGCAGGCTCGTGTCCGCGCGCAGGCCCTCTGCCTCGCCCGCGCGGAGCGTGCCTGTCAGAACGAGGTCGGGCGTGGTCACGGTTTCGGTCAGGTCGCGGATGCGGGCGCTGTCGGCCACAGGCAGAAGGGTCGGCTCCGCATCGGCGCCCGGCAGCAGGAAGCGGCCCAGAGGGGTGGTCAGGAGCACGGCGCGAAGGGTGAGCCTGAGCGAAAGCTCTTCAGTCCGGGTGAAGAAGGTGACGGACGGCGGGGAGGAGGGCGCCGCCGATGCCGTATCGCGCACTTCCCCGCGGCATTCGATGCCGCCCAGAACGAGCGTGCGGGAGAGCGGTGAAAACCGCACTTCCCGTACGCGTGGCGGCGCGACCGTCACGCCCGGCTCGTGCGGCAGGACGGCGGGAAGCTCCGCGATCTGCCGGCGCACCGCGTCCTCCACAAGGGAGGGCACGACGGCGCACACAAGGGCCGCGCAGGCCGCCAGGAGCAGGAGCGCGGCAACGGCGGCGCGGCGATATGCTGTTTTCATGTCGTTCCTTTTTTGTTGCCGGCGGTCTTGCCATCGCACCGGGGGTGCCCCGCATGGGGGGCGGCGCCGGGGCTTGTCCCGTACCGGGGGGCATGCTATAGCCATCAATTGCCGCCATGGTGGCGGTGGGGACGGACTTCATGCTCCGGTCGCATCCGCAGGCACCGGGTCTTCATAAAATGCCCCGCCCCGTGCGTCAAGAACGCCGCCGGCCGGTAAAGGAGCCGAAATGACCGATTCTGGCGCCGAGAGGCATGGCGTCCTGCCGGACGCTCCGAAGGCTCCGGGCGCGGAGGGGGCTTCCGGCGCCGCCGCTGCGCCGGGTGGCGCCGTGCCCCGGGAAAACGGCGAACGGGCCGAACCCCACGGACTCAGCCTGCCCGAAGTCTGCCGGGAGGCCGGGGAAGAGGCGGAATTCATCCACCCCGCCGACCTTGCCGACCATCTGGAAAATCTCAGCCTGGAAAAACGGGTCTGCGCGCTCAGGCACATGCCCAAGGAGGACGCCGCCGAGGCCCTTGCCGAGCTGGAAGGCAACGTGGCCGTGGATGTCCTCGAGAACCTCGATGCGGACGTGGCGGCCCAGATCATCGCGGAAATGGCGCCGGACGACGCGGCCGACGTGCTGGACGAACTGGACGAGGGGCACCGCGACGTCCTGCTCGAAAAGCTCGCCAGGGAAGATTCCGAAGAACTCCGCAACCTGCTGAATTTTGACCCGGACTCCGCCGCCGGCGTCATGAACACGGAGCTTATCCTGCTGGAGCAGGACCTGACCGTGGACGAGGCCATCGCCCATATCCGGCGTGAGATGGCGGACAAGGAAAGCCCCTATTACGGCTATGTGGTGGACGGCCGCGATGTGCTGGTGGGCGTCCTTTCCCTGCGCGACCTCATGCTCGCCCGGCCGGGAACCATAGTGGGGGATGCCGTGGCCGGGCAGAACGTGGTCAGCGTCACCTACGACACGGACAAGGGCGAGGTCGCCAACCTGCTTTCGCACTACAACTATCTTGCCATGCCCGTGGTGGACTACGAGGGGCACATCATGGGCGTGGTCACCTACGACGACATCATGGACATCATCCATGACGAGGCGAGCGCGGACATGCTCGGCATGGTCGGCGCGGACCCGGAGGAAAGCGTGGACACCCCCTGGCTGGAGAGCGTTCGCAAGCGCCTGCCCTGGCTGGTGGTCAACATGCTCAATTCCGCCTTTTCGGCCTCGGTGGTCTATATGTTCGAGGGCACCATCGCCCAGATGGCCGTGCTCGCCGTGCTCATGCCCATGGTCGCCAACCAGGCGGGCAATACGGGCCAGCAGGCCCTGGCTGTCATGATCCGCCAGCTCGCCACGGACAGGTTCGATCATCGCAAGGCATGGAAGGCCGTCCTGCGCGAAGGCAAGATCGGCCTCGCCACCGGCCTGTTCATGGCCGGGTCCTCCTTTCTCGGGGCATGGTGGTTCACGGGGAACCGCCTGGTGGGGTGCGTCATGGGCGGCGCCATCCTCTGCGACATGATCCTCGGGGCCGTGGCGGGCGGGTCCATCCCCCTGATTTTCCGCGCCCTGGGGCGCGATCCGGCCCAGGCGTCGAGCATTTTCCTCACCACGCTCACCGACGGCGCGGGCTTTTTCATCTTTCTCGGCCTCGCCTCGCTGTTCCTGTTCTGAACGACGCCGCTCTGGACGCCGGCGACGGCCGGGGCTATCGTGGAAAGGCGGCGCGCGCACACAGAGACGCGCTTAGCAAGGCAAAAGTAGGACAAAGCCAAGGATATGCCTATGGCGCTTTCCCGCATGGCAAGGGGGCTTCTTCTCGGCGCCCTTGCGCTCGCCTGTCTGGGCGGCGGCCTGTGGGGCTGGAAGCTCTATGAGGGCCGCCACGGCAAGGGCCTGACCCTGTACGGCAATGTGGATATCCGGCAGGTGGATCTCGGTTTCCGCGTGGGCGGGCGCATCGCCGCCGTGCTTGTGGACGAGGGCGATGCCGTGACCGAGGGCCAGCCCCTGGCCCGTCTGGATGCCGATCTGCTGCTCCAGCAGCGCGATCAGGCGGCGGCCGGGCTTGCCGGGCAAAAGGCTGATCTGGCGCGCCTTGAACGCGGCTACCGCACGGAAGAGGTCGCCCAGGCCCGGGCGCAGGTGGCGGCGGCGCGGGCCGTGGCGGAAAATGCGGCCATCAATCTTCATCGCGTCTCCACCATGCGCGCCAGCAACGCCATCTCGCAGAAGGAACTGGACAATGCCCGCGCTTCCGACCGCGAGGCCACGGCGCGTCTGCGTTCCGCCCAGGACCAGCTCGACATGCTCCTGTCCGGCTACCGCGAAGAGGACGTCCTTGCCCAGCGCGCGGCCGTGGCCGCCGCCGAGGCCGAACTGCGCCATGCCGAGATCCAGCTGGCGGACGGCGTTCTCCATGCGCCGCAAAAGGGCATCGTCCTCACGCGGGCGCGCGAGGCCGGGTCCATCGTCCAGCCGGGGCAGACCGTCTATACCCTCACGCTCACCCATCCGGTGTGGCTGCGCGCCTATGTGGACGAGCCGAACCTCGGCCGGATCAGGCCGGGCATGCCCGTGCGCGTGGCCGTGGACGCCGCGCCGGGCAGGACCTTTCCCGGCACGGTGGGCTTCATCTCGCCCACGGCAGAGTTTACGCCCAAGACCGTCGAGACGCGCGAGGTGCGTACCGCTCTGGTCTATCGCCTGCGTATCCGGGCTGAAGACCCGGAAAACGTCATGCGCCAGGGCATGCCCGTGACCATTTTCGCGGAACCCGCCGCGCCATGAGTTCCGCGCCCGTGGCGGCGTCCGTCCGGAGCGGTTCCGCCGACTCCCCGGCGTCCGGCGTCGCGGACGTCCCGGCCGTTGTCCTTGACGGCGTGCGTATGGCCTTCGGTTCGGGCAGGAGGCGGACGGAGGCGCTCCGGGGGGTCACGGCGCGCATCCCCGCCGGGCGCATCACCGGACTTGTGGGACCCGACGCCTCGGGCAAGACCACGCTCATGCGTCTTTTGGCCGGTCTCATGACGCCCGCGGGCGGCACGCTCCGCATCTTCGGCCTCTCCCCTGAAGAGCTTTTGCGGCGCGAACCCAACAGCATCGGTTACATGCCGCAGCGCTTCGGCCTGTACGAGGACCTCAGCGTCATGGCGAACCTGCGGCTCTACGCCAGCCTGCGCGGCGTGGGGGAGGAGGCGCGCGAGGCGCTTTTCCGCAGGCTGCTCGCCTTTACCTCGCTCGGGCCGTTCACGGAGCGCCTTGCCGGGCGGCTCTCCGGCGGCATGAAGCAGAAGCTGGGCATCGCCTGCGCGCTTCTGGGCGCGCCGCGTCTGCTCTTGCTCGACGAGCCGGGGGTGGGCGTCGATCCGCAGTCGCGCCGGGAATTGTGGCGCATGGTGCAGGAACTCAGCACGGGCGGCATGACCGTACTCTGGTCGACATCCTATCTGGACGAGGCCGAACGCTGCCCCGGCGTCATCATGCTTGACGCCGGAAGGACGCTGTTTGCCGGGGCGCCGGGCGAACTCACCCGCCGCGCGGAAGGCCGCGTCTTCCTCCTTCGTGACCCGGCGGACGCCGGGAACGGCGGCAACGCGCACAGGGAGGCGCTGGCGTACTGGAGCATGCGACCGGGCGTGAGCGATGCCCTCATCCAGGGCAGCTCCCTGCGGGTGGTGCTGGCGGCGGACGCGCCGGACACGCTGCGCAAGGAGGTCCTGGCGCGGGGGGGCAGGCCCGTGCCGCCGCGCCTGGAGGACGCCTATCTCGGCGAGGTGGGGGGCATCGACAAGCGGCCTTCGCCCTACGGGCGCCTGCCCGTGGCGGGAAGCGCCGGGGCATCCGTCGCGTCCGGCGCGGGCGCGCGCATCGTCGCCAACAGGCTGACCAAGAAGTTCGGCGATTTTGTGGCCGCCCGCGACATCAGCTTCGAGGTGCGCGCCGGGGAGATTTTCGGCCTGCTGGGTCCCAACGGCGCGGGCAAGTCCACCACCTTTCGCATGCTCTGCGGCCTGTCGCGGCCCAGCTCGGGGGACTGCGCCGTGGACGGGGTGGACCTGCTCCGTTCCGGCAGCGCCGCGCGCAAGCGTCTGGGCTACATGGCGCAGAAGTTTTCCCTCTATCCCGACATCACCGTCTGGCAGAATATCACCATAGTTGCGGACCTGTACGGCCTGGACGCCGGAAGGCGCGACGCGCTTTTGCCCGTGCTGGCCGATGCCCTTGAGCTTACAGGCTGGCTCAGGGCGCGCACGGCCACGCTGCCCCTGGGACTCAAGCAGCGCCTGGCCCTGCTCTGCGCCACGCTCCACGAGCCGCCCGCGCTTTTTCTGGATGAACCCACCTCCGGCGTGGATGTGCGTACCCGGCGCGATTTCTGGAAGCATATCTCGGCGCTCACGGCGGCGGGCGCGGCGGTGCTCGTGACCACGCACTTCATGGAGGAGGCGGAGTACTGCGACCGCATCGCCCTTATCTACCGGGGGGCCATGATCAGCGTGGGCACGCCGGACGAACTCAAGGCCTCGGTCACGGATATGCCCGATCCCACGCTGGAGGACGCGTTCATCGCCCATATTGAGCGCTATGACCGGGAGCATCCGCTCTGATCCCGCCGGCCGGCTCGCCCGCGCGGGCAGGGTTTCGCTCGACTTCCGGCGTCGTGTCCGGTATGCTGCGCCCGTTGTCGCCGCCTGCCCCGCGCGCCCGGCGGTGCGGGGGCTGCCGGATCACCTCCAGAGGACCAGAGACATCGTCATGTTTTCGCTGTTCACCTATATGGCGCTCATCGTGGGCGTCAACTGGGTCTTTGCCGTTACGCCGATGCTGGAACTGCCCAATGGCGAGTTCTGGTCCCCGGCATCGCTCATCGTGGGCTTCGTCTTTGTGGTGCGGGATTTTGCCCAGCGCCGCGTGGGGCACCACATCCTCTGGGCCATGCTCGTGGGCTGCGCCGTGAGCTGGTGGATGGCCTCGCCCCAGCTGGCCGTGGCGAGCGCCGCGGCCTTTGCCGTGGGCGAACTGGGCGACTGGGCGCTCTTCACCTTCACCCGCAAGCCGTTCTCGCAGCGCATTCTCATCTCCAGCCTGCTGGGCGCGCCGCTGGACAGCCTGGTGTTCCTGCTCATCATCGGCATTGCCTCGTCCGAGGGCATCGTGGTCATGAGCCTCTCCAAGCTGGCGGGCGCCTTTGTGGTCTTTTTTCTGGTGCGCCGCCGCGAGCGCCGCGATGCGCTCCCGGCCGGCGCCTCTGTCTGAGCCGGCGTCAGAATCCTTCCAGACCCGCCTGCGCCGCCTCGTCGGGGTAGAGGGCGGCGATGCGGGCGGCATAGGCCGCGAAGCGGTTTTCCAGAATGGCCTCGCGCGCGCCGCGCGCCAGACGCAGGAAATACGTCAGGTTGTGCAGGGAATTGAGCCGGAAGGAGAGCAGTTCCCTGCTCACGAAGAGGTGCCGCAGATAGGCGCGCGAGAAGGTGCGGCAGGCATAGCAGTCGCAGGCCGGATCGAGCGGGCCGTCATCCTCGGCGTATTCCCGGCGCTTGATGTTGATTTTGCCCAGCGACGTATAGAGCGTGCCGTTGCGCGCGTTGCGCGTGGGCAACACGCAATCGAACATGTCCACCCCGGCCAGGATGCCGAGCACGATATCCAGCGGTGTGCCCACGCCCATGAGGTAGCGCGCCTTGCCTTCCGGCAGGAGCGGCGCCGTGAGGCGCAGCAGGTCGTGCAGCTGGGCCTTGCTTTCCCCCACTGACAGGCCGCCGATGGCATAGCCGTCAAAGTCCAGCGCGCGGAGTTCCTCCGCCGAACGACGGCGCAGGTCCTCGAAAAATCCGCCCTGAACGATGCCGAAGAGCAGGTTCGGCCCGGCGCCTGCCGGCCACGCGGCGCGCGCCCTGGCCGCCCAGCGCGTGGTCAGGCCGACGGAGCGTTCCGTATAGGCGTAATCCGCGCCGTAGGGTACGCATTCGTCCAGCACCATCATGATGTCGGAGTGGAGATTGCGCTGGACGCGCACCACGGATTCCGGCGTGAACATATGCCGCGAGCCGTCGATGTGCGAGCGGAACTCCACGCCCTCCTCGCGGATCTTGCGCAGACTGCTCAGGCTGAAGACCTGGAAGCCGCCGCTGTCCGTCAGGATGGCGCCCGGCCAGGAGGCGAAGCGGTGCAGGCCGCCGCGCCGGGCCACAAGCTCGTCGCCGGGCCGCAGGTAGAGGTGGTAGGTATTGCCGAGGATGATGGGCGCGCCGATGGCCGCGAGGTCATCGGGCGCCACGGCCTTGACCGAGCCGACCGTGCCCACGGGCATGAAGATGGGCGTGGGGATGACGCCGTGCGCCGTGCGGAGAAGCCCCGCGCGCGCGGCGCCGTCCGTATGCTCCAGAGTAAAGACGGATGCGGACATGGGCGCAGCCTAGCCGCAAGTGCGTCCGGGCGCAAGCGCGGGCCTGCGCGAAGCGTCGTTCGCCCGACGACGGGGATGGCCGCTGGCTTGCGTTCGGGATTAAACGGGAAACGGGAGCATCCTGACTGAAAGGACGCTCCCGTATTTTTGGCGTGGCCCCGGCAGCGGGCGGGACGCGGCGGCGTCAGTAGGCGCCGTCGGGGTAAATGGCGGGATTGCCGGTGGTGGTCTCGATCAGGGCGTTCCCCAGCCCCTCGAGCCATTTTTCCACGGTTTTTTCCGCGCCGCCCGCGCTCGTGCCGCGCACGGCCAGCCCCTTGAGCACGCGGGCATGCGGCAGGAGTTTTTTGAGGTCGCTCTCGCTGTGCCCCATGCCTCCGCCCCCGTGCGTGCAGAAGGGCGCGATGGTCTTTCCGTCAAGGCCGTTCTGCTCCACAAAGGTCCAGACCGGCATGGGCATGCTGCTCCACCAGTTGGGATAGCCGAGGAAGATGACGCTGTACTGTCCGGGGTCGGCGATCTTTGTGTTCACCGCCGGGCGCGCGTTGTCCGCCTGTTCCCGCTTGGCCTGATCCACGGTGGCCTGATAGTCGGCGGGGTAGGGCGTGACGGGCGTGATCTCGAGGATGTCGCCGCCCACGCGCTTGTGGATCAGCTCGGCGAGCCTGCGCGTGTTGCCGGAGCGGGAAAAATAGACCACCAGCGGCTTGCCGCCGGGGGCGGCGCCCGTGGCGCCGGGGGCCGCCGGAGTTTTTGCCGCCGCTCCCCAGGCGGGCGCGCAGCCCATGAGCGGGAAAAGGCCGAGCGCAAGGGCGCCGGTGGTGGCCTGTTTCAGAAAAAAGCGCCGGGTCGGGCGAAAGGTGCTCTTCATGATGGGACGCTCCCTTGCGCGGCCCTGCCGCGCGGGCTTGCGGTTGCGTTTTCGCCGGGGAAGGGGCGACAAAAACGCGGGAGCGCGCGTGGCTTTCCGCGCTCCGTACCTGTGAGGATAGCCCGGGTCGCGCGGTGCCGTCCAGTGACGGACGTGCAATTTCTTGCCTGAAACTCGCGCCTGACGGAAAGCGCGTCCGGCGGCGCAGGCCTTGCCCGGCCGACGCTGGCCTGGAGCATATTGCGATTGAAAATATCCATTTTCAATCGCGGCGTCGCCTGCCATTTCGCGTCCAGAACGCGGTCTGGACGCTCATTCGGCGCGGGCGTCTGCTCCCGCAGCCGCCAGAGCGTTACGCAATTTCATTGCGAAAACGCTCGAACGCCGTCAGCGGCGCTTCAGGAGCGGCGGCAGCCGCCCGGCGAGATAGTCGCCCAGGCGGCGCACCAGGCGGCTCTCCGCGCCCACGAGCACATTGTAGTCGCTGCCCTGGACCATCTCCTCGGCGGAGAAGATGCCGTTGGCGAGCGGCGCGTCATCCCTGTCCAGCAGGGTCCAGCGGCTTTCCAGCACGGCCTTTTCGTTGAAATTGCCGTCAAGGCGCTGCACATCGAGCGCCAGCACATAGTCGCCGCCGCTGGTGGCGCCGGGGGGCAGCACGGTCACGCCCTGTTCGAGCAGGGGAGCGGTGAGCGTCTCTTCCACCACGCGGCGCACGCCGTTGCTCACCGGCTCGGCCCAGAGGTGGAACTCGGCGAGGATGAGCCTGGTCTCGCCCTGGACGCGGCTGACGATATTGTTGCGGTTGAGATAGTTGGGCACCTCCACCATAGCCACCCGAAGGCTCGTGGGCGGCAGGGCGTCGGCCTGGACGGGCGCCGCGCCGCTTTCCAGCAGATAATAGCTGGTGGGCGTGCTGCGGCCGCAGCCGGCAACCATGACCAGAAAGAGGCCGAGAACGGCGACAGGGCAGAGTTTGCGGGGCATCAGCGTTTTCCTTGCCTGCCCTTGAGCAGGGCTTCGGGGTTGCGTTCGAGCATGTCCGCCAGGTTCCGCAGGGCGCGGACGGCGGCGATGGATTCCTTGAGCAGGCGGCGCACGTCGTTCATGGTCGGGGAATCCCGCCCCAGTGTGCCCTCGGCGGAATCGGCCACGCGGCGCAGGCGTTCGGAAGCCTGGGACATGTTGTCCATGGCCGTGTGAAAGGCCGCCAGCGCGCCGGGGAGTTCCTTCTGCATGGCGCGGCTCGCGCCGTCCACCTGTTGCAGGGTGTTTTCCAGCGCGTGCCGCAGGGGGCTGTCGGAGAGGATGCGCTGCGTTTCCGTGAAGGTGGCGGCAAATGCCTCGACGCCGGCCTTGAGCTTGCCGTTGTCCACGGCGGCGGAGACGTTTTCGAGGATGCTGGCGAGCGAAGCCGTCAGCTGTTCGATGGGCAGCCGCGCCAGGGTGCGCTGGAGCGTGTCGATGGGCGACGGCACGGTGGGGATTTCCAGATCCGGGGTGGACGAGCGGAAGTTCATGGGCGTGTCGGGAAAGAAGTCAAGCTCCACGCGGTACTGGCCGGTGATGAGGCTCTGGAGCTGGAGGCGCGCGCGCAGGCCGCGCTCCACCATCCTGCGGATGATCTCCTGCTGGGCGGATTCGGAAAGGACGCGGCCGCTGCTGCGGATGAAGCTGCGTTCGTCGATGCGGATGGTGACCGGAATGGTCACATTGGAGTCGCGGGCGTTGGCTACGAGGCTGATCTGGGTGACGCTGCCCATGGGCACGCCCCGGAACACCACGGGCGCGCCCATGGAAAGGCCGCTCACGGAGCCGTCAAAATAAAGCACATATTCCACATCGTTGCTGAAGAGGCGGCCGCCGCCAAGCAGGATGATGCCCAGGGTGAAGAGGACGATGCCCCCCACCACAAAGGCGCCCACTGTGGTTTTGTACAGTTGCGGAGTCATGCGTTTTTGTCCTTGGCCCGTGTTTCGGCGGTTTCCGGGGGGGATGCGTCCGCCCGGGCGTCCGGCGGAGTGGCCGGGGAAGCGGCCCCGGGAACACCTGGGGAAGCGGTGGGGGGGACGGCCTGGCAGGCCGCTGGCCGGAGCGGGTTCTTGCCGCCGCGCGTGAGGAAGAGCAGGGCGTCTTCCTGGGTGTGCGGGTCTTGCGCGAGGGCGCGCGGGTCGCCCCTGGCCGTGACCGTGCGCGTCTTGACGTCAAGGAAGATGCCGTTGGTGGCGATGCTGAAGATGCTCGCCAGCTCGTGCGAAACGATGACGAAGGTGGCGCCCAGGCTGTCGCGCAGTTGCTGGATAAGCTCATCCAGAAGGTTGGAGCTTACCGGGTCAAGACCGGCGGAAGGCTCGTCGAGAAACAGGATCTGCGGGTCCAGCGCCAGCGCCCGGGCGAGGCCCGCGCGCTTGTTCATGCCGCCGCTGATCTCCGAAGGGTAATACTCCTCAAAGCCCGCCAGACCCACCAGCGCCAGCTTGAGCGAGGCCAGTTCGCGGATCTCGTCGTCGTCAAGATCCGTGTACTGCTGGAGGGGCAGGCCCACGTTTTCCGCCAGCGTCATGGAACTCCAGAGCGCCCCGCTCTGGAAAAGCACGCCCGCGTGCCGCATGGCATTGCGGCGCACGGACTCCGTGCCGCCCCAGAAATCCACGTCGCCGAAGAACACGCTCCCGGCCTGCGGCGGCTTGAGTCCCATGAGCACATGGAGCAGGGTGCTCTTGCCGCAGCCCGAGCCGCCCATGATGAAGAAAATATCGCCCCTGCGTACATCAAAGCTCACCTGGCGCATGAGCACATAGGAGCCATAGCCCACCTGGAGGTCGCGTATCCTGAGGGCCGCGCCGGCGTCGTCCGTGGCGGCGGAGCCAGGGGCGGGGATGGCGGAAAGGGGAGCTGTCATGTCTTTGCCTCAGACGCCGAGCACGTTGCAGATGACCGTGATGATGGCCGTCATGACGATGATGCCCACAATGGAGGAAACCACGGCGCGGGTGGTGGTCTGCCCCACGGCCATGGCGCTCCTGCCGCAGCGCATGCCCTGGTAGCAGCCCGCGATGGCGATGACCACGCCGAACAGCGTGCCATAGACAAGCCCGATGAGGATCTGGCGGAAGGGCACCATCTGCACCGTGGCATGGAGATATTCCAGCGGATTGAGATCGAGCATGAGCGTGCCCACGAGATAGCCGCCGATGATGCCCATGAGGTCGGCATAGATGGTGAGCAGCGGCACCATGAGCGTCAGGGCGAGCACGCGCGGCAGGACGAGGAAATCCACCGGGGAGATGCCCAGGGTCTCCAGGGCGTCCACCTCCTCGTTGACCTGCATGGTGCCGATGAGCGCCGCGTACGCCGCGCCGATGCGGCCGGACATGACCACCCCCACCATGACCGCGCCCATGACCCGGAGCATGCCGATGCCCACCAGCCCCGCGACATAGATTTGCGCGCCGAACTGGGTGAGCTGGACAGCGCCCACAAAGGCGAGGATGAGTCCGAAGAGCATGCTGGTGAGGGAAATGATGGGCAGAGACTGCACGCCGCATTCATGCATGGCCGCAATGAAATCCCCGGAGCGCATGCGCGAGCGGCCGATGATGAGGTTCCAGACGGCAAGGGCCACATCGCCCAGAAAAGAGAGGAAATCCGCAATGCGCGGGGGAAGGGCGAGGGCGGCCGCGCCAAGGCGCTCAAGGGCGTCGCCGCGCGTGGCCGTGCGCGAGGCGCCTGCGCGCGCGGGCACGGCAAAGGCCATATCCACCAGATGTTTCAGCCCCCCGGGCAGGGCAAGCTCCACCGGGAGTTCGCGCGAGCGCGCCCGCCTGACGAGCTGGACAAGGAAGACAAGCAGGCTGCTGTCCCAGGAATCAAGGCCGGCAGCCTCCAGGTGCAGGCCGCGCAGGCTCCGGTCGGCAAGCCCGGCGAGCGCCGCATCCGCCGTTTCCGGCCAGGGAAGCTCCAGATTCCAGCAGCCGCCCACGCTGACGCGCCAGACGCCGCCGACGGCGGCTGCCGTCACTTGCGGGCACGATTCCATGCCGTTATCATAACCCACGCGGACCGGAGAACGCAAGCGGGCCGCGTGTGGACCCGTTTCCCCCGCCGCGCCTGTGCGCGGGCCGGAGGGCACGGCGCAACGTCCGGAAGTGCAGTCATGTCGCTCACGCAACGTCTCGGCCTCGACGCGGAACCCGTTTTTCTCATGGACGGGACGGCCTTCATCTACAGGGGTTTTTTCGCCAACCGGCACATGCAGCGTTCCGACGGTTTTCCCACCAACGCTCTGGTGGTGGTCACGCGCGTGCTGCTCCGCATCCTGCGGGAGGAACGGCCGAAGCATTTCCTGTTTCTCAAGGACGGCAGGGGCAAAAACTTCCGCCACGAGATCTATGCCGACTACAAGGCCAACCGCGAGGCCATGCCCGAGGAGCTTGCTCGCCAGATTCCGCCCATCGAGCGCATGGTGCGGGCCTTGGGGCTTCCCTTCGAGGAGTCCGAGGGTTGCGAGGCGGACGACTGCATCGCCGCGCTGGCCGCGCGCTTTTCGTCCGGACATCCCGTGGTCATCATCAGCGGCGACAAGGATCTCAAGCAGTGCCTCGGTCCCAACGTCTTCATGTGGGACCCCGGCTCGCGCGAGGAACGCCTTGTCACCATGGCGGATTTTGAGGCCGAAAGCGGCGTCGCCCCGGCGCAGTGGCCCGACGTGCAGGCCCTGGTGGGCGACGCCAGCGACAACATCCCCGGCGTTCCCGGCATCGGACCCAAGACCGCGCGGCAGATCTTCGCCATCTGTCCCACGCTGGAGGACATCCGCGACCATTTTGCCCTGTTGCCCCCAAAGCTTCAGGACAAGCTGCGCCCACATCTCACGGATATGTTCACCTGGCGCGAACTCACCAGGCTCTCCCTCGCCGTCTGCGCCCATCTCGACCTTGCGGCGCTGCGTGTGGGACCGATAGATATCGCGGAATGCCGTTCTCTGGCTCAGGAATACGAACTCTTCGCGCTCCGGCGCGAGATCGCGGCCCTGGTGCAGGCCGGGGCGCCCCATGTGGACGGCGCGGCCGCCCCGGAGGACCCGCCTCTGCCGCCCGAAACGCCGGCGGGCGCTCCCGAAGCGCCGGGCGCCCCTGCAGAGGGCCGGAAACCCGCGCCGTGCGACCTGCTCGCGACCGCGCCCCCCGCCGCGGAGGTGGACTCGGTGGCGCTGCTTCCCGGGTGCCGCGGGCGGACGGTGGCGCTCGTCTGGCCGGAAGGGCCGGCCCTTCCGCCGCGCGTGGCCGTGGCTGAGGCGGGCGATGCCGCCCGGGAACCCGCCGCCGCGCTGGAGCATGTGGCGGAATATGTCTGGACGGGCGACATGAAGGCTCTCTGCGCCTGGCTTGGAGACGCGGGAGAAGTGGCCGTGGCCGACCTCAAGAGCCTGTTGCTGGCGGCGCCGTTCTGGAAGGCGCTCTCTGACGGCGGGGCGCGCCTTCTGGATCTTGGCCTCGCCGCCTACCTGCTCGGTCCCGAAGCCGGGGACTACGGCTGGACCAGGCTCTCCGCCCGCTGGAGCGACGCCCTCGGCCTGGAAGGCAAAGGGCCGGCCGTCGTGGCGCTCGGCATGGCGCGGACGCTCGCGGCGCAACTGGCGGCCAATGGTCTCGCCGACCTTTACGCCAACATGGAATTGCCGCTGGTGCCCGTGCTCGCCGCCATGGAGGAACGCGGCATCGCCATCGACCCGGGGGCATTCCGGAGTTTTCTGGACGATGTCCAGCGCGAGCTGGACGAGCTTACCCGGCAGGTGTACGCGGAAGCGGGCGAGACCTTCAATATCCGTTCGGCGCAACAGCTGGGCGAGATCCTCTACGGGCGGCTCAAGCTCGCCGCGCCCAGAAAGACCCGTGGCGGCCAGCCCTCCACGAGCCAGGAGACGCTGGAACGGCTGGCGCCCGGCGCTCCCGTGGTGCAGAGCATCCTTCAGTTCCGCAAGCTGGAGAAGATGCGCTCCACCTATCTCGATCCCCTGCCGCGCCTCATGGACGCGCATGACCGCATCCACACCACCTTCAATCAGGAAGCCACGGCCACGGGCAGGCTCTCGTCCAGCAATCCCAATCTCCAGAACATCCCCGTGCGCGGGCCGCTCGGCAAGCGCATGCGCGCCTGTTTTGTGGCCGGCCCGGGCAATGTCCTGGTCTCGGCGGATTATTCGCAGATCGAGCTGCGTATCCTCGCCCACATGTCTCAGGACCCGACCCTGCTCGATGCCTTCCGCAAGGGGGAGGACATCCACGCGCGCACGGCATCGCTCATTTTCGACATGCCGCAGGACAGGGTGCTCCCCGACCAGCGGCGCATGGCAAAAACCATCAATTTCGGACTCATTTACGGCATGGGCGCCACCAAGCTGGCGCAGGAACTCAAAATCCCGACCACCGAGGCCAGGGAGTTCATCGACAGGTATTTCGGCCGCCTTTCCGGTCTCAAGGCCTTTTATGCGCGTGTCATCGACAGCGCGCGGGAACAGGGCTATGTGGTCACGCTGGCCGGGCGCCGCCGCTGGCTGCCCGACATCCTCTCGGCCAACGGGCAGATGGCGGCCCAGGCCCGGCGCCAGGCCGTGAATACGGTCATCCAGGGTTCCGCGGCGGACGTCATCAAGCTTGCCATGCTCGCCGTGGCCGGGGATGCGGCCCTGCGCCGGCTGGAGGCCCGGCTCGTCCTCCAGGTCCATGACGAGCTTTTGCTGGAACTGCCGGAAGGCGGCGCCCGCGAGGCCGGTTCCAGGGCCGCGGCCCTCATGGAGGGCGTGCGGCCCGGCGGTGTGGAGCTTTCCGTGCCGCTGCTGGTGGAGTGGGGTTCCGGCCGCGACTGGGGCAGCGCGCATTAGGGTCTGGACCTATTAATGTGACTGCTGGCTTGGGATGTGGCAGCTTATGCAATGCCACAATCATCCGTCAAAAACAGCCTTTTTTGCGCTGGCCTGACGCGTTGCGGACGATGCCCGTACCTCGCTTCGCTCGAACGGGCACGGCGCTTCGCGCCGCCTTCGGTCGCGTCACTGGACGATTTTTGTCGGTCATGTACCTGAGTACACTCCCTCCAAAAATCGCCCACTTCCTTGCCAGCGCAAAAAAATCTTATTTTTTAGGATTCTTGCGGCGACAGCCCCGCCCTTCGCTCTGCTTCGGGCGGCCAGTGGAAAAAACTCTTTTCCTTGCTGAAAAAAACCATAACGTAATTTAATGAGGTTTGAGCCTAGATGTACGGTGTCAACACGTTGCGGGGCGCTGCCGGCAGGAACCCCTGACAGGCGCGATGGAGGATCCCCGACCATGCCGGGGGACCCTGTTTCCCCTGCCGCCATTGACGGCTGTCCGCCCGCAACGGTATGGTAGGGACGCATGGTGACGAGGGAGGCACAGCCATGCGAAGGAGCGGCCCATGCGACACATGGCCGGAAATTCGACGGGGCAGCACATGCAGGGGAAACGCCGTGTGACGGCTTTTCTTGCGGTGGTGGCCCTTTTTTGTTGTTTTGGTGCGGAACAGCTCCGGGTGCCTCCGGCCCTGGCCGCGCCGAACCTTGACCTTCAGGGCGGCAATACACGCATCACTTCCGATGCGGACTACAATACCATCAGCGGCGTTGGAGAGCTGACGATTCGGGGTGCCTCCGTCCACGCCAACGAGATCAAGGGTTCCATCCAGTTCTTTGGTTCTGGCGCCGTTCTTTCCCCGCGACCAAGATCAACATCGGTTCCTTTTACATCGAAAACAGCACTCTTCATGCCAACGGCATTTTCCAGTCCACGTCAACTGGCGACATGGTCATGACCAACAGCCATATCGTCGCCGAACTCGTGTCGCTGGGGCATGACTACATCACTACACAACAGCCTCCCAAGGAGTTTCATGAGGACTCCCCCCAAGACGACCTGCCTTCCAGCCAGCACAGCGACAGCACCATCACCGCGCGTAGCGACGTTATTTTTTACAGGGGTCTCTCCGCGCTGAGCGGCGAAAGCGTCATCACGAGCCTTGAAGGCAGCATCATGGCTAATCGCGATCCCGGGCTTTCGGCCAGCGACGGCGCGGTGCTTTCTCTCTATGCGCCCAACGGCAAGATTTCCGCGCCCACCGTCACGGCCACCAATGTGGTGGCAAAGAACATTTTCGCCAACAATGTGACAGTCAAAAACGGCAGTTTCCTGCTTTCGGGGACCACTGCGGGAGGGCGCGACAATGTCATCAACGAGACTTTGACGCTCATCAATGCCGCAGCCGGTATCGCAGCGCTCAACGTCGTGGGAAAGACGACCATTTCCGGCGGCAGCCTGCGCGCGGGCGCACTGGACCTTTCGGGCGGCGTCACCGTGAACGGCGGCGCCCGTGCGGGCATCGACAGCCTGAAGCTGGACACTGCAACGCTGCTGGCGGTCAACAGCCGCGTGGCGGTGGCGAACTTCAGGGATTCCACTGACGGCAGCGCGGTCGTGGGCGCCAACGCGGCCCTGGGGCTGGGAACCTCCGACCCGGACTGGATACTGCGCCAGTTCGACGCTGCGGACGGCAGCACTCTCGGCCCTGTCACCGCCGCCCTTGCCGTGGCGACCCCGCAGTCGCTGGACGATCTCCCGGGCATGGTGGTGGACGGTTCGCTTTCGGCGCCGCCCCCCGCCGTGGCCACGAAAACTGTCGTTTTCGCGCCTGGCTCGCTGCTGGTGGTCAGCGCGAAGGCGGCGGACGAAAATGGCGACGGCGCGCTTTCGGGCGGAACTTTCGATGTCCAATCAGGTGCCAAGCTGTATATTCCCGATGCCGTCAACGGGGGCACCTACAAGGTGCTTGCCGGCGCCGGCGACTATCCTGACGACACGGCCTGGAACGGCGCCAACCTTGCTTCCGGAACGCCCATGCTCGACCTGGTGCGGCTGGAAGAATTCGGCATGATCGGCACGCGCATGATCTCGGCCGAGTCTGTTTTTACCAAGCTGCATCCGCTGCTGGTGGACATGCTGGACAAGACCTATGCGGATGGCGTCATCGGGCCGCCGCATGTGGATTCGGCGGTTCCCGGCATCCGCTTCCTCTCGCGGGCCATCAGCCGCGAATATATCGCCAATAACGGCAGGCTCGCGGCCGTCACCATCGAGAGCGCCGCGCGCATGGCGGTGCTCGGGGCCGTGCCGCAGATGACCATGGCCGCCAATCAGGCCGGGAGCAACGCCATGGGCCGGCGTTCCGGCGCCGAGCCGGGTGGCGGCGTCTCTGCCGTGGGCGGGGACGGCGCGCCCGTGGAGGAGGCGCTCCACCGCCATGGCTGGGCGCTGTGGATCACGCCCATCTTCCAGAGCGCCAACGGCTTCGGCATGACGGCGGGCAACTGGGACATGGATTTCAGCGGCAACCTGGGCGGCATCGCCCTGGGCTGCGACTACACCTTCGCAAGCGCGTTGCGGCTGGGCGTGAGCCTCAATCTGGGCGGCGGCTATGCGCGCGGCTCCGGCGAGCTGGCGGGCACGACCAACAGCATGGGCTTCTGGGGCCTCGGGGCGTATGCCGGCTGGCAGGCGGGCAATCTGGGCCTTTCGGCGGATGTGGCCTACACCTCGGCATACAACAGCCTCAAGCAGGGCCTGCCCGAGGGCATGGAAATGCGGCCGCTCAAGAGCGACGTGACCTCCCGGGCGCTGAGCGCCGGCCTGCGCGCCGAATACCGCATCCCCACGCCCTGGCTGGAGGTGGCGCCGCACGCGGGCGTGCGCTACCTCTATCTGCATACCGACGGCTATGATGTGAAAAGCGGCGGCACAGTGCTGGAGGGCGACCCCATGCGCCAGAATATCTGGACGTTCCCGGTGGGCGTTTCCCTCTCGCGCGACGTTGAACTGTCCGGGGGCTGGCGTTGCCGCCCGGTGCTGGATCTTTCCGTCATCCCCGCCGCCGGCGACATGGACGCCAAGGGCGACGTGCGGTTTACCGGCACGGGCATTGATTCGGATCTGGAGACGCAGATCATGGATCATGTCACCTGGCGCGGCGCGCTTGGTGTGGAGTTTAGCGGCGGCGACCTCGCCCTTGGGCTGAACTACAGCTTCCAGAGCGGCATGAAGACCACGGCCCACGGGGTGACGGCAAGCTTCAGCTACCAGTTCTAGAGCATTTTGCTGAGGAAAATATCTGTAAGACAGATATTTTCCTCAGGTTTCGCTGCCTCCATTCCGGAGGAAAAGCGTGGTTTTCCGCCTTAGTACGGCGCGGGCGTCTGCTCCCGCAGCCGCCAGAGCGTTTACGCAATTTCATTGCGAAAACGCTTTAAATGCCGGGCCGCGCAGGCGGCGTTCCGAAAGGGAGCGCCCCGTGGTGCCACGGGGCGCTCCAGCCGTTTCAGGCGGCGGCGATGCCGCCATTTTCCACCAGGAAGAGGGACGCGTCGGGCGCGGCCGCGCGCAGCATGTCCACCATGTGGGGCTGGCAGGTGAAATAGAGGATCTGGTGCCCAGGCCCGTCATGCCCGGCGGCCAGGTCCGCAAAGGCGCGGGCCGTGCGTTCCGCGCGTTCGGGGTCGAAGTTGACGAGCACTTCGTCCATGATGACCGGCAGCGGCGCGGCATGCGCCGCGTGGCTCTTGATATAGGCAAGGCGCAGGGCGAGATATGCCTGTTCCTGCGCGCCCCGGCTCAGCGATTCCGGTCCCACCGGTTCCCCGGAGGGGGGCAGGATATGCAGGCTCGCGTCCTCCAGCGACGCGCTGATGCCGCGCCAGCGGCCATTGGTGATCCGGGAGAAGATGGCCGATGCCTCGCGGATGACCTCGGGCTGGCGTTCCTTCTCAAAGCTGAGCTTTGCCTGGCGGAGCAGGGCCGCCGCAAGCGCCCGCCGGCTCCAGGAGAGGGCCATGCGTTCCATGCGCTCCACGAGGGTCGCCTCTTCCTGACGCATGCGGGCCAGTTCTTCGTCGCGCGAGAGCGCGGCCACGCGCGCGTGCAGTTCCGCCACGCGGGCGGCCAGTTCCTGTTCGCCGTCGCCCATGGCGGCCAGTTCCGCCTGGATGGCCGCCAGGCGCCGTTCCTGACTCTCCTGATCGCCTTCCTTGAAGGAGGCGAGGAATTCCTCCAGGGGGCGGGAGTCCGCGGCAAGGTTCAGGGCGTCCTCGAGATCCTGGCGGCGACGGGTGAGGTCGCGGTATTCCATCAGGAGCGCGGCAAGGCGCAGGAAATCTTCCGCATCGCCTGCTCCGGCCCGGGCAAGGAGGTTCCGCTCCCGTTCGCGCGCCATATCGAGTGCCGCCGTCTCCGCGCGGCGTTCATCCTCTTCTTCCGTGAGGAGGCTGGCGAGGCGCCGGCGCTCGGCCTCGGCCTGGGCCGCGGTTTCCGCATCGGCGAGCAGGGCGTCAAGGGTGGCGAGCCAGTCCGGCGCGGCGTCGGCATCGCGTTCGGGCGCGCGGTCCAGGCTGTCCGCGAGGGCGCCCAGAGGTCCCTCAAGGGCCGCCAGTTCGGCGCGCCCCTGGGCCAGTTCGTCCTGTGCCCGTTCCAGCTGCGCCTCCGCCGCAAGGCAGCTTTCCATGCATTTGAAGGCCTCGCGCACGGTTTCCGGGTCCAGGTCCTGCTCAAGCCCAAGCCCGAGGAGGCAGGTCCCCCAGGCGGCGCGAGCCTCTTGCAGGCGCTCCTCATCGGCGCGCAGCCGGGCGGAGGCTTCGCGCTGACGCGCCTGGGCGCGCTCCAGTTCGCTTTCATGGTTCTGCAGGGCCGAGGCGGCGCGGATGCGCTGCTCGCGCGCGGCATCGGCTTCGCGGCAGGCATCCATGACCTGACGCACGGCTTCCTCCAGCGGCATGTCGGCGCGGGCCATGCGCCCGGCCACAGCGGGCACGCCGGCCGCCCGCGCTTCAAGCGCGCGCATGTCGTCCAGCAGGGCATCCAGGTCCGCCTGGGCGGCGGCCACAGCTCCGAAGGCAAGGCGCGCGGACTCGGCGCGGGCAAAGAACGTGGAAGCGCTCTCCGGGGACGGCACATTGGCGACATGCAGCGACTGCATGAGACCATGCCATTGACGCCGCGCCTGTTGCACCTCGCCCTGCTTTTCATGGGCGCGGCTCTCGAGCGCGGCGGCCTGTGCGCGGGCCTGCGCGTATTCGCGCCTGAGCGCTTCCATGTCCCGGCGGGAACGCTCTTCATGGAAGCACTGTTCGCGTTCGCGCTCCAGCAGCATTTCCGTGGCTTCGAGCGTGACCAGATCCATGCTCTCCACGCCCGCGGCCGCGCAGAGCTGACGCGCCTGTTCGCCCAGCTCCGCCACATGGAGCGCGCAGGTTTCGCGCCGGCTCTGGAGTTGCGCCATCTCGCGCTGGAAACGCCGCGCCTCGGGACCGCTGCGGGGCAGCCCCCCCGCGAGGAAGCCCACGCCGCTCGCCAGGACGAGATAGCCTGACCAGAGGCTGACGGGCAGGCTGAGTTCCGGGGTGAGCGCATATTCCGTCATGCCGAGGAGCCAGTGGGCAAGAAGGATGCCGCCGCCGCCCAGGATGAGCAGCGCGCCCACGACGATGAGCGGCACGCTCATGACGGGCGCGGGGGCCTGCTCCGACGAGATCCTGTTGTCCAGCTCCTGGAGGCGTTCGCGCTCTGTGGTCGTGGTCGCCGAAAGGGCGCGCAGGGCGCGCAGCGCGGTGGCCCGCGCGTCCAGCGCCTCGCGGCTCTGGCCGCCGGCGTTGCGCTGCGCCTCGCGCAGGTCGTCCATGCGTTTTTTGACGGATTCGGCCTGTTCTTCGGCCTGTCGGACGGCCTGGCCTATTTCCGTGGCTTCCTGAAGGCGTGCCTGCATGGCGCGGGCGACGCCGAGGGCGTCTTCCTGACGCGCCAGCAGATCGTCCAGCAGGGCGCAGGCGTCCGCGTGGGCAAGGGCGGCGGTTTCGCCGGCGGTGGCCGGAGCGGCGGCGCCTGCCTGCATGCCGTTCAGCCGCAGCTGGTCGACGGCCCGGCCAAAGGCCGTGCGGGCCTGGGCGAGGGCGCGTTCGCGCCCCGGAGCCAGACGGCGATTTTCTTCCAGGCGGGCCATGGTCTGGCGCAGTTCGTCGCGGGCATCGTCCGGCAGTTCGGCCACAGGGGCGGGCAGCACCTCCAGCGCGTCCCGCGCGGCGCCCACGGCGCGTTCGGCGGCCTCCACATCGCGGTTGGCGCGGGTGAGGCCGTCAATGGCGGCCTGATGCGCCGTGACGGCGGCGGTCATTTCCCGGGCCTGTTTTTCAAGGTCCTCACGGGCGAAAAGCGAGCGGTCGGTCTCGCGGATGCGCTGGCAGCTCCAGCCCGGACCCAGCTGGGTGAGTCCATGGGCAAGGGCTGATTCGGCACGGCGGCAGTTTTCCTCCTGCCCGCGGATCTGCCCGAGCGCCTGGCGATAGCCGCTCTTTCGTTCGGAAAGTCTTCGCAGTTCCGGCAGGGCCTCCAGCAGGGGGCGCGCCACGGCGATTGCCTCCTGACGGGCGCGCAGGCGCGCGAGCTTTTCATCGCGGGCGGCCACCTGGCGCTCGCAGGCTTCCCGCGCTTCCTGGAGGCGCGCGAGCCGCGCGGCGCCGTCCTCGGGAAAGTCCTCGCGCACGGGCGGGAGCCGCTCAAGGCGCACGCCGGTCATGCGCCATTCGTCCCACTGCCGCCAGACACCCAAACGGCGTTCCAGATGGCGGCGCTCATCTTCCAGTTCCGCCCTGCGGCGGCGCAGGTCGGAAAGCTCCGCCTTTTTGCGGGCGAACTCTTCGGCCAGAGCGTCGAAGCCCGCGCATTCGGCGGTGACGTCCTCAATGCGGGCGCGCAACGCTTCCAGCTGGCCCAGGGCCGCGTTGAGGGCGGGTTTGCTTCCGCCGCGCTTGAAGATCTCCTCTTCCTGGCGTTCCAGCAGCTTCAGCGCCTCGCCGGGGGCGCGCAGGCCAGGCCCGAAGCTTGCCCCGTAGAGCGCGTTACGCACGCCCTCGGCGCCAAGGCTTTCAAAATTTTCCAGTTCGCCAAGGCTGAAGCCGAAGACCGCCCGATAGACGTCGCGGCTCACGCCGAACAGCAGCTGCCGCAGCAGGTCGGGCGAAAGCGGCGTGCCGTCCGGCCGGTTCAGGGTCAGGACGCCCCCTGACGGGCCGGGCCTGCGGGTCAGGTGGAGCGCATCTTCGCCATTGTCGGAAGCCGCGTGGCGCAGAACGAGGCTGCCGCCCGCCGTGCCGCCGGACACCGGCGCGAAGCTCCGCCGCGCCTCGGCGGCGCGGGGATTGGGATAGCCCGTGAGCATGGTGCGGAGAAATTCCAGACAGGTGGACTTGCCGGCCTCGTTGCGCCCGAGAAAGATGCTCAGACCCGGCGGCAGCGCGTCCACCTCCACGCCGGACAGGACGCCGAAGCCATCTATATGAAAGGATTCGATATACATCAGCGTTCCTCCAGCAGGTCCAGGCACAGGCGTTCGGCCTCGTCAAGAAGCGTGCGGAGCTGCTCCTCGTCCGGCGGCGTGAGCGCCTTCCGCAGGCGGCTGTGCTCGAAAAGCGCTCCCAGGGCGGGGTCCGCCACCTGGTGGAGGGCCTGGCGGCTTTCGCGCATGGCGGCGGCAAGACGGGCCGTTTCACCCAGCAGGTCCTCCCGGCGCAGCAGTTCTTCGCGTTCCGCAAGCGAGCGTGTTTCCACGCGCAGGTCCTTGAGCCAGATGCCGGGAGTATCCCCGGAAAGATACTGGAGGCGTTCCGCCAGGTCCTCCATGGTGGCGGCCTTGCGTAGCATTCCGTCAAGCGGTGTCCTGCCCTCCAGGGCCACGCGGGCCATGACGGCCTCGCACGAGGGGGGCGCCGCTTCGCCCAGCGTCGTCAGGGCGTGGCACAGACGCCGCTCCACTTCGTCAAGGTGGTCCACATCGTCAAGGGCAAGCGCCAGTTTTTCCCACTGGACGGGACCAAGAGCGCGAAATTCCGCTTCGCAGCGCCAGCCCCCGGCGTGGGGCGCGGCCGTGACGAGCAGGCAGCCGCGCGGGCCGGTCTCGTTGATATGCAGGCCCTGGGCATTGCCGGGATAGGCGATGAACGGCTGTTCCGAAAGGATGCGCCGCTCATGCACATGGCCGAGCGCCCAGGCGTCGAGTCCTGTGGCGGTGAGGTCTTCGAGTCCGCAGGGGGCATAGCGGTCGGTGGCGCCTTCGCCCTGGACGGCGCAGTGCAGGACGCCGAGCTGGAAACAGTCCCCGCTGCCGTCGCGCCGGAACAGGCGCGCCAGGTTGCGGCTTTCCCTGGCGCGGGCATGGCTGATGCCGTGGATGAGCGCCAGCGGTCCGCCGCCGCGCTCGATCGGATGGACCTCCGGCTCGGCGCCGAAAATGACGACATTGTCGGGCCATTCCACCGATGTGAGGCGGGAGGAGAGCGGGTCGTGATTGCCGTGGGCGATGAAGACCGGAATGCCCAGACGTTCCAGACGCGCGCAGCCGTCGCGCAGGGCCAGTTGCGCTTTTACGCTGTGCTCTTCCTGATTGTAGATATCGCCGGCCAGGACGAGAAAATCCGGTTTTTCCCGCTCGCAGCAACTGATGAGGCGCTCAAGCGCGATGAAGGTGGCGTCGTGGAGAAGGCGGGCGAGACGGCCGCCCTGGCCCGTTTCCTGGGCAAGCCCCCGGAAGGGGGTATCCAGATGCAGATCTGCCGCGTGGATGTAGCGGATTTTGTCCATGCTGCGCCTCGTTGCGCGAAAAAAGAGACAGAAGCACTATTTCTAGACTTTTTCTAGGGCGGTGGCAAGGCGCGGGCTTAAGCACCCGAAGGTGGAATATATTAATATATTATTTTTTAATATACTGGGAAATCCCCCGGCTATGCCGGGGGACTAGTAGAGTTTGACTTATGCGGAAGTAGGGACAAGCCTCCTCATTGTGAGCTGCTCAGTGCGAGCAAGAGGAGGCTTGTCCGTGACGAAAAATTCAAGCTTAATCCATACGGTATGGGACTGCAAGTATCATGTGGTCTGGATTCCCAAATACCGTCGCAAGGTTTTGTATGGAAAATTACGGCATTACTTGGGAGATGTGCTTCATGAATTGGCGCGGCAATGCGAAAGCCGGATAATCGAAGGACATCTTTGTATCGACCACATACATATGTGTATTGCGATTCCGCCCAAACATTCTGTAAGCGAGGTGGTTGGTTTTATCAAAGGGAAGAGTGCCATAGCGATAGCCAGGGATGTAGGTGGAAAGGCGAGAAATTTTGTTGGACAAAGCTTTTGGGCGCGTGGCTACTATGTATCCATAGTGGGTCGTGATGAGGATATGATTCGCGAGTATATCCGCAATCAGGAAGCTGAAGAGAGGCGTCTGGAACAAATAAGTCTGTTGAAATAGCCGCCTTTAGGCGGCTCAAATATTCAGCCGCTTTGAGCGGCTCACAGCACAAGCCCCCGGCTTTGCCGGGGGTGCATGACTGCTTCCATTCACGCCATATAATTTCCTGATGGTCGCTTGATGCCTGTAAACAGTTGTGCATTGAATGGATAACATGCGGGCAATCTCTTTTGGGACATCCGTAGCATATGAGTTCTCCTTGCGGGCGCTGAGGCGCTCCACTTGCTGTTGAGAAGAATGTGTGTTATACAAAAATATAACTTTTGGAGGTGCATCATGTACACGAGCAACTTGAGAAAAGTCGGAGGGTCAGTGATGCTGGCCGTGCCCCCCGCCATTCTGGAAATGCTGCAAATGGAATCGGGTTCGGCGGTAAGCATGGCCGTGGAATCCGGGCGTCTGGTCATTGAGCCGGGCGTCAGGAAAAAGTACAGCCTGCAAGAATTGTTGGCCCAATGCGACGCTTCCGCTCCTCTTTCTGGAGAAGACGCCGCGTGGACGGCATCACCGGCCAGGGGCGGGGAGTTGATCTGATGCGGCGCGGCGACATTTATCTGGTGAGTCTTGATCCGACCGCAGGACATGAACAGCAGGGGACACGTCCGGTGCTGGTCGTATCTCCTGATGCGTTCAACAAGGTAACGCGAGTGCCTGTGGTCTTGCCCATCACCAGCGGCGGCAACTTTGCCCGCACAGCGGGTTTTGCCGTGTCCTTGAGCGGATGCGGCACACGCACCACCGGGGTGGTGCGTTGCGATCAACCGCGCGCTCTGGACTTGCAGGCGCGTTCCGGCAGATGCCTTGAACAGGTTCCGGCTACAGTGATGGAGGAAGTTCTCGCCAAGCTGGCGACCATTATCAGTTAGCTTTTTCATTGCTACGCCGCCTGTGCCAGTTGCAGCAACTGCGGCACTCTCAGTTGCGCCTTTTTGAGTGAGGGATTGGCGTAGAACATATCGCCCCGGACGATCTGGCCGGAAAAGACAAAGTGGGCTTCGCCCTCTATCTGTTCCTGCAAATCGCGCAGAACAACGCGGTCTTCCTGTTCCACCGTGGTGGAATTGGCGTCGCGGTAGTCGGAGCTGACCTGCTCATTGACGTTGAATCCTGTCGTTCTGAGGACAGTGCTTTGCCCAGCCTGCCCGCGTATCAGTTCCCATGTCTTCTCCGCATCCTGCATCTTCATGAAAATTTTGATAGATGTGTTTGCCACCATCTGTTGTGCGCCTTTCTGGTCAGCTTCCAGAATACCGGCATAGTCCTGAGAGGCCACAATGGCGGCAATGCCGAGGCCGCGTCCCTGTGTCAGCACGACTTCAAAGCCGGGCGTGACAATGGCTGCATATTCATCAACAATGCAGAGATAGGGGCCAATGCCAATGGCATCTGTTGGTAAAGCCTCCAGAACGTCCTCCGCATCGCCTTCGATTCTCGCGCCAAGGCCAACGGCACAGGCATTGCGGATTGCCGCAAGACTGATTTTGCCGAGGCTGGCAAGTTCCGGAGGGGCTTTTTCCAGCGAAGGCAGCAGAACGACCAGAATACGGCGTTGCAGGATGCAGTCGGCAAAATCCACTTCTCCATCCACAATGCCGTAGATGTGGCTGTAGGTATCCGTCAGGCTGGAAAGCGCCTTGCCGAAGTAGGGTTGCGCGTAGCCAAACTGCTCCGCAAAGGATTCCGGCTGGTCTTTCATCTCCCGCCCGGCAATCCAGCCGACTGTGGCAAGGGCGGCGTGAATGGAAGCGCGGGATTCATCTTCCAGATCGGGACGCATAGCCAGCTTGACGCATGGTTCAAGCGCCAGGGAATCGCGGATGATCGCGGTTGAGAGCTTGATGATGCCCTTGTCCCGCAGGTCAACCAGAGCGTACATGACGCCGGAGAGCAGAGCTTGTGCCTTGTCGGCAAAAATCTGGTTGCCGCCGTCGCTTGAGGGCATGAGAGAAACAAGAATCTGTGTCAGGGATTCGGCGGAACCAACGGTAAACGGATTGTTGGTGTTGGAGAATCTGTACGGACTTTTCCCCTTGCTTTTCCCGGAGGTGCCGTAGTTCAGCGTGCGGAAGTCATCATCCCTGCCGAGGAACCTCGCCATTTGCCATATCTGGATCGGGAGTTTCGGGCTGGATTTGGGGTCGATATAGAAAAGCCCGGATGCCGTTGCCAGGGCATTGTAGGAAAGGGAAACGAGCGTTTCTGTTTTGCCGGAACCAGTTGTGCCGAAAAGCAGGCAATGGGTGAGAATATCCTTGGCCTTCAGCCAGAGTTCCTTTCCGTCCTGAAGCCGATTGCCGAGGAAAAAGATGCCTTCCGGTCTGGCAAAACCACGTCTGCCCGGGAGCGGGTCTCCCTTGTCCGTGCCGTACAATCCCATCGGCATCCGAAACGGCAGGCGTTCGCTGTTCACACAGGCGCAACGAGCGAGAAAGAGCGCCAGTCCGAGACAGAACAGCGGTGTGGCGCATATGGGAAACCGCCGCGCTCACGGCGTTGACCTTGCCCCGGCACAGAGCGTCGCCCTCGTCCACACAGGAAACCGTGATGCTTCCCGCGTTGCCGTTGAAAATGAACCTGTACTCGCCGCCGGAGCGGAACCAGTTGCCGCTGTATGTCCATTCCCCACCCGGCGTGATGTTCAGGCCGCGTCGTTCGTTCAGGTAGTATTGCAGCGTCAGCGATTCCAGAGCGCCGTTGCTGATGGCCGCGTAGTGGGTGACGTTCTGATCTGGAGCCTGTACAGTGAGCTGGCCGCCATGCTCCACAAAGTAGTCTGTACCCAGCTCCCAGACGTAGTTGCCGAGATTGATGCTGAAACCGATACAGGCCAGAATCGCCACCTGGAAGAAGGACAAGCCCTTGAAAATGGGAGCTAGAGCGCCCATCGCGCCCACAAAACGCAGCGGCATCCACAGGGAACTGTAGCGTTTGCCGAAAGGCGTTCCCTCATGGGCGGTTCCGGCCACGGCAACGGCCAGAATCCAGATGAACAGCGCCGACACCACAGCCAGCGCCACCAGATTGAAGGCGCTGAAAAGCTCCAGCATCAGTTCCGACGCCTGTGAACCGCCGAGACTCGCGCCCCAGGTATCCCAGCCCTGGCCGAGAAAGGCGTCCAGAATATGCTTGCTGGCATCGGTCTGGAGCAGGACTTCCGAAGTCGCGGGAAGGTCAGATGAGGCCATGACTGCCCTCCAGGCCGATGTTGGGAGTGAGACGACACAAGAAACGCCGGGCGCTTGCATTGACTTTTGATATTGATATTGCTATCAATATCAAAAAAGGAGACCAGTGATGCAAATGCTTTTTCATATTCCGGATGCCTTGGCCGCACGGTTCAGGCAGGCGGTTCCTCCCCGACAGCGCAGCGCCTTTGTGACAAAGCTGATGGAGCAGGCTTTGCCCGAAGACGACGATCCGCTGTACCAGCTCGCGCTGGAGGTGGAACGGGACGCCGCGCTGAATGCGGAAATGCGCGAATGGCGTGAAGGCTTGATTGCTGACGGTATTCGCGGTCAGGAAGAAGCCGGAGGGTGTGCCGATGCGGCGCGGTGAAGTCTGGTGGGTCAACTTTGACCCGTCGGAAGGCATGGAAATCCAGAAGTGCCGTCCAGCTGTGATCCTTACGGTCAACGCCCTGAACAGAGCCAGAGGAACCGTGGTTGTGGTGCCGTTGTCCACATCGGCAAAACCGCGTCCTCCCATCGTGGTTCCTCTTCCATCTGCCGGGAAAACCTCTGTCGCCGTATGTGACCAGCTTTGCGCGGCGGACAAGAGACGGTTCGGGAAAAAAATCGGTGAACTTTCGTCAGAGGATATGGCTTTGCTGAACGAATCCCTGAAGACGGTCTTGGGATTGTGATAACGCGGAGTGGCAGTATGCCGGAAACTGTGCATGTAGGGGCTGAAATTCCCCCTGAAATCAGAGATGCAGCCGACAAGGTATTTTATGATTTTGGCGTTACCATTTCTGAAGCGATTTGCCTCATGATTTCGAGAACAGTAAGGGATAAATGCCCACCTTTTGATATAAAAGCTGCCCTTAAAGAGGCATATGGAGATAAGATTCCCAACAGGGAAACTTTGGAATCGTTTGAGGCTGTTGAACGAGGCGAAGTATATCACGCAAAAGATATTGATGACCTTTTTCGTCAACTCAATAGTTGAACGAAACTTTTTATCCCTCAGAAAAGGAAAGCGATAATTCGTATTTCTCATTGCTGTTTCCTACTGTTGCGCGCCGACCATGCGCGTGTAGAGGTCATCCATTTCCTTGCCTGTCGTGCCTTCCATGCGCGTGAGGTAATCCAGCGAGGCAATGACGGTCAGCCTGTCCAGCAAATCCGTATTCTTGCGCGTCAGTTCCAGTTGGAACGCCTGCATGATGACAAGCTCCCGCAAGAGTCCGGCATCCGTCGCGGAAGCGACTTGCGCGAACCAGTTCGGATTACCTGTCCTCATCTGCGAGAGCAGCTTGTACAGTCCGGCTTCCGAGAGCTTGCCGTCCACAATGCCGGGCGGCGTTCCGCTCCCGCCCGCTTCCGTCCACTGGTTTTCCGCCCAGGCCGTCACGTCATCCGGCAGCGTGGGCGCGTGATAGCTGGCCCGCCACCGAGACGTTGTTGGTCACACGATGAGCCTCGTCGTAGCACAGCCTTTTGGGGTCTTCCCGAATCGCCTCAATGCGTCCGGCGTGGTAGTCCTGATAGCGTTCGGGCATGAGCTGCACATCAGCGGGCATGAGGAAAAAGCGCGAACCGAGGACGTGTCGCGCCAGCATGTACATGACCGCCGACTGCCTGTCTGCCGTGGCGCCGCCGCGCGGAGCCACTTCATCCAGGTCAAGACTGACGATCTGCGCGTCGCCCAGGTCAAATCGCGTGGGTTCTTTCAGAATGACATACGCATCAATGGCGTCCATCATGGCCCGCCAGACATTGGTGATGGTATGTGCATCGTAGGTATTGCGGATGCCCGTATTCTGGTTGATTTGCGTGCCCACATCGGCCAGCAGCGGCATGGCATGGCGTTGCGCCTGCAATGCCTCATGCACATGCCCCCGCTCGAAAAGCCCATCCACCACTTCCC
>NZ_CAJUBO010000018.1 GCF_910584445.1 uncultured Desulfovibrio sp.
CCTTCGCTCCGCTTCGGGCGGCCAGCGGAAAAACCTCTTTTCCTCGCTGAAAAAACCATAACGGGGTTTAATGAAGCCTGAGCCTAGGGCCGGATGGGCGGGGCATCGCCCCCGGCCGTCAGCAGGATGCCGAGATGCCTGCGTACCAGGGCCAGTTCCTCCGGCGTGACGGAGGGCATGTCCGCCGGGCGCGTGCCGCGCATGTCATTGCCTTCCTCCACGATGACCAGGGCCGCCGCCAGGCGCCCCATGACGCAGAAAAAGCGCGCGGGCTGCCAGCCCTGGCTGGTGACCCATTCCGCCGCCCGCGGGGAATACAGAAAGTCCGCCTTGCCGCCGCGCACCACGGGATGCGCCTCCTCGTGGCCGTCTCTCGCCCAGGCGCGGAAGCGGGGCAGGATCTCCGCAAAGGCGAGCACTTCCTTTTCCGTCACGGCGGGCTGCCCGGCATAGACAGTGGACGCCGCCGCGCCCTTGCGCGAGCGCGGGGCTTTGGCCTTCGTCCTCTTCCGGACGGCGGGCGCGGACTCCCGGGGCGCCGTGGCCGCCGCGCCGCTCACGCCCGCGCCCTCTCTGGCCGCCTCCATCTGGGGCGTATCCGCCGAAAGCGCGGAAAGGGGGGACCCCACACCGAACAGAAGGACCACAGCGGCGCACAGCCCGGCGAGCCGACGCGCCGGGGCATCCGGCATTCCGCGCAGGAAGGACATCACCGGCATCGCAGTATCCGCCCGCGCCGGCTCAATAGCGCACCGCGCTGATCTTGCCGAGCCGTTCCATATTGTGGAAGGACTCCACATAGCGGATGGTGCCGGTCTTGCCGCGCATGACCATGGAGTGCGTCACCGTGTGCCGGGCGCTGTAGCGCACGCCATGGAGAAAGTCGCCGCCGGAAATGCCCGTGGCCGCGAAAAAGCAGTCGTCGCTGCGGACAAGGTCGTTGACCGTGAGCACCTCGCGCAGGTCGATGCCCGCCTCGTTGATGGCTTCCTTTTCCACATAGGACTGCGGATCCAGCCTGGCGAGGATCTGGCCGCCCATGGCCTTGATGGCGCAGGCGGAGAGCACGCCTTCGGGGGTGCCGCCGGTGCCCATCATCATGTCCACCTCGGAACGCGGGTCCACAGCCATGAGGGCGCCGGCCACGTCGCCGTCGGTCTGGAGCTGGATGCGCGCCCCGGCCGCGCGGACCTCCTCGATGAGCCGCTGGTGGCGCGGCTTGTCGAGCACGAAGATGACAAGATCCTGGACGCTCTTGCCGAGCGCGCGCGCCACATTGTTGCAGTTGTCGCGCACGGGGGCGTCCAGGTCCACCACGTCGCGGGCCTCGGCGGGCACCACGAGCTTCTGCATGTAATAGCTCGGCCCGGGGTTGAACATGCTGCCCTCCGGCGCCACGGCCACCACCGAGATGGCGTTGGGCCGGCCATATGCCAGGAGATTGGTGCCCTCCACGGGGTCCACCGCCACATCCAGGCGCGGCCCGGCGCCCTGGCCCACCTTTTCGCCGTTGTAGAGCATGGGGGCGTGATCCTTCTCGCCCTCGCCGATGATGACGGTGCCGTCGATATGCAGGCTTGCGAAGCTGACGCGCATGGCATCCACCGCCGCGCCGTCGCCGGCCTCCTTGTTGCCGCGTCCGAGCCAGCGCGCGGAGGCGAGGGCGGCAGCCTCGGTGATGCGGACAATGTCCAGGGCCAGGTTTCGTTCCGGTGCTTCAGGCATGATGCTCTCCTCGGCGTGGGATATGCGCGGATACGCGGCGGAAACCGCCGCTTTGCCCACCATAGCCCACTGCGCGGACCCGTTCAAGCAAAAAGCCGGTCGGCGCCGTTCCTCCCCCGGATCCGGCCGCAGCGGCGGCAGGCCGCGTCAGGCTTGACAAAAGGTTGCGCCGGGGCAAAAAAGAAAGACCCGTCGCGGCGGTACCGCGCAGTCAATGCAGCAAAGGACAGAACCATGAAAGTGTACTACGATCAGGATGCGGATCTCAACGTTCTCAAGGGGAAGACCGTCGCCGTCATCGGCTACGGCAGCCAGGGCCACGCCCACGCGCAGAACCTGCGCGACTCCGGCGTCAAGGTGGTGGTGGGCCAGCGCCCGGGCAGCGCCAACTACGAGCTTGCCAGGGAGCACGGCTTCACGCCCGTCTCCGCCGCCGAAGCCGCGGCCCAGGCCGACCTGATCATGGTTCTCCTGCCCGACGAAGTGCAGGCCCAGGTCTACGAGCAGGACATCAAGCCCCATCTCACCAAGGGCAAGGCCCTGCTTTTCGCCCATGGTTTCAATATCCATTTCAGCCAGATCCAGCCGCCCAAGGATGTGGATGTCTTCCTCATCGCGCCCAAGGGGCCGGGCCATCTCGTGCGCCGCACCTTCACCGAGGGCGGCGGCGTGCCCTGCCTGGTTGCCATCGAGCAGGACGCCACGGGCAGCGCCCTCAAGACGGCCCTGGCCTATGCCAAGGGCATCGGCGGCACGCGCTCCGGCGTCATCGAGACGACCTTCCGCGAAGAGACGGAGACCGACCTCTTCGGCGAGCAGGCCGTGCTCTGCGGCGGCCTTTCCGCGCTCATCCAGGCCGGTTTCGAGACCCTGGTCGAGGCCGGCTACCAGCCGGAAATGGCGTATTTTGAATGCCTGCACGAAATGAAGCTCATTGTGGACCTCATCTACGAGGGCGGACTCTCGCGCATGCGCTATTCCATCAGCAATACCGCCGAATACGGCGATTACGTCTCCGGCCCGCGCCTCATCAACGACAGCGTGAAAAAGGAAATGAAGGGCGTCCTCAAGGACATCCAGAGCGGCAAGTTCGCGCGCGACTTCATCCTTGAGGCCCGCGCCCGCTACCCCATGTTCCTCACCACGCGCCGCAACGAGTCGCAGAAGCAGATCGAAAAGGTCGGCAAGGAACTGCGCGGCATGATGACCTGGCTCAAGAAGGACGGCAAGAAAGACTAGCGCCTCTCCCGCGCGCCGGCGCGGGCGGGCCACGAAAAAGGGGCGTCGAAAGACGCCCCTTTTTTCGTGACCGTTCACTGGCGGCCTGCGGGCCGCCGCGCGGCCTCACTCTATCTCTTTGAGCAGGCGCGCGGGCACGCCCCCGGCCACGGTGCCGGGCGCCACATCGCCGCGCACCACAGCCCCGGCGGCCACCACGGCCCCGGCGCCGATACGCACGCCCGGCAGGAGGATGGCCCCTGAGCCGATCCAGACGTCATCCTCCACCACGATGGGCGCAAGCTCGTGGGTCAGCCGGTCTTCCCGGCGCAGGCCGTGATTGATGGTCGCCATGAGCACATTGTGCCCCACAAAGACGCCATCGCCCAGGGTGATGCCGCCCTGGTCCTGAAAGCAGCAGCAGGCATTGATGAAAACGCGCCGCCCCAGACGGATGTTCTTGCCGAAATCCGAATAGAACGGCGGGAAAAGGCGGAAGCTTTCATCCACGGGACAGCCCGTGAGGCGCTCCATGAGGGCGCGGATCTCTTCCATGGGGCGATAGCCATTGTTGAGTTCCGCCGTGATGCGGCGCGCCTCTTCCGAATAGTGGTGCATGCACTGGTAGGCGTCTGTTCCGGCCACCAGATCGTGCCCGGCCTCCAGGTGGGCGAGCAGTTCCTGCAATTCCATCATGGCGTGGCCCTCCTTCAGATAGAGCATTCTGCTGTGGAAAATATCCGCACGACAGAGATCTTCAGCGGGTTTCACCGCCGTCATTCCGGCGAAAAAGCGTGATTTTCCGCCGTATCACGGCGCGGGCGCCCGCTCCCGCATCCGCCGGACCATCCGCGCGATCCCCTTGCGAAAACGCTCTACGGCGCGACCCGCCAGCAGGCCACGCCATGCGTCCCTTCCGTCACCAGGGGGGGCGCCGCTTCGGCGCAGCGCGGCATGGACTCGGCGCAGCGCGGTGCGAACGGACAGCCCGGCGGCATGGCGGTCAGCGCGGGCACGCTGCCGGGGATGGTCGTCAGCCGGGGCAGCCCCATGGACGCCCGGCCGGGTGCCGCGGCCATAAGGCCGCGCGTATAGGGATGGAGAGGACGGGAAAAGAATTCCCGCGCGGGCGCCCGCTCCACGAGCATGCCCGCGTACATGACGCCCACGATGTCCGCCATTTCCGCCACCACGCCCAGATCATGGGTGATGAGCAGGACGGCCATGCCCCGTTCCCGGCTGCGGGCGCGGATGAGGCGCAGGATCTGCCCCTGGATGGTGGCGTCAAGGGCCGTGGTGGGTTCGTCCGCCAGCAGCAGCTCCGGGCCGCAGGCCAGGGCCATGGCGATCATCACCCGCTGGCGCATGCCGCCGGAAAGCTGATGCGGATACTCGTCGTACCGGCTTTCCGGCGAGGGGATGCCCACCTCGCCGAAGAGGCGCACGGCCTCGCGCCGGGACTCGGCGCGGCCCATGCCCAGATGGAGGCGCAGGGGTTCGGCGGTCTGCACGCCCACGCGCACCACGGGGTTGAGCGAGGTCATGGGTTCCTGGAAGATCATGCCCACGCGGCGCCCGCGGATGCTCCGCAACGCCCGCTCCGGCAGGGCGAGCAGGTCTTCGCCCCGAAGCAGGACACGGCCGCCGAGCACGGCATCCTCCGGCGTGAGCCGCAGGATGGAGCGCGCCGCAAGGCTTTTGCCGCACCCGGATTCGCCCACCAGGCAGGTGATGCCGCCGGCCGGCACCTCCAGGTCGATGCCGCGCACGGCCGGGAGCAGGCGCCCCTCCGCGACGAAATGGACGGAAAGCTCCTCCAGCCGCAGCAGCGGGTGGGCGACGTCCTCCGCGCCGTCAGCGCCTGACCTGGGCATTGCGGAACGTGGCGTAGGCTTCGCGCATGGCAAGATAGGGGTCCACCGCGATGCTTTTCAGGTCTTCATAGGTGGGCAGCACATCGTTCAGGGCATTGAAGCGGAAGCCCAGCTCCGCGCCGGTGGCGAGTTCCCACGGGCGGACATAGAAGAGCGGATCGGTGAAGCAGTCCCCCACGCGGCCGATGGTATCGCGCAGCGAACTGGGACCGATGAAGGGCCAGACCACATAGAAGCCCTGCCCAATGCCCCAGCGGCCCAGGGTCTGGCCGAAATCCTCGCCCGAGGGGTCCACCGGGACGATGGTCTTCTTGCCGCGCGCCACATCCGCGAAGCCCGCGCTCGACATGGTGTTCATCATAAAGCGGCCAAATTCCACCCCGGCCTCGAAAAAACGGAACTGGAGGAGATTGTTGATGAATCTCGTGGGGAAGAGCAGGTTGGAAAAGAAGTTGTTCAGCCCGGTGCGGATGCATTCCGGCATGATCCAGGTCCAGCCGGTATAGGCGGGCTTGGCGATGTACATATAAAAGATATCGTTGAAATGGAACCAGAAGCGGTTCCACGGCTCGATGGGGTCGGCGATGGCCGCCACCGGCTCGTCGTCATAATCGTCAAGGCTGTCCGAAGCCTTCATGGACGAGTACGGATGCACGGTGATGGACCCGGCGGGCAGCGTCGCGCCCCCGGCATACACGGCCGAGGGCGCCAGCGGGCCATCGGCCGCGCCGGCGGCCGCCCGTTCCAGCCCCGGCGCCAGCGCGGCCGCACGGGCCGTGGGCGCGGACGCCACGCCGGCATCGTCGGTCCCCGGCGCAACGGCGACAGGCCGGATGCCCGCCTCGGGAGCGGTGGCGGATGCCGGGGCATTGCCCAGTGTCACGCCGCCCCCGCCGTCGGCCCGGATGGCATCCGGCAAAAGGCAAAGACTCAACAGGCATGCCGCCGTCAGAAGGAAGACATGCCCCCGCGCGGCCGGGCGCGGGCCGCTATTTCGACTGCTGTTCGCGCACTTCATTGGCTTTTTCGAGCACCTTGGCGGTGAGCTGGTCCGGCGTGGCGGTATTGAGGATGCCCTGGAACTGGGTGCGATAGTTCTTGACCAGGCTGATGTTCTCGATGATCACGTCATAGACGCGCCAGGAACCGTCCTTGGGCAGCATGCGGTAGTTGACGGGCGTCTTCTTGCCGTCCTTCATGGTGATGACGGTCTGCACCTCCACGCGCCTGCCGTCGGGCGCGGCCATCTCGCCGACATACGCCACCTGTTCGCCGTTATAGCCCGTGACCTTGTTCAGATAGGTATTGAGCAGCAGCTCGGCAAAGGCGTCGCTGAAGCGCTTTTTCTGCTCCGGCGTGAACGACCGCCAGCGAGGCCCCACGGTGCGCGAGGAAAATTCGCCGAAATCAAAGACGTGGAAGACCTCGTCCTCGACCTTCCGGCGCAGGGGTCCGCGCGTGGCCGGGTTCACCCAGTCGGGATTCTTGATGTTGTCCAGCACGCGGCTGATGGCCGTTTCCAGGGTCTGGCGCGGCCCGGGGGCGGCGGCCACGGCCGGGGAGGTCGCCGCCAGCAGAAGCGCCGCCACAAGGCAGGCGGGCAGGAAGAGGCCGGAACGCGACACGGGGACCAGTCTCATTTCACACCTCCAAAGGCATATTTGCTGATCAGCGATTCCAGGTCCATGGGCGATTCCGTCTCGGTGATGACACCGCCTGGACCCAGAAGCGTCTCCGAGCCGCCCCGCGACAGGCTGACGTACTTGTCACCGATGAGACCGCTTGTCTTGATGGAGGCGATGCTGTCATCCGAAAGGTGCAGGTCATGGTCAAGCCGAAGCTCCACAATGGCCTGCGTACGCATGGGGTCCGGGTCGAGCCTGATATTCACCACGCGGCCCACGGGCACGCCCGCAAGCTCCACATCGGCGCCGGCGCGCAGGCCGGTGGCGGAATCGAAGCGCGCGGAAAGCTCGAAACCCTTTTGCGAAAACAGTTCCATGCGGCCGAGCTTGATGGCGAGGTAGCCCACGCACACAAGGCCGAGAATGACGAAGATGCCCACTGCGGTTTCACGGATGCTGTTCATGCGGCGCAGGTTCTCCATGGGCGCCGGAAGGCGCGAATCGATATACGTTATCGGCGCGAACGGCGGGTGTCAATCGGCGCCCGCTCACGAACGCAGCCATTTTTCCAGCGCGGCCCGCACCTCGGGGTCGGGCGGCTGGCGCAGGTCCAGCTCCTCCGCGCCCGCCTCGCGGCGCAGGAACTGACGCAGATATGCGTCCCCGCTCGCCTCCAGTTCGGCCAGGGTGCCCGCGAACACGGCCCCCCCATCGCGCAGCACGAGCACATAGTCCGCGATGCGGCGCAGGCTGGCGAGGTCATGGCTCACCACCACGAGCGTCATGTCCGCATACTCCGCATGCAACGAAAGGAGCAGATCATCCATGCGCGCGGCGGTGATGGGGTCGAGTCCCGAGGTCGGCTCGTCGCACAGGAGGATGCGCGGCTCGGCGATGATGGCCCGCGCCAGGCCCGCGCGCTTTCGCATGCCGCCGGAAAGCTGGTTGGGATAATACTCGGCGAAGCCGTCCAGCCCCACCATCCGCAGGACGCGCAGGGCCGCCTCGCGCAGCAGCCGCCGCGGCAGGCGCACATGCTCGCTCAACGGCAGCGTCACGTTCTGCGCCAGGGTGAGCGCGCCCAGCAGCGCGCCATCCTGGAACAGGACGCCCATGCGGCGCCGGATGCGGCGAAACTCTTTGCGGTCGAGCCTGAACAGGTCCTGCCCGCCGATGCGGATCTGCCCGCTGATGGGACGCGCGAGGCCGATGATGTGGCGCAGCAGCGTGGACTTCCCGCAGCCGGAGCCGCCCAGGATGACCGAGACCTTGCCCGCCGGCAGGGTCGCGGTGATGCCGCTCAGGACGGCTGTCGTGCCGTAGCCCACGGCAAGGTCGTGAAACTCGATGTCCCAGGCGTCCATACTTCCGACTCCCTTACAGCAGGAAGGAGGTCAGCACATAATCGGCAGCGAGGATGAGCACGCAGGAAATGACCACCGCCGAGGTGGTGGCGTTGCCCACGGCCTCGGGTCCGACGCTGTCGCGGCGCAGATGCGCGTAGTACCCCTGATGGCAGCAGACCGTGGCGACCAGAAGCCCGAAGACCAGGGCCTTGATGAAGCCGCCGGAAACGTCGTTCATGGTCACGGCATGGGAGATCTTGTAAAAATACACGCCCTCGTTGATGCCGAGCATGCACACGCCCGTGAGATAGCCGCCCACGATGCCGATGACGTCAAAAATGGCCGTGAGCAGCGGAAAGGAAATGAGCGCGGCCGCAAGGCGCGGGCTGACCAGATAGCCCATGGAATTGATGTCCATGACATCCAGGGCGTCCACCTGGTCCGTGATCCGCATGACGCCGATCTCGGCCGCCATGGCCGACCCGGCCCTGCCCGTGAGCATGATGGCCGTGAGCACCGGCCCGAGTTCGCGGATGAGCGTCAGCGAAACGGCGGAGCCGAGCAGGCCCACGGAACCGAACTGGACCAGGGTGTAATAGCCCTGAAGCCCCAGCACCATGCCGCAGAAAATGCCGATGAGCAGGATGACGAACAGCGACTGGTAGCCGATGACGTAGATCTGGCGCACCGTACGCGGGAAAATGCGGATATTGGCAAAAATCTGCCCCAGCCCGGAAAGCATGAAGAGCGTCATGCCGCCCACGGCGTCCACGCCGCGCAGGCACCGGCGCCCCAGGGCGCGCGGGAACCGGGCAAGCCCGGTGGCACTCGCAGTCGATGTCATGTCCGGCATTTAAGGCGCACTCCTGCGGCGGCCCTTGCCGCCCGTTTTTTCCGCCACCGGCTTCTTTTCCAGCAGAATGGGCCTGCCAAGCCCCATGGCCGCCAGTTCCCCGCGCACACGGTCGGCATCGCGCACGCTCCCGCGCACGGAAACGAGCACCAGCCGCACCTTGCCGCTCTGGCGCACGCGCGCGCGCAGCCCCGCCTCTTCCAGACGGCCGCGCAGGCGCTCCGCATCGGCGGGTCCACGGAAGGCCGCCGCCTGAAAGACATGGTCAAAACGCGGCTCGTCCGGCTGCCGGACGGGCGCCGCTGCGGCGGCCCGGGCGGGCGCAGCGGGAGCCGCGGCCTGCCGCGGCGCGTTCCCCTCGCGGATGCCCCAGGCCGCCAGGCTCTCGCCCTGCGGCCGGCTGAAGGGATAGGCGGGCGCGGACGGAGGGACGGGAGCCGCAGGCGCGGGCTGTCCCGCATTGGCGCCGGTGGGGGCGTTCCCGGGCGCGCCGGCAGCCGTCACGGGCGGCTCCCCGTCAGGGACGGGGGCGCCTGCGGCCGCGCGCGCTTCCGCCCCCGGAGCCGTCGGCGGGAGCGGGGGCGCACCGTCCCCGGACGCGGCGCCCTCCGGCGCGGGAGACAGGGCCTCCGCCCCGGGCAGGGGCGCGGCGGCGTCCGCGGCGCCAACGGTCGGGGAGGAGCCGGGCAGAAGCAGCCCGGCCACACTTTCCACGCCGCGTTCCGGGTCTTCGCCGCGCCCCACCATGTAGCCCATGAAAAACGACCAGCCCACCGCGGCCGCCAGGGCAAGGCCCAGGGCCGCCGTGGCGGCGGCCGAAAGATCGAGCGTCCGGCGCGGGCCGTCGGAAGGCCGGGCATCGCGCGGACCCCGGCGGTTTTCCGCCGGGCGGCGGCCGGAAGCTTCCGCGCGGACGGAGCGCTCGCGCCGTCCCTGCGGCGCGGAGGCGTCCGCGCCCGAGAGCAGGTTCTTCTGAAAGATCTTGCGCAGGGGCTGGGCCATGCCGTCCGCCGCTACATGCTTTCCGGCGCGCTCACGCCCAGGAGGAAAAGACCGTTGCGCAGGGTCTGGCCCACGGCCCGCAGCAGGGCGAGCCGGGCCACGGCGCGAGGCTCGTCATCGGGCAGAAGTATCTGGTGACGCGCGTAGTAGGCGTGCAGCGATCCCGCCAGGTCCATGAGGTAGCGGCTCACATGGTGCGGCGCCAGGTTCTGCGCCGCCTGGGCGAGCATGTCCTCAAAGGCGGCCATCTGCCGCAGCAGGGCCATGTCCTCCGGGGTGTCCAGCGGCGCCAGGGCCGCCTCGTCCGTGCGCTCCGGCAGGGTCAGGCCCTGCGCGGCCGCGCGCCGCAACAGCGAGCTGATGCGCGCATGGGCATACTGGACATAGTAGACCGGATTGTCGAGATTGCGCTGCTTGGCAAGCTCCAGATCGAAATCCAGCGGGCTGTCGCTCTTGCGCGAGAGGAACAGGAAGCGCGCCGCATCCGGTCCCACTTCGCGCAGGACCTCCTCCAGCGTCACGAACTCGCCCGCGCGCGTGGACATGCTGACCAGCTTGCCGTCGCGCAGCAGGTTGACAAGCTGGATGAGCACCACGTCGAAGCTCTCCCGGGCTTCGCCCATGGCCGCCACGGCCGCGCGCATGCGCGGGATGTAGCCGTGGTGGTCGGCGCCCCAGACATCCACGAGCCAGTCATGGCCGCGCCGGTACTTGTCGTGATGATAGGCGATGTCCGAGGCGAAATAGGTCAGGCTGCCGTCGGACTTCCGCAGGACGCGGTCCTTGTCGTCCCCGAGGCGCGTGGTGGCGAACCACAGGGCGCCGTCCCGCTCATAGGTGTATCCGGCCTTTTCCAGGGCGGCAAAGGCCGCGTCCACCGCGCCGCCGTCCACCAGGCTCTTTTCGGAAAAATACCGGCCGTGCTCCACGCGAAAGGCCGCCAGGTCCGCCCTGATGCCGCCCAGGATCTGCTCCACCGCATAGGCGCCGCAGCGCGCGCGGGACTCGTCCTCGGGGAGGTCCGCAAGCGCCGGTTCCCGCCGGAGCAGATCCGCCGCCAGATCGCGGATGTAGTCGCCCCGGTACCAGTCTTCGGGAAATTCCACGGCCCGGCCCGCCAGCTCCTGCAGGCGCAGCCAGACGGAAAGCCCGAGCAGGCGCATCTGCCGCCCGGCGTCATTGAGATAATACTCCGTCTCCACGGCATAGCCGGTCTTGCGGAGCAGGCGCGCCAGGCTGTCGCCCACGGCCGCGCCCCGGCCATGGCCCACATGGAGCGGCCCTGTGGGATTGGCGGATACATATTCCACCAGCACCTTGCGCCCCTTGCCGGCATCGCTCTCGCCGTACGCCGCGCCCGCGGACTCCACCTCCGCCACGGCGCGCCGCCAGAAGGACGGACGGAACGTGACGTTGCAAAAGCCCGGACCCGCCACTTCCGCATGCTCGATATCCGCGCAGAGCGCGGGCAGGCGGGCGGCAAGCTCCTGCCCCAGTTCGCGCGGATTGCGCTTCGCCGCGCGGGCGAGGAGCATGGCCGCGTTGGTGGAAAGATCCCCGTGCTTCGCCTCGCGCGGCGGTTCCACCACGAGCTTGTCGGGCCAGGGAAGATCCAGTTCCTTCAGCGCCGCCGCGAGGGCGGCGCGCAACGTGTCAGCGGCGCGCATGGCATGGTCCCGGAGAAAAGGCTTCCCGCTGTGCCGGGAAGGTATTACATGGCATAGTTGAGGATACCCGAAAGCGAATCCACGAGGTCCACGCGCAGGTGGTCGCTCTGGGCGGCAATGGCCGCGAGCGACGGACCCACCATCTTGCCGAGCACGGCCTTGGGGCTGATCTCCAGCCACCAGCGCACGCCCGCGAGGTACAGGTTGCGGAGCAGGTCCACCCAGAACACCGGCGTGACCATCTGCCGCAACAGGCTTTTTCTGGCGCTTTCCCCGTCGTGGACGGGCCTGCCGTCCACATTGCAATAGACGGGAAAGCGCGGCGCGTTCCACACGGTCTTTTCCAGCAGCGGCGCGAGTTCCCTGTTGGCCTCGGCCATCATGGGGCTGTGAAAGGCGCCGCTCACTTTAAGCTCCACGCCGCGCCCCTTGCGCTCCTTCGCCTTTTGCACGGCCAGGGCCACGGCTTCCCTGGCGCCGCTGACCACGGTCTGCTGCGGGGTGTTGCGGTTGGCGGCCACAAGGAGCGCGCCGCTTTCCGCCGCCGCCTCTTCCACGATGGCGGCCACGGCGTCCATGTCCAGCTTGACGATGGCGGCCATGGCGCCCCTGCCCTCGGGGTCCGCCTCGGCCATGAGCCGCCCGCGCAGGGACGTGATCTCAAGGACGCTTCTGGGCGAAAGCACTCCGGCGGCGGCCAGGGCGCTGAATTCGCCCAGGCTGTGCCCGGCGGCGGCAAACGGCGCGAGGGACGCCCCGAAGCGCTCCGAAAGCGCGCGCCAGAGATTGCAGTTGACCACCGTGAGCGCGGGCTGCAGGGCGCGGGTGTCGCTCATGGCGGACTCGTCGCCCTCCCAGAAAATCTCCCGCAGGGGCAGGCCGCTGATGCGTTCGGCCTGCTTCCAGAAGTCCATGGCCTCGGAGGAGGCTTCGGCGAGGTCGCGGCCCATGCCCGCCACCTGCGAACCCTGACCGGAAAAGATCAGGGCCGGACGGCCACAATCGGGCGCGGGGGAAAGTTCCGTGTGCATTTCGGGCTGTGTGCTGGCGTGCGTCATTTCATCTCCGAAAACGGGCGCTTGGTCCGCGTGCAAAGCTCTTTTTTCTACGCTATCGGGCCGGGGCTTGCAAGCGCTCTCTCGCCGGGCTATCACAGCCCCGGAACGCCGCTCCCGGGCAGGGGGCGGAGACAGGTTCCGGAGGCTCCATGACGGAACGTCGCGCGCACCAGAAAAGCAGTCCGGGCCGCCCCCGAGGGGGCGCGGCGAGGGTTTCCGGCGGTCCCGTGCGGGACGCCGTGGAACGCCTGCCGCCGGGCCTTGCCGCCCAGACGCCCGCGGCCCTGCTCGCGGCGCTGCCGGAACGCCTTGGCCGGTATGTGGACATGCTCTGCGCCTGGAACGATGCCGTCAATCTTACCGGCGGCAGGGACCGGGAGGACGTCCTTGCGCGTCTCGTGCCGGACAGCTTCCATCTGGCGGCCTTCCTGCGCGGCCCCGCGCTGGCGGCGGCCGCCGACGCCGCCGGGCCGGACGGTCCCCGCGTCTGGGACCTGGGCGCGGGCGGCGGCCTGCCCGGCATTCCCCTGCGTATGGTCTGGGAGCGCGGGACATACACCCTGGTGGAAGTGCGCCAGAAACGCGCCCTTTTTCTCGCCAATGCGCTCGCCGCGCTGCGGCTCGCGCGCACCCGCGTTTTCCGCGGACCGGCGGAACAGCTTTTCGCCGAACAGCGGGAAGGCGCGGACGTGATCCTCTCCCGCGCCTTCCTGCCGTGGCCGAAGCTGCTGGAGTTCTGCCGTCCGGCCCTCCGGCCCGGCGGCGTGCTCCTCATCTTCGCCGCCGCGCCCTGCGGCGAACTTCCCGCCCCGTGGCGGCCACTGGCCCAGACGTCCTATGCGGCAGGCGCGAGCCGCCGCTGGCTCTGGGCCGTGCAGGCGCCGTCCCGCGCGGAGGAAACCTGCGCGGAGGGCAGCCATGCCTGAGCCTGCGCGTTCCATGTCCCCGGTCCTGCGGCACTGGGGCGGCGGCCTGGCCTGCTTCCTCCTCACCGTGGGCCTCGCCTTCGGCCTGCGGATGCTGGAATGGCCCTCGTGGCAGAACCCCGAATACCGCCTTGGCGGGGAAATGCTCCTCGCCACGCACGACGCCTATCACTGGGTGGCCGGGGCCGAGGGCTTCGGCCTGGCGGTGGACCATCCCATGGCGCGCATGCTGCGCCTCATGGCCGACGCGAGCGGCCTGGCGCCCGCTGTGGTGGCATTCTGGTTTCCCCCTGCGCTGGCGAGCCTGGTGGCGGGGATCGTCTTTCTGTGGGCCTGGGCGCTGGGCAGCATGCAGGCGGGGGTGGCCGCCGGGCTTGTGGCAAGCATGGCGCCCGGCTTTCTGGGCCGCACCCTGCTCGGCTATTACGACACGGACCTCGTCACCCTGTTCTTCCCCCTGCTCATGACGCTCGCCCCGGCCTGCTGGGCCATGCGCTACATGCTCCTGCCGCAGATGGTGCTGCGGCGGCTGCGCGCGCCCGCCGGGCTTGCGGCCCTGCCCGGCGCGCTCCTGCCCGCGCGTCTTCGGCGGCGCCGCGCCGCTCCCGCCGGGGGGGCGCCCCTCCTCCGGGAGGCGCCGCGGCCCGGCGATCCGCTGCGTCCCGTGTGGATCGTCCTTCTCGGGCTTTCCGGACTCCTGTCCTGGTGGGCGCAGGAATGGCATTCGGTCTTCCCCTACCTTCTGCGCTACAACGTGGCCCTGCTGGGCTGCATGGCGCTGGTCCTCGGCCCGGGGGGACGGCGCGGCCCGCTCTTTCTCGGCGCGCTCGCCTACGCCCTGCCCGCGCTCGGCGGCCTCGCGGGCTGCGTCTTCGACCTCATCCTGCTTGCCACGCACGCGCCCGAGGGCCGGGTCCTGCGGCGCTTTCTCCTGCACCCGCGCACCGTGGCCCTGCTCTGGCTCTGCGTGGGCCTGCTCCTGATGCGCGGCGAGATCCTGACCACGCTCCTCACCCATGCCGACGCCTACCTCAAGCACAGCGGCGACACGCGCGGCGCCGGCCCGGCGGCGCTTGTCTATCCGTCGGTGGCGCAGTCCATCATTGAGGTCCAAGACCTGAGCTTCGCCGCGCTCTTCCCGTATTTCCACCCCTGGGCGGAAGCGGCCATCGCGGGCCTTGCGGGCTTTCTCCTCCTGCTCTTCCGGCGCCCCGGCGCGCTCTTTCTGCTGCCCCTGGCGGCCCTGGCCCTGCTGAGCACGCGGCTCGGCGGCAGAATGGTCATGTTCGGCGCGCCCGTGGTGGCCCTGGGGCTGACCGTGCCGCTCGCCTGGCTGACGCGCCGCCTCCTGCCGCGCGCCCTGCCGGGCGCGGCATCCGCCTGGATCGCCGCCGTCATCGCTGTGGCGCTGTTCGTGGCGCCCTTTGCGCCCATGATCCCGACTCTTTCCCAGGGACCGATCATCAACCGCCGCCACGCGGCGGCCCTGGCCCAGGCCCGCGCCATCACGCCCGAAGACGCGCGCCTCTGGCTCTGGTGGGACTGGGGCTACGCGGCCCACTATTTCGCGCGCCGCGCCACCATCGCGGACGGCGCGCAGCACGCGGGTCCTTCGCTCTATCTGCCCGCGGCGGTCTTTGCCACGGACAACGCCCGCTTTGCCCGTCAGATCATCCGCGAGACCTCGCGGCAGGGCAACGAGCCGGGCCGCGTCTTCGCCGGGCTGGACAGCGCCGGGGCGCAGGCGCTCATGGACAGGCTGCGCTCGCCGGGAACGCCGCTGGTGCCCGGCCGCGGGCGCCAGTTCATCATCGCCAGCTTCGAGATGCTCCGGCTCGGCTTCTGGATCAGCAATTTCGGCAACTGGAACTTCGTCACCCGCCACGGCGAGGGCGGCGCGCTCTCCATCGTGCCCCAGGCGCTCGCCTACCGCCTCAGGACGGGCGAAGTGCGCCTCATGGACAGCGGCAGCATCATCTACCCGGCCTCCATCGCCGTGTTCGACGAGACCGGCGTCACGCGGCGCAACTATGTGCAGGAGTGGTTCGACGCCCACCCCGACGCCAGCGCCCGCGCGCAGCAGGCGTTCCTCGCCGGGCGGCGCAACGTGCATTTTCTCTTCAACCGCGTGACGGACGAAAAACTCGCCATGGACGAGGGCATCTTCAGTTCGCTCATGGTCAGGCTCCTGCTCTGCGACCCGCAGGACCCGCGCATCTCGCCGTACTTCAAGCTCGTGTACGACAACGTGTTCGCGCGCATCTACGAAGTGCTGCCCGCGGACGGGGATGCTCCCCGCGCGCCCGCTCAATGATGGTAGGGGACCTTGCGCAGGATGCACTCGGCCCGGTACAGCTGCTCGAGCAGAAGGACGCGGGCGAGTTCATGCGGCCAGGTCATGGCCGAAAGGCTGAGGCAATGGGCGCAGGCGTCCCGCACCCCGGGGGACAGGCCGAACGCGCCGCCCACCACGAAACAGGGGCGCAGCGCCGCCTCGTCAAAACGGCGCAGCAGGGCCGCCAGGCTGGGCGAATCCAGGGGCCGCCCCCCCTCGTCCAGCGCCACGGCCGCCGCTTCGCGGCCCAGGGCCTCCACGAGGCGGCGCCCTTCCTGCGCCATGCGCTGCCCCGGGGCAAGCGCGGCATCGCCGTCGCGCACCTCGACCATTTCCACACGCCGCCAGCGATCGAGGCGGTGCTGATAGTGGGCCGCCGCCTCGCGCCAGAACGGCGTTTTCAGCCTGCCCACACACAGGAGCCGCACCATTTTGCCAGCCATGCCGTCACTTCCTCACGCCCGCGCGCCGCGCGGGGAACTCCGCAGCCTCAGCCTTGAGGAGGCCGCCCGCCGCCTCGCCGCGGGCGGCATCGTCATCTTTCCCACCGAAACCTTGTACGCCATCGGCTGCCGGGCAGACAAGCCCGATGCCTGCGCCCGCCTCTGCGCGCTCAAGGGGCGCCCCGCCGGCTCCCCCCTCCCCCTGCTGGCCGCCGATGCGGCCCAGGCCGCCCGCGCCGTCCGGCTGGAGGCGGCGCCCCTGCCGCTTTTGCGGCGCTTCTGGCCCGGACCGCTGAGCCTTCTGCTCCCCGCCCTGCCGGAGCTGGCGCCGCAGGTCCGCAATGCCGCCGGCCTGGCCGCCCTGCGCGTCACCCCGCACCCCCTGGCCGCGCGCCTCGCCGCGCTGGCGGGCGGCGCGCTCACCGCGAGCAGCGCCAACTTCAGCGGCGGAACGCCGGCGGCCCGCGCCCGGGACCTGGATGCGGCCCTGCTGGCGGCCCTGGCGGCACCGGAAGCCGCGGCGCACGGCCCCGCCGGCGGACTGCTCGTGGCCCGCGCGCCGGAAGAGGAACCCCGGGGGGGGCTACCCTCCACGCTCGCGCTGCCGCTTTCCGGCTCCGGGGGGCCACGGCTGCGCCTGCTCCGGCAGGGAGCCGTCAGCGCCCAGGCCCTCATGGCGGCGGGCTTCCGGCTGGAAGCCTGAAGGACCAGACGGCGCGCCTGCCCGCATGCCGGCCGCCGGGGCGCCCCGCTTGCGGAAGACGCGTCACTGACATACCATCGGCCCGCAGGAGCGTTCCATGAAAAAAACCGTCCTCTGCCCGCATTGCGGCAAGCCCTACAGCTGCTGGCGCAATCCCTCGCCCACCACGGACGTGGTCATCCACGAGCCGGGACGGGGCGTGGTCATTATCCGCCGCGCCAATGCGCCGCTGGGCTTTGCCCTGCCCGGCGGCTTCATCGAGGAAGGCGAACAGGCCGAAGCCGCCGCCGTGCGCGAGATGCGCGAGGAGACGGGGCTTGATGTGCGCCTCACCGGCCTGCTCGGCGTCTATTCCCGCCCGCATCGGGACCCGCGCCAGCATACCCTGAGCGTGGTCTTCACCGGACGCCCCACCGACCCGGAGGCGCTGCGCGCGGGCGATGACGCGGCGGCGGCGGCCTTTTATCCGCTGGAGGCGCTCCCCTCCCCGCTGGTGTTCGACCACGCGCGCATCCTGGCGGACTTTGCCGAAGCGCTCGCGGGGCGGCGGCGGCTCGCGCCCGTGGAACCGCCGGAGGACGACTAGCCGTGGGCTATGCCGGACTTCAGGAATGCGTGCGCGACCTTGAGGCGCGCGGCGACCTCCTGCGCGTGGACGTTCCCGTGGACCCGCATCTGGAGCTGGCGGCCATCCAGCGCCGCGCCTTCCGCGCCGGCGCGCCGGCGCTGCTGTTCACCCGCGTGGCGGGGACCGGCTTCCCGGTGCTCGCCAACCTGTTCGGCACGCGCGAGCGCCTGCGCTTCCTGTTCCGCGAGGGTCTGGCCGCCACCGAGGCCGTGCTGGCGGGCAAGGCCGATCCCCTTGGCCTGCTGCGCCGCCCCGGCCGCGCCTTCGCCGCCCTGGGTGGCCTTGCGCGCATGCTGCCGCGCGGCCCCCTGCCCGGGGCGGGATGCGCGCCGGCGCTGCACTGCCGTTCCCCCCTGGCGGCGCTCCCGCGCCTCACCTCCTGGCCCATGGACGGCGGTCCCTTCATCACCCTGCCTCTGGTCTACAGCGAAGATCCGGCCCGGCCCGGCGTCAATGCCTCCAATCTCGGCATGTACCGCATCCAGATGGCGGGGAACGACTATGCCGACGATGAGGTGGGACTCCATTACCAGATCCACCGCGGCATCGGCGTTCATCACGCCCACGCGCTGGCGGCCGGACGACCGCTTCCGGTCCGCATCCATGTGGGCGGCCCCCCGGCCCTGACGGTGGCCGCGGTCATGCCGCTGCCGGAAGGGCTTTCCGAACTGCGCTTCGCGGGCCTGCTGGGCGCCCGGCGCGTGCGCCTCGCCCGCGGTGACGACGGCCTGCCCCTGCCGGTCCTGGCCGAAGCGGATTTCTGCATCTCCGGCTATGTCCTCCCCGAAACGCGGCCGGAAGGACCCTTCGGGGACCATGTGGGCTATTACAGCCTGCGCCATGACTTTCCGGCGTTGCGCGTGGTCTCCGTGCGGCACCGGGCCGATGCCGTCTGGCCCTTCACCTCCGTGGGGCGGCCGCCGCAGGAGGACACGGTGTTCGGGGAGTTCATCCACGAACTCACCGGACCGCTGGTGCCGCAGGTCTTCGCGGGCGTGCGCGAGGTGCATGCCGTGGACGCGGCGGGCGTGCATCCGCTCCTCCTGGCCCTGGGCAGCGAACGCTATACGGCCTGGGAGGCGGCGCGCCGTCCGCGCGAACTGCTCACCCAGGCCTTCCACCTGCTCGGCGCCACCCAGACCGCCCTGGCAAAATATGTGCTCATGGCCGCGCAGGAAGACGCCCCCGGACTCTCCTGCCGCCAGGTGGGCGCCTTTCTCGGCCACATGCTCGAACGCGCGGACTTCAGCCGGGACCTGCACTTCATCACGCGGAGCACCAACGACACGCTGGACTACACGGGAACGGCCCTGCACGAGGGTTCCAAGCTCATCTGGGCCTCCGCCGGCGAACCGCGCCGCAGGCTTGCCGCCGGCGCCGACGGCCTGGGCGTCCTGCCGGACCTGCCGCCCGGCTTCGGCGATCCGCATGCGGCCGCCCCCGGCATCCTCGCGCTCGGCGGTCCGCGCCACGCGCGCGGACGCGGCGAACCCGACCCGGCCATGGAAGAGCTGGCGCGGCGCCTCGAAGCCTGGGACCGGCGCGAGGCTTTCCCCCTTGTGGTGGTCGCCGATGACGCCGCCTTTTGCGCGGCCGCGCTGGACAACCTGCTCTGGGTCACGTTCACGCGTTCCGACCCGGCGACGGACTGTTACGGCGCGCATGCGCGCATCACGGCGCGGCACTGGGCCTGCGAAGCGCCGCTCATCATCGACGCCCGCATCAAGCCCTTCCATGCGCCGCCCATGGAGGAAGATCCCGCGCTCGTCGCCCGCGTGGAGGCGCTGGCCGCGCCGGGCGGCCCGTTCCACGGCCTCTGGTAGGCACGAAGCGCCGGACTGACGATGGCAACGGGGGAAGATCCGTTGATGCCGCTTCCAGATTCCGTCCGGAGCGGAGCGACAGACGGATGCTGGTGCCGGAAGAATCCGAAAAAATACGAGCTTTCGGCGCTGGCGTGTCACCAACGCAAAACATGACAACGCCGACAACGGAAAGGACGCCATGAACATCGCCATGATCCAGTGCGACAGCGTTCCCGGCGACGTGGCGGGCAATGCCGCCCTCATTCTGGAACAGGCGCGCAAGGCCCACGGGGCCGCGCTGTGCGTCACGCCGGAGCTGGCGCTGTGCGGCCCGCGCCCCGGAGAATACCTGCACGCCCGCGACTTCGCCAGCGGCTGCCGCGCGGCCCTGGACGACCTTGCCGCCGCCCTCGCGGACGGCCCGGCCCTGCTGCTGGGAGCGCCCGCGCCCAGCCTTTCCCGGCCGGGGGACTTCGCCAATGCGGCCATCCTGCTCCACAGGGGGCAGGTCCACGTGGTATCGCGCAAGGTGCGCCCCAATGTCCGGCGGCACGGCGTTCCGGGCGCCGAGGCCCTGCCCTGGGACGACGGCGTTGCCTGCGGCATCCTCTCGCTGGAGGGCTGGCGCTTCGGCGTCGTCGTCTGCGAGGATGCGGCCGTGCGCGCCGAGGCCTTCTGGCGGCAACCGCCGCCGGGCGCCCATGACCCGCTCGGAGACCTCACGCGCCGCGGCGTGGACGCCATCATCCACATGACGGCCGCGCCCTACCGCCCCGGCGCCCAGGAGGAAGCCGAACGCGTGCTTTCGCATGTGGCCGCGCGCGAGCATGTCCATCTGCTCTCCGTCAACCTGGTGGGCGGGGACGGGGGCATCGTCTACAGCGGCCAGAGCCTCGCCTTTGACCCGGCGGGCCGCATGCTGGCGCGGGGCGCGGCGTTCGCGTCCGACCTCGTTGTGGTGGATACCGCGGCCGATGCCCGGGAGCATGCCGCAACCGACGCGGACGGCCTGCCTGTCGACCGCGTCGCGCCCGCCTGCTCGGGGATCGAGGAAAGCCGCTGGCGCGCCCTTGTCCTGGGCACGCGGGACTATGCGCGCAAAAGCGGCGCGCAACGCGTGCTGCTCGGCCTTTCCGGCGGCATGGACTCCGCCCTTGTGGCCTGCGTGGCGGCCGAAGCCCTGGGTCCCGAAAACGTCACCGGCGTCCTCATGCCCTCGCCACATACCAGCCGGGCCTCGGTGGAGGATGCGGAACAGCTGGCGCGCAACCTGGGCATGGGGACCCTGACCGTGCCCATAGCGGGACTCATGGAGGCATTCACGGCCGCCCTCGCCCCCGGCCTGGAGCGATTTCCCGCAGGGCCGGGCGACGTGACCCTGGAGAATCTCCAGGCCCGCATCCGGGGCACCATCCTCGCCTCGCTCGCCAACCGGGCCGGGGCGCTCGTGCTCAATACGGGCAACAAGAGCGAGATCGCCATGGGTTACTGCACGCTCTATGGCGACGCCGTGGGCGCGCTCGCCGTCATCGGCGACATCACCAAGACCGAAGTGTACGCTCTGGGGCGCTGGCTCAATGCCTGGAAAGGGCGCGAACTCATCCCGGAGGCGGTCTTCATCAAGGCGCCGAGCGCGGAACTGCGCCCCGGACAGAAGGATACCGACTCCCTGCCGCCCTATGACCTGCTCGATCCGCTGCTGGAGCGCCTTCTGGCCGCATCCGGCTGCGCGGACGCCCTGCGGCCCGATGCGCTTTGCTGTGATGGGGAAACGCGGGAAGGACCGGCCCGCGACACGGGTCCGGACGGCGAGGACTGCTCGGGACTCTGCGCCGAAGTGCGCGGGCGCCTGTTCGCGGCGGAATTCAAGCGGCGCCAGTTGCCGCCCGCGCTCAGGGTGAGCCGCATCCCCTTCGGGCAGGGCGGTTGGCAGGTCCCGGCGGTGGGCCGGTACCGCATGCCCTGAGCGGGAGTGGCCGCGGCTCAGCGCCGCCGCTTGCGCACGGCCGCACAGGCGCTGAGGAAAAGCTGGTATTTGCGGCTCTCCACCCGCGCCCGGCACGAAAGTTCGTTGGGCGAACAGGTGGGGGCGGGCGTCTCCAGCGGCAGGGGAAGATAGCCGAGCGCCTCAAAGGCTCCTGCAAAACGCTCGCGACAGTCGGCGGGAATATAGCCGTCAAAGACCAGATCGTGCCCCCCGGCCTCGCGCACGGCAAGGGCGGCGTAGTCACGCCAGAGGTCACTCTCAAAAATGCGGCGCGTCAGTTGGTCCAGGCGCAGCCAGTCGGTCTGGCTCGCGGCCAGGGCGTGGAGCGACGGGGCAGCTGCCGCCGAGGCCCGCGCCAGCGCCCAGAGTCCGTCGCCGCTCACCACCCGCACCCCCGGAAACAGCCTGCGCGCTGCCGTGGACTTGCCCGACCCCGGCGCACCCATCAGCAAAACCGCAAAGGGGCGCGTCGGACGCACATGAACGACCTCGCGCCGCACCGGGTCTCCGATCTGGGACACGCCGGACCCCATGTGCTTCCAGGCATAGGGCGCGAGCATGGCGCTCACGCCGGCCCACGTGGGAAAACGGCGCGTGTCGATGCTGCGCCGCACGGAGACCCAGCCGCTGCCCGCGCTTCCGTCAGACCCGGTCTCCTGTCCGGCGTCCGCGCAAATTTCGGGGCTGGCGACGCCTATCTCCAGGATCAGGACACCGCCGGGCTGCAGCCGCGACATCATGGACGCCACCAGCGCCGGCTGATCCGCAGCGTAATGCAGGGCGGACGCGCACAGGATCACATCAAAACGCCTATCGGCTCCGAGAGGGGAAGCCGCGGCGTCCGCTCCGCCATCGCCGTCCGCGCGGGAGGGATCAAGGATGCCCCAGTCACACGCGAAAAAATCGCAGTAGGGGAAGCGTTCCCGCGCACGGGCCACGGCCTCGGGGTCCCTGTCGATGCCCACCACGCGCACGGCCGCGTCGAACGAGGCATAGCCGCAAAAAAAGCCCTCATTGCAGCCGACATCGAGAAAGGACAGTCCAGACAGCGGCGGCAGCGCAAGCGACGCGAGCTTCGCAAACGACGCGGAATCGCCCGGCTGGTCGGGAAAACTCTGGTAGGCCGCCATCGACGCCGGACCGCCGCTCAGTTTTCGCCCTGGCGCGAACGGCGCATGGCTACGGAGCCGGTGCGCGCAATCTCCTTGATGCCGAAGCGCTGGAGCAGGCTGAGGATGGCCTCGAGCTTTTCGTGATCGCCGGTGGCCTCGATGGTCATCTCGTTGTGGCTCACGTCCACCACCTTGCAGCGGAAGATCTCCACCGTACGCAGGATCTCGCCACGGGCCGGCCCTTCGGCCTGCACCTTGACGAACATCATCTCCCGCTCCACGGCCTGAAGCTCGGAAAAATCCACCACCTTGATGACCGAGACGATCTTGTGGAGCTGCTTCATGATCTGCTCAAGGATCATGCTGTCGCCATAGGTGGTGATGGTCATGTGGGAGGTGCCGTCCTCAAGGGCCGGGGCCACATTGAGCGAGTCGATATTGAAACCGCGCCCGCTGAACAGGCCCACCACGCGCGAAAGCACGCCCGGCTCGTTCTCCACGAGGACGGAAAGCACATGCCGCTGCATTGCGTTTCTCCTTACCTGCCTGAACCCCTTCCCCGCTCCGGCCCCGGGCCGAAGCGGGAGGATCATCCGCCAAAAAAACAGGAACTCCGCCGCATTCCCTGCGCCACGCGCGCCGTGCCGGCGCCGCGTCCGACGGGAAGCGTCCTTTCACATGACCATGAAAGGGATCCTACACCAGAAGCATCTCGTCCAGGGCCGCGCCCGCCGGAACGATGGGATAGACGTTCTCTTCCCGCTCCACGCGCACATCCACAAAGGCGGGATTGGGGGTGGAGAGGGCCTTTTCCAGCTCGGGGAGCAGGTCGCAGGCGCGTTCGATGCGGTAGCCCTCGGCGCCGTAGGCCTCTGCCAGGCGCACGAAGTCGGGCTGCGCCTCCATGTTGGTGGAGCTGTAGTTGCCGCTGTAGAACAGTTCCTGCCACTGGCGCACCATGCCCAGATGCTGATTGTTGAGGATGACCACCTTGACCGGCAGCCGGTTGGCGACGGCGGTGGCAAGCTCCTGAATATTCATCTGGAGGGAGCCGTCGCCCGCCACGGCGATGACCATCCTGTCCGGCAGGGCCAGCTGCGCGCCGATGGCGGCGGGAAAGCCGTAGCCCATGGTGCCGAGGCCGCCGCTGGTGAGCAGGGTGCGCGGCTTGGTGAAGGCATAATACTGGGCGGCCCACATCTGGTGCTGGCCCACCTCGGTGGCGATGATGGCGTCGCCCCGCGTGAGTTCGCGCAGGGCCTCGATGACCTGCTGCGGCTTGATGGCGCCGTCGGGTCCGGAGGGCTGGTAGGAAAGGGGCTTGCTCTTTTTCCAGCCGGTCACGTCCTTGAGCCACAGGGCATGCAGGGTGGCCCAGTCGGTATCGGCGTGTCTGGTGCGGCAGATGTCGAGGATGCCGGCCAGCGCCAGCTTGCAGTCGCCCACCACCGGGATGTCCACCTCCACATTCTTGCGGATGGAGGTGGGGTCGATGTCGATATGGACGATGCGCGCCTTGGGCGCGAACGCCGCGATCTTGCCGGTGACGCGGTCGTCGAAGCGCGCGCCCGCGCAGATGAGCAGATCCGCGTTGTTGATGGCGAGATTGGCGGCATAGGTGCCGTGCATGCCCACCATGCCGAGAAAAAGCTCGTCCGTGGCGGGAAAGCCGCCCAGCCCCATGAGCGTGGCCGTGACCGGGATGCGCAGCTCGCGCGCGAGCGCGGCCACTTCCTCCGCCGCATCGGCCATGACGACGCCGCCGCCGCAGATGAGCACGGGCCGCTGCGATTCCGCGATGACCTCGGCCGTGCGCCGGAGCTGGTTGAGATTGGGCTTGTAGGTCGGATTGTAGCTGCGCATGGAGATCTCGTCCGGCCAGAGGAACTCCGTGGTGGCCTGGACGACATCCTTGGGCAGGTCCACAAGGACCGGCCCGGGACGGCCCGAACGGGCGAGGTAGAACGCCTGGCGGATGGTGAGCGCCAGCTTTTTCACGTCCTTCACCAGAAAATTGTGCTTGGTGCAGGGCCGCGTGATGCCGACGATGTCCACCTCCTGGAAGGCGTCGTTGCCGATGAGCTGGGTGGGCACCTGCCCGGTGACGACCACCAGCGGGATGGAATCCGCGTAGGCCGTGGCGATGCCCGTAACGGTATTGGTGGCGCCCGGGCCGGAGGTCACGAGGCATGCCCCCACCTTGCCCGAGGCGCGGGCGTAGCCATCGGCCGCGTGGACGGCCCCCTGTTCATGGCGGGTGAGCACATGGCGGATCTCGGGGTGGCGGGGAAGTTCGTCATAGATGTCGATGACCGCGCCGCCGGGATAGCCGAACAGGATATCCACGCCCTCGCGTTTCAGGGATTCCAGGAGGATAAAGGCGCCGGTGCGTTCCATGAGCGAATGTCCTTTTGCTCTGGACAGAGCGTTTTCATGATGCCCGGTCGTCCGCCGGGCGGACGACCACCACAGCGCCGACGCGCAAGGATCGTGCGCGGGGCGGATGCGGGTCTTGAACTTCCGCGAACCGAAGCTCCCACGAGTGCGGCGCCTGACGGGACCGATGTCCCGAAGCCCGGAAACCGGGCGCGGACCCGGCACTGCCGCGTCGTCGGGAGAAGGCGCCTAGCGGCCTTCCTTCTTCAGGCGGTCAAGGATGTCCATGAGCTGGGTCTTGTTCTCCAGCTTCTGCTTCTTGAGCTGCTTGAGGGTCTGCTCCTCGGTGGGGGTACGGTAGCCCTTGCCCTCCAGCTTTTCCACCTGCTTTTCATACAGCACATGATCGTCCCACAGGGATTTCAGGTCGGGGTCCGTGGGGGCGTACTTTTCCAGAAGGTCGAGTTCATGCTGGTCCATGACGGCTCTCCAGGGTTAGAAGGTCGGCGCGAGGTCCGCTCGCGAAACAGGGGCGGCGGCCCGGCTCAGGGCAGGCCGGCGGCATACTGGGCCAGCGACCGCACCACGATGCGGTTGCACAGCTCAATGGCGAGCAGGACAATGATCGGGGAAAAGTCCAGCCCGCTCGAATAGGTGAAGGGCAGCCACTTGCGTACCCGGTAAAAGACCGGCTCCGTGAGCAGGCGCAAGGTCCGCACGATGGGGTTGTACGGGTCGGGGCGCACCCAGGTGATGACCGCCGCGATGATGACGATCCAGAAATAGAGGTTGAGCAGCGTGCCCAGCACCATGGCAACGGCGCTCAGGGTATTGGCAAGAACGATCATGCGCTCTCCGAAAGCGGTGTTTTCCGGCCGGCGCGGCGGGACCAGCGCCGAGGGTGTTCATGCGCGTCCAAGACCGAGGATGTCGGCCAGGGCCGGGAAATCCCGGGCGGTCACGTCTCCGGCGAGGCCGCCGAAACCGGCGAAGACCATGCCCGCGCCGCGCGCGGCCTCCCGGTCATTTTCGCTGTCGCCCACAAAAAGGGCCTGCCCCGGTTCCGCGCCCCAGGCCCTCAGGATGGCTTCCGCGCCCGCGGGCGACGGCTTGGGCCGGGCGCATGACACCGAGATTACCGGATCAAAATAGGGAGGAAGGGAAAAAAAGTCCAGAACCCTCTGGATGCCCTCGCCCGTGCGATTGGTGTCGATGGCAAGGCGCACGCCCCGCGCGTGCAGACGCTCGATGAACGGCACAAAGCCGGGCATGAGCCGCACCAGGGGCAGGATGTGGCGCGCGTAGTCCACCCTGGCGGCGGCGCGGCCGATCTCGCCGTGCAGCCGTGGGGGCACCATGCGGCGCAGGGCCTCGGCCGCGGTAGCCATGAAGGCGTAGCGCTCTTCCTCCCTGCCCATGGGCGGCAGGCCGAGCGCCGCCAGGACCCGGTCATAAAACGCCCGGTTGGCCTCGCGCGAGTCGATCATGACGCCGTCGCAGTCAAAGACAAGTCCCGCGAGGCCGTTGGGGAACAGGGCCGGGGCAATGCGCGGAAACATCAGGGGCGCCCCCACGTCAGCCAGACGCGCGCCTGGGGATCGCCCCAGGGACGCTCTCTCCCGAGCGCCCGCCAGAGCGGGGCCTCGGCCGCCACCAGACGCTCCGCGTCCTCCGGGCGGCAGCCGAGCCGCGCCCCCCATTCCGGCGCGGGCCGGAAATCCAGGGCGGCCAGCAGCTCCCCGCGCATGGGACCTTCCACGAAAAACGCCGTTCCGGCGGCCACGAACAGGGCCGCGCCGACGGCCGCCGGCCGCCACGGCGGCACGAGTCCGGGATGGAGCGGAAACGGCGCGTCTTCCGCCTCCGCGCCGGCGGAGACGCCGCAGGTCCCGTCGCCGAAGTCCGCCGCAAGCCTGTGCAGGCCCCTGGCGCACCCCGCCGCCAGTTCCGCCAGTTCCGCCAGCCGCTCTTCCTGAAGCCAGAGCCAGAGCAGAAGTTTCTGCGCCTGCTCGGCGGCCACGCGCGCGCTCCTGTCCGGCGCCGCGCGTCCCGGCGCCAGGGGGGCGTCAGGGTCCGCGGCGAAGGCCGCCAGATCGGCCAGTTCGCCCAGTTCCCGCGCCCGCCGCTCCTGTTGCGCCCTGTCGGCGGCGTCACGCGCGCCGGCGAGGTCGCGGGCGTCCAGCGCGCCAAAGGCCGCGAGGCAGGCCGCGGACTCGTCCGGCCCGAAAGGATACCCGTCCGGCATATGCCAGCCTTCGGGCACGGCGCCGCCAGGGGGCGTGTGCCCGGGCCAGAGCCGGAGCGCGCGCGGGACCGCGGGCATATGGGCCAACGCCCCGTCCAGCTCCGGCGGCAACGGCCCGCGCAAAAACGGGAGCCGGATGCAGACGGGCGCGGAAACGGCAAAAAACTCTGTGCTCGGAACAGGCATGGCGCTTCCTTGAAAATGTGGAAAGAATGAGGAAGATACCCGTGCGCGCGCCCGAGCGCAACGGGGAATTTGGACCTGCGCCCGCCGGAAGGAGATGCCGCACGCCGCCGCGCCCCGGCGTTTTTCGCGGCCGGGACAGGACACAGCCGCCCGCGCGGCCAAAGGCCGGGGGACGGAACGCGGGAGGAACGCCGCGGCGAAAGGTCGAGGACCCCGTGTTTACGGCCGGGCGATTTTGGCGTAGAGGTAAGCCCTGTCTCCACTCCCCGGTTCCGGGCGCCCCGACGCCCGCAGGGCTGCCCGTACGGGAGACCTGGCCCGGCAGGCCCCGCCACCGGAACCCGACGCAGCACAAGGAACATCCATGAACGATGAACGCAGCGGCCGCATGAAACACGGTCTGGAAAAGGCCCCCCACCGTTCCCTGCTCTACGCCCTCGGCCTGACCAGGGAAGAAATGGAACGCCCCTTTGTGGGCGTGGTCAATGCCGCGAGCGAAGTGGTGCCCGGGCACCTGCATCTGGACGCGCTCGCCCAGGCCGTCAAGGCCGGGGTGCGCCTGGCCGGGGGCACCCCGCTGGAATTTCCGGCCATCGCGGTCTGCGACGGCATCGCCATGAACCACGAAGGCATGCGCTTTTCCCTCCCCTCGCGGGAGTTCATCGCGGATTCCATCGAGATCATGGCCCGCGCGCACGCCTTTGACGCCCTGGTCTTCATCCCCAACTGCGACAAGTGCGTGCCCGGCATGCTCATGGCGATGCTCCGCCTCAACCTGCCGTCGGTGCTCATCTCGGGCGGTCCCATGCTGCCGGGCAATCTCGGCCCGGACAGGCGCGGCGACCTCATCACGGTCTTCGAGGCCGTGGGCAAGGTGCGCTCCGGGCAACTCGACGAGGCAGGCCTTGAACGCATGGCCGAACGCGCCTGCCCCGGCTGCGGCGCGTGCGCGGGCATGTTCACGGCCAATTCCATGAACTGCCTTGCCGAGACCATCGGCGTGGCCCTGCCCGGCAACGGGACCATCCCCGCGGTGGGGGCCGCGCGCGTGCGCCTGGCGAAAACCGCGGGCATGAAGGTCATGGAACTGCTGGAGAAAAATATCCGCCCGCGCGACATCGTCACCCCCGATGCGGTCGCCAATGCCGTGGCCGTGGACATGGCCCTCGGCTGTTCCACCAATACCGTCCTCCATCTCCCGGCGGTCTTCGGCGAGGCCGGGCTTGACATGGGGCTTGAGGTCTTCGACGAGGTGAGCCGCAAAAGCCCCAACCTCTGCAAGCTCTCCCCGGCGGGCAGGCATTTCATGGTGGATCTGGACAACGCGGGCGGCATCCCGGCCGTCATGAGCGAGCTGGACAAGCTCGGCCTCATCCACAAGAACTGCCTCACCGTCACGGGCAAGACCGTGGGCGAGAACCTGCGCGAACGGGATGCCCGCATCCTCGACCCGGACGTCATCCATCCCGTGGGGCAGGCCTATTCGCGGGAAGGCGGCATCGCCATCCTGCGCGGCAGCCTTGCGCCCGAGGGCGCGGTGGTCAAGCAGTCGGCCGTGGCGCCGGAAATGATGCGCCGGGAAGTGCGGGCGCGGGTCTTCGATTCCGAGGAGGACGCCATGCAGGCCATCCTCGGCGGCAAGATCAAGGCCGGGGACGCCGTGGTCATCCGCTACGAGGGGCCGCGCGGCGGCCCGGGCATGCGCGAGATGCTCTCGCCCACCGCGGCCATCACCGGCATGGGGCTTGGCAGGGACGTGGCCCTGCTCACGGACGGCCGCTTCTCCGGGGGCACCAACGGCGCGGCCATCGGCCACATCTCGCCCGAAGCCGCGGACGGCGGCGTCATCGCCCTGGTGCAGGAGGGGGATGTCATCAGCATCGACATCCCCGCCCGCAAGCTCGACCTGCTCGTGGACGAGGCGGAGCTGGAGCGGCGCCGCGCCCGGCTGCGCCACCCGGAAAAGGAGAATCCCTATCCCGTGCTGCGCCGCTACGCGCGGCTGGTGAGTTCGGCGGCCAACGGCGGCCGCTACAAGGAAATCTGAAGCCCGTCGTCCCCGGCGGCAAAGGGCCGACCATGCAGGAAAGCGTGCGCTACCCCGCGCCGGGTTGCATAGTGGAATATCTGGAGGGCAATGCCGTCCAGATCGCCATGGTCCTGGAAGAGGCGGGCGGCAAGCTGCGCCTCTTCCTGCCCAATCGCCGCGAGACGCGGCTGGCGGCGGGGCGCCTCCTGCCGTGGCTCGGCCCGGTCCATGACGGGACGCCGGGCAAGGACGAAATGGCGCGCCTGCTCGAGTCCCACAAGGCCCGGCGCGAGGCCGCGGCGGCGGCCGTGCCCGTGGACGAGCTTTGGGAACTGGCCCAGGGCGAGGTGCAGGCCGCCCCGGCCCGCTGGTTCGCGGAACTCAGGGAAAATGCCCCCGGCCCGGACGAGGTGGCCGCCTACGGCCGCGCCCTGCTCGCCTGCAAAAGCCGGTTCCGCTTCCAGCCGCCGGAATTTCAGGTCTATGACGCGGCAACCGTGGAACGCCGCCTGACCGAGCAGAAAGCCCGCCAGGAGCGCGAAGCCCTGGTGGCGGGCGGCGCGGCGTTTCTGCGCCTGCTCTGGGAGGTGGCCTGCGGGCGGCGGGAATTGCCGCCGCAGGGGGACGGTGCCTTCGCCGCCGAAGGGGTGCCGTGGCCCGCGCCGGAAACGGCCGCCCGGCTCAAGGCGCTCCTGCGCGCGCGCATGATCGACCCGGAATGCCAGGAGGACGACGCCCTGTGGCGGCTGCTCGCCAAGGGGCTGCCGGATGTGCCGCATCTGCCGCTCCAGCTGCTCGTGGCCTGGGGCGAGCTTGCGCCGCACCACAATTTCTGGCTGGACCGCGCGGGCTACGAGCCGGGGGACGCCTGGTGGCATCCCTTCCGCGACGAGGTCGCCCGTCTGGCGGCCCTCGGCCGGGGCGGACACGCCGACGCGGCCGGCCAGCCCCTCCCCTTCTGCGACCTGCCTTTCATCAGCATCGACAGCGCCACCACGCGCGACGTGGACGACGCCTTTTTCGTGGAGGAACTGCCGGACGGCGCCGGCTGGATGGTGACCGTGGCGCTCGCCTGCCCGGCCCTGGCCTGGCCCTTCGGCTCACCGCTGGACCGGGCCGTCCTGCGCCGCGCCACCAGCATCTACCTCCCCGAAGGCGACTGCCACATGCTGCCGGAACAGCTAGGCACTGACGCCTGGTCACTGCGCGCCGGGGAACCGCGGCCGGTTTTCTGCGTGCGCGTGGTCGTGGATGGCGACGGGGAACCCGGACCCTGCGAACTGTTCGCGGCAACGGCGCGCATCGCGGCCAACCTCGCCTATCCCGACGCCCAGGCCGTCCTCGACGCCACGGCGGAAGCACCGGCCAACCCCGCGGCCGCCCATGCCGCCCTGCTGCGCCCGGGCCTGGCCCTGGCCCGACGCCGCCAGGCCGCGCGCCTTCGCGCCGGGGCCGTGGTCATGGAACGGCCGGAGCCGCAGCTCGCCCTGGAGGGCGCGGGCCGGGAGGTCACGGTGCGCCTTTCCCTCGCGGAGCCGGCGCCCGATGCCCAGATGCTCGTTGCGGAACTCATGATCCTCGCCAGCGCGGCCCTTGCCGAATGGGGCGCGGCCCACGGCGTGCCCCTGCTCCACCGGACGCAGGACGTGGCCGTGCCGCGCGAATACGCGGGCATCTGGAGCGAGCCTCAGGATCTCGCCCGCGTCCTGCGCGCGCTCATCCCCTCCTCGCTGGAAGTGCAGGCCCGGCCGCACGCGGCCCTGGCGCTCCCGCGCTATGCGCCGGTGACGTCGCCGCTCAGGCGCTATCCCGATCTTGTCAACGAGGCCCAGACGCTGCACATGCTCGCCACGGGCAGCCCCCGCTGGGACGCGGCGGCCCTCGGCGCCCTGCTGGAACAGCTGTCCCCGGCGCTGGAAGCGGCCGGCCAGGTGCAGCGCTTCCGCCCGCGCTACTGGAAGCTCCTCCATTTCCGGCAACAGGGCGACAAGGTATGGTGGCCGGGCGTCATCACGGAAGAAAACGAGGCGTTCGCCACGGTGAGCCTGCCGGAGCAGGGCCTGTTCGTGCGCGGCAGGCGCAGGCTCTTCGATGAGCGCGCGGCGCCCGGCATGCGGGTACGCGTGCGCCTCGGCAAGGTGCAGCCGCTCTATAACGAGATCCAGATCCTTGAAGCCGTTCCCGCGGAACAGGAGCTTCCGGATCTTTCGTCCTGACCGGCGCGGCCCGCAAGGAGGATGCCCATGCTCGTCAAGTCCGTCCTGATCCTGTTCGCCTATCTGCTCGGTTCCGTGCCCTGGGGCGTGGTCATCGCCAGGACCTGTTGCGGCATCGACCCGCGCACGGACGGCAGCCGGAGCACCGGCGCCACCAATGTCTCGCGCCTGTGTGGCTTCGGCTACGGCGTGGCAACCCTGGCCTGCGACCTGCTCAAGGGCGCCGTGCCCGTATGGATCGCCCTGAAGATCGGCCCGGCGCCGCTCTTTGTCAGCCTGGTGGCCGTGGCCGCCGTTCTCGGGCATGTCTTTTCCTGCTTCATGCGCTTCAGGGGCGGCAAGGCCGTTGCCACGAGCATCGGCGTTTTCCTGCCGCTCGCCTTCTGGCCGCTGCTCGGCTCCTGCGCGCTGTGCATGCTCGTCATCTGGCGCAGCGGCTTTGTCTCGCTCGGCTCGCTCAGTCTGCTCGGCTCCCTGCCGGTCTTTCTCGCCATGGCGGGCGCCTGGCAGTGGCTGCCCCTGAGCCTGTGCCTCTGTGTCATCGTTTTCGTCAAGCACAGGGAAAACATCGCGCGTCTGCGCGCGGGCACGGAAAAGCCCTGGCTCAAGAGCAAAACCAAGGCCTGAAAACGCCCCCCGGCCCTCCCGGCGGCCCGCTTCGCCACGGCGCCGCCGGCGGGGGCGTCCGCTCCTCCCCGCTCGACAAAGGCGCGGCGGAAGGCTACAACTGCCCTGCCGCGCCCATGCCGCGCGCAAGGAGCCATCCCATGACCGACCTGTTTCCCACCTGGCGCGGACGTCTGGAATACGTCTGTCTTGACTGCGGCGCCCGCTACCCGGCGGACGACCTGCTCTACACCTGCCCGGCCTGCGGCGGCGTCTTCCTGCTGGAAAATCTGGACTTTGACGCCCTCAGGACGCGGACAGGCACCCAGTGGCGCGACACCTTCGACGCCCGCGCCGCCAGCCGCGTCACCGCCCTGCGCGGCATCTTCCGTTTCTATGAGCTGCTCGCGCCGGTGCTGGACGAGGAGGACATCGTCTATCTCGGCGAGGGGCAGACGCCCCTGGTGGACGCGGCGCCCCGCTTTCGCGCGGAAGTGGGCTGCCATTTCGCCTTCAAGAACGACGGCCAGAATCCCAGCGCCTCCTTCAAGGACAGGGGCATGGCCTGCGCCTTCAGCTACCTGAAATGGCTCTGCCGCCGCCATGACTGGGACGAGGTACTCACGGTCTGCGCCTCCACGGGCGACACGTCCGCCGCCGCCGCGCTGTACGCCGCCTATGTGGGTCCGCCGCTCACCTCGGTGGTCCTGCTCCCGCACGGACGCGTCACGCCGCAGCAGCTCTCGCAGCCGCTCGGCAGCGGCGCCATCGTGCTGGAACTGCCCGGGGTTTTCGACGACTGCATGAAGGTGGTGGAGATTCTGGCCGAACGCTACCGCGTGGCCCTGCTCAACTCCAAGAACAGCTGGCGCATCCTCGGGCAGGAAAGCTACGCCTGCGAAGTGGCGCAATGGCACGGCTGGGACGTGTCCGGACTCTGCCTCTTCGTGCCCGTGGGCAACGCGGGCAATATCACGGCCATCATGTCCGGCATGCTCAAGCTCAGGGAACTGGGCATCATCACGGCGCTGCCGCGTATTTTCGGCGTCCAGTCCGAACATGCGGACCCGGTCTGGCGCTACTATGCCGCGCCCGCGGGCGAGCGCGTCTGGCGCCCGGTGGACGTGCGGCCCAGCGTCGCCCAGGCCGCCATGATCGGCAACCCCGTCTCCTTCCCGCGCGTGCGCGCCCTGGCGCAGCGCTACGCCGACGCCTTCGGCGACGGCGCCGACCGCGCCTTCCAGGTGGTCCGCGTCACCGAGCAGGAGATCATGGATGCCATGATCCAGGCCAATCGCCACGGGCATATCGCCTGCACCCAGGGCGGCGAATGCCTCGCGGGCCTGCGCGCGGCGCTCGCCGCCGGACTGGTGGACAAGGACGAGCGCGCCGTGCTCGATTCCACGGCGCACAGCCTCAAGTTCGCCGGTTTTCAGGAGCTGTATTTCACCAACGGCTTTCCGCCGGAATACGGCGTCACGCCGGACGCGAGCCTTGCCAACCGGCCCGAGCTGCTCTTGCCGCCCGCCGAGCGGGAGGGGCGCGATGTGGCCGCCTTTGCCCGCATGGGCGCCGAAGCCGTCGCGCAACGGCTCGGCCTGCGCCCGCGTGACTAGGGTCAGGCCTCATTAAAAAATTACGTTATGGTTTTTTCAGCGAGAAAAGGAGATTTTTCCGCTGGCCGCCCGAAGCGGAGCGAAGGGCGGGAGCTGTCGCCGCAAGGATCCGAAAAAATAAGATTTTTTTGCGCTGGCAAGGAAGTGGACGATTTTGGGAGGGAGTGTACTTAAGTACATGACCGACAAAAATCGTCCAGTGACGCCGCCAGCGCAAAAAGGGCTGTTTTTGACGGATGATTGTGGCATCGCACAAGCTGCCACACCCCAAGCCAGCAGTCACAAATAGGTCCAGACCCTAGTATCTGATTGCAAAAATCCCGTGCAGAGTTTTTTGCGGGATCGTTCGCGAAAAAACGTGGTTTTTCGCTCACTCACGGCGGCTGCGCCGCCGCAAATCCCTTGCGGGTTTTGTCGTGTCTGCCTTTGCAAGCAGACACTGGCCCAAGGAGCATGCCATGACCCTGGCAGAACTGTTTGCCCTTCCCGCGCCCGAAACGCGCATCCCCATGCCCTGCGTCATCGCCGAGGCCGGCGTGAACCATGAAGGCAGGATGGACATCGCCCGCCGCCTCATCGACGAGGCCGCCGAAGGCGGCGCCGATGCCATCAAGTTCCAGACCTACAGGGCCGAGACCCTGGCCTCCAGGGATTCGCCCGCCTACTGGGACACCAGCAAGGAACCCACGCAAAGCCAGTACGAACTTTTCAAGCGCCACGATTCCTTCTGGAAAAACGAGTTCGAGGCCCTGAAAAAGCACTGCGACGCCGCGGGCATCGCCTTCCTCTCCACGCCGTTCGACGTGGAATCCGCGCGCTTTCTCAATGATCTCATGGATGTGTTCAAGATCTCTTCCTCGGACATCACCAACAAGCCCTTCATCGACATCCTCTGCGGCTACGGCAAGCCCATCCTCCTCTCCACGGGCGCGGCCCACCTGCACGAGATCGCCGAGGCGGTGGAGTGGATCGAAGCCAGGGGCAACAAACTCGCCCTGCTGCACTGCGTGCTCAACTACCCCACCGCCGACGAAAACGCGGCCCTCGGCATGATCCCGGCGCTCAAACGCATCTTCCCCACGCATGTCATCGGCTATTCCGACCACACGCTGCCCAGGGACATGCATACGCTGGAGATCGCCACCCTCCTGGGCGCCCGCGTGCTGGAAAAGCACTTCAGCCACGACAAGACCCTGCCCGGCAACGACCACTACCACGCCATGGACAAGGAAGACCTCAGGCATTTCTTCCGGCGCATGCGCGCCACCCTTGCCAGCGTGGGCGACCTCGAGGTGCGCGCCCTGCCGGAGGAGGAACCCGCCCGCAGGCATGCGCGCCGCTCCCTGGTCACGGCCAGGGCCGTGCGAAAGGGGCAGCCGCTCACCGCGGCCGACCTGACCTGGAAACGCCCGGCGCACGGCATTTCGCCCCGGTGTTATGACGAAGTGCTCGGTCTGGCGGCGCGCCGCGACCTTGCGGAAGACACGGTGCTCCAGTGGACAGATCTGGAACGGTCCTGAGCGCCAAGGCCTTTCTGCCGCAGGGTCCCGGCTCTCCGGCTCCCGTTCCCCGGGAACTCGTCCTGGGCGCCATGCCGCACGGGGCGGACCCCGCGCGCTTCCTGGCGGCCGGGCCTTCGTGCTTCGCGGGCCGGGAAGAGTTTTTCCCGGATTGGGAAACGGCGTTCACTTTCGCGCCCGAGCCGCTGCGTGACCCGGCCGTCGCCCGGCGGGCCGCGCGGGCGGCCCAGGCGCTGGCGGCGGACACCATCCCGCGCCTGGCGGCGTGGCTCTGCCCTCATGCCGATGCCCTGCCCGCCGCCTACTGGCAGACACTGCTGGCGCCCTGGGCCGTGGACATGGCCCGCCAGCTGGTGGAACGCGACCTGCGCGCCGACGCCATGACGCGCGCCTGGGGGCACCTGCCGCTGGAGGTTGAACTGCTCCCGGCGGACCACGCCTTCCGGTTCCAGGACGAGCATGACTTCACCCTGCGCGGCGCCCTGGGGACGGACTTCAACCACTGGCTCCTTTCGCGCCTGCTGGAGGCGCGCTGGCCCGAGGCGTGGACGCGCCGCTTCCCCGCGCCGGAGGTCCCCGCCACGGCAGCGGATGCCGGCTCCGGACAGGACGAAGGCGACGCCTGCGACGACATGGGCGAGCCGCCCTTCCGGCAGTGGCTGCGGCGCATGGCGCGCGCGCTCCTGCTGGCGCTGCCCTTTCCCCGGCTCAAGGGCATGGGCGCAATCCAGACGCTTCGCTTTTCCCTCGCGCTGTGCCACCCCTGCCACGGTCCCGACCACAGTCTGGACCTTGCGGCCGCCTTCGGCAGCCGGGGGGAGGGTCCGCGCGCCGCGCAGGACGGCGCCCCGCCGCTCGATCCGCTGCCGCTCTTCCAGGCGGCTTGCCCGCAGAGCCTGCGCGCGCTGGAGCATCCGGAAAAACTCGCGCGGACAGGGCGCCCCCGCCTGCGCGTGGCAAGCATCCTCGCCTATGAGGACGCGGCCTACCGCCAGCGGCTGGCCCGCTGGCGCGGACGCGGGCACCGTCTGGCCTGCGTCCAGCACGGCGGCAACTACGGCATGGAGGCCGTGGCCTGCGAAACGGCCTTTGTGGAATACAGCCAGGACGTGTTCTTCACCTGGGGCTGGCGGCGCCATGGCGGAGAGCGGGGCAATTTCCTGCCCCTGCCCTCGCCGCAGCTGACGCGTCTGGCGGGCAAATGGCACGGCCACGACGGCGGGCACCTGCTCTTCGTGGGCGCGGAAATGGCCGCCTGGGGCTACCGTCTCGATTCCCACCCCACGCCCCTGCAACTGGTGGAGTACCGTCAGGACAAGGAATGGTTCTTCGAGGCCCTGGGCCGCGATCTTCAGGAAAAGACCCTGTACCGCCCCTACTTTCCCCTGCCCGGCTGTCTGGAAGACGCGGCCTGGCTTTTGCCGCGCATGCCCCGGCTCAAGCTCTGCACCGGGCCGCTCACGCCGCAGCTGCTCGGCTGCCGCCTGCTGGTGCTGGACCACCACGGCACCACCCTGCTGGAGGCCATGGCCGCCGATGTGCCCATGGTGCTCTACTGGAACCGCGCCCACTGGCCGCTCACCGACGAGGCCGACGCCCTGCTTGACCGGCTGGCCGCGGCGGGCATCTGGTTCCCCACGGCGGAAGAGGCCGCCGCCAGGGCGCGCGCGGTCTGGCGCGACCCCGCCGCCTGGTGGCAAAGCCCCGGCATCCAGGCCGCGCGGCGCAGTTTCTGCGAACGGCAGGCCCTGTTCGGGAACGGCAGTGAAACTCCCCTCTGGACGCAAACGCTGAAGGCGCTATGAACACCATTCTCCGCATGTCGCACTGGACGCGCGCGGCCCGCGCGCTGGCTCTGGGCCTGGCCCTCGCCCTGCCTTTCGCCGCCCCGGCGCCGGCTGCCGCCCCCGACCCGGCAAACGGCCTTCAGGCCGCCCAGGCCGCGCTGGACAAGGGCGACTACGAGTCCGCCGTCTCCCTGCTCACCCCGCTGGCCGAGTCCGGAAATGCCGAAGCCCTGTATGTGCTCGGGCGCCTGCGCCTTGAAGGCAGGGGCGTGAAAAAAAACGAGCAGCGCGCGGCGCAACTGTTCAGCCAGGCCGCGGAAAAGGGCGACATCAGCGCCCAGAACGCCTGGGCCACGGCGCTCGCGCGCGGCCAGGGCACGCGCCGCAACTACCGCGAGGCGGCGCGCTGGTTCCGCAAGGCCGCCGAACAGGGGCTGGCCGAAGCGCAGTACAATCTCGGCTATCTCTATGCCCATGGCCGGGGCGTGCCCAAAGACGAAAACGCCGCCCTTGACTGGTACGGACGCGCGGCCAACCAGGGCCTGGCCGATGCCCAGTATTCCCTGGGCTGGACCTACCTCAACGCCAAGGGCGAGAACCAGAGCGACACCAAGGCCGCGCACTGGTTCGCCAAGGCCGCGGAACAGGATCACCTCAAGGCGCAAAACAACCTCGCCTTCATGTACGCCGAAGGGCGGGGCTTCGCGCAGGACCCGGCCAGGGCCGTCCAGTGGTACACGCGCGCGGCCGAGCGCGGCTCGCCGGAGGCGCAGTACAACCTCGGCTTCATGTACGAGCAGGGACGCGGCGTGCCGCAGGACTACGCCAAAGCCGTGGAATGGTACCGCAAGGCCGCGGAGCAGAACGAGGCCGCGGCCCAGTTCAGCCTCGGGCTCATGTATGACCAGGGCACCGGCGTGGAGCGCAATCTCACCGAGGCCACGCGCTGGTACCGCCTGGCCGCCAAAAACGGCGATCCGGACGCCAGGGCCGTGCTTCGCGCCCAGAGCGCCGCGGCCGCGCCGGTGGTCAAGTCCGGCGCCAGGGGCGCCAGGGAAAAGGCCCCCCGCAAGGAAGCCGCCAAAAAACCGTGAATCACGGGCCGCGGCGGCGCCGTGGCCGCGCGCTCCCGGCATGCCGTCACGCTTCATGCCGGGCGGTTGGGGACCGTCCGGCATTTTCGTGGCAGGGACGCCCCTGTTCCCTTTTCCCCGCTGTCGCCTCTCCACGCCCCCTTGACAGGAAAGCGGCGGCGGCGTATCAAAACTCCCCTTGCGGCGTAACGCAGTTTCGGTGCGCGCTTTTTTGTCCCCGTCCGGCCTTCCCCGTTGGCCCGGCGCGGATGTCGATTTTCCTGCCGCCGAAGCCGTCGCCGCCCCAATGGCTGCATATCCACCGAGGAGTTCCTTCCGATGAAGACCTTTACCCCAACGCCCAAGGACATAGACCGCCAATGGTTCGTGGTCGATGCCGAAAACCAGGTGCTCGGCCGCCTGGCAAGCCAGATAGCCAACCGCCTGCGCGGCAAGTACAAGCCCGAATTCTCCCCGCACATGGATAACGGCGACTTCATCGTCGTCATCAACTGCGAAAAGATCCGCGTCACGGGCAAGAAGCTCGAGGACAAGAAATACTACCGCCATTCCGGCTGGGTGGGCAGCCTCAAGACCACCACCCTCGCGGACATGCTCGCCACCCATCCCGACCGGGCCATCACCCTGGCCGTGCGCGGCATGCTGCCCAAGAACCGGCTTGGCCGGGCCATGCTCAAGAAGCTCAAGGTCTGCGTCGGTCCCGAGCATCCGTACAAGGCCCAGAAACCCCAGCCCCTGACCCTGCCCTACTGAACCCGCAAGGAGCGCACGCCATGAGCGACAAATTCGAATACGGCACCGGACGCCGCAAGACCGCCACGGCCCGCACCCGCATCTATGCCGGTTCGGGCAGTATCCTGGTCAATGGCCGTCCCTATGAGGAATACTTTCCGCGCAAGACCCTCCAGATGATCATCCGCCAGCCGCTCACCCTCTGCAAGGTGGCCGACAAGGTGGAAGTGCGCGTCAACGTGGCCGGCGGCGGCGTGAGCGGCCAGGCGGAGGCCGTGCGTCACGGCATTTCCCGCGCCCTTCTTCTGGTGGACCCGGCCCTGCGCCCCGTTCTCAAGAAGGCGGGCTTCCTCACGCGCGACGCGCGCAAGAAGGAACGCAAAAAGTACGGTCTGCGCGCTGCCCGCGCCCGGTACCAGTATTCCAAGCGCTGATCCCGAAGACCACGCCGGCGCGGCGGCTCCGCGTCGCCGTGCCGGGGTCTTTGCGCGCGGCCAGTCGCGGCTCCTCTCTCAGGGGTCCGCGGCTGGCCGTCCGCGTTGCACCCCCGCATGTCCGCTTTTTCCTCCTTTCGCATGACCGCCGACGACCTGCCATCCCCGCCCGCGCCCCGCGCGGCCCGCGCCACGGCTTCCCCGCCCCTGCGGGAATATGCCTATGTGCATGCGCGCACCGTCGGCTCCACCGGCTATTTTTCCTGCGAACCCGCCGAAACGCTCCCGCTCGACACGGCGCTGGCCGCCCTTGAAGCCACGCCGTTCGACGATTTTCTCCGCGAGCACCTTCTGCGGCGCCTGGGGGAGATGGATGCCGCCGCCCTGACCGGTCTGGCGGAGCGCTGCCTCGCCGCCGCGCGCGCGGCCCGCCCCCTGCCGGCGCTGGCCGCGCTCCTTGCTGAATGCGCCCAGATCTTTCCCGAAGCCCGGACGGTCCTCGCCCCGGCCGCAGCGGAGCTGCGGCAGTACGCCGCGCCCCCGGCGGCCACCGGCTCCGGTCCGTGCCGTGCGGCGGCGCCCGACCATGCGGCGCTTGCGTGGGGGCGGCTTTTCCATGCCAACCTGACGGAACACCGCCCCCTGCCGCGCCTGGAGGAAAGCGGCCTGCCCCTGCCCTACGACGCGGCCGCCCTGGCGCGGGCCATGGCCCAGGTGGCGCAGGCGCCGGGCGAAAGCCCCCTTGCCGCCGAACATGCCCGCCTTGCCGCCCGGGAATGGACGGGAGGCGGCCGCCCGCCCGCCAGGGAGACTTTCGCCCGCGCCATGAGCGCCCTGGAAGGCGCGGATGTGCCGGCCGGCCCGGAAATGCGCCACGAGGCCTCCCTTTCGCCCATTGCCCTGCTGCGAGACTGGCGGATCTGCATCAGCGTCCGCAACGGTCGCCACGCCCACCGCCTGCGCGGCACGGCCACGGCCTACGGGCGCGGTCTCTCCCTGGCGGGCGCCCGCGCCTCCTGCGCCATGGAAATGGTGGAACGCGCCAGCGCCTACGCCTCCATCGGCGAGGGGGGCGCCCACGGCGACGGGGAGGTCCTCGACCGCCGCGCTCCCCTGCCCCTGCGCCGGGCCACGGCGGCGGACCTGGCGCGGGCCGGATTGCGGCCCGGTCTGCGGGCCGTTGCGCCGGTCGCCCTGCCGGCAGAGGCGCCGCTCTTCTGGGTCATGGCCCGCCATACGCGCGGAGATGCCGTTCCCGTTCCCGCGCAGGATGTCCTGCTCTTCTGCAATCTGGACGAACCCCGGCTCGCGCGCGTTCCAGGCTCCACGGGACTCGCCTCGGGCAATACCCCGGACGAGGCGCGCCTCGCCGCGCTCATGGAGGTCATCGAGCGCGATGCGGACGCCACCACGCCCTTCTGCCGCCATACCTGTTTTACCCTGTGCAGCCGTGACCCGCGCATCCAGGGGCTGCTGGACGACTACGCGGCGCGCGGCATCCGCGTCCAGTTTCAGGACATCACCAGCGAATTCGGCGTGCCCGTGTACCGCTGTTTCGTCACGGCCCGCGACGGCTCGGTTGCCACGGCCACGGGCGCCGGGCTGCGCGGCTCCGATGCCGCGCTGTCGGCGCTGACGGAAACGCCGTGGCCCTATTCCTGGGCCACGCCCGCGCCCCACGGCGTGGCTTCCGGGCCGGGGCTTGCCGGGCTTGCGCGGCGCGCGCTCGAAGACCTGCCGGACTGGAGCCTGCCCACGGCCGAAGCCTCGCTGCGGCTGCTCGAAAACGTGCTTGCCGCGCATGGCCGGGAAGTTTTGCATGTGGACCTCACCCGGGCGGACCTGGACATCCCCGTGGCGCGCGTCCTTGTCCCCGGTCTTGAGCCGCATGCGGATTTCGACGCCCTCACGCGCCCGGCCCCGCGGCTCTTCGCGCGGCAGGCGCTGCTCAACGAGGGCGCGTCCGCCGGCCATCCCCTTTTCCGCGTCTGACGGCGCAGGCGCTGCCCCGGACGCGTCCCCTCAAGCAAAGGTTTTCCCCATGCACGACCCCACCCATCATCAGGACCGCACCCCCCATGCCGGCCATGCGGCCGCCCCCGACCATTCCGACTACCTCCGGCGCATCCTTCTGAGCCGCGTCTATGATGTGGCGCTGGAGACGCCGCTGGACGAGGCGGACAGCCTCTCGCGCCGCCTCGGCAACCGCGTCCTGCTCAAGCGGGAGGACGCGCAGCCCGTCTTTTCCTTCAAGCTGCGCGGCGCCTACAACAAGATGGCCCGGCTCACCCCCGAGGAGCTGGGGCGCGGCGTCATCGCCGCCTCGGCGGGCAACCACGCCCAGGGCGTGGCCCTGGCCGCGCGCAAGCTCGGCTGCGAGGCGACCATCGTCATGCCCGTGACCACCCCGGCCATCAAGATCGCGGCCGTACGCCGCCTGGGCGGCCAGGTGGTGCTTTCGGGCGAATCCTTCAGCGACGCGGGGCGGCACGCCGCCGAGCTTGTGCGCCAGACCGGCGCGGTCTTCATCCCCCCCTTTGACGACCCGGACGTCATCGCGGGCCAGGGCACCATCGGCATGGAGATCCTTCGCCAGCACCCGGGCGCCATCGGCGCGGTCTTCATGCCCATCGGCGGCGGCGGCCTGGCGGCGGGCGTGGCGGCCTACATCCGTCATCTGCGGCCGGAGATCAGGCTCATCGGCGTGGAACCCACGGATTCGGACGCCATGCGCCGCTCCATCGAGTCCGGCAGCCCGGTGGAGCTTTCCGAAGTGGGCCTGTTCGCGGACGGCGTGGCCGTCAAGCGCGTGGGCGACGAGACCTTCGCCCTCTGCCGCGACCTGCTGGACGAAATCATCACCGTGGACACGGACGCCATCTGCGGCGCCATCAAGGATATTTTCGAGGCCACGCGCGTGGTGGCCGAGCCGGCGGGGGCGCTCTCCCTGGCCGGGCTGAGGGCCTGGGCGACCCGCGGGGAAGTGCGCGATACCACCCTGGTAGCCATCGTCAGCGGCGCCAACATGAATTTCGACCGTCTGGGGCATGTGGTGGACCGCTCGGAGATCGGCTCCGAACGCGAGGCGCTGCTGGCCGTGACCATTCCCGAGCAGGTGGGCAGCTTCCGCCGCCTCTGCGCCGCCATCGGCAACCGCAACATCACCGAACTCTGCACCCGCTTCGCCGATCCGGAAAACGGCCGCGTCCTCGTGGGCATCAAGACCCAGGGCAAGGCCGATGTGGCGGATGCCATGGCCGAACTGCGCGCGCAGGGCTTTACGGTCATGGACCTGAGCGACAACGAGCTTGCCAAGCTCCACCTGCGGCACATGGTGGGCGGCAACGCGCCGCAGCTCGAGCATGAGCGCCTGCTCCGCTTCACCTTCCCCGAACGGCCCGGCGCCCTGCGCAACCTCATGGACGCCATGCGTATGGAATTCAGCATCACGCTCTTCCAGTACAGGTATCATGGCGCGGACTACGGCCGCGTGCTCATGGGCTTTGACGTGCCGGACGAAAAGCGCGAGGATTTCGCGGAATTTCTCGCGCGCGTGGCCGCCATGGGCTACCCGCACGCGGACGAGACGGAAAACCCGGCCTACCGCATGTTCCTCGGCTGGCACGGCGCCGCGTGAGGCATGCCGGGAGGGGCATTTTCGCTCGACCTTCCGGCCGGCCTCTGGCATGCTGAAAACAGCGCGGATCCGCTTCAGGAGATGCCCGCGCCTGAGGATGGCGCAGGCGGAAACGGCCGCCGCCGGACACGCGGGGGACCGCGTGACACCTTTGTGGCGGCAGCCCGTATTGGCAGCCAGGAGGGCATTCCCCACGGGAAACGCCCCGGCATACCGGGCGCCACGGCGCCCACGGAGAAGCATATGCGAAACCATCTCGTTCCGGTCCTCCTTTCCCTCTGCATCCTCGGCCTCGCCGGCGCCGCCCTTGCCGCGCAGCAGCCCGCCGCGCCCACGGCGCCCCTGGAATTCAAGGGCGCCAAAAAAACCGTCATGTTCCCCCATGCGCCCCATGCCAAGGTGGAATGCGTGGTCTGCCACCATATGGTCAATGGCGAAGCCAGTTTCCAGAAATGCGCCACCGCCGGCTGCCATGACGACCTCACCGGGAGAAAGGGCGAAAAAAGCCTCTATTTCGTCGTCCACAACAAGGGCGAGGGCCTGCGCCACCAGACCTGCCTCGCCTGCCATGCCAGGGTGGCCGAACAGACGCCGGACCTGAAAAAGGCGCTCACGGGCTGCTCCAAGTCCAAGTGCCATCCATAGGACATCGCGGCGCCCTCCCCGGCACGGGCAGGACCGGGGAGACGCCGCCTTCCTTTGCGCCGCGCATCCAGAGGACCGGGGGGCCTGTCCCGGATGCGCGGCGGTCGTTCCCGCGCGCCGGGTCTTTCAACAAAACAGGGCATGCAGTTCTTCGCAGTGCCCCATTTGCGTCTTGCGGCATAAACTGATAGTTTTTCTTGCCGTTTCTTAATGCATGCGAACGGTCGTCCGCGCGCGTTCCGTAACGCGCGGGTGGTCCGCGTCCTCCCGCAAACCGCGAGGTTGTCATGGCTGCCGATACCCCCCCCGTTCCCGAAGAGAACGCGGAAGAGATCATTGACCTCACCGAACTGATCGAACGCGGCGCCAGCGCTCCCGCGCCGGACCTCGACGCCCACATCCAGAACCTCAACGCCCAGCCGGAAGGTGAAGACGCGGAGATCGAGGCGCTGCTCGCCCAGATGGATGCCGGCGACGGCAGCGCGGTCTCGCCGGGACCGGCGGCCCCGCTGGACGGACCCGCGGCCCCGGCCCCCTCCGGCACCGTGGACCCGCACGAACAGCTCGACATGTCCGACATGGGCGATATCGACGACCTCCTCGCCTCCCTGGATATTCCGCCCCAGCCGCGCGAGAGCGCCCCTGCGGACGCCTCCCCAAGCGCGCCGGAATCCCCCGCGCCGGGTCCCGCGGACGAAGACATATCGCAGAGTCTGGACAAGGCCATGGATGAACTGCTTGGCGGCACCCCCCCGCGGACGCCCCAGCCTGCGGCGGCACCGGCAGCGGCGGCCGCGCCCGCCGCTGGCGCCGGTCCCAGCGTGGAAGAGCTGCTCGCCGCGGCCACAGCGCCGGCGGCGTCAGTGCCCGACCTGGACGCCGATCTGGACGCCCTGCTCAACGAAACGGCGACCGCCGCGCCCGCGCCCGCCGCTTCGGGCGCTCCCGACCTTGACGCCGATCTGGACGCCCTGCTCAACGAGACGACAGCCGCCACGCCCGACGCGCCCGACCCCGACAGTCTTCTGAACGCGCCGGACGCCGATGTCCCGGCTCCCGGCGAGCCGGCGGAGTCCGCCCCCGAGGCGCCCGCCGCGATGGCTGCGGAAGCTCCGGCTCCTGACGCCGCGCCTGTGCCGGACATGGACTCCGCCCTGACGGAAGCCATGGCCCGGCCCGCCGCCGCGCCCGAGGACGATGCCGTTCCCCCGGCGGATGCCATGCCGCCCGTTGCGGAAGCCGCGCCGGAACCCGAACCGGCCATGGAGGCGCCCGCACAGCCCGATGCGCCAGCCGCCGCCGGGGAACAGGACATGGCGGATGCCCCGGAGAACGCCGCGGAGCCGGCGCCGGAGGATGCGCCGGACCCCGTGGACTCCCCCGTGGATGCACCCGTGGACGCCCCCGCGCCGGCCGCGAGCTTTTCCGCCGAGGCGGAATCTCTCGCCGCCCTGGCCGGGACCCTCGGCGAACGCCTGCGCCAGTGCGAGGCGGACCTGGCCGCGGCCCGCGCGCGCATCGAGGCGCTGGAGCATTCCACGGCCGATTCCATTTCCCTGGGCGATCTGCTGCGCGAAGGCAGCCCGCTGCACAACGGGTTTGCCGCGCTCATTGCCTCCTCCGTGGGGCAGGCGCTCAAGGACACGCCGCTGCCCGCCTGCCTGCCGGGAAGCGTCGAGGAGCGCCTCAACGCCCTTGAAGCGCACGACAAAAGCCTGCTGGCACGGATGGATGCGCTGGAAAGCCGCCTTGACGGCCTGGAACCCCGCTTCAATGAGGAGGTGGGCAAGGCCGCTGCCGGCGCCGTGGCGCGCATCCTGCGCGAAGAGATCAGCCGCCTGGCCGGGGGCTAGGCGGCGGGGCGGCCGTTTCCGGGGCGCCGGCCGCGGACGGACGGCAGCGCCTCCCCCGCTTCCCCGCCGGAACGGGGCGGCCCCGCCTGTCTCCCGACCGCCAGAAACGACGGCTGTTCCCCGCCGCGCCTCGCCACTCGCTTGCCAATCCCTCCCTGAACGCATATACTCCGCCGATTCAGGGAGATCCCGTAACCGAATCGTTCTGAGCGCCGCGTCCATTCGTCGGCATGAAAACAACAAAAAGGGCGGGGGCTTTCCGTTTCCGTTCTTTTCCCCGTCCAGGCGCGCGACCCGCTGTGGGTTCGGCGGCCATTCCCCAAGGGACGGGTTTTTTTCTCCGGCAGACGGGCAACGCCGGGAGGGTACGCAAACGCCGTGGACAAGGACAGCAGGGAAGCCCTTCAGGTCGCCAAGGAACTGACCGCCAAGTTCATTGAGACCCGCACCGTTTCGCCGGGAAATTTCGCGGAGATCTTTCCCGCCGTCTATGGGGTGGTGGTCAGGGCCATCGCGCAGTACGCGCCGCGCGCGGACGGCGCCCCGCGCGATGCCGGAGGCGGGGAATGACAGCCGCCCCCCCCCTGCCGCAGCCCGGCGGCGGTCCCGGCCACGATGCGGCCGTGGCGGGCATGTTCGGCCGTATCGCCGGCTGGTATGACTTTCTCAACCGCCTGCTCAGCCTGGGCATAGACCAGCACTGGCGCCGCGTGCTCGCGCGCGCGGCATGCCCGGGGGACGGTCTTGCCCTGGACCTGGCCGCAGGCACGCTGGATGTTTCCCTGGCCCTGCGCCGCGAAGCGCCGGACGCGCTGGTGGCCGCCATGGACTTTTGCCCGCCCATGCTCGCCCACGGGCGGCGCAAGCTGAAGGGCGGCAACGCCCGGCATATCCTGCCTGTGGCCGCCGACGCGCGGCGCCTGCCCCTGCGGGCGGACTCGGCCGCATGCATCACCATGGCCTTCGGCATCCGCAATATCGCGCCCAGGCCGGCCGCCTTCGCGGAAATGCTCCGCGTGCTCCGGCCCGGCGGCCGCGCCTGCATCCTGGAGTTCGGCTCCGGCCGCGAGCGTATCTGGGGCGGTCTCTACAACGTCTATCTTGACCATATCCTGCCCCTGGTGGGCAGGGCCATTTCCCGCGACGGGGCCTACGGCTATCTTGCCGACAGCATCCGCGCCTTTCCCACGGCGACGGAACTGGAAGAGGAGATGCGCGCCGCAGGATTTGCGCGGGTGTGGCACAAAAAGCTGACGTCAGGCATCGTCTGCCTGCATGTGGGGGAAAAGGCGGCCTGAACGCGGCATCAGACGGCAAGCCAGACCAGGCACAGGCCGGCCGCCATGGCAAAAAGCCCGGCCGCGCGCACGGCGCCGTCCGGTTCGCGCATGAGGCGGCGCATGGCACGGCGCATGGCGCCGGGCGCCAGCGCCCAGCACAGGCCCTCCAGAACAAGGGCCAGGCCCGCGGCGCGGAGCAGAAGGGGCACATCGAGATGCATGCCCCCTTGGTGCGGGAAAATTCCGGTTTTGTAAAGCCCGGGCGCCGGATGCCCGGCAAAAGGACTCTCCATGATCACATTTGAGGAACTGGAAGCGCGGCAGCGCCCCCTGGCCGTAGTGGGGCTGGGCTATGTGGGCCTGCCGCTGGCCGTGGCGCTCTCGCGCCATATGGATGTCATCGGTTTCGACATCAATGCCGCCCGCGTGGCCGAGCTGAGCGCCGGGCATGACCATACCCGCGAGGTGGACGACGCCGCGCTGGCCGCCGCCCGCGTGCGCTACACCGCCGACCCGGCCGCCCTGGCCGAGGCCGCGGTCATCATCGTGGCCGTGCCCACGCCCATCGACCGCCACCGTTCCCCGGACCTCACGCCCGTGGTGGGCGCCAGCGCCACCGTCGGCAGGCACATGAGCAAGGGCTGCGTGGTGGTGTATGAGTCCACGGTCTATCCCGGCCTCACCGAAGAGATCTGCGTGCCCATCCTGGAGCGGGAATCCGGCCTTGCGTTCGGCAGCGGCTTCACCGTCGGCTATTCGCCGGAGCGCATCAATCCCGGCGACAAGGTGCATACCCTCGCCACCATCACCAAGATCGTTTCCGGTTCCGACGCGGCCACCACGGACCTGCTGGCGAAGATCTACGGCTCCGTGGTGACGGCCGGCATCCACCGCGCCTCGAGCATCAAGGTGGCCGAGGCGGCCAAGGTCATCGAAAATACCCAGCGCGACCTCAACATCGCGCTGATGAACGAGCTTGCCATCATCTTCGACCGGATGGGCATCGACACCCTGGAGGTCCTGGAGGCGGCGGGCAGCAAGTGGAACTTCCTGCCGTTCCGGCCCGGCCTTGTGGGCGGCCACTGCATCGGCGTGGACCCCTACTATCTCACCTTCAAGGCCGAGGAGCTGGGCTTCCATCCCGAGGTCATCCTGGCCGGGCGCCGCATCAATGACAACATGGGCAAATATGTGGCCGAATGCGCGGTCAAGCAGCTCATCCGGCGCGGAACGCGGGTGAACGGCGCGCGCGTGGGCATCCTCGGCTTCACCTTCAAGGAAAACGTCCCCGACCTGCGCAACACCCGCGTGGTGGACGTTATCCGCGAGCTTGAGGACTACGGCGTCACCACCCTCGTCACCGATGCCGAGGCAGACCCCGCCGAAGCCCTGCGCGAATACGGGCAGCGGCTGGTGCCGCTGGAGGAACTGCGCGACCTGGACGCCATCGTGGTGGCCGTGCCGCACGCCGCCTATGCGGCGCTCACGCCCGAAGACCTGCGCGGCCGCCTGGCCGACCCGGCGCGCGGCGTGGTGCTCGACGTCAAGGCGCTGTACGACCCGGCCACCCTGCGCCGGGCCGGGCTGGAGCACTGGAGACTCTAGGGTGGCGGACCCGGCGGCGCTGCTCGTCTGCGCGGCCACCGCGCGCGAACTGGCCGCGGCCGCGCCCGCGCTGGTGCCCGAACCGGAACGCCTGGCGGAACTCAGGCCCGTGCCGGCACGCCTGAAGGACCGTCCGGCGCTTCTGTGCGTGACCGGCGTGGGACCGGTCAACGCGGCCCTGGCGATGGGGTTTTGCTTTGGCCTCACCAGCAGGGGGGATGGCGCCGGACCGGAAACGGGAAGCGCGGGCCTTCGCATCGGCGCGGTGCTCAACGTGGGCCTGGCAGGCGCCTTCGACCTCCGCGAAACGCCCCTGCGCGCCCTGTGCGCGGTGCGCGAGGAGATCTGGCCCGAGTACGGACTCAACGACGGCGTCACCGTCACGGCGCGGGCCTTCAGTTTTCCGCTGTGGAGCAGGAACGACGGCGCCCCCGGTGACGTCCATGACCGCCTGCCCCTTGCGGAAACGGCGCAGGTGGCCCGGCGCGGGGCGGCGCCGGAAGCGTTTCTCCCCCGGCGCTCCCTGACCGTCGCCGGGGTGAGCGCCAGTTTTGCGCGGGCGCGCGACCTGGCGAACCGCTACAGGGCGGAGCTGGAAAACATGGAAGGCTTTGCCGTGGCCTATGCCTGCGCCAGGGCCGGGGTGCCCTGCGTGGAGATCCGCGCGGTCTCCAACAAAGTGGGTCCGCGCGCCCCGGAGGAAAAGGATTTTCCCGGCGCGCTGGCGGCGCTTGGCGGCGTCCTGCCCGCGCTCGGCCTTGCCTGACATCATCCGGGCACCCGCAAAGGAGAACAGTGAACGACCATGCCTGACACGCTTTTGCACCAGCGGCTCGCGCAGGAACTTGCGCCCGTGAACGCGGCGCTCGGCCGCGCGGCGCAGCGGCTGCCGGAACCCGTGCGCCCGGTGGCGCGCCACATCCTCGAAGCCGGGGGCAAGCGGCTCAGGCCCTTCCTCACCGTGCTCATGGCCCGGCTTCTGGGCGACCGGGGGCAACGCATCTATGACCTGGCCGTGACCATGGAGATGCTCCACGCGGCCACACTGCTCCACGACGATGTGCTCGACGACGCGGCCAACCGGCGCGGCAAGCCCGCCGCGCACACGCGGTTCGGCGTGGCGCAGACCATCCTGGCGGGCGACGCGCTCCTGGCCGGGGCCAATGCCCAGGTGGCGGACTTTGGCGACCCGCGCCTCTGCCGCTGCTTCTCCACCGCCACCAGCGAGACCGCGGCGGGCGAGATCCTCGAGATCGCGGCCCAGCACCGCGTGGATGTGAGCGCCGAGGAATACGCGGCCATCGTGCGCGGCAAGACGGCGGCCCTCATCGCCGCTTCCTGCGAACTGGGGGCGCTGGCCGCGGGCGCCGCGCCCGACGCGGTGGCCGCCGCCGCCGCATACGGCGAAAACCTCGGCATGGCCTTCCAGATCGTGGACGACGCCCTGGATTTCGCCCCCGAAGCGGAGACTGGCAAGCCCACGGGCGGCGACGTGCGCGAAGGCAAACTCACGCCGCCCCTGCGCCTCTACCGCCTTCAGCTTTCCGAAAACGAGCGCGCGGCCTTTGACGCGGCCTTTGTGTGCGGCATGATGAGCGAGGCGGACGCCAGCGGCATCTCCGCGCGCGTGCGCGCGGGCGGCTTTGACCGCCAGGCGCGCGAGGAGGCCGGCACCTATCTGGAAACGGCGCGCGCCGCCCTCCTGCGCCTCCCGGATGCGCCCGAGCGACGCGTGCTCCAGGAAATGACGGACTATGTCCGCGACCGCAGTCACTGAGACAACACCCATCCCGGCCCGGCGCCGGAGCAGAAAAGGAGAGGTCATGCTCTACCGTCTGGAAGCAGGCCCGAGGCCCGACCTGGAAGACGTTCAGGGACGCAAGGTCGCGGAACGCGTCCGCGCGGCCCTGGGCATCGCCGTGGGCAGTATCCGTCTGGTCAAGGTCTTCACCGCCGACGGTCTGGACGAGACCCAGGCGCGCCGCCTTCTTGACGACGGCGTCTGGCATGACCCCATCCTCCAGCGCGCCGCCCTGGGGACCCTGCCGCCGCTGGCGCCCCCGCCGGACTGGTATGTGGAAGTGGGCTTCCGCCCCGGCGTCACGGACAACGAGGGCCGCACCGCGCGCGACACCGCCGCCATGGTGCTCGGCATCCCGCGCGAGCGCCTTGCCGTCTATACGGCGCTCCAGTACCGCATCCGCAATGATCCCGCCGCGCCCCTGAGCCACGGGCAGGTGGAGACCATGGCCCGCGACCTTTTGTGCAACACCCTTATCCAGCGCTTCCGCATCAAGAGCGCCGCCGAGTGGGAGGCCGAAGCGGACTTTCCCGCCCAGGCCGCGCGCGTCACCGGCGAAGCGCGCGCCGATGTGGCCGTGATCCCGCTTTCGACCATGAACGACGCGGAGCTTGCGGCCGCCAGCCGCGCCAATACCTGGGCGCTCAACCTGGACGAACTCCACGCCATCCGCGACCACTTTGCCCGGCCCGACATCGCCGCCGCCCGCGCGGCGCGGGGCCTCCCCGCCGACCCCACGGATGTGGAGATGGAAGCCCTGGCCCAGACCTGGTCCGAGCATTGCAAGCACAAGATCTTCGCCTCGGCCATCGACTATGCGAACAAGGAGACCGGACGCCGCGAGCGCGTGGACAACCTCTACAAGACCTGCATCCGCGATGCCACGGCCATCCTGCGCGCGCGCCGGGGCGAGAGGGATTACTGCAAGTCCGTCTTCAAGGACAATGCGGGCGTCATCGCCTTCATCAACGGCTATGACGCCTGCATCAAGGTGGAGACGCACAACAGCCCGTCGGCGCTGGACCCTTACGGCGGCGCGCTCACCGGCATCGTGGGCGTCAACCGCGACCCCATGGGCACGGGCATGGGCGCCGAGCTGGTCTGCAATACGGATGTTTTCTGCTTCGCCTCGCCCTTTTACGCCGAGGAACTGCCGCCGCGCCTGCTCCATCCGCGCCGCGTGCTGGAAGGCGTGCGCGAGGGGGTGGAACACGGCGGCAACAAGTCCGGCATCCCCACGGTCAACGGCTCCCTGGTCTTTGACGAGCGCTATCTCGGCAAGCCCCTGGTCTTTTGCGGCACGGTGGGCCTCCTGCCCACCAGCGTCTGCGGCCGCCCCGGCTGGGAAAAGAAGGCCGAACCCGGCGATGCCGTGGTCATGGTGGGCGGCCGCATCGGCAAGGACGGCATCCATGGCGCCACCTTCTCCTCCGAGGAGCTGCACGAAGGCTCCCCGGCAACCGCCGTCCAGATCGGCGACCCCATCACCCAGCGCAAGATGTACGACTTTCTCCTGGTGGCGCGGGACAAGGGGCTGTACAACGCCATCACGGACAACGGCGCGGGCGGCCTTTCCTCCTCGGTGGGCGAGATGGCCGAGGACACGGGCGGCTGCGTGCTGCATATCGACCGCGCGCCGCTCAAGTACGACGGACTCCTGCCGTGGGAGATCCTGCTTTCAGAGGCGCAGGAGCGCATGACCGTGGCCGTGCCGCGGGCGAAACTCGACGAATTCCTGGCGCTTGCCCGGCGCATGGACGTGGAGGCCACGGATCTGGGCGAATTCACCGGATCCGGCGTTTTCGAGGTGCGCTGCGCGGACCGCACGGTGGCCCTGCTGGACATGGGCTTTCTCCATGACGGCGTGCCGCAGCTCCATCTGGAGGCCGTGTGGAAGCGTCCCGCCTTCCCGGACATCCGCATGGAAAGCCCCGCGCCCGACGATGAGGGCGCCTTCCTCAGGCGCATGCTCGGGCGCCTCAATATCTGCTCCAAGGAATACATCATCCGCCAGTATGACCACGAGGTGCGCGGCGGCAGCGTCATCAAGCCGCTGGTGGGCGCCCTGCGCGACGGTCCCGGCGACGCGGCCGTGCTGCGGCCCCTGCTGGAATCCGATGCCGGGCTTGTGCTCAGCCACGGCATCTGCCCCAAGTTCAGCGATTACGACACCTACTGGATGATGGCGAACGCCATGGACGAAGCCATCCGCAACGCCGTGGCCGTGGGCGGCGACCCCGACGCCCTCGCCGGCATCGACAACTTCTGCTGGTGCGACCCGGTCTGGAGCGAGTCCAATGCCGAGGGCCGCTACAAGCTCGCCCAGCTGGTGCGCGCCTGCCGCGCCCTGCGCCAGTTCTCCCTGGCCTTCGGCCTGCCCTGCATCTCCGGCAAGGACTCCATGAAGAACGACTACCTGGGCGGCGGGGAGCGGATCTCCATCCCGCCCACGGTGCTCTTCTCCGTCATGGGCGTCATCCGCAATGTGACGGCGGCCCAAAGCTCGGACTTCAAGCGCGAGGGCGACGTCATCTACCTGCTGGGCGGCACCTGGCGCGAAATGGCCGGCAGCGAGGCCGCCACGGAGCTGGGCCTTTCGGGCGGCCGCGTGCCCCGGGTGGATGCGGCAAGCGCCCTTGCCCGCTACCGGGGCGTCCATGCGCTCATGGGCCAGCGCGCCCTCACCGCCTGCCACGACTGCTCGGACGGCGGCCTGGCCGTGGCCCTGGCGGAAATGTGCATCGGCGGCCGCCTCGGCGCGGATATCGACCTTGACGCCGTGCCCGCCCTGGAGTCCATGAGCCGTTTCGAGCTGCTCTACAGCGAGAGCGCCAGCCGCCTCATCGTGAGCGTGCGGCCCGACCTGGCAACGCTGCTGGAGGCGCTTGGCATGTGGCAGCTCTGCCGCCGCATCGGCACGGTGACAGGCACGGGCGAGCTGGTCCTCCGCAGCGGGGACAGCGTGCTCCTGCGCGAAGGGGTGGACGGCCTGGCCCGGGCCTTCAAGGCCACGCTCGACTGGTAACGCGCGAAACGAAAAAAGCCCCCGGGGGCGCCAGCTGCCGCTGTTGCCAGTGCGGTTTGGATGCCTTCCGTGCCAGACCGCGCTATACGCCTTGGCGTGTCTTCTTTCGCGCGTCGGCGTCAGACCCGGTGACGGAAGCCTGCTCCGCCTCCGGGACAAAACTCAGGGAGCGCGAGTTGACGCAATGCCGCACATTGCGCGGCGTGAGTCCCTCGCCCGTGAACACATGGCCGAGATGGCCGCCGCAACGCGCGCACACGATCTCGGTACGGCGGCCGTCCACATCCGGCAGGCGCCGCACCGCGCCGGGGACTTCCGCGTCAAAGGCCGGCCAGCCGCACCCGGCATCGAACTTGTCCCGCGAGTGATAGAGGGGCGCGCCGCACTGGCGGCAGCGGTACAGCCCGGCGCGGCGCTCCTGGAGCAACGGGCCGGAAAACGGCGCTTCCGTGCCCTTGCGGAGGAGGATGTCCGCCTCTTCCCGGCTCAGGGGCGGCATGGCGCCCGCGGCCTCCGGGGAAACGAACGGTCCGTCAGGCGGCATAGCCATGCGGATGCCTCCTGTGCCATTCCCAGGCGGAAGCGATGATGGCTTCGATATCCCGCGCGGGGCGCCAGCCGAGCGCGCGCCCGGCCAGCTCCGCGGAAGCCACGAGCCGGGCCGGATCGCCGGGCCGGCGGGGAGCCTCGCGCACGGGGATGGGATGCCCGGTGACGCGGCGCGCGGCCGCGATCATCTCCCGCACGGAAAAGCCCCGGCCATTGCCGAGATTGCAGACCAGGCTCCCGCCGCCGCGCTCCAGATGGTCAAGCGCGCGCAGATGGGCATCGGCCAGATCCATAACGTCGAGGTAATCGCGCACGCAGGTGCCGTCCGGCGTGGGATAGTCGCTCCCGAAGATGGCGATCTCGGGGCGCAGGCCCAGCGGCACCTGGAGGATGAGCGGGATGAGATGGCTCTCGGGCCGGTGATCCTCGCCGATGGCGCCGCCGGGCCACGCGCCGCCCACATTGAAATAGCGCAGACTGACAAAGCGCATGCCATGGGCCAGGGCCGCCCAGTGCATGATGCGCTCCATGATGCGCTTGCTCTCCCCATAGGGATTGGTGGGCCGCAGGGGCGCATCCTCCGGGATGGGCACGGCGTCCGGCTCGCCATAGACGGCGGCCGAGGAGGAAAAGACGATCCGCTCCACGCCGTGGCGCTCCATGGTCTCCAGCAGACACTGCATGCCCAGGACATTGTTGTTGAAATAGGCGAGGGGGCGCTCCATGCTCTCGCCCACCAGGGAACTGGCGGCAAAATGCAGCACAGCGTCGATGGAATGGGCCGCAAACACGGCGTCCAGCGCGGCCGCATCGCGGATATCCACCTCATGGAGCGCGGCGCCGGGCGCCACGGCCCCGCGGTGGCCCGTGAGAAAATTGTCGGCCACCACCACTTCGCGCCCGGCATCGAGCAGGGCGCGGACATTGTGCGAACCGATATATCCGGCTCCGCCGCAGACGAGCACGGCCATGGCATCCTCCCAAGACGGCGCGCCGCGCCGCTCTGCCCCTGGCGGGTTCGCGGCGCGGCGCGCAATTCCGGCACATCAGCGCATTTTCATGACAAAAATGCGCTAATCCAGTTGCGCGAGCAGCGCCTCCCGAATGGAATCGATGCTGCCCTCGCCGTCAAGAACGATGTATTTCGTCTTGCCGTCACCCGCGAGATCGCGGAAGAAGTACGCAGCGGCCAGGGTGCCGTCCGTGGTGTTGTAGTAGATGTCGTGGCGCTTGTTGATGGCGGCCTCGTCCTGGTCGTCATTCCGCAGGGTCAGTTCACCACCGCAAACGCGGCACCTGTCGCCCGCGGGCTTGATGGCCTCGATATAGATATTGTTGGGATGGTTGTTATTGACCTTGCACAGGCGGCGCCCCATGATGCGCTGCCTGGCGATTTCGCGCGGCAGCTGGATCTCCACCACATAGTCGAGCGGCATGCCTTCCTTCTGCAGGGCCTCCCAAAGCTTGCGGGCCTGCACCATGTTGCGCGGGAAGCCGTCCAGCAGCCAGCCCTTGGCGCCCTTGGTACGCAGGGTCTCCAGCACCATGGGAATGGTGATGTCGTCGGGCACGAGATCGCCCCGGTCGATATAGGCCTTGGCCTTCTTGCCCAGCTCCGTGCCGCCGCCGATATGCTCGCGGAAGATGGCGCCGGACTCGATGTGCGCCAGATCATACTTCTGCTTGAGCAGTTCGCCCTGAGTCCCCTTGCCGCTGCCGTTGGGGCCGAAAATGAGAATGTTCACCGGAATCTCCTCGGCAATTGATGTGGAGGCGAAACCGCATTCCGTGCGGCTTCGCGGCTGATCGCCGGGTCCAGGGACGGACCCGCAATATCGTCTACCGCTAGCCTGAAAGATACGTCCTGTCAATGCCTCGCGCGCGCCGGGATACGCGGCTTGCGGCCGGAACGGCGCATCCCGCGAGGCCCGCGGGGATTTTCGGCGCAAGGGCGCGATGTCCGCCCCGCACCCCGCGCGCGTGGCCCACGGGCGCCCGCACTGGCGGAGAACGCGCCGACCTGCTATGCTTTCCCTCATGTGCGAGTGCCTGGATCTTGTGCTTGACGGGCTTTCCCATGACGGACGCGGCATCGGCCACCTCGGGGACACAGGCCGCCCCCATGGGCGCGGCCTGACGGTCTTTGTGGAGGGCGCCCTGCCCGGCCAGACCGTGCGCTGCCGGATCATCGCGCGCAGACCGCGCTTTCTTGAGGCCGCGCTGCTGGAAGTCCTGCGCCCGGCGCCGGACGCGATCCCCCCGCTGTGTCCGCATGCGGGCGGAGACGCCGCGCCGCAAACGCCGGCGTGCGGCGGCTGCGCGCTCCAGCCCATGCCCTATGCCCGCCAGCTCGAGTGGAAGGCGCGCCTTGCGCGCGATGCGCTGCTGCGTATCGGCGGCCTGAAGGCCGAAAACCTGGAGCGGGCGTGGGGCGGCCTGCTCCCCTCGCCCGGCCTTGCCGGCTTCCGCAACCGCATGACCCTTGCCTTTGGCACGAGCGCGGCGGGCGCCCTTCTCCTCGGCCAGAGGAGCCGGGGCGACGCCGAGGTGGTGGCTACCCCCTCCTGCGCCCTCCTGCCGGCAGGCGGCCGGGAGCTGCTGGAGGAGGCGCGCGCGGCCGCGGCGGAAAGCGGATTCACAGCCTGGCGCGCGCCAGAACGACGCCGCAGGGACAGCGGCGGCGCGCGTGGCTTCTGGCGCTTCCTCTCGCTCCGCCAGGGCTGGCTGCCCGGCGAGGAACTCCCCCGCTGGTGGGCGCTCTGCCTGACCAGCCCGGGGAACCGGCGGGAACGCGCCGCCGTTCGCGCTCTCGGCGAACGCCTGCTCGGCATGGGTCCGTCATGCCGCCTTGGCGGCTTCATCCACGAGGAACGCAGCCAGCGGGATGCTCTCGCGGCAGGTGAGCGCCGCGTTTTCTGTCTGGACGCGACAGGCGCCGAGACCCCGGACGCCGCGACGCTCCATCTGCCCCTGGGCGGCCGGAACTTCGCCCTTGATGCGGCCTCGTTCTTCCAGGTCAATACCGGGGGCGCGGAACTCCTTGCCCGCACGGTTACGGACATGGCGGCCACGGCGGCGGGCCGGGGCCTGCTGGATGTCTACTGCGGCGTGGGCGCGCCCGGACAGTTGCTGGCCGCGCGCTTCGAGGCGGTCCTGGGCATGGAGAGCGACCGCCGCGCCGTCGCCATGGCACGGCGCAACGCGGAAAGCGCGGGACTGAACGACTGCCGCTATGAGTCCGGCGACGCGGGCGCGCTGCTGGGCCGGCTGGCTGCCGGCATGCCCCTGCCCGGCGCCGCCAAAGGGCATGCGGTGCCGCCGTGGGACATGGCCCTGGTTGACCCGCCCCGGGGCGGCCTTGCGCCGGCCGCTCTTGACGCCCTGCTCCAGATCGCGCCGGAACACCTCCTGTATGTCTCCTGCGACCCGGCAACGCTCGCCCGCGATGCGGTCCGGCTCACAACGCGCTACCGCCTGGAACGCCTGACCGCGGTGGACCTTTTCCCGCACACGCCCCACCTGGAGTGCTGCTCCCTCTGGCGCCGCAGCCGAACGCGGACACGGACCGCCCGCAGTGCAGGCCCCCCAGCGGCACACGAACGTTTGCCGCCGTCCGCGCGCCACTGCCACGAGAGGCCTGCACTTCCCTCGTGATGGAAAAACCTGTTCGCCCCCGTTCAGCGCCAGCTTCCCGGAATGCCCCAGAAAAAGAACGCCGCGGCCAGACTTAAGAATACCAACAACTATCATGATATTTCAACATATTATAATCATCACACCTTCCTGCACCTCAACCCCTTTCCCTTTTTCCCCTTGACATATCCCCCCCTCGCGCTATATATGAAAGACCACATGACGCGGGGTGGAGCAGTTCGGTAGCTCGTCGGGCTCATAACCCGAAGGTCGTAGGT
>NZ_CAJUBO010000019.1 GCF_910584445.1 uncultured Desulfovibrio sp.
GCCCAGTGACGCCGCCAGCGCAAAAAGGGCTGTTTTTGACGGATGATTGTGGCATTGCACAGGCTGCCACATCCCAAGCCAGCGGTCACATTAATAGGTCCAGACCCTAGCATCCCCGCTTCCGGCGCGCAAGCGCGGGCCGGACCGTCCCGCGCCGCTTTACAACCCCGGGCAAGCGCGCATACTCTGCAACGACGGGATGCGTGCGGGATGCGGCCGCTTTCCGGCGGCATCCGCGCCCCTGAAGGAGAACTGCCATGGATGTTTTCGAAGCCCTCTTTACGCGCCGCAGTATCCGCAAATACAGTGACGAAGACGTGAGCGACGCGGATGTGGAACTCCTGCTCAAGGCCGCCATGCTCGCCCCCAGCGCCATGAACGAACGCCCGTGGCACTTTGTGGTGGTGCGCGAGGCCGCCGTGCGCGCGGCTCTTTCCGAAGCCACGCCCTATGTCAAAATGGCCGCGCACGCCCCGGTGGTGTTCGTGGTCTGTGGCGACCTGGACGACGACAAGGCCGGTGGCCGCTGGGTCCAGGACTGTTCCGCCGCCATCGAGAACCTGCTCATCGCGGCGCGCGGCAGGAACATCGGCACGGTCTGGTGCGCGCTCCATCCCGATGCCGAACGCGTGGCAAATGTGCGCCGCATTCTGGGCATCCCCGAGCGGGTCGTGCCACTGGCGCTCGTCTGCGCCGGGCATCCCGCGCAGCCCTTTGCCGAGGCGGACAGATTCATGCCGGAGCGCATCCACCGCGAGCGCTGGTAGCCGGCAGCGCCGCGTCGTCCCAAACGGCGCAGGCCCAGGCTGAGCTGCTGGTCTCAGTCGCGCGCCAGCTTCGCGAAAACCGCGCCGCAGGCGGTAGCGGCATCCCGGGGGGACAGCTCCAGCTGGACGCCGCGCAGCCCCGCGCTGAGGAAAATGCGTTCCCGCATGAGGGCGCTCTCATCAATGAGGACGGGATAGGCCTTTTTGGCCGCCAGCGGTGAACAGCCGCCGCGCATATAGCCTGTCAGCGGCCGCACCTCCGCCAGAGGGACCAGCGCCGCGTGGCGGCTCCCGCAGGCGGCCGCCAGCGCCCGGGGGTCCAGCTCGGCGCAGGCCGGGATGCAGGCCATGATGACGCCCGCGCGGTCAGCGCGGGCCACCAGGGTCTTGAAGACCATGGCAGGGTCCACCCCCAGACGGGCCGCCACGGTCAGGGCAGAAAGGTCACTTTCGTCCACCGCGACCCGATGCAGGACATAGGGGATGCCCTGTCGGTCAAGCAGGCGGGCGGCATTGGTCTTGGCGATCTTTTCGTGCGGCATCGGCGATCCTGAAGGCTTTGGTATGCGTTTGGCTGATGACGCCTGTGCTGTGGAGGGAATGCCGGAATCCTCCGTCAAAGACAGCCCTGCGATGCCCGCGCCAGGGGCAGGCGTTACACGAGGTCCGCATCCATGGGCAGGCGTTCCCAGCAGATGCGTCCCTTTTTCCGGAACTTGCGGAGCAGGACATAGACGCTGCCCGGGCCGCCGTCATGCGGCCGGGCCGTGCAGAACGCCAGCACCACGCGCTTGAACGGCTCCTGCGTGAGCCAGAGCTGGAGTTTTTCGCGCAGGACGGCCTGCCCCTGCGGAGAATTGCGCCCGCGCCCCGGCACGATCAGCACCACGCGCAGGCTCCTGTACCAGGCGCCGCGCATGAAATCCCGCAGCGCCCCGAACGCCTGGACCGCATTCAGCCCGTGCAGGTCAAGATGGGCCTCGGGACTCAGGGCGCCGGAGCGCAGCCGCCCCATGATGAGCGGGTCCAGCCCGACCACATGGCCCTCCAGATACTCATCGGAAAAGGAGACCGCAAATTCCAGGGTCCCTTCCATGAGTTCCCGGAAGCTGAGTTCGCTCCCCGGCGGGGGCGTCGCCGTTTCCGCCACGGGCGCCACCTCGCGTCCCCTGCCCGCCAGGGGACGGGCATCGCCCATGGCCCGCAAAAAGGCCGCGCTTTCGGCATCCGGCTCAGGCTCCGGCACGGGCGGCTCCACCTCCGCCTTCGCGCCTGTTCCAGGGGTGGCGGCTTCCTCCGTCCCCGCGCCGCGTCCCGCGGCTCCCCGGCCGTGCCGCCGTTTCTTCCGGCTTGCGACGCTGTCCAGCGGGCAGGAGTCGGAAAGGGGAAAACCGCCTGTCTTCCGTGGACCCGCGGGAACGACGCGCCGCATGGCCGCCAGGAAGAGTTCGGCCTCCCCGGCGTCCGCCGCGTCGGCCGCGCGCGGGGGGACCGAAGGCCGCGCCGCGGGCACGTCTCCCTTCCCGGAGCGGCGTCCCGCGGGAAAGCGCTTCGCGTCCAGCTGCCGGAAGGGATTGTCGGAAAAGGCGTCGGGTTCGGACATCATGCCTCCATGCCGCCATGAAAAAAGCCGCGGCACTGCCACGGCTTGCAAAAGGCGGAAAGGTCGGGCCTAGGGATTTTGCGGGGCCTGGGGCGTCGGCGCGCCGCCGGCGGGCGCCGGAGCGGGCGTGGCCGTGGCACCGGACGCGGGCGCGTCCGCGGGAGCCGCTTTCTGGGCCGGGGCGTTTTCCGGGGCCGGAGCGGCACTCTGTGCCGGGGCTTTGGCCGGGACCTGCGGCTCTTCGATCTTCACATTGAGGATGGTGGACTCGCTGCTGGGGCGCGAACTCGTCACATAGGTATAGCTCAGGGACGTGATGACGAAGATGACGGCCATGAGCGTCGTGAGCTTGGCGAGGATGCCGCCCGCCCCGCTGCTGCCGAAGACCGAGGTGTTGCCGCCGCCGAAAATGACGCCCATGCCCTCCTTGCCCGACTGGAGCAGGATAAGGATGACAAGCAGGACGCAGACGATGATATGGAGTGTGAGAATGAGGCTCTGCACAAAATCCTCCCGGCCTCCGGCATGCCCGCGCTCCGCGGGGGCCATGCCGCGGGGCGTCGTTTTTCCCCGCGCGCTCCGCGCGGATCACGCGCCCAGGATCTGGAGAAAGCTCTTGGCTTCCAAAGAAGCGCCTCCTACCAGAAGACCATCCACGTTGTCAAGGTCCACAAGGGCGCCGGCATTGTCCGGCTTGACGCTGCCGCCGTAAAGGATGGGCAGTTCCCGGGCTGTGGCGCCCAGGATCTCCGCAAGGATGCCCCGGGTGACCGCGTGCGCGTCGAGCACTTCCGCGGGTCCGGCCACCCTGCCCGTGCCGATGGCCCACACAGGCTCATAGGCAATGGCGAAGTTCCCCGCAAGCTGCGCGCGCGCATCGGCGGCGAGCGGCTCAAGGGCGCTCCTGAGCTGGCGGCCGAGCACCTCGCCGAGGCGCCCCGCCTCACGCTCTTCCAGGGTCTCGCCCACGCAGAGCATGACCTTGAAGCCCTTTTCCAGGCCATAGGCCGTCTTGCGGGCCACCAGGGCGTCCGTCTCGCCAAAGACGTGCCGGCGCTCGGAATGCCCGGTGAGCAGCCATTGCGCCCCGGCGTCGCGCAGCATCGCCGGCGAGATCTCGCCGGTGAAGGCCCCCTGTTCCTCGGGGTAGAAATTCTGGCCGCCCACGGCCAGACCGTCCACGCCGGCCACCGCGTCGGCCACCACGGCAATATCGGTGAACGGGGCAAAAACCACGGCCAGCCGGCCCTTCGGCGTGCCCGTCCGCAGGGCGAGCGCCAGCTCGGCTGCGGTCTGCGCCGCTTGCGGGCGGGTCTTGAACATCTTCCAGTTGGCGGCGATGATCTTCTGCATGGGACTCTCCTTTGTGACCGGGTGCGGCACCCGCGCCTCAGCGGGGGGAGCGGGCCGGCAGCCCCGCAAGTGGACACTCGAGGACAAGGGCATCCTCGCCCGTATCGGCATAATACCGGCGGCGGCGTCCCACCTGGACGAAACCGCTGCCCGCATAGAGGGCAATGGCCGCGCCGTTGCCCTCGCGTACTTCGAGAATCGCTTTTTGCATACCCATTTTGCGCCCGGCTTGCAAGGCCAGTAGCAGCAGACGGCGCCCGCAGCCCTGGCGGCGCGCGGCCGGTTCCACCGCCAGGTTGAGTATTTCCAGTTCCCCGCAAGGAGCGTAGGATGCCCCCGCCGGCGCCCCCGCATGGTAGAGGGAGATATAGGCCACCAGCCGCGCGGCGCCGTACAGCCCGAAGGCCGCGAAGGCCGGCTGCGCGAAGGCCGCGCGGCACTGTTCCTCGTTCCAGGGCATGGAGAAGCAGCGGCGCTCCAAGGCCCACACGTCATGGGCGCATTCCGCGTCCAGGCGCCGCGCCGCAAGCCCGGCGGCCGAAGCCGGGGCGCGCGCGTCCTTTTCATCCGGTGCAGGAGGCACGATGCCCATACCTTCCCCTAACCTCCATGCCGCGCCCCCCGGGGAGATCTCCGGGACGCTCAGAGAAGTGGTGGACGAATCCGACAGGCCCTTCTGCCTCATGCCCGAGGCGCTTGTCCTGCGTCAGGGGCTGCGCCACCGCGCCGTGGCCCTGCTCCTGCGCGACCCGGCGGGGCACGCGCTCCTGCGGACGCATCCCCGGAACGGCTGGGGCTTTTCCTCCCTGGCGCTGCCCCGCGCCAGGGAGTCCGCCGAGGACTGCTGCCGCAGACTCCTCGTGACGGACTGGGACCTCGGCACGGCGACGCCGCGCCTCCTGCGCCGCGCGGATGCCTGCGCGGAGACCGGCATGGCCTTCCTGACGCTCTTCGAGGCGCGCGTTTCCGCCGCCACCGCGCGGATGCTCGCCGCCCCCGGCGCCATCATGCCCGAGGGCCTGCCGCTGCCGGACGCCATCGAACTGGCGGGACTGGCGCGTCAGGAGGAGCCTCTCCTCTCGCCGCTGCTGCGTCACGCCGTGCGTTCCGGCTGGCTGGAACGATGAACCCCGGGGCCTCCCGCCCCCCCGCGCCGGTCGCGCGCCCGGGAGGATACGCCGCAACGGACCGGCCAGACCCAGACCTCATGAGAAAATACGGTTTTTGTTTTTGACGGTAAAAAGGGAGATTTTTCCGCTCGCCGCCCTTGGCTCCGCTTCGGGCGGGGCTGTCGCCACAAGAATCCTAAAAAATAAGATTTTTTTGCGCCAGCAAGGAAATGGGCGATTTTGGGAGGGAGTGTACTCATGTACATGACCGACAAAAATCGCACAGTGACACAGCTGGCGCAAAAAAGGCTGTTTTTGACGGATAATTGTGGCAGAACACAACCAGCAATCCCCCTAACCAACGGCGCATAATAGGGCCTTACTTTAGGCTCCGCCGGCGGTCGGACCCAGCAGCTCCGTCATGGCCGGATGGAGCCTGCCGTTGGTGGCGAGCAGGGCATCGCCGAAGCGGAACGGCGCGCCGTCAAGCCCGCTGACCCTGCCGCCCGCCTCTTCCACCAGGAGCCAGCCGGCGGCAAGATCCCAGGGCTTGAGCCACTCCTCGTAAAAGACATCCAGCCTGCCGCAGGCCACAAAGGCAAGGTCCAGAGCGGCCGAACCCAGGCGCCGCATGCCCTGCGTGGCGGGCAGCACACGCCGCAGCCGTTCCAGGATCACGGGCAGCCTCCCCTCCAGTTCATAGGGAAACCCCGTACACGCCAGCGCATCCTGGAGCGCGGCCGCGCCGGACACGGTCACGCGCCGCCCGTTGAGAAAGGCGCCGCTCCCCCGCGCCGCCCAGAAACATTCGCCGTCCGAGCCGAGCATGGGCGCGTTGACCACGCCCAGCCGGACCTCTCCGGCGGCCCACAGGGCCACCGAGGTGCTCACCTGCGGAATGCGGTGGACAAAGTTGGTGGTGCCATCTACGGGGTCAATGATCCAGCACGGGCCGTCCCCCGCGCCGGGCATGGCCGCGCCGCCGCTTTCCTCGGCAAGAAAGGCGGCGCCGGGCAGAAGCGGCGCGAGACGTTCCTTGAGGAACGCCTCCACCGCAAGGTCCGTTTCCGTGACCAGATCCACGGCGCCCTTGTGCCGCACATGGCTCGGGGCGTCCCAGTGCCGCCGCACGATGGCGCCGCTCTCGCGCACCACCCGCACGCAGGACTCAAGCAGCGCGGCCGCGTCCCGGCCGTCAGGTCCTTCCATGCCGTCTCCCGTCGGTTTCACGTCGATCACGTCAGTTGATAAAGATGGAATGGCAGGCCCTGCGGTCATTCATGGCCCTGGCGGTGCCGCGCAGGACGGTGGTGAGAGGGTCGGCATCCACAAAGACGCGCAGCCGCGTCTCGCGGGCGAGATACTGGTCCAGCCCCTTGAGGAGCGCCCCGCCCCCGGCCAGGAGCATGCCGTTACGGCCCACATCGGCGGCGAGTTCCGGCGGCGTGGTTTCCAGCGCGCGCAGCACCGCGTCGCGGATGGCCTGGAGCGGCTCGGCCAGCGCCTCGCGGATATGGCCCTCGCTCACGGTGACGGTCCTGGGCCGGCCGAGCACAAGGTCCTTGCCCGAGACTTCCAGAGCCGGAGCGTCCGGCTGCGGCCACGCCGAACCGAGGAGCATCTTGACGTTCTCGGCGGTGTTCTCGCCGACCTCCAGACGGAAAACCTCGCGCAGGTAGCGCTGCACCGCGTGGGTCATGGCATCGCCGGCCACGCGCACGGACTGCGCCGCCGCCACGCCGCCCAGGGAAATGACCGCCACCTCGCTGGTGCCGCCGCCGATATCGAGCACCATGTTGCCCACAGGCTCCCGGATGGGCAGGTCCGCGCCCAGGGCCGCCGCCATGGGTTCCTCCACCAGGGCGATGTCCTCCGCGCCCGCCATCTGCGCCGCGTCGATGACGGCGCGCTTCTCCACCTGGGTGACGCCCGAGGGCACGCAGATGACCATGGAGGGCCTGAGCAGCCGCCGGCCCTCAATGGCCTTGCGGACAAAATGGGAAATCATGGCGCGGGTCACGTCGAAATCCGCAATGACGCCGTTCTTCATGGGCCGCACGACGCGGATGGCCGCGGGCGCGCGCCCCAGGTAGCCGCGCGCCTGCGTCCCCACGGCAAGGGGGGCGCCGCTGCGCGCATCCACGGCCACCACCGAAGGCTCGTTGACGACGATGCCGTGTTTCCTGGTCTGGAGCAGGGTATTGGCCGTGCCCAGGTCCATGGCGATGTCCGTGGCGAACAGCCGCAAAAGACGGCGCGGGAGCATGGTCAGCGTTCTTCGCGGGGCGCCGTGGGCGCAAGATCGGGATCGAAGACGCGCGCGCCGTCGCTTTCCACCGTGGCCTTGGGCAGGATGGCCCGCAGCCGGGTGCGGAGATAGAGATTTTCCAGAAAGAGCGCCAGATGGTCCACCGCCTGGCGCACGAAGCTTCGCAGGCCCTCGTCGATGCGCGCGGCGCGCGTGCGCGCGAGGCAGAGCACGCCGCGCGCGCTCTTGTTGACCATGACGGGCAGGCAGATGGACGTCTGGAACTCCGGCATGCCCTCCACCTTGCCGAACAGCGCGGACGCGGGCGTGGCCGCGTCGTTCTCGGCAAAGACGGGCTGCTCGTTGCGGAGGACCCAGCCCACGATGCCGCTGCCCAGGGGGCGCCAGCCGGAGGACCCTTCCGCAAGGAGCAGGGGCGAGGATTCGGCCTCCACGCAATACCGCTCCCCGGCGGGATCGATGGAGGCAAAGGCGCAGTACTCGAAGCCCGTGGCGTCACGCATGGTGAGCAGGTAGTTTTCGAGGAACAGCGGCCAGCGCCGGTAGCGGAAGCGAAGATCCTGGATGACGCCCAGCTCGGCGAAATAGCGGGGGATGTCCCCGGCCATGTCCTGCCCCCCCAGGCTCGTCTGCAGGCGCGAGATCAGCTCGGCAAACAGCTGGAGCAGCTTGTAGTCCTTGTCGGAGAAGGAATACTGGCGCTTGCTGTCCACGCAGAGCACGCCGCCCGTGGGCACCGGGCAGCCCATGAAGGCCTTGATGCCGGTCTCCGCGCCGTCGGCGTAATAGCCGAGGTTGCTCTGGTGCTGGTCGAAATTGGGCACCAGGAGCGGCTCGCGGTTGCGGATGATCCAGCCGACCAGCCCCGCGCCGGGCCGGATGACGGCCTCGGGAGAGATCGTTTCCCCCAGGCTGAAGGCCGCCGCGAGGTGGCAGGCGTCGTCATCCTCTTCCGGCAGGAAGAGCACGGCGGAATGCGCGTCAAAAACGCTGCAGATGATGCTGAGGACATGCTGTTCAAGAGATGTGGCGTTCATGGCGCGGCAGGGTTGAGGTGCGGACGGCGCGCCGCCGGAACGCCGGCCGCGCTGCGTCTTTTTGTACCAAAGCGGCCGCCGCGCCGCAACAGCTTTCCCCGGTGCCGGGTCCGCTTGCGCCGGGCGGCCGCCGGCGGCCGCTCCGCACTGGAAGTTTTTTTAAAAAAGTGTTAGAAATGCTAAAAAAACAACGGATACCGCGTCATGATTCGCTGGCAAGATGTTTTCAGCAAGGACGGCCACCCCTGGCGCGACGCCTGCGCCCTCTCCGACCCTCTGGCCGTGCGCGATCTTGCCGCGCTCAAGCGCTTCCTCGACGCCGTCCACATCCGCCACTGCCTGGTGCGCCCCTACCAGGAGGTGAAGGGCTACCCCCTGGTGGAAGGCCGGGAGCTGCTCCCCTCGTTCGACAACGACATGTTCGAATACAAGGATCTGCCCGGTTTCGCCCTGGTGGCCTTCGCGCGCCAGCTCGACTATTTCTCCGAGATCTTCCAGTTCGACAAGCTCCATCCCGTCGTCATGGGCGAAGGGGGGGCTTCCTGCCCGCTGGAAAATCAGGTCATGGAGCAGAATATCCAGACGCTCTCCACCCGCCTGCCCCGGGCCTGCCAGGATGCCTTCCGGCAGGAGTTCCGCTCCATGGACACGACCCTGCTCGACTGCTACCCCTCCCTGCTCCCCTATCTGCTCCTCATGGACAGGGCGCAGGTCTTCGCCTGGGACGCGGACAGGCTCTTCCATCTGGCCGGGGTCTTCGCCTCCTTTCCCTCGGACATCGACAGCGAACTCAAGCGGTTCGGCATCCGCATCGGCAAGTTCGTCTATGGCGACAGCCAGATGTACGAGCGCAACCGGATGTTCGTCTACCAGTTCCTCATGGAGCTGTACGGGTTCCCCATCGTTTCCGAGCGGCGCACTTCAAGCGCCCTCTTCGCCCGCAAGCTGCACAAGATGGGCGAACGGTTCCTCCTGCGGGTCATGGGCCAGAGCGACCGCACCCTCACCACCTATCTCTCCGACGGCGAGAACCGGCGCTACCCCCAGGTGGAAAAGATCGCCCTGGTCAGCGTCGACGAGGACCAGGAAGAAGCCCTCGGCATCATCGGCCGCGACGGCTTTTTCCTTGACGCGGCGCGGCGCGTGGTCATCCTGCGGGTCATCTACCGCCAGCACCGCTTCGACTCCAGCAACGTGCGCCAGGACAGGGCGCTCTCCGTGGCGGCCCAGGAAGTGCTCCACCCCCTCACGGGCGAGGCGCTGCGCGGGCTGAACATCATCAAGGACACGAGCAACATGTTCCTCAGGCTCAACGACATCGTGCGCGGCGAATACACGGGCCGCATCATCTACAAGCGCACGGAGGTCGTGGAAAATACCGATACCCATGAGAAGCGCCTCAAGTTCCTCTACAGCTGGCTGAGCAAGCACCAGCGCAGGATGATCAGCTACAGCGACGACTTTTTCGCCAATGTGGGCAAGGTGCTCGCAGGCTACCTCTACGATCCGAAGAATGTGGAAATCTTCGACAACATGCGCGAACTCCATCAGGAGGTCTGCACACGCTTCAGCTACATCCAGCAGGCGCGGCGCGTGCGCATCCTGGAAGACATCAGCCACAGGAGCTACAAGGGCGAGCGCCTCTCCTACCGCCAGATGACCCGCGAGGCGCTGGCCCTGCTGAACGAACTCCAGTTCGAGATCGTCAACTTCTTCCCGGCCCTGGTGGACGACATCATCACCTGCATGGAGACGATCCTTCATGACAGGTACCTCCAGCGCAACTATATCGAGGCGCCCGAAGGCTCCCTCACGCGCGCGGGGCAGGAGATCCGCAAGAATTACGGCAGGATCGTCTCCCTGCTTGACGGCTTCCGGGCCGTACGCAAGTCGCGCCTCGCCGGAGAGGCGCGCCAGATGAAGGAGGCCGTGGCATGAGCGGCCGCGGCGCCCCGCGCGCCTGTGCCGTCGCCGGCGGCGCCATGGCCGGCCTGCCGCGGTTCTACCTGGCGCCCGACTGCTGGCCGGACCCCGCCCCGGAAGGCGATGCGGGTCCCCATGCGGAAGTGCGCCTTGAGGGGCAGGAGGCCGCCCATTGCCGCGTGTTGCGCCTGGACCCCGGTGACGGCGCCCTCCTTCTGGACGGCCGGGGCAGGATCGGACGCTGCCGCGTTCGTGCCGTGGGCCGCAAGGACGCGCGCCTGGAACTCCTCGGCTGGAGCTTCCGGCCGCAGCCCTCCGCGCGGGCGGTCATGGCGCTTGCCCTGAGCAAGGCCGTGCGCCGGGGCTTTTTCATGGAAAAGGCCGTGGAACTCGGCGCTGCGGGGATCTGGCTCTGGCAGGGCGACCACAGTCAGGGAAAGCTCCCGGGCGACGCGGCCCAAAGCTGCCGGGGACAGATGATCGCGGGCGCCAAGCAGTGCGGCAATCCGTGGCTTCCCGAAGTGCGCGCCTGCTCGGGCATCGACGGGGTCATCGCCCTGGCCGCCGGCGCGGACCGGCGCATCCTGCCGTGGGAGATGCAGGAGGGCGTGCCCATGCTGGAGCCGTCCATGGCCGGGCGCCCGGGCCTCACCGTCTACGTCATCGGGCCTGAAGGGGGCTTTTCGGAACGGGAACTGGCCGCGCTCCGGGCGGCGGCGTTCACGCCCGTGAGCCTGGGCGGCCGCATCCTGCGCTGCGAGACCGCGGCCACGCTCTGCCTGGGGCTGCACTGGTGGGCCTCGCAGTTGCCGGGCGGCCCGGATTTCCGGGGTCCCGACGAAAACGGCGCAACCCAGGCAGGCCCGCTGCCATGAGTGTGGAACAGCCGCTTCCCGAGCGCCTGCGCCCTGAGGACATGGCGCAGTTCCTCGGCCAGAGCCACCTTGCCGGGCGCCTGCGCTCGCTCATGCAGGCGCGGCGCCTGCCCAGCCTGCTGTTTTTCGGGCCACCCGGCTGCGGCAAGTCCACCCTTGCCCTCCTGCTCGCCAGGTCAACGGGCAAAAAATACCTGCGCCTCTCCGCGCCCGAGGCCGGACTCCAGCACCTGCGCCGCTCCCTTGCCGGGGTGGAGATCCTCATTCTTGACGAACTGCACCGCTTTTCCAAGGCCCAGCAGGATTTTTTCCTGCCACTGGTGGAATCCGGCGAGCTTACCCTGCTGGCTACCACCACGGAAAATCCCTCGTTCAGCGTCACGCGCCAGCTGCTTTCCCGGCTGCATGTGCTGCGCCTGCGGCCCCTGGGCCGCAACGAACTGCGGGATCTTGCGCGGCGCGGCGCGCTCTCGCTCTCGCTCACCCTGGGCGAGGATGTCCTCGACCTTCTGGCAGGCTCGGCCAACGGCGATGCCCGCACCCTGCTCAATCTGGTGGAATATGTGGCCGCCCTGCCGGAGGAACAGCGCGACGCGGAATCCGTGCGCGCGGCCCTGCCGGAAATGCTGGTCCGCCATGACAAGGACGGCGACAGCCACTACGAATTCGCCTCGGCGCTCATCAAGTCCATCCGCGGCAGCGATGTGGACGCGGCCCTCTACTACCTCGCCTGCCTGCTCGAAGGCGGGGAGGACCCGCGCTTCATCTGCCGCCGCCTCATCCTGTCCGCATCCGAGGATGTGGGCCTTGCCGACCCGGCGGCCCTGCCCCTGGCCGTGGCCTGCCAGCAGGCCGTGGAATTCACCGGCATGCCCGAAGGCTTCATCCCCCTGGCCGAGACGACCGTGTACCTGGCGCTGGCGCGCAAGAGCAATTCCTCCTATGCCGCCTATCTCAATGCCGCGCGCGAGGTGCGCCAAAGCGGGCCGCTGCCGGTGCCGCTCCATCTGCGCAACGCCACCACGCCGCTGCAGAAGGAATGGGGCTACGGCAAGGAATACAGATATCCGCACAACTATGCCGACTCCTGGGTACGGCAGGACTACCTGCCCCCGGAACTGGCGGACCGGCGCTTCTACCAGCCGCGCGACAATGGCGCGGAACCGCGCCTGGCCCAGTGGTGGCGCCAGATCCACAATCGCAAAAAACCGGACGGTCCCGCATGACACCCTCCCCAGATCCCGCGCAGCCCGCGGGCGCTGCCGCCTTTCCCGTGGCGCCCGCGCCCTTTCCGCCCTTTGCCGAGGGCATCATCGCCGACAAGTACGGCCGGGGAAACAGCTACCGCGGCCCGCGCGTCCCGGCCGGCGCCCTGACGCGCCTTGCCCCCTCCCCCTGTTTTTATGCGCGCCTCTTCCTCGGGCCGGTGCGCTGGCTCTGCCGCCGGGCGGCCCGGGGGCGCTGCGACGACGCGGCCTGGGTCCATGCCAGCGACTGGTGCGCCGACCTCGTGGAGCGCATGGGCTGCCCCGTGGATGTGGACGGCATGGACGCCATCAGCGCCACGGAGGAACCCTGCATCTTCGTTGCCAACCACATGAGCACCCTGGAGACCTTCATGCTGCCCGGCATCATCCGCCCGCGGCGGCCGGTGACCTTCGTGGTCAAGGAAAGCCTCGTGCGGATGCCCTTTTTCGGGGCGGTCATGCGTTCCCGCGATCCCATCGTCGTGGGCAGGACCAACCCTCGCGAGGATCTCGCGGCGGTCCTCGAGGGCGGCGCGGAACGCCTGGGCAGGGGCATCTCGCTCATCATTTTTCCGCAGAGCACCCGCTCCCTCGTGTTCGACGAACACCGGTTCAACAGCATCGCGGTCAAGCTCGCGCGCAAGTCCGGGGCGCCCCTGGTGCCCCTGGCCCTCAAGACCGACGCCTGGGGCCAGGGCAGAAAGATCAAGGAGCTTGGGCCGGTCAGGCCCGGCATGCCCGTGCGCTACAGGTTCGGCGCGCCTCTGCGCGTGAACGGCAATGGCAGGGAGGAGCACGCCGCCATCTGCGCCTTCATCGCGGGGACGCTCGGGGAATGGCAGGCAAAGGACGGCATGAACGCATGACCGCGCGCCGCTGTTCCGCCCTGGCGGCGCTTGCCTGCCTGCTGATATGCGCCCTGGCCTGCCCGCCCCGCGCCGCCCGCGCGGCGTCCACGCCTTCGTCTTCCGCGGGAGCGGACGGCCGCTTCACCGTGCTGGCGACCACCTTTCCGGTCTGGCTCTTCACGCGCAATGTCTGCCGCGACGTGCCCGGCGTGCGCGTGGAGCTTTTCGTGCCCGCGCAGACGGGCTGCCCGCACGAATTCGCGCCAAGCCCGGCGGATCTCCGCAAGCTGGCCGGGGCGGATGCCCTCGTCGTCAACGGACTCGGGCTGGAGGCGTTCCTCGCCCGGCCCGTGCGCGCCCTCGACCGCGAGCACATGGTCATCGACGCCAGCCGCGGCGCCACGCCCCTGCCCGCGCCGGTGGGAGCCGCCGGCGACGACGGGCACGGCGCGCCGGGCGTCAACCCCCACATTTTTGCCGCTCCCGCCCAGGCCGCCCGCATGGCGCGCGCCATCGGCGAGGGTCTGGCGCGGCGCGACCCGGCGCACGCTCCGGCCTACCGCGCCAACGCCTCGGCCTATGCGGAACGTCTGGAAACGCTGGCGGCCGACCTTGCCGCCATCGGCAAAAACGCCCCGCGCACGGGCATCGTCCTCCAGCATGACGACCTCGCCTACCTGGCCCATGACGCCGGCCTGAAAACGCTGGCCGTGCTGCGGACAGGCGATGAGGCAGGCACGCTTTCCGCCGCGCGCCTCAACTCCCTGGCGCGCCGTCTCGCAACGGAGCGCCCGGTCCTCATCGCCGGGGAGCCTCCCGCTCCCGGCCACGGCGTGGAACTGCTCGCGCGTGAGAGCGGCATCCCCTGGGCGCTCCTCGATCCCGTGGCCTCGGGTCCGGAAAACGCGCCTCTGGACTATTACGAACGCGCCATGCGCGCCAATGCCCAGACCCTGCGCCGGTATTTCGATGTTCCCTGAACGCGGGCGACACAGCGCTTCTCCCGGTGCGCCTTGCGTCCGCTTCGAGCATGTGCGCGTGGAGGCGGCGGGGCGCGCCATCCTGGAGGATGTGAACGCCATGGCCCCGGCGGGGGGCGCCACGGTGCTCATGGGTCCCAACGGCGCGGGCAAGACCACCCTTCTCCATTGTCTTCTGGGCGAAACGGCCCATGGCGGACGCATCGTCCTTGAGGGGGGCGGCCGCCGGATCGCCCATGTGCCGCAGCAACTGGTGGTGGAGCGCGGGCTGCCCCTGAGCGTGCGGGAATTTCTTGCCCTGGGCGCGCAGCGCCGGCCGCTCTGGCTCGGCGTTTCCGCCGCCGCCCGCCGGACCGGACGCCGCCTGCTGGAGGCGGTGGACGCCGCGGAACTGGAGCAGCGGCGCCTGGGGGAACTTTCCGGCGGCGAACTGCGCCGGGTGCTCCTGGCCGAAGCCCTCGGCCATGATCCCGACCTGCTCGTTCTCGACGAGGCCGAGGCGGGCGTCGACGTCCACGGCGAACGCCTGTTCTGGGAGGTGCTCGACGCCGCGCGCCGCGAGCGCGGCTTCACCCTCATCATGGTCAGCCACAACCTGCCGCTGGCCGCCCATTACGCCACCCACGTCATCTGCCTGGACAGGCGCGTGCTGGCCGAGGGCGCGCCGCGCGAAACGCTCACCGCGCCGCTCCTGCTCACGCTCTTCGGGGTGCCCATCCACCTCTATCCCGACCAGTGCGGCCTGGCGGGTCCGTCCTGCCCGCAGTGCGGGGCGCTCTCCACACCGGACCATATCGCCGCCGGGGCGCCGGGCGCCCCGGGATGCTGCCCCCTGCGCGACCGGAGGCATCCATGACCTCCCTGCTCGCTGCCGCGTGCGACGTCCTGGGCCTGCTCCCCCTGGACTGCCTCGAGCCGCGCTTCATGCGCCAGGCGCTCCTGGCCCTGCTCCTGCTCACGCCCATGACCTCCATGCTCGGCGTCCAGGTGACGCTCTACCGCATGGCTTTTTTTTCGGATGCGGTGGGCCATTCGGCCTTTGCGGGCGTGGCGCTGGGGCTGCTCCTCGGCGCGCCGCCGGATGCGGCCATGCTCGTTTTTGGCGTTCTCGTGGGCCTTGCCGTCATGGCTGTCCAGCGCACGAGCGGACTCTCGGCGGACACGGCCATCGGCATCATCTTTTCGGCCGTCGTGGCCTTCGGCCTTGCCGTGGTCAGCCGCGCCAGCGGACTCGGCCGGCAGATGGGGCAATTCCTTTACGGCGACATCCTCACCGTGGGCGACGGCGAAATCGCGGCCCTCGCCTGCCTGCTGCTGCTTTTGCTGCTCTTCGAAATCGCGGGCTGGAACCGCCTGCTCGCCATGGCCCTCAGCCCGGTGACGGCGCGTGTCCAGGGCATCCATACGGCGTTCTGGCACTACCTCTTCGCCGGGCTGCTCGCTCTGGTGGTCATGTTTTCCGTGCGGGCCGTGGGCGTGCTGCTCATGACGGCCCTGCTTGTGGTGCCGGCCGCCACGGCGCGCAATCTCGCCCGCAGCGCGGGCGGCATGTTCTGGTGGTCGCTCGCCGTGGGCGTCAGTTCCGGCGCGGCCGGGCTGCTGCTCTCCGCCCAGGACTGGCTGGCAACGGCCAGCGGCGCGACGGTCGTCCTCGTGGCGTGCGCGTGGTTTGCCGTGAGCTGTTGCGTGCGGGCGCGGCGGGGCGCCCGGCGAGGGTAGGGGCAGAGTTCCTTAAAAATCCGCTATGATTTTTGTTTACCGTGAAAAAGGGAAATTTTTCCGCTCGCCGCCCGGAGCGGAACGAAGGGCGGGGGCTGTCGCCGCAAGAATCCTAAAAAATAAGAATTTTTTGCGCCGGCAAGGAAGTGGGCGATTTTGGGAGGGAGTGTACTTAAGTACATGACCGACCAAAATCGTCCAGTAACGCAGCCGGCGCGAAAAAGGCTGTTTTTGACGGATAATTGTGGCAATACACAAACCCGCCACATCCCAAACCAGAGCGCATTATCAACAGGGTCGACTAGGTTTACCGAAACGAGAAGCCCCGGCGTCCGGCCGCTCAGGCGACTCCGCCCCGCTGTTCCAGCAGCATGCGGCCATACCGGGCCGCGCCCCAGAGTCCGCTCTCCGCGTCTTCCAGCAGACGCACAGGGACGGTCCGGAGCCACTCGGCAAAGGCCGGGGCGGCGTGGAGTTCGGCAAAAAACTCCTCGCAGTCCACGCAGCGCGGATTGCGCGCGGCGATGCCCCCGGCGATCCAGAGGCCGCCGGAGCAAAGGGTGGCAAGCATGACGTCGCGGCAGGCGCGCCCGTAGAACCGGGCGTACCAGCGCAGGGTGGGCGTGGGGCCGCCGAGCGCGCGGCGCCCCACCTCGCCGGGAGCAAGCCGCTCCCCGGCAAGAAATTCGTGCAAAAGCGCCAGTCCCCGGCCGGAAAGCACATCGTCCCCCCGCGCATAGGGAAGCCGCAGCGCCTGGCGCAGGAACGCATGGAAGGCATTCTCCTCCTCCCCCACAAAGGGGAAGGCCGCGTGGCCGCCTTCGGAGGGCGCCACCAGCCAGCCCCCGGCGCCCGGGGCGGCCATGTCCAGCGGAAAAAGCGCCGCCACGCCGAGACCGGTCCCGGCGCCAAGCACAGCGCGCGGCGCGCGCACGGGAACAGCCGGTCGCGCCGGAGAAGTCCCGGGGGGGCAGAGCGGGCGGGCCTGTTCCCCCATGTCCGTCAGGCAGGCGCAGGCCTGGGCCACAAAATCATTGATGACGCGGACAGGCGGCCCGGCGGCCAGCGGCCGGACGTCAAGCTCCAGACAGCCATTGGTCAGGCGCCCGCAAACGCCGCCGCTCACCGGTCCGGCCACGGCAAGCACCGTGGCGTCCGCCTGGGAAGGAGGGAGCGCCAGTTCCCGTTCCAGCGCGGCCAGCAGGTGCTCCGTCGTTCGCAGCAGGGCGCTCTCGAGCCAGACCGAGCCTTCCCGGGCGAGCCGCCCTTCCCGCGAGAGGGAAAAGCGCGCCAGCCGGCAGTTGGTGCCGCCGATGTCGGCGGCAAGGATATGGCGCGGGCGCTCACTCATGGGGCGGAGCGGCTGGCTCCTTCCGTTGCGGCGCGGGCTGCATCCGGCGGACCAGGCCCGTGGTGCTGCACCCGTCCACCAGGTCCACCAGATGGACCTCGCCGCCGCGGCCAAGCACAAAATCCGCGCCCACCACATTCTCCACGCGGTAGTCGCTGCCCTTCACCAGCACATCCGGGCAGACCGCATGGACGAGGCGCTCCGGCGTGTCCTCGCCGAAAAGCACCACGGCGTCCACATCCTGGAGCGCGGCCAGAAGGAGGGCGCGGCTCATCTCGTTCTGGATGGGGCGGGTCGGACCCTTGAGCCGGCGCACCGACGCGTCCGCATTAAGCCCGACCACCAGCCTGTCCCCCAGGGCCGCCGCCTGGCGCAGCAGGGAAACATGCCCCGGGTGGAGCAGGTCGAAGCAGCCGTTGGTGAAAACGATGCGCTCGCCGCCGCGCCGCCATTCCTCCAGCTTGTCCCGCAGGGCCGGCAGGGAGTAGAGCTTGGGATTGTCCATGCCCTGGCGCAGGGCCTCGTTCAGTTCAGCCATGGAGACCGGCGCCGTGCCCGCCTTGCCCACGGCCACCCCGGCGGCGGCATTGGCTACCACCGCGCTTTCGGACCATGCAAGGCCGCCGGCGACGCAGGCCGCCAGCGCGGCAATGACCGTATCCCCGGCGCCGGAGACATCCGCCACTTCGCGCACGGCCGCGCGGATGCGCTGCGGCTCCTCGCCCGGAACGTAGAGGATCATGCCCCTGGGACCGCGCGTCAGGAGCAGCCGCGCAAAGCCGAATTTCCGGCACAGCCCCTCGGCAAGGGCGCGCCGGCTCCCGGCATCGGGCCGCGCCCCCGAAGGCAGCCCGCACGCCTGGCGGAACTCCGCCATATTGGGCGTCACGCAGGCGGCGCCCCTGTACCGCGACCAGTCCTCCCCCTTGGGGTCCACAAGGACGGGGATGCCGGCCTCCCGCGCCATGGCGATCACCTCGGCGCACAGGTCGGTCCCGTCTTCGCCGCGCCGGAAAACGCCCTTGTCGTAATCCGAAATGATGACCGCGCCGCAGCCGGGCAGAAGACGCGCGATATTCTCCCGCAGGGGGGGAAGCTCCTCCCCCGAGAGCGGCGCCACATGCTCCTCGTCCAGACGCAGCAGCTGCTGGCCCTGGCCCAGCACGCGCGTCTTGCTGGTGGTGGCGCGGTCGCGCGAGAGCGTCAGGCCGTCACGAATGCCCTCGCCGCTGACCGCCTCGCGCAGGGCGCGGCCTTCGGCATCGTCGCCCACCAGGCCCGCAAGCCGCGCGTCAACGCCCAGCCGCGAGAGATTGCGGGCCACATTGCCCGCGCCGCCGGGCACGCTCCAGCGCCGGGCAAGGCGCACCACGGGCACGGGAGCTTCCGGCGAGATCCGCGCCACCTCCCCGGCAAGATAGCGGTCAAGCATGACATCGCCGATCACCAGAATGGCCGTTCCGGAAAAATCCATCGTCCACCAGCTTTGGTTTCAGGCGCCAGCGTTGGTTTCAGGGCTGCCCTTCCCGGCATCCCGGCCACCGGCCTCCGCCCGGGGCGTTGCAGACGCCGGGCCAGGGTCCGCCGGCGCCCCCGCGTCCCCTGTTCTTCCCCGCGCGGCCGAACGCGCGGCCGCGATGAAGAGTTCCTTGAGCTTCTCCTCGTTGGCCTGTTCGTCCAGCAGCGCGTGGATCCGCTGCCGCGCCGCCGCGCCCAGGCGCCGGCGCTCCTGCGGGTCCCCGGCAAGGCGTTCCAAGGCCCCGGCCAGGGCCGCCACGTCGTTCTGGGGCACCACAAGGCCGCTCACGCCGTTTTCCACCGCCTCCACAAGGCCGGGCAGGTCGCTCACCACGACCGCGAGGCCAAAGGCCATGGCCTCGGCCAGGGCCGAGGGGAGTCCGTCCATGTCGCCCTTGCGCGTCCTGCGGCCGGGCGCCACGAAGATATCCGCGCTCCTGAACGTTTCCGCCATGTTCTCATGGGCGACCTGCCCGGCAAAACGCACCAGCCGCCGCAGGCCGAGCCGCCAGGCGAGCCAGCGCAGGCGCGGGCGCTCCGGTCCCTGCCCCACCACGGTCAGGCGAAACTCCACGCCGGCCTGCCGCAGCCGGGCGCAGGCGCGCAGGAGCAGGTCATAGCCCTTGCGCGGCGCGATGGTGCCCACGGCCAGCAGCTCCAGCGGCTTCACGGGTTCGCCGGGTTTTCCGGCCGGGACGGGGATGGCGTCCGCCTCTTCCTCGGGCGGGGTGAGGGTCAGCGGATCGCGGAGCAGCACGATTTTGTCCGGCGCCAGATCCGGCAGCCGTTCGCGCAGGGCGCGGACCACGGCTTCCGTGTCGCAGCGCACAAAGACCGCCTCCCTGGCCTTGACCGCCCAGTCCGCGCCGTTCAGCGCAAGGTCCTGGGCGCGGACGGAAAAGGCGAAGGGCAGGCGCAGCAGCCGGGCCGCCACCAGGGCGGCCGTGGCCTGGGTGCCCGCGCCCGAGGCATAGAGAAATTCGATGCGCTCCTGAAGTCCCCAGCGGGCAAGCAGCGTGCCGCAGGCAAAGGCCCATATCCGGGCCAGCAGCCCCCTGCCCCAGCGCGAATGCGGCATGAGGCGCCACAAGGACCAGAGCGACTGGGAGGCCCGCGCGCGGCGCGCCAGCGCCCCAAGGGCAGACAGGGCATGCCAGCAGCCGATGCGGCGCACGGCCAGCGGCAGGGCATAGCCGGAAGGATTGCCGAGCACGCCGCTGCCCCGGATGGCATAGATGCGCGAAAGCAGGCCCGCCGCATGCAGGCGGTGCGCGATCATCATCAGGCACTGGCCCGATGGCTCGGGAAAGCGTTCGGCCACCAGCGCGCCGCGGACCACAGGCTCGGGCAGGGCAAGCAGGCTGCGCGCGGCCACGCCCGAAAGCGCGGCGAGTTCGCGCTTGCGGCAGTGGAGGATGCCGTCCTCCAGGGTATAGATGCTGTCGCAGAATTCGGCCATCTTGGGGTCATGCGTGACCATGACCATGGAAACGCCGCCGGAATGGCACAGGGCGCGGAAGTTGTCCATGATCAGCCGGCTGGTGCGGGCATCAAGCGCGCCCGTCGGCTCGTCGGCAAGGAGGATGCGCGGGTTGTTGACCATGGCCCGCGCGATAGCCACGCGCTGCTGTTCGCCGCCGGAAAGCCGGTTGCTGCGGTAATGCACCCGGGCGGAAAGGCGCACCAGCTCCAGCGCCCTGATGACGCGTTCCCAGCGTTCCTGGGGCGGCACGTTTTCATAGATGAGCGGAAACTCCACGTTCTCGAAGACCGTGGAATGCTCAAACAGATTGCTCGACTGCATGACAAAGCCCATGTTCCCGCGGCGGAAGGCGGCCGTCTGCTCGCGGTTGAGCCTGAGCACGTCAGTGCCGAGAATCTCCAGCGTGCCCGCGTCCGGCGCGTGCAGCATGCCAAGGATATGGAGCATGGTGGATTTGCCGCAGCCGGAAGGACCCATGATAGCCACCAGCTCCCCGGCCTCCACCTCGATGCTCACGCCGCGGAGCACGGGCGCGAAGCCCGCGTAACACTTGTACAGATCCTTGGCGACGATGACTGGTGCCATGCTTCACCTTTTCATTCAAAGCGCAGGGCCGAGACCACATCCATGCGGCTGGCCTGGATGGCGGGGTAAAGACCGCCGGCGACGCCGATCAGGGCGGAGAACGCGATACTCCCCACGCTGCTCGCCAGAAGCAGGGAATAGGAGACCCCCGTGCCCAGGGACCAGGAGCCAAGCTCCACCAGCAGCACGCCCATGACGATGCCCAGCACGCCGCCCGCCAGCGATTTGCACAGGGCCTCGGCAAGGAACTGGGCCAGGATGTCGGCGTCCGAACCGCCCATGGCCTTTTTCAGGCCCACTTCGCGGGTGCGCGCGCGCACTGCGGCGAAGGTGCCGTACCAGATGCCGAAGCCGCCCAGCATGAGCGAAGCGACGATGCCGAGCCAGAGCAGCACCTCCACCCACATGAAGGTGGTCTGGATGCGCGCCAGTTGCTCGTCCTGCGTGCGGATCACCAGGTAGGGCGCCGCCTGGTGCTCGCGCACCACCTCGGGGATGCGCCGGACGATGGGCGCCACGTCCTCCCAGCCGATGGCCCGCACAAAGAGCCTGTCAACCCTGCCGCTGCTCCAGTTGCGGTCGATCATGGTGGTATAGGGCAAAAAGCCGCCGCGGCCCCAGCCGCCGAGCATGACGCCGCTGACCACGCCCACCACCTCGAAAACGTCCTGGCCGAGGATGAGCAGCTTGCCCACGGCGTCGTCGGGCTTGTCGTACAGCATCTGCGCGGCTTCGCGGCCGAGCATGGCTACGCGGCGCCTGCGCTCAATGTCCGAGGCGTCGAAGAGCCGCCCCGCCAGGAGCGTCAGGGAATAGACCTCGGCGAAATACTGGTCGATGCCGATAAAATCCATGTTGATGGTGCGTTCGCCGCTGGTCCGCAGCCCGAACACCTTGCCGCCATGCAGATTGAGGCTCACCATGCCCACGCCCGGCAGCGCCCGCAGGGCCTTGATCGTCTCGGGATAAAACTCGCGCTGGGGCTGGCCCGGATATGCCCCGTCGTCCATGAAGACCTGGATGACGTTGACGCCGCCCATGAGCACCATGTCCTGCCCGACCTTGTAGCGGATCTCGCGCCCCAGCACGGCCAGCACGATAAAGGCCGTGATGCCCAGAGCGATGGAGAGGATGACCCCGAAACCGCGCTGGCGCACAACCTGCCTGAGGCTGACGCGAAACAGGTCTGACATGGCGATCATACGAAAACTCCCGATCCTCCGTTCGGCCGGCGGCTGCAGGGCAGGCGCGCATCCTCTCCGGGCGGCCGCAGGCGCCGCCACCGGAGCATTCAATGTACGGTCTTGAAAGACCGCTGTCAAAGCCGCCGGCAGGCGAAGGCGTCAGCCCCGGCGCCGCATGCCGAGGAGCACCCCGCCCCTGCCCACGCGATAGACCATGTGCCGCCAGGCGATGGTTTTCGCGGGAATGGTCGCCGCATAGACCCAGGCGAACAGCCCGGACGCGCAGAAAAACGCGCCCAGCCAGCGCCCCAGGGGAACGCCCGTCGGCAGCAGGCGCCGCCAGCCCGACAGCGTGGCCGCCAGAAGCACGAGCCAGCACAGGGCGAGAAACGGCGCCATGCCCCCGCCCAGCCCCAGGAGGCCGCCCCCAAGGGCGACGCAGGCCCACACCGGCGGCGCCGCCATGAGCACGGCCAGCACGCCGAGCAGGAGCCACTGCCCCGGCATGCAGAATTTGAGGAAAAGCACCTGCCGCTCCATCCACGCGCGCCACACCCCGAAGGCATGCCCCGCGGCCGTGGTGCGGAGCAGGGCCGCCGCGCACAGCCGCACATGGACGCCCCGGGCCTGGAGCATGGCGCCGAGCGAGCAGTCGTCCACCACGTTGGAGGCCCAGAGCCGGGCCACGCCGTAGCGCTCGAAGGCGGCGCGGGTCATGCCCATGGCGCCGCCCCAGGGCTGGGTGAAGGCGGCCACGCCCTGCAAAAGCCGCATGAGCAGGACGCTCAGAGCATAGGCCAGGGTCACGGGTCCATGGTCGCGCGGCTCCACTTCATGATAGCCGGTGCTGAACTCGGCCTCATGACGCGCCAGCGGACCCGCGAGGCAACGCGCGAACTCCGGCCCGGCCATATGGGTGCTGTCGCAAAAAAGGTAGATGTCCGCCGCGTCGCCCACGGCGGCCACGCCCGCCAGGCTGTTCCGGTTTTTCTGGCCGCAGTCGCGCGCTTCGCCGGCGATCACATGCCGCAGTGCGGGAAAGTCCTCCCGCAGACGCCGGATGACGCCCACCGCCGGGTCATCCTCGCCCGAGGTGACGATGACGGGCAAAAAATCGGGATAATCCTGCTGCAACAGGCTGCGGAGGGCCGCCTCCATGCGCGGGTCGTTGCCGGCGGCGGGGATGATCATGGCCGCGCGGGGCCAGCCGCCATGCGGCGCATAGCGGGCCTCCTCCCGCTCCCGCCGCGCCGCGCGCGCCAGCCGCGCGCCGCAGCGCATCAGGACGAACAGCAGGGCGCACTGGACAAGCCCCAGGACAAAGAAAACAACGGTCATGCATCCTCCCGGACAGGGCCGGCGCCGCGTTGCTGCGCCGGCGGGCCAAGTGGTCAGCGGGGCAGGGGCGCGCAGTCCTCCGCCAGAAGCGGCACATCGGGGGTGCGCTCGCCCTCGAGGCTGAGGCGCAGGCCGTTTTTCAGCCTGACGCGGCCCTCCATGCTGCGCGGGCCGGTGAGGCGCCCCGTGAAGGAATGCCCGGACGAATGCGAGAGGTCAAAGGCATTGGCCCGGATGCTCCCGGAAAGGTGATAGGTGTCCTCCTGCCCGTTGGCATGCCTGAGCAGCAGGACGCCCCGGGCCTTGCCGTCCGCGCTGAAGCACATGCCCGCGCGAAAGGTGGCCGTGAGCACCCTGCCCGTCCAGAGTTCCGTCACTTCACCGGGACCGCTGGTGATGGTCCGCGGGGCGGACGGCTCCCCGGCAAAAACGGGCGCGGCCAGAGCGGCGAACAGCGCGCTGAGCGCCGCCCTGCGGAGGATGCGCGCGGGACTCATGCGGGATCTTCCTCCCGCTGGCCGCGCCGCCGCGCATGCAGCCGCGCAAACAGCTCCTCATGGGCCGTCACCATGGCGGCAAACGAAAAGTCCCGTTCCACGCGGGCGCGCCCGGCCTGCCCGAAGGCGTCGCCCATGGCCGGGTCCGCCAGCAGGCGCAGCAGGGAGGCCGCCAGGGCCTCGGCAAATCCGGCGGGCGAAAGCAGCCCGGAAACGCCGTTTTCCACCAGGTTGGGGATGCCGCCCACCGCCGTGGCGCAGACCGGAAGCCCGCAGCTCATGGCTTCGAGGATGACATTGGGCTGCCCCTCGCGCACCGAGGCCAGGGCAAAGACCCGCGCCGCCGCATAGTGCTCGCGCACATCGGGTTCGCCGGGGACGAATTCCACGCGGTCCTCCAGCCCGAAGGTGGCGACCAGCATGCGCAGCTGCGCCTCCTGCGGACCGTCGCCCACGATACGCAGGCGCGCCTCGGGCACATGGCGCGCCACGATGGCGAAGGCGCGCAGCAGGGTCAGGTGCCCCTTGTCCTGCGCGAGCCGCGCCACGCAGAGGATGAGCGGCGCCCGTTCGGAAGGGGGGAGTTCCGCCGGCCGGAAGCGCTCCGTATCCACCCCGTTGGGGATATAGCTGATGCGCCTGGAGGGTTCGCCGAGACGGCGCAGGCCTTCCGCCAGGGCTTCGGAATTGCAGACATGATGATCCGCCAGCCGCCAGAGCAGCCATTCATGCTGGCGCTTGAGCGCGCCGCCGCCCCGGCAGGTGCCCACGATGGCCGGCACCCCGAGCAGACGCCCCCAGATGCGCCCCCAGATATTGGGCAATGCCGTGCAGGGCACGAGGATATCCGGCGCATGACGCCGCAGGGCCGGTCCCAGCGAGAGAAAAAAAAGCCCCGGCACGGCGCGGCCGGTGCCGAGGTACGAGAGCGGGACGTCCGCCCCGACGGCGACCGCGTCCAGATCGGTAGGCCCGGTGAGCACGAGCATGGACGGCGCGAAACGGTCGCGGTCAAGGCGCCGCGCCAGTTCCAGGGTCTGGCGCTGCGTCCCGCCGAAGCAAAGGTCTTCCATGAGGAACAGGATCGAACAGGGTCGTGACATGCGTTCTCCGGCTGCCGGTCGTCCGCGGCAGTGCCTGCCCATAGTACGCTATCCGGCCCCGCTTGCAAAGCGGGAGGGCATTGCCTTGACGGACGCGGCGGGCTAGTCTCCGGGCATGGAACTCTCCGGCCTGTCCGTTTCCCGCGCGTCCGGCGCCCGTCCCCCCCTGCGTGTGGTCATCAGCCTCGATGTGGAAGAAGAGGGGCTGTTCTCCGGCAGGTATGCGGCCACGGGCTGCGGCGTACGCAATGTGGAGCTGCTCCCCCGGCTCGCGCCGCTCTGCCGCGACCTGGGCTTTCCGCTCACGCTTTTCTGCGCCTACACGGTCTTTGCCTCGGCACCCGGCCGCGCCGTGCTGGCGCGGATGCGCGATGACTACGGCGCGGAGATCGGCGCCCATCTCCACCACTGGAGCACCCCCCCCCTGGAGGCCGCGCAGGCGCCCGGCGAACCCACGCGCACCCATCTGCTACCGCGCGACCTGCTGCGCCGCCGCCTGCGTACCCTGCTCGACGCCGGGCGGGACTTCCAGTCCGCGCCGCTGACGAGCTTCCGCATGGGGCGCTGGGATCTCAAGGCGGAAGTTCGCCCCCTGCTGGCGGAGGAAGGCATCCTGGTGGACAGCTCCGTCTGCCCCCTGCGCGCCTTCGGAAACGGGCCTGACCATTTTCTCGCGCCGCCCGATCCGTACTGGGTGGACGGCGCGCCGGGCAGGTCCCTGCTCGAAGCGCCCATTACCCAGATCCCCCTTGTGCCCGGCATGGAACGGATGTGGTACAGACTCACGCGCTCCTCCGCGCCGTTGCTCGACCGTTTCCACTTTTTCGGCGCGCTGAGCGCCAATCCCTTCTGGCACGGGGCGCGGGCCATGCGCCTCGCCACCCGCCTCCATGTGCGCCGGGGCGGCAGGGTGCTCAGCCTGTTCTGGCATTCCTCGGAAATGCTCCCCGGCGGCTCCCCCCATGTGCCGGACGAGGCGGCCGCCGATGCGGCCCTGAACAAGATCCTCACCTTCTGCGTCTGGCTGCGCGAGCACTTCGCGGTGGAAGGCGTCACGGCCACACGACTGCGCGCGCTCGCGCCCGGGCTGGGCTTTGCCCGGCGGGACACGGCGCCAGCCGCCGGGGGGGGCGACTGGTGAACCGCTGCATCCTCGTCCTGCTGGACGGCCTTGGCGCCGCCACGGCGCGCAGGCACATGGGCTTCCTCGCCGCGCTCACGCACGGGGGCATGACGCGCCATACGGAACTCACGGCCGAACTGCCCCCGCTCTCGCGGCCCATCTATGCCACGCTCGTCACCGGGCTTCCGCCCCTTGAGACCGGCATCCTCCGCAACGAGGACGCCCGCACCTGCCCGGGTCCGACCCTCTTTTCCCGCGCCCGCGCCGCCGGGCTGACCACCGCCGCGGCGGCCTATCACTGGATGAGCGAACTCTGCAACCGCGCGCCCTTTGTGCCGGAACGCGACCGGCTCTGCGACGATGCGCGCCTTCCCATCAGCCACGGACTCTTCTACAGCCAGGACGCCTATCCCGACGACGAGCTTTTCCGCGATGCCGAAGCCCTGCGCCTGCGGCACGCGCCGCACCTGCTCCTTGTCCACAGCATGGGAATCGACCACGCGGGGCACCGCGCGGGCGCGGACTCGCGCGCCTACCGCGACGCGGCGCGCGCCACCGACGCCCTGCTGGCGGCCTATCTGCCGCGCTGGCTGGAGGCCGGGTACCCCGTGCTCATCACCAGCGATCACGGCATGGACGCGGACGGCAGCCACACTGATCCCACTCCGGCCGCGCGGCGCGTGCCCCTCTGGCTGGCCGGCGCGCCCGGCGATACGAAGCTGCCCACGCGCCAGACCGGCATAGCGCCCCTGGCCGCCCGGCTGCTCGGCCTGACATGGCCGTGATCCGCCGGGTCCCTCTCAGGCTCGGATCATTGCAGCATATCAGGAGGTCCGTCCTCCTTCACCGGCTCCACCGCATGCCAGTAGAGGCAAATATCCACATAGCCGCCGTCCGGCCGCCGGAAGCCCCCGGGGATGACGCCCAGCGGCGTGAAGCCCAGCTTTTCGTACAGATGCCGCGCGGCGGCGTTGTCCACGGCCACGGCATTGAACTGGAGGATACGGAAACCGAGAAGCCCGGCCTCGCGCAGGCTGCGCCGCACCAGCGCGGCGCCGACGCCCCGGCCGCGCGCCGCGCCCGAGACCGCGTAGCTCGCATTGGCGATATGTCCGCAACGGCCCACATTGTTGGGATGCAGCACAAAAAGGCCGAGCACGCGGCCCGCCGCGTCCTGCGCCACGCAAGAGCGGCTTTGCCCGGCGAAAAAGGCGGCCGCCTCCCCGGCCGACAGCGGTTCCTCCTGCGGGAACGCCTGCCCCGCCGCCACCACCTCATTCCAGATCTCGCGCATGGCGGGAAGATCGGCCGTCACATACGGCCGCACCTCCACAGTGCCGCCGACAGTTGCGTTCCGGGCGTTCCCCATGCCGTCCTCCTTTCCTTCCGGCGCGAAATGCGGTACAGATTCTCACGAGGTCCATCGTTCAAGGCCCGGCCGCCGCGGCCGGCACGTCGCCCCGGGAAGGGACGGCCGCATCCGCGCCGGAAAACGTTGCCGTTCCCCCTGCCGCCGACGCGCGGCAGGCTCCCGGAGGCCGCGATGGTTACGCCCATAGAGGTGGTCTGTCTACAGATGGCGAGCGCCGCGCGCGGTCCGGACGAGGCGCATTATCACCTCGCCGATCCGCAGCGCGCCAGGCCCCGCCCCATGACCGAGGCCGCCAACTTCCATATCGTGGACCGGACCATCACCCTCGCCCAGATCGGCTTCGACTATTACGACAATATCGTGACCTACCGCGTCTGATCTTTCGCCTCCCTCCCGTCCGGCTTCATCCTTTCCTGCCGCGGCCCTTGATTTCGGCCGTTTCCGCGGGTAGATTTCCACGCGGCGCACTCGTGGCGCACTCAGTCAGCGGGAGGCATGATGAAGATCCAGTTTCTCGGCGCCGCGCGCACCGTCACCGGCTCCTGCCACATGATCGAGACCGGCGCCGCGCGCTTCTGCATCGACTGCGGCATGCATCAGGGCAACAGGGCCATCGAGGAGCGCAACCGCGACCTCACGCCCTACCGGCCAAAGGCCGTGGATTTCGTCATCCTCACCCATGCCCACATGGACCATGCGGGCCTGCTCCCGGCGCTCGCGGCCAACGGTTTCTCCGGGCCTGTCTATTGCACGTCGGCCACGGCGGACCTCCTCGGCGTCATGCTGGAGGACAGCGCCCACATCCAGGAGGTCGAGTCCGAGCGCCAGGCGAAAAAATTCAAACGCCGGGGCCTCAGGCATCCGCCCGCCCCGCTCTACACCATGGAGGACGCGCGCGCCGCGGTCGCCCTGCTCCGCCCCGTGGACTACCATGTGCCCTTCGAGCCCGCGCCGGGCGTGCGCGCCGTCATGCACGACGCCGGGCATATCCTCGGTTCGGGCAGCCTGCGCCTGGAGATCGACGAGGGCGGCGCCACCACGAGCCTCATCTTTTCCGGCGACATCGGCCGCCCGGACTCGCTCATCGTGCGCAACCCGGAAACGCCGCCGCCCGCCGACTATGTGTTCATGGAATCCACCTACGGCGACCGCGACCACAAAAACGAGGGCGAAAGCGAGGCGGAGCTGGCCTCGGCCATCGCCTGGAGCCACTCGCACGGCGAAAAGGTCATCATCCCCGCCTTTGCCGTGGAACGCTCGCAGGAGGTGCTCTACTGCCTGCTCAATGTCTGGCGCCAGGGTGGGCTGCCGGACGACATGCCCATCTTTCTGGACAGCCCCCTCGCCATCCGCGCCACCGAGATCTTCAGCCGCCACGGCGAGCTTTTCGACGAAGCCGCCAGCGCGCTCTTCGACGACGCGGACGCGGCGGCCTTCATGGAGCGGGTCAACTATACCCTCAGCGCCGCCGAATCCATGCGTATCAACGACCTTGGCGGGCCGGCCATCGTCATCTCCGCCAGCGGCATGTGCAATGCGGGCCGCATCCGCCATCACCTGCGCCACAACCTCTGGCGCAGCGGAGCCAGCGTGGTGTTCGTGGGCTATCAGGCCCTGGGCACGCCGGGCCGCCGGCTGGTGGAAAAGGCCGCGAGCCTGCGCCTTTTCGGCGAGGACGTGAACGTCGCCGCCCGCATCTTCACCATCAACGGGTTTTCCGGCCATGCGGGACAGAGCCAGCTGCTCCACTGGCTGGCGCCGCTGGCCGCGGACGGGGGCGGCAAGCGCCCGCAGGTGGTCCTCGTCCACGGCGAGCCACAGGCCCAGGAGGCGCTGGGCGCCCTCATCCGCGAGCGCTTCGGACTCACCCCCCTTGTGCCGGATTATCTTGAGGAAATGACGCTTGAGGGCAGCCATGTGGCCGGCGTGGAACTGCACGAGGAAGCGGCGCGCCCGCGCGTGGACTGGAACTTCCTCACCGGCGAGCTGGAACGCAAGTGGGGCATGCTCAAGGAAAGGATCGCCGCCACGGAGGACCGCCCCTGGGCCGAGCAGACCGAACTGCGCGACGCGCTCGCCCGCATGGAATACGACATGACGCGCCTGCTCTCGCGGATGTAGCCCATGCGCGTCATTGCCGGGACTTTTGGCGGCCGCCGCCTCGTCACGCCCGCTGGCGAGGGTTGCCGCCCGGCCATGGGCCGCACGCGCGAGGCGCTGTTTTCCATGCTCGAAGCGCGCGGCGCGGACATGGCCGCCGCCCGCGTCCTCGACATTTTCGCGGGCAGCGGCAGCCTTGCCTTCGAGGCCCTGAGCCGGGGCGCGCCCGAGGCGTGGCTCGTGGAAAACGCCCAGCCTTCCCTGCGCTGCATCGAGGCCAATGTGGCGGCGCTGGGGGTGGAGGCGCGCACGCGCGTCATCCGCGAGGACGCGCTCCGCTTTCTGCGGCGCCGCCCCGACGCGCCCTTTGATCTCGTCTTTCTGGACCCTCCCTATCGCAAGGCGCTGGCGCTCCCGGCGCTGACAGCCCTGGCCTCGGGGGCATGGCTGGCCGGCGGGGCGCTGGTCGCGGCGGAAGTGGAGGAAGGACTCGCCCCGGCCCCTGTGCCGGGCCTTTCGCCGCTGGCCGAACGCCGTTTCGGCCAGACCGTTATCCACATCTGGCGGGCGGACGGCGCCTTTGACGCCGCTCCCCGGGCCGCCCCGGAGTCCCGGACATGAAGACCGCGCTCTATCCAGGCACGTTCGACCCGCTCACCAACGGCCATCTGAGCCTCATCCGCCGGGGCCTTGAGGTGTTTGACAGGATCGTCGTGGCCGTGGCGGAGACCACGCCCAAGCATCCGCTCTTTTCCCTGGAGGAGCGCGTGGACCTCGCGCGCGAGGCCGTGCGCCACCTGAAAGGAGCGGAAGTGGCCCCGTTCACCGGCCTGACCGTGGAATACGCGCGCTCGCTCGGCGTCTGCGCCATCCTCCGGGGCCTGCGCGCGGTGTCGGATTTCGAGTACGAATTCCAGCTCGCGCTCATGAACCGGCGCCTGCGGCCGCATATCCAGACCGTGTTCATGATGACCGACTATCAATGGCTCTACATCAGCTCCACCATCATCAAGTCCGCCGCGAGCCAGGGCGCGGACGTCAAGGGGCTGGTGCCGGAAAACGTCCGCCTGGCGCTGGAAGGCAAGTACGACGCCGGCATGGTCCGGCCGGGCACGCCCTGCCTGGGCGCGCCGCACGGCGGCTTCAACGGCATGGCGCCCGGCGCGGGCGCGTGAGCATGCCCGCCGCCACGGCCGCTCCCGGCCCGGATGCCGCGCCCTGCGCCGTCATCTGCCTGGCCGGTCCCACAGGTTCCGGCAAGACCGCCCTGGCGCTCCATCTCGCGCGCGAGCTGGGCTGCGAGATCATCAACGCGGACTCGCGCCAGGTCTATGCGGATTTTCCCCTCATCACGGCCCAGCCCTCGCCGGAGGAACGCGCGGCCTGCCCGCACCACCTCTATGGCTTTCTCCCCACCGGGCAGAAGATCAGCGCCGGGCGCTGGGCCGCCATGGCGGCCGCCGTCGCGCGCGAGGTCACGGCCCGCGGCCGCGTGCCGCTGCTGGTGGGGGGCACAGGTCTCTATTTTCAGGCCCTGCTGCGGGGCATGGCCGAGATCCCTCCCGTGGCGCCGGAGGTGACGCGCCGCCTCACGGCCCGGCTCCACAGCCTCGGGCCTGAGGCCCTGCATGCGGAACTGGCCCGCGCCGACCCGGCCTACGCGGCGCGCATCCACCCGCGCGACCGCCAGCGCATCCTGCGCGCCCTGGAGGTGCTGGAAGACACGGGCAGGCCCTTCAGCTGGTGGCATGCCCATGCCATGGCCGCGCCGCCCTGCACCGGGCCGCTGCTGGTGCTTGACGCCGGCCTTGACTGGCTTGCCCCGCGCCTTGCCCGCCGCCTGGACGCCATGCTGGCCGCCGGGGCGCTGGACGAAGCCCGCGCCGCGCGCGCCCGCTGCCCCGGCAGCGTGGCGGGCGTCCGTCAGCCGGGCTGGTCAGGCATCGGCTGCGCGGAGCTTCTGGCCCATCTGGAGGGCGAGATCAGCCTGGAGGAATGCCGCGCCCGCTGGCTCGCCAACACGCGCGCCTACGCCAAGCGCCAGCTCACCTGGTTCCGCGCGCGACGCGGGTCCGTCTTCCTGCCGCCGGAGGGCGGAACGAGCGACTTCCTCGCCGCCGCCGCGCGCGGCCTTGCGGCGGCCCGGGCGGCGGAACAGCCCAAACGGCGCGGCCCGGCAGAAAGCGGGCCGGTTTCCGTTTCCTCCTTGACGTAATCCGTCCCGTGGGCTACCGTCGTCCTGATACGAAATTCCTTCCGGGGTGCGTCCGCGGCGTGGCGTCGCGGGCGGTGCATATCGTGGTCTCTGTTGCAAAAGGAAAAGCGCATGAGAAACGGCACAACTCTTTTTCTGCTGGCGGTCACGCTCCTGGCGTTCGCGGCATGTCCCCCGGCTCCCGGCGCGGCTCCCGCCGCCCTGGAGCCTACGGACAGCGGCGCGCCCTCGGCCATCGTCATCTTCCCCGTGGGCGCCAAGCCCAATCCCAAGGCCGCGGCCATGGCGCCCGTCGCCTTCAATCACGTCGTCCATGAAAAATGGATGACCAAAAACGGGAAAGACTGCACGGTCTGTCATCACACGGGTGACGCCGTGGCCTGCACCACCTGCCATACGCAGGAAGGCAAGGCCGAAGGCGGCTTCGTCACTCTCGAAAAGGCCATGCATGCCACCAAGATCGCGCCCCGCAAGGAAAATACGCCCGCAAGCTGCGTAAGCTGCCACGAGGCGCAGCTTGCCCGGCGCGAGTGCGCGGGCTGCCACACCACCCTGGTCAGGAATGTCCGCAACGAGGCGTGGTGCGCCGTGTGCCACACCATGACCAAGTCCATGACCGCCGCCGACATGCAGCAGGGCATCGCGGGCACGCTCCCCGAGCGGCGCAACGAAGCCCTCGCCACGGAGACGGAGCTTGCGCGCGCGCACGCCGACTACTGGCCGGCCACGCTGGCGCCCTACAAGGTGGTCATCGACTCCCTGGTGGGCAAGTACGAGCCTTGCGTCTTCAACCACAAGAGCCATGTGCTCTCGCTCATGGGCCGCATCAAGGACAACAAGCTTGCCGGGGCCTTCCACACCGAGCCGGCCACGCTCTGCGTCACCTGCCACCATAACAGCCCCCCGTCGGCCACGCCGCCCAAGTGCGCGAGCTGCCACAGCAAGACCATCGATCCCGCCGCCCCCCAGCGTCCGGCGCTCAAGGCGGCCTTCCACCTCCAGTGCATGAGCTGCCACAAGGACATGAAGGTGGCGCGGCCGCGCAATACCGACTGCACAACCTGCCACAAGCTCCGCGCCCCTGAGCGCGCCGCCAACCAGGCCAACTAGGGGGAACCATGAACCGCAGAAAATTCCTCACCATTCTCGGCAGCGCCGGCGTGGTCTCGGCCCTGGGTTCGGCAAAGGTCGCCGAGGCTTCCCCCGCCAGCTTCCCCTATTTTCCGGACAGCTACGGCGTCCTGCACGACACCACCCGCTGCATCGGCTGCCGCCGGTGCGAGGCCGCGTGCAACGCCGTCAACAACCTGCCCAAGCCGGAAAAGCCCTTCACCGACCTCTCGGTCACGGAAACGAAGCGCCACACCACGGCCTATGAATGGACCGTGGTCAACAAGTACGAAGTCAACGGCAAGCCGTACTTCCGCAAGCTCCAGTGCTTCCACTGCAACGACCCGGCCTGCGCCTCGGCCTGCTTCGCCAAATGCTTCCAGAAGCAGCCGGACGGCTCCGTGACCTACGACGGCTCGCAGTGTGTGGGCTGCCGCTACTGCATGGTGGCCTGTCCCTTCTATGTGCCCGGCTTCCAGTACGACCTCGCCTGGGACCCGCTGGTGCAGAAATGCACCTTCTGCGAGCCAAGGCTCAAGGAAGGCAAGCTCCCCGGCTGTGTGGAAGCCTGCCCCGTGGATGCCCTGACCTTCGGCCGCCGCAGCGACCTCATCAAGATCGCCCGCGCGCGCATGGCCGAAAATCCGGGCCGCTATGTGGACTATCTCTATGGCGAGTATGACGCGGGCGGCACGGCCTGGATGGTGCTTGCCCCGGCCGCCGGCGGCGCGCCGGTGCCCGTGGATGACCCGCAGGGCGCGGGCACCGAGTTCAAGCAGCTCGGCCTCGACACCCACCTCGGCAGCCAGCCCATGGGTTCCCTCACCTACGGGGCGCTGGGCGCCGTGCCCATGATCGTTGCCTTCTGGCCCGTCCTGTTCGGCGGCGCCTGGGCCATGACCAAACGCCGCGAGGCCATGGCAAAACTTGAGCAGGAAAAGATCATCAAGGATGCCAAGGACGATCTGGTCGCCGCCGTGGACGCCGCCGTACGCAAGATCGGCGAGACCGAGGGCGAAGGCGCCGCGGAACGCGCGCGCCAGGCCATGACCGAGGCGCTCAAGGCGCGCGAGGCCCAGAACTCCGGCGGCCTGAACGGGCATGGGGAGGAGAAGTAGATGGAAACCCACGGCATCATCATTCCCACCAAGGACAAGCTCTTCAATCTGGAGCCTCTGCTCTCGAAAACGCCGGGCAATATCCTTACCTGGATCATCCTGACCGTGGGCTTCATCATCACGGTCATCCGCTTCACCGTGGGCATCGGCTCGGTGACCAACCTCAGCGAGGCCCAGCCCTGGGGCCTCTGGATCGGCTTTGACCTGCTTTGCGGCGTGTGCCTCGCGGCGGGCGGCTATTTCACCACCGTGGCCTGCTACGTCATGGGCATGAAGCACTTCCATTCGGCGGTGCGCCCGGCGGTGACCACGGCCTTCCTCGGCTATGCGTTCGTGGTCGTGGCCCTGCTCTATGATCTGGGCCATCCGCTGCGCCTGCCCTACATGTTCTTCTTCCCCGGCACGACCTCGGTGCTCTTTGAAGTGGGCCTGTGCGTCGCCACCTATCTCACGGTGCTCTTCATCGAGTTCTCCGTGGCGCCCATGGAATGGCTGGCCCAGAAGTTCCCGTGGCTGCTCCCGATCCGCAAGATCGTCATCCGCGTGACCATTCTGCTCACCATCTTCGGCGTGACGCTCTCCACCCTGCACCAGTCCTCGCTGGGTTCGCTCTACCTCATCGCGCCGGGCAAGCTGCATCCGCTCTGGTACTCGCCCTTCATGCCCATGTTCTTCTTCGTCAGCTCCATGGCCGCGGGCGCCAGCATGGTCATCTTTGAAGGCCTTTTCGCGCACAAGGGCGTGCACCAGTACATGGACGCCACCCACCTGCGCGAGGCGGACGGCGTGGTGCTGAGCTTCGCGCGGGCGGCCTCGTTCATCCTCTTCGCCTACTTCATGCTCAAGTTCATCGACATGCTCGTCCAGGCCAACCTGCACTGGGTCTTCACCGGCTGGGGCGCCTGGTGGCTCGTGGAGATGCTCGGCTTCGTCCTCCTGCCGGCCCTGCTCTACGCCAAGGGCGCGCGCGACGGCAATGTGGGCCTTTGCCGCATCACCTCGGTCCTTGCCGTGGCGGGCATCGTGCTCAACCGCTTCAACGTCTCCATGATCGCCTTCAACTGGCAACTGCCCTCGGCGGAGCGCTACTTCCCCAGCATCTGGGAGATCTGCATCTCCGTCTTCGTGGTGACCATGATCGTCACCGCCTATCGCTTCATCGTCTACAACATGCCCGTGCTGTACGAACACCCCGACTTCAAGGGCGAAGAGCACTAGGCCTGGGACAAGGAGAAGCCCATGGAATTCCCCACCTTCTACAGCTACTTCCTGTACACCAAGAACTGGGCGTACATCATGATGTTCATCGTGCTGCCGCTCTACGTCCTGTACTGGAATTTTATCCTCTTCCCCGACAAGAAAAAGGGCAAGAACGGCCGACATTGAGCCAAAACCAAGGGCGGGGCTTCGGCCCCGCCCTTTTGCGTCCGCCCCTTGTGTCCGGCACGGCGCATGCTTAACGTATCACGGCAGCCAGGCGTCCAGGAGGTGTCTCATGTGCCTTGCCATCCCCGCCCAGATCGTCGAGCTGGAGCCTTCCGACATGGCCCGCGTGCGCGTGGGCGAAAGCTCCACCTTTCTTTCCGCGTCCACCATGCTCCTGCCCGAACCACCCCGGGTGGGGGACTATGTCATCGTCCACGCGGGTTTTGCCCTGCATTCCCTCACGCCCGAAGAGGCGGAATCCAGCCTTGCCGCCCTGCGCGAGCTGGCCGAGGCGGTGGAGGGACAGCCCGCCAATTTCTGACGTCGCGGACATAAGGGAAGGAGCATGATCGACATCACCGACTGGATGCCCGCCGCCGTGCGGACGCTGGACGACGCCTTCGGCGTCCGGCTGCGTTTTGTGGGCCTTCAGGGCAGCTATCGCCGCGGCGAGGCCACGGAAGCCAGCGATATCGACATCTGCGTCATCCTTGACCGGCTGGAGCCGGAAGACCTGACGACCTTGCGCGCGGCTCTGGACACGCTCCCGGAAGGGACAAAGGCCGCGGGCTTTGTCTGCGGCGCGGCGGAGCTGCGCGCGTGGCCGAAGTTCGAGCTTTTCGCCTTCGCGCAGGACATGGACGCCTGGCATGGCGAGCTTGCGCCGCTCCTGCCCGAAATCACCAACGCGGACATCCGCCTGGGCTGCCGCGCGGCCCTTGCCGCGCTCTATCACGAGAGCGCGCAGACGCTCCTGCTCGCGCCCGCATGGCCTGAAGCGGCAGTGCGGGACGCCATGCACAGTCTGTCCAAGGCCTGCCTGCGCGCGCTTCAGGGCAGGATCTTTTTGCGGACCGGCGCCTTCCCGCGTGACCGCGCCGAGGCTTTGCGCCGTGCGCGGCCGGAAGAGACGGACCTGCTCCGCGCGGCGAACGACACGCGGCGCCCCCTCGCGGACATCGCCGCCGCCTGCCTGCGCTGGAGCGCCGCCGGACTCGCGGAACTGCCGGACTAGGTCCAGACCGCATTAATGAAAATAACGTATGCTATGGTTTTTGTTTACCGGTGAAAAAGGGAGGGTTTTCTGCTCGCCGCCCTTGGCTCCGCTTCGGGCGGGGGCTGTCGCCGCAAGAATCCTAAAAAATAAGAATTTTTTGCGCCGGCAAGGAAATGAGCGATTTTGGGAGGGAGGGTACTCAGGTACATGACCGACAAAAATCGCACAGTGACGCAGACGGCGTGAAAAAGGCTGGTTTTGACGGATAATTGTGGCAGGACACAATCCGCCACAGCCCAAACCAGCATCTGACACTAGCCCGAACTGCCGGACTAGCTCTCAGCGGCGCAGGAAAGCCGGCAACGCAAAGTAGAGCCTGGCCGCAAGGTCGAAGCAGGCGCCGGGCAGATGGCTGGCGGCCCAGAAGAGCCGGTACTTGGGGGAACTCGCGCGCCAGGGCCGGACCGTCTCGCGGGCCTCGGCATTGCGTCCTTCGCGCCAGAGGGCCACAGCCTTCTGAAAGGCGGCCCGCCGCGTGAGCAGGGCCACCAGATCCGCATGCTCCGCCTCATAGCCGGGATAGAGCCGCCGGTGCTTTTCCAGGATACGCAGGGTCTCGTCCGCGAACTGGCCGAACCTGCGGAAGGTCGTATTGCCGCCATGCACGCGCCAGAGCGTGAGCGGCGCATCGACATAGTCCAGCTCCCAGTCATGGGCGATGCGGTAGAAAAGATCCGCCTCCTCGCAGACGTTGAGGCTTTCGTCGAACCAGCGCCCCGCGCCGTTCCCCGGGGCATCCGGGCCGGCGGCGTCCGCCAGGCCGTCCAGCGCCTCGCGGCGGATCATGGCGGACGACATGGAAATCCACTGCCGCGTCATGAGTTCGCCAAAGACCATGCCGCGCCCCGGCGCGCTCCGGGCGAACACGCGCGAAAGCACGCGCCCGCCGTCAATGATCTCCGTATCCGTACACACAAGGCCCACGCGGGCATTGGACCCGAAAAGCGCGACCTGCGCCTCGAGCTTGCCGGGGCGCCACAGGTCGTCGCAATCCAGAAAGGCCACATAGCGGCCCCGCGCCTCGGCCAGGGCCAGATTGCGCGCCGCCCCGAGCGGCACGGTGCGCTCCCCGCGGAAATAGCGCAGTTGCGGGCCGTAGGCCCGGGCGATGGCCGCGCTTTCGTCGGTGGAGCCATTGTCCCAGAAGATGATCTCCAGGTCCTGGAAAGTCTGGCCGCGCACGCTCTCCAGAGCTTCGGGAAGCTCCCGCGCGCAATTCAGGCAATTCATGATGACGGAAACGGCGGGAGTCATTGACCTTCCTCCGCGCGGGCGCGGCTCACGAGCGGAACACCCAGCGCTTGCAGATGAAATACACGGCCACCGGCACCGCCACGATGGCTGCCCACATGGCGACCTCATAGATCACGCCCACGCGGGTGAGCAGCCAGATGATGCCGGAATTGAGCGCCAGGCCCACCGCCTGCGTGACCGCGAAACGCGGCAGCATGGTCCGGTGCGCGCCGCCGGCCCGGAATGTCCAGAGGCATTGCCCGAGGTAGGAGACCACAAAGCCCGCCAGATAGGCGAGCGCGTTCCCCAGAAGGACGGGCAGGCCAAGCAGCGTGACGAACGCGATGCCGCAGAAAAAATAGACCAGGGTCGCCGCGCCGCCCACAATGCCGAAACGTATCCACCGCCGCGCCAACAGGCCGCGCACGAAACAGCGCAGATCCTCGCAGGTGGGGGGACGCAGGGGCGGCAGGGGCATAGGCCGGGTCCGGAACAGGCGCGCCGGCAGGGCGCGCCGTGTGGTTCAGAGGGTTTTCTCCACGATATAGCGGGGCCTGTGCCGGACTTCCGTGAAGATCTTGGCAATGTATTCGCCCATGACGGCAAGGCAGAACAACTGCACGGAGCCGAGCAGAAGGGTGACGATGATGAGCGATGTCCACCCCTGGAGCGTTTCGCCCATGGCGTATTTCCAGAGGGTGACCGCGCAGATGAGGAGCGCCACCACCATGCACACAAAGCTCATGAGTCCCGCCAGGCGCAACGGCGCCGCGCTGCATGAGGTGATGCCCTTCCAGGCGAAGGAGAGCATCTTGCGGAGGGGATACTTGCTCTCTCCTGCCTGGCGCGCGAGCCGCGCGTAACTGACCATGGCCGTCCTGAAGCCCATGGTGGGAAAAAGCCCGCGCAAAAAGAGCGACTGCTCGCCATAGCCCTCCAGCGCCTCCAGCACCGGACGGCCCACAAGGCGGTAATCGGCGTGGTCCGGGATCATGGACACGTTGAGCCGGCGCATGAGGGCGTAAAAAAACCGGGCCGTGGTGCGCTTGAAGGGGGTGTCCGTGCTGCGGCTGGCGCGCACGCCGTAAACGATGTCGCAGCCTTCCGCATAGCGGGCGAGCATTTCCGGGATGACCGAAATATCGTCCTGCAGATCGGCATCCAGGCTGATGATGCAGTCCGCGCCCCATTGCCGCGCGGTCTCCATGCCCGCCCAGACCGCGTTCTGGTGGCCGGCGTTGCCCGCGAACTTGACCCCCCGGCAGGAGGGGTCCTCCGCATGGCGGCGTTCGATGAGGGTCCATGTGGCGTCGCGGCTGCCGTCATCCACATAGAGGGCGTAGCTTTCCGGCCTGATGAGTCCCCTGGCCCGGCAGTCGTCGAGCAGGCGCGCCAGCGCCTCCATGGTGCGCGGCAGGGTCTCTTCCTCGTTATAGCAGGGGACCACAAAGGCCAGCAGGGGAGCGGGCCTGGCGGCGGTGACGGCGGTTTCGGTCCTGGCGGTCATGACAGTTCCAGAGCGCGGGCAAGCGCGTCGCATACGGTTTCCACATCCCCGGCGCTCAGGCCCGGATGCAGGGGCAGGGTCACCAGCTCGGCATAGAGCGCCTCCGTGGCGGGAAGCCGCTCACGGCCGCCGCCGAAGAGCGTCAGCAGATGGTTGGGCTTGTAATGGACGCCGGTGGGGATATCTTCCGCCTGCAGCGCCCGCGCCACCGCGTCCTTGCGCCCGCCGAGGATGCGGACGGGCATGATGTGGGGCACGATGAAGTCCCCGGGGTCGGTACGCAGCAGGGCCACGCCGGAAAGCGGCGCCAGGCGTTCGGCATAGCGCCGCGCCAGTTCGCGCCGCGCGGGGATGAATTCGCTTTCCAGGCGCGCGAGCTGGGCGCGTCCGATGGCCGCCATGATATTGCTCATGTGGAAACGCCAGCCCGGCAGCCTGACGTCCGGGTCCCACGAACGGGCGCCGGAAAAGCGCTTGGCCGTGTCGCCTTCCACCGAGAGCAGGCGCGCATCCGCGGCGATGCGCGCGGACTCCTCATCAAAGGCTACCAGGCAGCCGCCCTCGCCGCAGGTGATGTTCTTGATGCCGTCAAAACTGAAGCAGACCAGATCCCCGAAAGACCCGATCTTGCGGCCGTGGTGGCGGCAGCCGAAGGCATGGGCCGCATCCTCCACCACGCGCAGGCCATGGCGGCGGGCAAAGGCGTAGGTCTCGTCCAGATGCCAGGGATTGCTCGCATAATCGACGGGCATGACGGCAATGGTGCGCGGGGTCACGCGCCGTTCCGCATCGGCAAGGTCAAGGGTGCCGGTCTCGCGCAGAACATCGCAGGCCACGGGAACGCAGCCCGCGGCCAGAACGGCCTGGAAGGAGGCCACAAATGTCAGGGAAGGGACGAGCACCTCCGGGGCGCCCTCCCCGGCATGCCCGGCGCCCGCGCCCTGAAGCGCGGCAAAAACGCCGAGATGCAGCGCCGCTGTCCCGGAATTGACGCTCACCACCTGCCAGGGCCGGACGCCCAGAAACGCGGCCACTTCCTCCTCGAAACGCCGCGTTTCCGCGCCCATGCCGAGGTAGCCGTCCTCCATGATGATCCGGCCCACGGCCCGGGCCTCGGCCTCGCCCACGATGGAGCGAGAAAGACGCATCTTCATGCGCTCCTCCCCACGGCGGCACCCGCGGCACACCCGCGCCGCTCCTGCCGGAAATTCTTTTTCTACATATCCTCATATCCTCTAACTCTCCGGCAGGCAAGTACGGCTCCGTCCGCAAAAATGTGTTTGACAGGGCCTTGTCAGCCTCATAAATTTTTCAAGCGCGGGGACAGGCTGCGGCCGTTCCCCCCGGGCGCCCTGCCGCCCCACCCCACTCTCTCCAGGAGGTCGCATGCGTCGTCTGCTTGCCCTGCTACTGGCGGTTCCCCTGCTTTTGTCCGGCCTGTGCGGCTGCGCCAGCCGCTACGGCGAACAGAAAACCACCGTGAACTACTACCCCGGCTGTTACCGGCCCATCCAGGACCTGCGCGAGCGTGAAAACGACGTCGCCAAGGGGACAGCCGGCGGCGCGGCCGTGGGCGCGCTCGGCGGGGCGCTCCTCGGGCTGCTCGCCAGCGGCGGCAAATGGGAAGGCGCGGCCGTGGGCGCGGTCGGCGGCGCGGCGGCGGGCGGCGTCATGGGCAATATCTATGCCCAGAAACAGCGCCAGCGGGACGACAACCAGCGCCTTGCCAGCTATTTGCAGGACATCGACGGCGATATTTCCGATCTGGACATCACGGGTGCCGCCGCCCGCACCTCGCTCCAGTGCTATGACCAGCAGTTCGCCCTGCTCCTTAAGGACATCAGGGCCAAAGCCATCGACCGCGAGACCGCCGCCAAGCGCTTCGCGGAGATCTCCTCCGGCCGGGAAGAGGCCATCGCCCTGCTGGGCACTGCCGTGGCCCACGCCCGCGATCTCGACCAGCAGTATGAAGAGGCCTTCGCCAACGAGGAGCGCGCCGTGACAAGCCCCCGCGCGGCCGCGCAAGGGCAGGACCGGCAGCGGCAGAACGTCAGGGCCATCAATGCCGCCCGCCAGAAAAAGCAGAACCTGACGCAAAAAACGGCCGCGCTTGACCGGGAAAAGACGGAAGCCGCCCAGGTCACCACCAGGCAGACGCAGGAGATCAATGAAGCCCTGGCGGATATCCGGGCCTGACCGCCCCGATGCCATGCGGGATGCCTGGCGGAGAAGCGCGGGCGCCCCGCCGGAGCATGAGCCATGAACACGAACACCACCGGACGGCGCCGTTGGGGCGCCTGGCTTCCGCTGGCGCTGAGCGTCCTGCTCCTCGTGGGTCTGGGCTGGGCCTGCCAGCGCATCTGGGCCGCCCAGGCCGCGCGCCTTGAGGCGGATGCGGCGGCGCGCGCGCGTCTTGCCGAGCTGAACGACGAACGCGACAGGCTCGCCGCGCTCCTCACGCTGGCGCCGTGCGCGGCCAGGGAAAAGCTGGACGCGGACTCCGCGGGCGCCGCCCCCGCGCCCACAACGGCAACATCCCCCGGCACCACCGGCGCGTCCGCGCCGGCGCAGACGCCCGCCCCGGCCGCCGTTCCCGCGGCGGCGTCTCCGGCGGCGGTCGAAAATGCGTGCGTCTTTCTGGTCAGCGTGGACGAAAACGGGCACATTTCCACGGGTTCGGGCTTTTTCGTGGCCCCGGGCCGCGTGGCGACCAACCGCCATGTGGTGGAAAAGTCGCGGGGCGGACTCCTGGTGACGAGCAAGGCGCTGGGCCGCCCGGTGGCCGGGCGCGTGCTGGCCCGGAGCGACGAGCGGCACGGCGATTACGCCCTGGTGGCGGTGGAGCCTCCGGCCGGCGCGCGCCCCGCCGTGCTCGGCTTTGCCGATGTGGCCCGGCGCACGGACAAGGTGGGCGCCTGGGGCTTTCCCGACGTGGTGGGCAAGAACGATCCGGGCTATGCCCGCCTGCTCACGGGCGCGGACATCACGGCCATGCCGGAACTTTCCTACAGCGAGGGCGTGGTCAGCGCCGTGCTTGACCGCACGCCGCCGCTCATCGTCCACACGGCGCCCATTTCCCCCGGCAACAGCGGCGGCCCGCTGGTCAATGCGCGGGGCGAGGTGGTGGGCATCAATACCATGATCTCTCTCGACGAAGGCAGCTACCGCCAGGCCTCCATCGCCCTGGCCGGCGCGGACCTGCTCCGCTTTCTCACCGCGCAGGGCGTCCCGGTGCAGACGCGGCGCGCCGCCACGGAGGCCCCATGAGCGGCACCCGTATCGCCTCCACTTCCCGCGCGGGCATGCATGCGCTCGCGTTCCAGGGCATCGCCCCCAGCGCCAGCTTTCCCCAGATCCGGGACATGCTCCTGCACAAATTCGGCGACGAATACGTCCTCCTCTTCGCCCGGCCGGCGGAAAACACGGCGGACGGCAGCATCGACTGGTACTCTCCGGTTCAGGGCGAACCGCGCAGGCTCGGCGACCTTTCCCCCGAGCGGGAGCGCGCCGCGCGCGAGCGCCTGGCGCACATGGGCGGCGAGATCCTCCGCTACGCGGAGGAACTCATCCATTCGCACGATCCGCTCAAGGTCACGCGGGGCAACATCCTCAAGCTCGCCCTGTGCTATCCCGACGACAGCGCCCTGTATGTGGTGGGCGACCAGCCCGTCTTTACCTGCTGGGGCTTCGGACCGGGCACGCCCGGCGTGGAGGCCGCCAGCCTGAGCCGCCTGGCCGTCCCCGTGGCGGCGCCGCACGAAACGGCCGCCGCTCCCGCGCCCCCGCCGCCCGCGGCGGAAAAGCGCGGCGCCCCCGGCTGCCTCTGGTGGCTTCTGCCCCTGCTGCTCGCCTGCGCCCTGTGCTTCCTGCTCTTCACGAGCTTTGCCGGGCTTCCGGCGCCCGGGGGCACGGCGTTGCTGTATCTGCCCGGGCCGGACTTCCTGGCCGCGCCGCCGGCGCGCCAGAAGGAGCTTGAGCAGCGCGCGGCGGAGATCGCCGGGCTGCGCCGCAAGGCGGAGGAACACGCGGCCCTGTGCCGGAAAGACCCGGCCGGCGGGGCGACCGCGCCCGCCGCGCCGAAAAACCAGCTCGTCATCCCGGAAGGCGCCCGTGACCCCGGCTTCATGGCGGGGCGCTGGCGCTGCGACACGGGCCTTGCCAACACCCGCACCGGCGAGGCCGTGGTTTTTGAATTTGCCTTCGATGCCAAGGGCAGGGGGCAGGGCATCATCCACGAGCAGCACGACCGCTGCGCGGGCGACGCCACGGCCCGGTTCGAAAATGGCCTGCTCCATATCGACCTCGGGCCGCAACAGTGCGAAAAGTCCTCCACCGGCTACGCGCGGGTCAGCATCGACTGTCGCGCCTCCGCCGGCGGGGCAAGCCAGTGCGTGGGCATCAATGACGACGGCACCCGCTGGGATGCCGATTTCCGCCGGGTGCGCTGACCGCCCGGAAAGCCAGTTGCGGACGCTTTCGTCCGCCGGAGCCGACCATGAGCATCCTGCTTCGCCTCACGGTTCTTCTTGTCCTGTGCCTCGCGCAGGCGGGGGAAGGCCTGTGCGCCGACACCCTGACCAATATCCCGCGGCCCGCCGCCCCCGCCGTCCAGGGGCTGCGCGAACATCTCGTGCCCGGGGCGCTCGTGCGCCTGCCCGACGGTCGCCAGACCCGCATCATCGAGGTCCTGCCCGGGAGCATCCGCACCGAGCTTGGCGTGACGCTCACGCCCGAAGGCGTGGTGGAAGGCGCGGCGGAAACGGCGCCGGTCACCGTGCTGGAGCCTGCGGTCCCGACCCCCGAGACAACGCCCGAAACAGCGCAGGCAACGACGCCGCAAACACCAACTCCCCCAAAAGAGAGTCCGCAGGCGGTCCCGCCCGCAACGGCGCAGGCTCCGGACCAGAAAACGCCCGCGCCGGAACGCGCCGAACTTCCCGTGCCCACGGTCCCGCAGGGCGCCGGGACACAGCAGACCGTGCCCGCTGTCCCCGAAGAGACGCCCCGCCAGCTGACCATCGTCGAGCTGCTGCCCATGACGCCGGCCCCGGAACAGCGCACGGCGGAAACAACGCCTGCCAAAGAAAAGCCGAAGCCGGACCCCGCCCCCGCGCCGGAGAAGAAGAAGGCCGCTCCCGCGAAGGAAGCCAGGCCCAAGGAAAAGCCGGCCAAGGCGCCGAAGCCCAAGGCCGCCACGAAAAAACCGGCCATCGGCGAGGAGCTGCGTATCCCGCCCGAAGCCGTGCGCACGGGCAATCTTGATTTTCTTGAGGGCTGCTGGCAGGGCACGCGCCCGGAATACTATTCCAAGCGGATCATCAAGGAGTGCTTCTGCTTCGGCGCCAATGGCGGCGCGGGCAAGCGCCGCGTCATCGATTCCCTGGGCGGCCGGATGTGCATCGGCTCCTCCAGGGCCAAACTGTCCAAGGACGGCGTGCTCTCGGTGACGTCCTCCGGCGCGGCCTGCACGGACGGCGAGCGCTGGGGCCAGGCGGAAATGGTCTGCCGGGGCACGGGCCAGCGCGCGCCCTGTACCTGGGTCTTCAAGGACGCCCAGGGCGGCAGGCAATCCTATGAGATCCCCTTTGTCCGTGTGGAAAGCTGCGGGAGGTAGCGGATGTTCCCCATGCCCCAGTACCGGAATCCCGTCAGCCTCATCCCCGGCGGCTGCCCGCAGCTGCTGGACTTTGCCGCCGAGCTTTCCCTGCTCGACAGCGTGCGCTACAGCTTTGAGGAGCTTCGCGAGACCGAGTCCGGCGGCGGCACGCGCGTCCATCTGCATGCCTTCCGGAAAAATGCCGAAGGCGAGATCGTGGACGAGCTTGACCCGGCGCGCAGGGCGGGCGGCTACGCCTATGAGCTGAACGCCCGCAAGGCCATCCAGCCCTGGCTCGGCCAGTGGATCCCCGTGCCGTTCCTGCGTACCCGCGAACAGACCTGGCCGGACAGCGGCGAGTGCCGCTTTGAATACGGACCCACCAACTGGGCGCGCGTCCGCCTTGCGCTCAACGACGAGGCGCCGGACACCCTGCGCGTGGTGCTGGCCTTCGACATGGGCGTGGAGGACAAGACAGGCGACGTCTATGCCGCGCTCACCCCCGGGGATGTGGACGCCAACGCCCATTTCCGGCTGGCCTGGCGCTTCAGGGACAATGCGTGGTTCATGGATCTCGCCTGGGTGGAGGAATGGCTGCGCGAACTCTGGCAGGCCTGGCGCAAGCGGCAGGGACGGACTCCGCTGGACGAGGAGCAGCAGTTCGCCCACCTCGCCGCCTATCTCACCACACTGGAGGCGCTGGAGCGCGCCATCCGCGGCACCGAGGTCTATGTCATCCGGCCGGACGCCAAGAACTGCGTGGATGTGGACCTGGTGCTGGATATCGGCAATTCGCGCACCACGGGCATCCTGGTGGAGACCCACACCCAGAGCGCCACCAACCTCAATGACAGCTACCTGCTCCAGTTGCGGGACATGGACGAGCCTGACAAGGTCTACACCGACCCCTTCGAGACCCGCGTGGAATTTTCCGAAATCAGCTTCGGCAACGATGCCCTGAGCCTGCGCTCGGGCCGCCGCACCCCGGCCTTCGCCTGGCCTTCGCCGGTGCGTATCGGCCCGGAGGCGGCGCGCCTTGCCACGCTCTCGCGCTGCGAGCAGGGTTCCACGGGCATGTCCAGCCCCAAGCGCTATCTCTGGGACGAACGCAACTGGAAGCGCACCTGGCGTTTCAATACCAGGAGCGAAAAGGCGCCCTATGTCACGCGCGGGCCGCTGGCCCAGCGCATCAATTCCAGCGGCACGCCCCTCTGCTGCATGGACGACCCGCTCTTCACCCGCAACCGCGCCTTCCGCGACCAGGAGCGCGAAAGCGCCTTCGAGTCGCTCTTCACCCGCTCCTCGCTCATGATGTTTCTCTTGGTGGAAATCATCCAGCAGGCGCTTCTGACCATCAATTCGCCGGGGCAGCGCTGCCGCCGCGAGGCCTCCGCCGAGCCGCGCCGCCTGCGCCAGGTCATCTTCACCGTGCCGGGCGGCATGCCCCTCGCGGAGCAGAAGATCTACCGCCGCTGGGCCAAATGGGCCGTCCATGTGCTGTGGGAAGCGCTCGGCTGGGGCCAGTATTATGTGGACGCCCCGGCCCGGCGCCGTCACGGCGAGGCGGCGGACTACCGCACCAATCCGGTCATCCGCTGCGACTGGGACGAAGCCACCTGCACCCAGCTCGTTTTCATCTACAACGAGATCACCCGCAAATTCCAGGGCGACGCGCAGCTCTTCTGCGAACTCATGGGCCGCCCCCGCGCCTTTCCCGGCAGGGAAGGGCTGGCGCCCAGCGTGCGCGTCGCCACCATCGACATCGGCGGCGGCACCACGGACCTTTCGATCACGACCTTTGAACTCGCCAGCGCTGAAGGCGCCACGCCGCGCATGGCCCCGCACCCGGACTTCCACGACGGCTTCAACCTCGCCGGGGACGATATCCTCCGCGCCGTGGTGGCCGAGCATGTGCTCGAAGCCGTGGGCGCGGCCATGGCCGAGGCGGGCGTGAAGAACACGCGCGCCGCCCTGGCCGCGCTTTTCGGGCGTGACACCATGGACAGCAGCAAGGACCGCCTCAACCAGCGCATCCAGTTCATCCGCCAGGTGGCCGTCCCGGCGGCGCTGCGCGTCCTCGCCCTGTATGAGGAGGCGGACGTGCGCGGCGGCGGCGGGGGCACGGTCTTTCGCCTGGGCGACTGTTTCGTGCGGCCCGCGGAAGGACCGGACGCCGACCGGCGCGGGCGCACATCCGCCCGGACCGGAGGCGAAAGCGCGCCCGAAGAACGCGCCGCGCCCGTCTTTTCCGGCGCTCTCGCGCCCATGCCCGGCGCGGCCGCCCTGCGCTATGTGACGGACTATGTGCGCGACCACGGCGGCTCCGAAGACTTTGACCCCCTCGCCATCCCCATCCGCGTGGACCCGCGCCGCGTGGACGACACGGTACGCACGGCCCTGCGCGACGTGCTCGCCAACCTGTGCGAGGTCATCCACCTCTATGACTGCGACGTGCTCCTGCTCACGGGCAGGCCCAGCCGCTGGCCGGGCATCGCGGAGAGCGTCTGCTCCCTGCTGCCCGTGCCGCCGAGCCGCATCTTCCCCATGGGCGACTACCGCGTCGGCGGCTGGTACCCCTTCTCGGACGCACTCGGCAACATGACCGACCCCAAGACCACGGTGGTGGTGGGGGCCATCCTCTGCGCCCTGGCCGAAGGACAGCTGGAGGGCTTTTCCTTTGATCCGCACGGGCTGAGGCTCACCTCCACGGCCCGCTATATCGGCGAGATGGAGCTGAACGGCCAGATCCGCGCCAACAAGGTCTGGTTCACGGTGGACCCGGAGCGCCGCAGCGTGGAACCGCCCGTGGCCGAGGTCACCTTCAGCGGTCCCATGGCCGTGGGTTTCCGCCAGCTGGCCGCCGAACGCTGGACGACCACGCGCTATTATTTCCTGGAATTCGTCAATGACGACGCGCGGCGGGAAAACGCCCACCTCCTGCCCTTCACCGTCCGGCTGCGCCTCACCCTGCCTGACGAGGACGAAACCACGGCCCCCGGCGCGGACGCCGGCGCGGGCGAAGGCGAGTTTTCCATCGAGGAAGTGACGGGCCGGGGCGGCGAAAGCCCGTCGGGCAAGGTGCTGGACATGCGGCTCCAGACACTGCCGCGCGACGAAGGCTTCTGGATGGACACGGGCATCGTCTATGGCGATTGAGACGGCAGTGGCGCCCGGTCCCCGGCGCACGGACGGCGCATACCCCGCCCGATGAAGGAGCACTCATGGAACTTGCGACATATTGCGCCGATCTTGCCCAGGCCTGCGTGGACGCCGGCGCCTGGGCGGCGCGCAACGGCGAGCTGGTGCGCGGCGAGCAGGAGGGCCTGCTCAAGGAACTGCGCCGCGCCGCCAGGGTCTTCCGGCGCTGCTCGCGCGCGGCCGGGCGAAAAATGTGCGCCGGCGTCTTCGGGCCGAGCCAGGCGGGCAAGTCCTACCTCATCTCGGCGCTGGCCCGCGATGCAGGCCGCTCGCTCCTGGCCGATTTCGGCGGGACCACCCGGGATTTCATCAGCGAGATCAACCCCGAGGGCGGCAAGGAATCCACAGGACTCGTCACCCGCTTCACCATGACGCGGCCCGCGGACCTTCCCGCCGGGCATCCTGTCCAGATCCGGCTGCTTTCGGAAACGGACCTCGTCAAGATCATCGCCAACGCCTATTACGCCGACTGCGAACACAAGGAAGCCCCGCAAAGCGACATGGCGGCCACGCTCAAGCGCCTGCGGGAACGGGCGCACGCGGCCGCGCCCGGCGCAGGCGCGCCCTCGGCCGACCTCGACGCCCTGGAGGACCTGCGCGAATACCTGGTCAAGGACTTCCGCGCCAAGGCGCGCGTCCAGGAGCTGGAGCGCTCCTACTGGGACCAGGCCCTCGCCCTTGGCCCCACCCTCGACCTTGAGGGACGCGTCCAGCTCTACGCGCTCATCTGGGACGAGGTGGAGGAATTCACCGGCCTTTTGCGCGTCCTCCTGCGCGCGCTGGATTCCCTCGGCCATGCGGAGCGCGCCTTCTGCGGGCTGGACGCCCTGGTCCCGCGCGAGACGAGCATCATCGACGTTGCCACCCTGGCGGGACTGGGCGGCGCCCCCCAGACCGAAGGCACGCTCGATGTGGTCACGCCCGACGGCGTCCATGCCGCGCTGCCCCGCGCCGTTGCGGCCGCGCTCACGGCGGAGCTGACCATCGTCATGCGCGAAAAACCGGCGCCCTATTTCGACCATACCGACCTGCTCGACTTTCCCGGCTACCGCTCGCGCTACAAGCTCGACGATGTGCGCCGTGAACTCAAAAAGGAGGGCATGCTCAAGGAGCTTTTCCTGCGCGGCAAGGTGGCCTATCTCTTCCAGCGCTATTGCGCCGAGCGCGAGCTTACCAGCATGCTGCTCTGCATCGGGCCAAGCAACCAGGAAGTGCAGGACCTGCCGGGCGTCATCGACGAATGGGTACGCACCACCCACGGCGAACGGCCGGAAGACCGCGCGGGCAGGGAGCCGTCCCTGTTCTTCATCCTCACCAAGTTCGACATGGAGTTCGAGGACAAGAAGGGCGCGCCCTCGCTGGAAAGCCGCTGGGACAACCGCCTCCATGCCTCCCTGCTCGACTTTTTCGGCAAGCAGCACGACTGGCCCCGGCAATGGACGCCCGAGCGCGGTTTCGACAACATCTTTCTGCTGCGCAATCCCAATTTCCGCTTTGACGCGGTCATGGACTACGACGGCGACCTTGAAAAAGGCATCCGCCCCGAACGGCGCGACTATGTGGCGCGGCTCCAGGCGGCATTTCTGCAAAGTCCGCTGGTGGCCGCCCATTTCCGCGACCCGGCCCGCGCCTGGGACGAGGCCATGAAACTCAACGACGGCGGCATCACCTACATCCGCGAGAGCCTGAGTCCCCTCTGCAACCCGGACATCAAGCGCGAGCAGCTCCTCCAGAATGTGCGCGCCACACGCGACGCCGTGGCGCGCAGGCTCGCGGCCTTCCATCGCGCCGACGACCGCGAGGAGATCCGCAAACAGAAGCTCCTGCTCATCCGCACCCTCTTCTTCCGGCTCGGCCAGATGGAGGAACAGCAGGGGCGCCTGGGCCAGCTCCTCCACAGCCTCACCATCAGCGATGCCGACATCGCCGACCTGCACCCCGAAGCCACGCGCCGTTTCCTCGAGCTTGCCGACGAACGGCCGGAAGCCGCTCCGGCACCGGAGCCTGCCCCGCTGCCGGAGCTGGATATGGACAGCGTCGATGTCGGCGCCTGGAACCCCTTTGCCGGGCAGGAAAAGAGCGCGCCAGCGCCGGACCCGCATGCGGATGCCGCCGCCACGGCGCCCGCGGCGCCCAGGGACGAGGCCGCCTTTTTCGCGGCCTATGTGGAAAGCCGCTGGATCGAGCGCCTGCACCACCTTGCGGACGATCCGGCGAGCCAGCGCTATTTTCTCCTGCCGGGGCAGGAATTTTCGGCCCTGGTGAGCGAACTTTCCACCGGCGCCGCGCGCCTTGCCCTGCGCGAGGCCATGGCCGAGGCGTTCCGCCGGGCCTCGGCCTATGCCAATACGAGCCGGGAAAGCATCGCCCGCAAGGAGGCGAGCATCGCCGCAAGCATCCTCAACGGCTATGTGGACTGGCTCGGCTTCGACCCGCGCACCCATGACGAAAAGGCGCGCACCCTCTCCCTGCCCGGCGCCAAAAGCACGGAGGTGTTCGCCCCCGCGCCCCCGGTCCCGGACCCGCCGGTGCTGGCGGAAAGCCGCACCCCCTGGGCGCGGCGCTGGCTGGGGGACTGGCTCAATGCCCTTGCGGCCCTGATCATGGGCAATGTGGACTTTGACGGCGAGCAAACGCTCAATGTGGAAGAGAACATGGCGCTGGGCGCCATCCTCCGCCGGCTCGCCCCGGAGGGGAGCGACGGCGGCGGGGCCGCCGCGGCGGTCCCGTCACCCTCAACCGCGGGCGCGACGCGCCCATGACGACATCATGAAGATCAGCTACAGCGACGATACGCGCCGGGGCGCCGGCCACGGCATTCTCACCTGCCGCGATGCGGACTTTCCCGCAGGCGCCTGGTCCATGGCGCTGCTCCGCGCCTCGGACCAGGCTTCCCTGGCAACGGACGGAAACGGCGGCAGCCTCTGGACCGGCGAAACGCGCTTTCTGCCGGTGGAGACGGAGCCGGCGCCCGGAGGCGGTCTGGCGGTCCTGCTGGGACCGGAGGTGGTCGATGCCCTCGATCCGCAGGAACAATATCTGGTGACACTCAGGCAGGAACAGGGCGAGCCGCTCAAGGCGCGGCTCCAGGTCCGGGGCGTCACCTACAGCCCGGACGGCGCCCTGGACAATACCGGGGCGCGCGCCGCCGCGCCCGCGCCGGAGGCAGCGCCGCAGCCGCACGCTCCGGCACCCCCCGTCCCGGAGCCGGCTGCGCCGGAAACGGTCGAGATGCCGCTGGCGCCGGACCCCGAAACGCCCCGGGCCGCGCGACGCCCCAGCCCCGTCCTTGTGGCGGTCCTGACGGCGGTCCTGCTGGCCGGCGGCCTGGGTGCCTGGAAATTTTTCGATGCCAGGGCCAGGGAAGAAGCGGCGGTTCTCTCCGGCGGAGAGGCCGCGCCCGCGCCCAGCGGTGGCAACGGCGCCGCCGGCAGCAGCCTGCCCGCCACGCCCAAAACGGCGGAAGAACAGGTGCGCGCCTTCTTCAGCGGGCCGGACATCACGGCGGCCGCGGCCCTGAAACTTGCCGCCGAACTGCCCAAGGGCACCCCGGCGGAGCAGGATGCGGTCTACCGCCTCTACTATTTCGCGGCGGAAAACGAAGCCCCCGGCGCCTTCCTGCCCTATGCGGCCTGCCTTGACCCGGCCGCGCCGCAATGGGGCAGCATCGACAAGGACGCGGCGGCCGCCTATGCCGCCTATGCCAAGGCGGCGGCCAGCGATGCCAAGGCCGCCAAGGCGGCCCTGGAGGCCCAGACGCGCCTGCGCGCCTGGCTTGACCGCGAGGCCGCGGCGGGCAATGCCAGGGCGCGGGCCTGGCTTCAGGAACTGCCATAGGCTCAGGCCTCATTAAAGTACGTTATGGTTTTCAGCGAGGAAAAGAAATTTTTCCGCTGGCCGCCCGAAGCGGAGCGAAGGGCGGGGGCTGTCGCCGCAAGG
>NZ_CAJUBO010000020.1 GCF_910584445.1 uncultured Desulfovibrio sp.
GAGCAGAGATAGGCTTCCGCATCCTGGGCTTTTTTCTTGCTCTCCTCGGCATACAGGCGAGGCGTGGCCGTCATGTACAGACGCTTTTTAGCCTGGATGAAGCTATTGTCATGTACCTTAACAAAGGCGGAATCATCTTCGTCCTTCAAGGTGACGCCCGTTGTCCGATGCGCCTCATCACATATAATCAAGTCAAAGTCTTGGTGAAATTCTTTCTGTGCCTTTGCGATAACGTCAATGGACTGATAGGTAGAAAAAATGACTATGAGACCATCCTTATGAAATTTTTCAGCCAGCCTGAGCTGACGTACAATGTCCGTCACCCGCGTTGACGCAGGGAAGGCGAGATCCGTGACGCTGTACCCGTCGGTGTCATCGTCGTTCTTTTTCTTGCTCTTGCTGACCTCGGGATCAGAGCAGACACAAATGGGAAAAATCGGGTCGGAACTCTCCGCTGTCCATTCCCGAAGGGTCTGGCCTATCAACGCAATGGAAGGAGCCAAAAAAAGAACTAACCCCTTTCCGTCTGTTTCGGTTTCCGCAATTTTTAGGGATGTGAACGTCTTGCCAGTGCCGCAAGCCATAATCAGCTTGCCGCGTTCGCCGTTCTGAAAATGCTCATGAAAGGCGGCGATGGCCTTCTCCTGATGTGGACGTGGCGATTTTTTGCTCAGGCGTGCGCCTGAACCCGAAATTCCTTTGTCCAATACCGCCCAGTCCACTGGCGCGTTTTCAAGATCGGCAAGGCTTATCCGCTGTACAGGCGGTTCCTGGTTATGAATGGTATTTTCGGCCTCGCTACCCCATTTGTTTGTGGTGGAAATCCAGAGCCGGAGCGCAAAAGAGGTCGTTTGCAACTGGTCGTTGACAAATTGCTTGCTGGAGGTAGCCAGAAAACTGTCCACCGCCGGTTTGTCAATTCTGGCTTTTTCATCATAGCATTTGCATTGGATGGCCCAGAAATCACCCTCAACGGTCTGCGCCACAAGGTCGATGCCGGTATCCTTTCCCCCAAAGCTCTTCCTGTATGGGAATTCCCGCCAGAGCCACACATGCCGGAACTTGCCCTCATACCAAGGGACGGTTTGCAGAAACGCCTGCATCAGCCGTTCAAAACGGTCGCCTTTATCACGTTCGGAAAACGAAATGGCGCGGTATTTGGAAAGGACATCGCGGAAGGTCATGGCGGGGTACTCCTGAAATAAGGCATATATATGCTATACCGGAACAGCAAAAAAGAAAATCGGAAAAGCAAGGAGGAAAACCCAGCCACCTTACGGCACAATGCCCACAGGAACTTCCTGTCCCGAAGCGTCAATAAGGTTCCTCCCCTCTCTTTTTTGCCGGGCAGCTTTCAGGGTATCGAAAATTTTTATCCTATTATCTCAAGTAAATACATCATAAAATAAGAATCAATAATAGTCATTTATGGCTTGACGTGGGGCCATAACCTGACTATGAAATGACGGGTTATTTTTTGTCCTCAAGCAGAAAATTTGGTCGGTATTTTAAACGGTATTTTGTAAATGCTGTTTTAAAATATCCTAAAAAACTGCATAGTTACATGTAGATTTCGGCTTTGTCTCGGAGCCAATTCCAAATCCAAGGAAGCCCCACAAAGCCAAAAAGGCCTTGTGGGGCTTCACTTTTCTCCGTTGTGACGCTCCACGGCCATCCGGTAACGTCTATCGACCACGGCCTGGTTGTGAGACCGCACGAGAAATGAGAACGTGCCAAAGCTGGAAATCAGCCCTGGCACGTTTCCTGTTTGATGGGGAAATCAGTCGAAGTTGCGGATTTGACTGCGTCCTGAGCCTAGTGTCTACTTGCAAAAGTAGACACTACAAAACCCGTAAGGGTGTTGCGGCGGCATAGCCGCCGTGAGTGAGCGAAAAACCACGCTTTTTCGCGAACGATCCTGCAAAAATTCTGCGCAGAATTTTTGCAAGTAGACACTAGAAGTGCCGCACGCCGCGCCCTGGCGGAGCGCTTGCCCGGCGTGGCGATCCTGTCACGCCAGTTCTTCCACAATGCCCGCCGCCAGGACGACACCGTCTTCATCGTACAGCGTCACCACCTGGCCCGGCGCCGACGGAAAGCATGGTTCCGCGAACCGGATGCGGAGTTCCCCGTCTTCAAGGCGCGCCTCAGCCGGGGAAAGCCCGCCACCGTACCGGCAGCGGACAACGGGGCGCTCCGGCCAGAACGCCGGGGGCACCGCCACATTGACCTCACGCGCCACGCATCCGCGCATGCCGAGCAGGGAGCGCGGCCCCACCACCAGCGCATTGGCCGCCACATCCTTGCGCAGCACATGCAGCGCCTCGGCGTGTGACAGGCCGAGACCCCTGCGCTGTCCTTCGGTATAGCGCCAGAGTCCGGCATGGGTGGCGATGGGGCGCAGATGGGGGGCGGCGTCGTTGCCCGGGGAAGGTCCCGCAGCATCCTGCGGCTTCCGGGATCCATGGTCCCCGGGAAGAGCCGTTTCGCACAACAGGACCGGGCCTGGTCCCGGAGGCTCCATGCCCAGGACCTGCCACTGGCGCTCGAGAAAATTCCGGTAGGCATCCACGCCGCCGGGGGCGAAGCAGATGTCGTGGCTCTCCTCCGGCAGTGGCACCGCAAGCCCGGCCTGCGCCACAAGGGCGGAGCAGGCGGTCTTGTCCATTGCCGCAAGGGGAAAGAGCGCCCGCGCCAGGCGTTCACGGGGCACGAGGGAGAGAAAATAGCTCTGGTCCTTGGGAGCATGGGCGGCCATGGCGAGAAGCGGGCCAGGCGCCCCCCGGCGCGTATGCGGCGCCAGCCGGGCATAGTGGCCGGTGGCAAGGGCTTCCGCCCCGCGCGCCAGCGCCGCGTCCAGCAGGGCGCCGAACTTGAGGGAACGGTTGCAGCGGGCGCAGGGGTTGGGCGTGCGCCCGGCTGCATAGGCGGCCGCAAAGGGCGCGATGACATCCCGGGCGAAGCGGGCGCGCAGGTCCACCACCTCAAGCGGCACCCCGAGGTCGCGGCAGGCGGCGTCAAGGCCCGCGGGGGGCGCGCCGGAAGATTCCGTCAGCAGGGCATGCAGCGCCAGCAGCTCATGGCCCGCGCGGCGCAGGAGGAGCAGGGCGCAGAGGCTGTCCACGCCGCCGCTGACGGCTACGGCGATGCGCATGCGTCGTCCTTGCACGGCCCGGTGTGGCCGGCTCAGAGGATCTGGTTGAGAAACTGGCGCAAGCGCGGATGGCGCGGCGCGGTGAAGAGATTCTCGGGCTTGCCGGACTCCACGATCTGCCCCTGATCCATGAAGATGCAGCGGTCCGCCACCGTGCGGGCAAAGCCCATCTCGTGCGTGACGCAGATCATGGTCATGCCTTCTTCCGCCAGCGTGACCATGACGTCCAGCACCTCGCCCACCATTTCCGGGTCCAGCGCCGAGGTCGGCTCGTCAAAGAGCATGATGGCGGGTTGCATGGCAAGGGCGCGGGCGATAGCCACGCGCTGCTGCTGGCCGCCCGAGAGCATGGCCGGATAGACATTGGCCTTGTCGCTGATGCCGACTTTCTTGAGCAGGGCGAGGGCGCGGGCTTCGGCCTCCTCGGCGTTGAGTCCGAGAAGCCTGATGGGGGCCATGGTCAGGTTCTGGAGCACGGTCTTGTGCGGGAAAAGGTTGAACTGCTGGAAGACCATGCCCAGATTGCGCCGCACGAGATTGATATTGTTTTTCGGATCGTTGATGTTTTCGCCCTGGACGCAGATCTCGCCCTTGTCGATCTCTTCCAGGCGGTTGATGGAACGCAGCAGCGTGGACTTGCCCGAGCCGGACGGCCCGATGATGACCACCCGCTCGCCCGTGGTCACATTGAGACTGACATCCTGAAGGGCGGGAAGCTGCCCGAAGTATTTCCAGACATGGCTGATGGTGATGATGGGGGCGGTTTCGCGGGCTTCCGTGGTGCTGCTCATGATGCGTTCCGGGTGAGAGGGTGGGGGCGTGGTGCCTGTGTCGTCGGGGCGCAGATGACAGATGACCGAGGCTAGAGGAATGCGCCGTTTTCGTCAAGGAAGGGGAGGCGCCGGACATGCCCATGACCGCGCATGATTTGCAAAAAAAAGAAAAATGACATATAATACCCTGTTGTGGAAGTGACGGTTTTCCCCGGTATGGCCCGCCGCCCCGTTCCACCTGTCCGGTGTCGCGCCGGGGGCGGATCCGCCGTTCCGGAGTTTTTGCATATACGAGGAGCGCCCATGTTCGGTTTTCTTTTCAAAAAAATTTTTGGCAGCAAGAATGAACGCTATCTGCGGCGTCTGCGGCCTCTGGTGCAGAAGATCAACGCGCTGGAGCCGGAAATGCAGGCCCTTGCCGACGAAGAGTTTGCCGCGCGCATAGCCCGGTACAAGGTCGAGGTGCAGGAGAACGGCAAGAGCCTGGACGCTCTCCTGCCCGAAGTGTTCGCCCTGGTGCGCGAGGCCTCGCGCCGTGTGCTCGGCATGCGCCATTATGATGTCCAGCTTGTGGGCGGCATCGTGCTCCACAAGGGCAAGATCGCGGAAATGAAGACCGGCGAGGGCAAGACCCTGGTCGCCACGCTCGCCGTGGTGCTCAACGCGCTGTCCGGCAAGGGCGTGCATGTGGTCACGGTCAACGACTACCTCGCCACGCGTGACGCCGAGTGGATGGGCAGGCTCTACGGCTTCCTCGGCCTCACCACGGGCGTCATCGTGCACGGCCTTGAGGATGAGGAGCGCAAGACCGCCTACAATGCGGACATCACCTACGGCACCAACAACGAATTCGGCTTCGACTACCTGCGCGACAACATGAAGTTCTATGCCAGCCAGCTTGTCCAGCGGGGGCATAATTTCGCCATCGTGGACGAGGTGGACTCCATCCTCATCGACGAAGCGCGCACGCCGCTCATCATCTCCGGGGCTTCGGAAGAGTCGGTGGGCTTTTACCGCACCGTGGACGACATCGTGCGGCAGCTGGGTCCCGAGCACTATACCATCGACGAAAAGGCCAAAACGGCCATGCTCACCGATGAGGGCGTGGCCCGCTGCGAAGAACTGCTCGGGCTGGACAACCTTTTCGACCCCGCCAACATCACCGCCCAGCATCATGTGCTCCAGTCGCTCAAGGCGCATCAGGTCTTCAAGCGCGATGTGGACTATATCGTCCAGGACGATCAGGTGGTCATCGTGGACGAATTCACCGGGCGCCTCATGGCCGGACGCCGCTATTCCGATGGTCTTCACCAGGCGCTGGAGGCCAAGGAGCATGTGACCATCGCCGCCGAAAACCAGACCCTCGCCTCCATCACCTTCCAGAACTATTTCCGGCTGTATGACAAGCTTTCGGGCATGACGGGCACCGCCGATACCGAGGCCGTGGAATTCCAGCAGATCTACAATCTGGAAGTCATCAGCATCCCGCCCAACAGGCCCATGATCCGCAAGGACATGCCGGACCTTATCTATCGCAGCCGCAAGGAGAAGTTCGACGCCATCGTGGCGGCCATTGCCGAGCTGCATGAGCGGCAGCAGCCCGTCCTGGTGGGCACCATCTCCATCGAGACATCGGAGATGCTTTCCCGGCGGCTGACCCGGCTCGGCATTCCCCATAACGTGCTCAATGCCAAGCAGCACGCCAAGGAAGCGGAAATCGTGGCCCAGGCCGGCCAGAAGGGCAGGGTGACCATCGCCACCAACATGGCCGGCCGCGGCACGGACATCGTGCTTGGCGACGGCGTGGTGGAACTGGGCGGCCTGCACATCCTCGGTACGGAACGGCACGAGAGCCGGCGCATCGACAACCAGTTGCGCGGCCGCTCGGGCCGGCAGGGCGACCCAGGTTCCTCACGGTTCTATCTGTCGCTTGAGGACGACCTCATGCGCCTTTTCGGGTCGGACCGCATCAAGGGCCTCATGGAACGGCTCGGCCTGCGCGATGGCGAGGCCATCGAGAACAAGATGGTCACCCGGGCCGTGGAAGGCGCGCAAAAGCGCGTGGAAGCGCACCACTTCGAGATCCGCAAGACCCTGCTGGATTATGACAATGTCATGAACCAGCAGCGCGAGGTCATCTACGCCCTGCGCCGCGAACTCATGGTGGAGGACGACCTTGCGCCGGTGCTCGAGGAGTTCCTCAGCGACGTGCTCGACGTGGTCTATGCGCCGCTGGATGCCGCGGCGCCCGATGCTCTGGAAGAAACGCGCGCGGCCGTCATGGCGCGCCTGCGCGAAATTTTCACCCTTGACCGCGTCCTGCCCGAGGACGCGCCCCTGCCGGAGCGTGAACGGACCGAAGCCCTGGTGCGCGGCATCCTGGACGAACTCAAGGCGGCAGCGGGCGAAGGCTACAAGGATATCGAGCGCTATTTCCTGCTGGAAGAACTGGATCGTTGCTGGAAGGAGCACCTGCGCAACATGGATGCCCTGCGTGACGGCATCGGCCTGCGCGGTTACGGCCAGCGAGACCCCAAGCTGGAGTACAAGCGCGAAGGCTTCGAGATGTTCCAGGACATGCTCTTCCAGATCCGCGAGAGCGTCTTCCGCGCGCTGACGAGGGTGCGCGTGCAGGTCGTGAGTCCGGAGGAGGAGGCGGCCAGGGCCGCCGCCGAGCGCGAGGCTGTGGCCCGCGAATTCCGTCACCGCGAGGAACCCGCCCAGCTCTCCTATTCCAGCGGGGGCGAAAGCGTGACCGAAAACCGGCCGAAGCAGCCTGTGCGGGCGGCTCCGCGCGTGGGCCGCAACGATCTCTGCCCGTGCGGCAGCGGCAAGAAATACAAGAAGTGCTGCGGGCGCGGGCAATAGCGCCTGCGGCAGTGCGCGTGGCGCGCGTGAAGGAACAGGGCGGAAGCCGTCGGCTTCCGCCCTGTCTGTTCGTGGCGTGCTTTTGCCGCCCTATTTCGTGTGGCGTCCGAGGGTGCAGCCGCCATGCCAGGAACAGGCCGTGTGCGGCGGCATGTCTTCCAGGCCGAGGTCCTGCATGGCGTCCTCCAGACGCGATGCCACGGTCTCATAGTGGACGAAACCGCGCGAAACCGCATCCCGCCTGTTCCCGCGGACGAGGATGACGCTCGGGTAGGCGCTGATCTCTCCCATGAGGGCCGAGGCTTCCTCAAGTCCGCGCCGGGCGGCCTGCGCCGTCTCGGGCGCCGCCATGGCCGCCTTGAGCGCGTCCGGCGCCATGTGCCAGCGTTGCGCCAGCGCGGCAAGCGAACTGTCGGAGAAAATATCCTGTCCCTGGCCGTAGAACAGGTCCTCCAGGGCCAGCAGCTGTTCCAGGGCATGGCCGGGGGCCAGCGTCTTCAGGGCCTCGAGCACCTCGTCCGCTCCGGGCGAGAAGAGGCACATCTCGCGGCCCGTCTCCACCGCATGGATGGCACCCGCCAGGGAACGGCCCAAGGCATGCTCCACCTCGCGCCAGAAATCCGTGAGACCGGGGGAAGCGGCCGCGTCGTCGGCCAGGGTGACGCGTCTGCTCATCAGGTTGCCGCCGAGCACATGGACCGGAAATTCAGGATGCTGCGCGGCGATGCGCTGCATGATCGGCCAGAAGGCATAGCACCAGGGACAATAGACATCGGCGATATATACAAAATGCGCGGTATTCATGGTATCCTCTCCGAAGGGCTGGAGGTTGTTGCCGTGGGGGACAGGGCGTGGAGCGCGCTGATGCGCTCCCAGGAACGCCTGATCCGCTCAACGGGTATGCTGCCTTCGTCCACCAGGGCGCGCAAGGCGGCAAAGACCTTGTCCGCAAGTCCGTCTTCCCATTCAAGATTGTTGCCGTAGAGGAGAATATCCACGCCGGCGCGCACCGCCAGCAGGATGCTTTCCTTGAGTCCGTAGCGGCCGGCAATGGCCCGCATCTGCATGTCATCGCTGATGACCACCCCTTGCCAGCCAAGGCCTTGGCGCAGCAGGCCCGTGACCACCATGCGCGAGAGCGTGGCCGGCAGGTCCGGGTCAAGCCCGGCATGGAAGAGATGCCCCGGCATGACCATGCCGGGCCAGCCCGCGCGGAAAATTTCCGCATAGGGGAGGAGGTCCGTTGCGCCGTCCCAGCACCGGGTAATATCCGGCAGCCCGAGGTGCGAATCTTCCCGGGCGCAGCCCTGGCCGGGAAAATGCTTGAGCACCGGGATGACCCCGCTGCGGGCCAGCCCCTGCCCAAAGGCCAGGGCATGGCGGGCCACGGCGGCGGGGTCGGAGCTGAAGGCGCGGCCAAGCCTGCCGATGGCGGGATTGAGCGGATTGCTGTCCACATCGGCCACCGGGGCAAGGTCCACATCGATGCCGAGTCCGGCGAGTTCTTCGCCGAGCAGGGTCGCGGTCTCCAGTGTGGCCGCGACGCTGCCCTGCCCGAGGCGCTGGGCGGAGGGCAGGTCGGAGAATCCCTTTTGCGGCCTGAGGCGGCGCACCTGCCCGCCCTCCTGATCCACGGCGATGAAGATCGGACCCGGAGCGGCGGCCCGCAGGGTGGCCGTCAGGCGGCGCACCTGCTCCGGCGAGCGGATATTGCGTTCGCCGCCTGTTGTCATGTCGCGGTCGAAAAGGATGACGTTGCCGACGCGGCCGTCGGCCACAGCGGCGAGAAAGGGATCGTCCGGGTCCAGCTCCGTTCCCCGAAACCCGCACATGAGCATGGACCCGAGCATCCGGTCAAGGGAGGGGAGGGCCGGCGGCGTGCCGCCAGCAGGGGCGACTTCCCCGCCCAGAACGGTCACGGCGGAAAGGCAGATGACGAGAACGGCCAATGCCGCGAAACACCGGCGGGGTGCGCGGCGGCCGGGGCGGCGCCCGGAGCCGCGGGGCGATCGTCGCCTCAGCACGGCAGCCCCCCGGCGCGGCGCCGCTCCTGCAGCGCTTCCAGCACGGCAACGGGAACGCGCAGCCCTCCGTGTCCCGTGCCGAGCTGGATGCCGGGCTTGTTGGCGCCGTGATAGTCCGAGCCGCCGGTCACTCCCAGGTCGAAGCGTCTGGCAAGCTCCACGCAGTGGCGGGTGTCCGCCTCCGAGTGCCCGCTGTGCCATGCCTCAATGGCCGCAAGGCCGCAGCCGGCGAGGCGGCGCGTCAGCGCTTCGACGTCGGTCGGCGAGGCGGCGTTGAGAAAGGGGTGGGCAAGAACGGCGGTGGCGCCCATGCCCGCCAGCACGCGCACCGCTTCTTCCGGGGCGGGCACCCGTTTGGGCACATAGGCCTTGCCGTCCGCGCCAAGGTAGTCCCTGAAGGCCGCGGCCACGTCGCGCGCATAGCCCTTGGCGGCCAGCACGGCCGCCATGTGGGGGCGGCCGACGCTGCCGGAGGCATGGGCGCGGACTTCCTCAAGGGTGATGTCAAACCCGAGGGCGCGGAGCCGGGCCACCATTTCCGCATTTCGCTCATTGCGGCGGCGCCGTACGGCATCCAGCCAGTTGTCGAGCGCATCCGCCTTTGCGGGTATCCAGAGGCCGAGGATGTGATGCTCCCCGGCTTCGGAGCGGGTGGATATCTCACAGCCCCGGATGATGCCGAGGCCCCGTTCCCGGCCTGCCTGTTCCGCTTCGCCGAGTCCGGCCAGGGTATCATGATCCGTCAGGGCGATGGCCGCCAGGCCAAGGTCGTGGGCGCGGGCCACCAGCGCGGCGGGGCTGTCGGTGCCGTCCGAGGCGGTCGAGTGGGTATGAAGATCGACGAGGCTCCTGTCCATGTCTTCTTGTAAGCTTTCGCGCGTGGGCCTGGCAAGCGGTCTGTGGGCGCCGGGCGTGGCAGGGGCGCAGGGGAGCTTCCGGCAGACCTTCGGCGGGAAAAACATTTTCGGGCATCATTCTTGCATAGAATTTGTGAAGAAGTACAGGGACGGCCCGCTCCTGCGCGGGTGTTTTGAGTTCCCCGCCGAATTTTGGTAGATAAGGTCCGCACGCTCACGCGGACGAGGGAACGGTCGGGACGGCGGACCGTTCCGCAACGCACATGCCCCGCCCACGGAACCGGCGTCTCCCGCCGGGGGCGGGCGGCTGCGGGGCGCGGGGTCCTGATCCGGAAAGGATGTCTCATGGCGCAGTTATCACAACTTCTGGCCCGTTTGCCCGGGGGCAAGGATGTCCACATGAGCACCATGGGCCATGTGCTCTGGGTGTGCTGGCAGGGGAACCTCTCCCAGGCGGTCAACCAGACGTTGCTCAACTACGGCGGCATGCTCGTGGGCGAGGAGCGTGAGCAGGCCATCTGGTTCTTCTTTACCGATGACGTTTTTCTGGCGCTGGCGCGGCTGCGGATCTGGGGCAATTTCAACGAACTTGCCGTGGGCATCGAGCTGTTTCCGGGCAGGCTCCAGCTCAGCAGCAAGCGCGAGGCCAGCCTGGCGGTGGACGGCATCCTTTCCGCCCAGGAGATGCATCCCCGCGAGACCCTGGATATCTGGATCCATCCCAAGAGCCGGGAGGGGCGCAACGTCCTGCCGGGCATCACCTTTGCGCGCGCCACCGGCAGGCAGGGCATGGCCTCCGTGGACTGGGCCGAGCCTGAGGTGGACGTGCGGATGCCGTATTCCTCCACCCAGGCGTGGTTTGCCGTGCTGCATCCTCTGGGAAGTCCGCTGGACAAGGCGTTCCAGGCGGGCTGGAGCAGTATGTTCATCAAGCTGGAGGGATTGCTTCAGGAGCTGAAAATCAAGTCCATCGTGCAGGAAGGCTTCGTCATGCTCGCCATGGACAACCTGCTCATGCTCCGCACCTTCATGCGCAAGTACCTGCACGCCTTTGACAAGGCGACACTCGAACCCGGCACCTACTGGCCCTGTGTCTGCGTGGTCGCGGACCGCAACAACCTGAATTTCAACAGTGACCTTCCCAAGAAGATCGGCCTCCAGTGGGACAATCTCATGCCGGATTTTCCCTATCTGAGCTATCGCAACGCCTATCTTCTCGGCGAGGGGTTTTCTGTCCGCGATCTCCGCTATAGCGGAGGCCAGACCAGCATGGACAGCTGGTGCAATGTCCTGCTGGATGAAAACAGCATCAGCAGCCGTTCCATCCCCCTGGTCATGGCCGGCCAGCTGGCTTCGGGCGCGCCCGGCGCGGGCTGTTTCTACTGCGGTCTGCCCAATCATTCGGCGGCGGAGTGCCCCACGCGGACGTATTTCCCCTCCCGCGCCGAAACCTGGCAGCAGATCGAGGGCATGGATCTGGAGATCATCAATGAGGCGTTCCGCCGCATCGAGACGGTGTTGAGCGCGGAGGGCATCAAGGGCTTTGACGAGCTTCTCGATGATCAGGGTCCGGCAGGCATCCTGCTTCAGGCCGTTTTTGACCTCAACGGACCCTGCCAGTTGCGTAATGTGCCGCGCAACTGGCTCTACCGCATGCGCGAACCGGACCCGGACGAGGAAAAGCCCGCGCGTGACGACAGTCCCGCCTGGGATCTGCTGGAAAAGCTCGCGCGCACCAGCGCCGAGGAACTGCCCGAGCTGGACAGGGAGATCGTTCAGACCATTTCGCGCCACCCGCGTGACCCGCGCCTGCGTATGGTGCGCGCCTTTCTCCAGATCGAGCGCGGCGACGCCACCCAGGCCCTCAACTTTTTCCGCGAAGCGGCGGGCATGACGCCCTGGCCCGCGCTCCAGGCCTGGAACGAATATCTCCAGGGGCGCCTGATGGAGGAACAGGGGCAGTTCGCCCAGGCGAGCACGCTCTATACGCAGGTCCTGCGCGTCATGCCCCAATGGCGCGAAGTGACATACCGGGGCATCATCTGCCGGGTCAAAATGGGCTTTGCGGAGCAGATCCTTGACCAGGTGGTGGAGCTTGTGACCGCCGAGCCGGAGTATTTCAACCGTTTCCTCATCGATCCCGCGCTGGAGCGCGGACGGCTGCTTGTATTGTCCTCCCTCTTTGACCTCTGGGAAGAGGCCAGGAAGAACGCGGAAAATGAAAAAACCGCCGTGCATGCCATGGAAGAACGGCTCACGGCCTGGTTCCCCGACGATCATCCCGTCCAGGCGCGCCTTGGGCAAAAGATCCATGCCCTGGATGCCCTGGGCAAGGTCGACAACTACATGGCCTTTTTCCGCATGGTCCGGCAGCGTCCCCAACTGGAAAAGGAGCTTGAGGAAAGCATCCAGCGTGAAGTGGATGAACTGCGTAACCGCTACAAGTCCTACCTTGACGTGCTGGAAGAGATCCGGGATGAAGCCTCGTGGTTTCCCTTTCCGTCGGCGTTGCGCGAATTCAGCGCGGATTTCAACGCCAGCGCGGGCATCATCAACTGGGCCTTCGCGAGCAACTTCAACGAGGCGGAAACGTTCAAGCGGGCGCAGACCGCCATCCCCAAGCTTGACGAGCTTCTCCAGAACCTCAAGGCACGCCTCAAATTCCTCCGCACCGTGCGCGATGCCACGCTCTTCGGCCTGACCATGCTCCGCACCTTCATGTGGGTGGAGATCATCGGGCTTGTCCTCTGCTTTGTGGGCGTGCCCATCATCGTCTTCTGGGGTGAAAAAATGGGGCTTGGCTGGCTCAAGTACCTGCTGGGCGAAAACCAGTGGTCCATCCAGAAGGTGCTGGTCATCATCGTGACCATCCTCGCCGTGGGGGTGGGGGCGCTGCGCACCACCCTGGTCTTTGACCGCAAGCGGGAAAAGCTGCTCGAACAGGCCCGGGAACAGCGTCAGAAAGCGCAGCAGACGCGCATCGAAAGCATCCGGAAACAGCGCCTTGCGGAGGCGAAAAAACTGCGCCGCCAGCAGGAGGCCGCGCAACAACTGGAAAACAGGCGCCAGCTCAAGGCGCGGATGCAGGGGTGAACCGCGCGTCGCCGCGCTGCTGAAAGGAGTCCTCCATGCCGACACTCAAGGACTTTGCCCTTTGCCCCATCGACTGGAACCTGACGCCGGAACATGCCGTCACCATGTATCTGGAATGGGGCAACAACGACTGGCACGCCGAATATCCTCCCGTGCGCTCCAAGGAGGATGTCTCCCGCTATTTTGTGGTGGACAGCTGGCAGGACCCGCCGGTGATCCGCCTGGTACGCCGCAATTCCGAGTCCGCCGAGGACCTCGTCACCGTGCCGCTGCCGCCTGAGCTTCTGGCGGACTGGCGTGAGGCCAACGGCGGCCTGCGCGGCGTGAGCGCCCCCACGCCGGCCATCAAGGCCTGGCTGAAACGGGAACTCGGCCAGGAGTGAGAGTGAGGAGCGAACGCGCTACATGCACCACAGGTCCATCCCGGCCCCCATTGCGCCGCAGGGGCGTTCGGTGAACCCGAGTTTTTTGTAAAAACCTTCATTGCCCGCGGTGGCAATGAGGACGATTTTGATTTTCCAGTCGGGACGCCGCTGCGCTTTCACCCATTCAATGGCCCGTTGCGCCAGATTTTTGCCGATTCCCTGCTTCTGACAGGCGGGAAGGACCATGAGGTCTGAAAAGTACGCGATGTACCCATGGTCCCATATGATCCTGACGGCACCCACGATAGCCGTTCCCAGGCGGCAGGAGGCAATGAAGGATGAGTGGCGCAGACCCTCGCGGGCCTGCTCCACCGGCAGCTCCGGCCAGCCCACAGCCTTCCGCAACAGGCAATACTCTTCAGCGGAAAGGGTGTCGGCGTATTCATACTGCTGCATGCTGCCGTTCTCCCGCGCGTGGACTCGCGTTGACGCTTTGCGGGGACGAACGCCTCATGCCCCCCGACGCTTCCGCCGGGCCGTTTCCCCCCGCTTGCCTTCAGGCGCCGGCCGGTGTTGTTTCGCCCCTGGCTTCCTGAGCGAGGCGCTTTTCCAGAGCGGCCACCTTTCTGCGCAGTTCGCGCGTATGCTTTCTGATGCCGGAATGGTAGAGCCAGATCAGCCCGAGCACAAGCAGGCTGGATTCCACCAGGAAGAAGAAGATCCATTGCAAATGCCGCTCCTGACCGGCGGGGCGTTCCCGTTCCAGCCATTTCCGCGCCAGGGCCTGCCGCTCTCCGGGCGTGATCTGGGCAAGGGCGGTGGTGATGACGTTGAACAGTTCCGGCCGGTCACGGCGCACGGCCACGGCATGGCCGTACGAGGAATCCACCTTGCCCGCGGTCTGCATCTGGAGGATGCCGCCGGTCTGGATTTTTTCCAGCAGGTTGAATTCATAGTCAAGCACGGCATCCGCTTCGCCGGCGGCCACTTTCTGCAGGGCCTCCAGCGTGGTGGCCGTGGGCACGGCGATGATCTCGGGATGGAATTCCTTGAGGAAGTCGTGCCAGGAATAATCCTTGACCACGGCGACCTTTTTGCCGGCAAGGGAAGTGATGTCCGCCGTGTCCAGGCCGCCGCCGCGCCGGGTCATGATGATGCCCGGCTCGGTGATGTACGGCGCGGTGAACAGCATGTATTCGCTGCGCCGTCCCGTCTTGGCCGCGGCCATGAAAACGTCGATCTTGCCCTGGCGCGCCAGTTCCTCGGTGGCGGCCCAGTCGCTCGTGGGCAGGGGGCGGAAATCCAGGCCCGTCATCTTGGCGAGCAGCCGGAGATAATCCCCGCCGAGACCGGTGTAGCGACCGCGCTCATCGAACATTTCCAATGGATAAAAATTCGGGTCCACCCCGACGGTGACCACCGGGTTTCCCGCCAGCCAGGCGAGGTCCTCCGGCGCGATCTTGTCAAGGACGGAGGCTTTCTGCTCAAGCAGCCCGTCGAGGGCGTTCTCCTTTGCGGCGAATGCCTGCGGATAGAAGGTCTGTATCCCGAGAACGACCTGAATGGCGATGATCAGCAGTCCAAGGCAAAGTAGCAGCAACTGGCGCATGTGCTCTCCACAAAATTCCTGCGTTTGCTGGTTGCGTCCGTGAACGCCCCGGCCCCGCCAGGGGGCGCGGGGTGGCGTCAGCGGCCGGTGGCGTTGGCCGCCCGTTCTTTGGTCCCGTCCTCTTCCTCTTCCTCCTCAGGTTCGAAAAGTACCGGGCAGCTGCTCCTGCCGAACAGCAGGTAGCGCAGGCGCGAATGCGGGATGTGCAGAAGTTCGTTGCGCCTGTTGAGGAAGAAGATGCCCCCAAGCCCCACCCAGATGAAGAGCATGATCCACGAGGGCACGCTGATGGCCGCCGGGGAGCTGGGGAAGATGAGCAGGAGGAAACAGACGATGGAAGTGGCCGCGCCGATGACGCAGACCGGCTTGCCCCATCCCGCTTCGGAAAGGTGCGGATGGCGGGTGAGGTACTTGTAGGCCGTCATGCTGGTGAACAGATAGGCCATGGCCGTGCCGATGGCCGACATGTCCACGATCCAGCTCAGGGCCGCGCGGCCGAACCACGGCACGACGAGGCAGAGGGCAAGGGTGAAGAGGACGCTCTTCCACGGCGTGTTGTAGCGCGGATGCACCGAGGCGAAAAAATTCGGCAGGAATTTGCTCCGGCCCATGCTGAAGAGCAGACGCGTGGTCGCCATGAAAAAGCCGTTCATGCCCGTGAGGATGCCCGCGAGCACAGGAACGGTCAGGGCGACGCCGCCGAAACGCCCGAAGACCTGGTCGGCCACCCAGCCCGTGGCCCAGGCGTGGTTCTGCCTGAGCAGATCCTTGTAGGGGATGTAGCCGGCCACGCACAGCGTCACCAGGGCGTAGAGGATGGCGCCGCAGATGATGGACAGGAGCATGAGGTCCCGCGCCTTGGCCGGGGAGAACTTGAACTCCTCGGCTGTCTGCGGGATGGTGTCGAAGCCCACATAGAGCCATGGCGTGAGCGCCAGCACCACCAGAACGCAGGCGAGCGGCGAGCGGTCCTCGGCAAAGAGCGGCTCGAAGTTCGCGGGGCAGGCCGAATCCGTGAGGAAGGTGCCCGTGGCGAGCACAAGAACGCCTGCCGTGAGGGCGAGCGCAAGAATGACCTGGATGGTGCTGGCCGCGTTCATGCCCCGATAGTTCATCCAGCCGAAGAGGAGCAGGATGGCGGAAACAAAGACGAGTTCGCCCGCGTTGATGTCCCAGCCGGCGACGGAATACAGGTAGCCCACGTCAAAGACGCCGGGCAGCAGGTAGCGCGTGAGCAGGATGAGCGCCATGGCATTGGCCGCGATGACGCAGATATAGCTGAGCACCAGTGCCCAGCCGCACACGAAAGCTCCCCGGGTGCCGAAGCCCGCGTAGGCGTAGGCGAAGGCGCCGCCCGCCACCGGATAGGGCTTGATGAGGAAGCTGTAGCTCAGGGCCACGATGCACTGGAACAGCGCGCCCACAAAGAAGGCGATGACCGTTCCCATGGGACCGGCATCCGGCAGAAAACGGATGGCCGGCAGAATGAAGCAGCCCCAGCCCACAATGGCGCCAAGCGCAAGGGCCAGGACTTCAATGGGGTTGAGGGTTTTTTCCAGCTCTTCGCGCTCGTGGCCTTTCACCCCATGCTGTGGCGTCTCCCCCATGGTCCCTCCCGCATCTGGCGTTATTGTCTTCATTGGAGAGCAATCCTTGTGCCAAAATGCACATGGCGCGGTATTTCTTGTTTTGCGGGTGCAGGGCGGCCATGCCTTTCGGAGTGGCGGGGATGGATGCCTGTCTTTGAGTCGGATAAGACTTGATTTGAGAAAAATCTCGGGAAAAATCCAAGTCTATTCTGACTTGTGACGCAAAAATGACTCACTTCCGGCTGGTGGCGCCGGCATGTCCGGCGCGCATGCCGTTGGCAAGGGCCTGTATGGCGCCCGCTGCCCGGCCGGAACAGCGTTTCTCCGGCGAATCAGCCCAGGCGGATGATCATGGCGCCGGCCATGACGAGGAGTATGGCCGTCACCCGCAGCGCGGTGAGCCGTTCGCCGAGGAAGAGGACGGCCATGATCATGCCGAAGATGACCGAGGTCTCCCGCAGGGCGGCCACAAGGGCGATGGGCGCGAGCGTCATGGCCCAGATGGCGATGCCGTAGGAACCCAGGCCGCACAGGCCGCCGGAAATGCCGGGCACGGCCCGGCGCCTGAGATAGTGAAGATAGTCACGACCGTAGCGGGCAAGGATATAGATATGGAGCGGAAAGATATTGAGGAAGAAGATCCAGCAGGTATAGCTCACGCTGTCGCCGGAAAGGCGCGCGCCATACCCGTCCGCCAGGGTGTAGCCCATGATGACGAAGGAAGTGCGCAGGGAGTACAGCACCCCTTTGAGGCTGCCCTTGTGGGCCAGCTTCTGTTCCAGGGCGAGAGTGAGGATGCCGGAACAGAGCAGGAGGACGCCGCCCCAGCCGGCGGCGCCGAGGGGCGCGCCGAGCAGGCAGAGGGCCAGGGCCGTGAGCATGGGGGCCGTGCCGCGCATGATGGTGTAGCCAAGGCTCAGGTCCGCCACGCGGTAGGCGGCCGCGATGCAGAGATAATAGGTGAGGTGACAGCAGCAGGACAGGGCAAGAAAGCCCCAGGCCGCGCGATCCGGGAGCGGAAGGAAGGGCAGGAGGAACATGGCGCCCAGGCCGCCGCCCAGAGCGTTCATGGCCGTTTCGTAGAGCTTGTTTTCGCCGCCCTTGACGATGATGTTCCAGGTGGCGTGCAGAAAGGCCGCGCCAAGCACAAGAAGGATGATCGAACCGGACATGCGTCCTCCGCGCGGAGATCCCGCGAAACCTGGAGCATTTTTCTGAGGAAAATATCTGCGGGGCAGATACCCCCCTCAGGGTCCGCTGCCGTCATTTCCCCGCAGAGCGGGCCAAGCGGCGGAAAGGCGTGATTTTCCGCCTTGTTGTGGAGCGGGCATCCGTTCCCGCAGCCGCAGCGCGTTTCCGCAATTTCCTTGCGAAAACGCGTTAGCCCCTGTCTTTTTCCCTGCGGGACGCGCCGCAGGCCAGGGCATAGGCGCCGCTCACGAAAATGGCGCCTCCCGCCACATTGCCCAGCGTCACAAAAAAAAGGTTTCCCGCCAGCGCCGGGAACGCCAGGGCGGCTTCCACGCCCCGGGGCAGCCCCGAGGCCGCAAGGGCAACAGGGTCGGCCGCCGCCAGCAGGCCCGCGCTCAGGTAGTACATATTGGCGACGGAATGTTCATAGCCGCTGGCAACGAAGATCCAGACGGGAAAAAAGAGCACAAAGGCCTTCTGGGCCGCGTTTTCCGCGCGGGCTGCCAGCCAGATGGCGAGGCAGACGAGCCAGTTGCAGAAAATGCCGAGCGTGAAGGCCTCCAGACAGCCGAGACCTGCCTTGGCCGAAGCCGTCCTGATGACGGCCGCCGCCACTGTGCCGCCGCCCGAGGAGAAGCTGCCGGAGACATGGAGCATGCCTGACACCACGAGCGCGCCCGCGAAATTGCCCGCATAGACGAGGAGCCAGTTGCGGAGCAGCTCCCCGCGCGTGACCAGCCCACGATGGACGGCATCCGGCATGAGGCAGTTGCCGGTGAAAAGCTCGCCGCCGCCCACAACGACCATGATCAGCCCCACGGGAAAGAGCAGGCCGGCCACGCAACGGCCCAGGCCATACGTCTCCGGCGCGGCGAGCAGGTTGCAGCTCGCCACGGTGGAAGCGAAGCCCGCAAGCGCGATATAGGCCCCGCCCAGCATGGCAAGCAGCCAGACCCGGCCCGCGGGGAGGTCCGCCTTGGCCCGCATGGCGTCGGCAATGGCGTCCCGCGTGGCGGAAAGCGAGGGGAAGCCCATGGATCAGGCCGCCGGATGTTGCCGGGCCGAACGGACCGTGTTTTTCATGAGCATGGCGATGGTCATGGGTCCGACCCCTCCCGGAACGGGCGTGATCATCCCCGCCACTTCGGCGGCGGCCGCGAACTCCACATCGCCCGAGAGGATGGGCTTGCCCGTCTTTTCGTTGAAGCCCACGCGGTTGACGCCCACATCGATGACGACGGCGCCGGGCTTGATCCATTCCGAGCGCACGAGACCGGGCACGCCGGCGGCCGCCACCAGCACATCGGCGCGGCGGCAGTGCGCGGCAAGGTCCCGTGTGCCTGTGTGCGTCAGCGTCACCGTGGCGTTGCCGCCGGGTCCTTTCTGCCCGAGCAGGACGGCCAGCGGCTTGCCCACAATGTTGGAGCGGCCCACGATCACCACCTCCGCCCCGTCGAGCCGCACGCCCGCGCGCATGAGCATCTCCCGGATGCCCGCCGGCGTGCAGGGCAGAAAGGCCGTCGCATCGCCCATGAGCAGTTTGCCGAGGTTGACGGGGTGGAACCCGTCCACATCCTTTTCCGGCGCGATGGCGTGGATGATGGTCCTTTCCTCCATATGCCGGGGCAGGGGAAGCTGGACAAGGATGCCATGGATGCGCGGGTCGGCGTTGTGGCGCTCGATGCACGCGAGCAGTTCCGCCTCATGGGCGGTGGCGGGCAGGGTCTCCTGCACTTCGTGGAAGCCCAGGGCGTGCGCGGTGGCGACCTTGCGGGTGACATAACTGACAGAGGCCGGATCCTCGCCCACCAGGATGGTGGCAAGTCCGGGAACCGTGCCGTGCGCGGCCCGCAGGGCCGCCACTTCCTCGCCCAGCTCGTCGAGGATGGCGCGGCTGAGCGCCGCGCCGTCAAGAATTTTTGCCGACATGGAATCGTTTCCGTTGCAAGAATGTACGGGAAATCCTCAGAAGATCCCCTTGACCTTTCCGGTTTCCGTATCCACATCCACCCGACGGAACGCCGGATTGGAGCCTGTGCCGGGCATGAGGGTGATCTTGCCGGAGACCGGCACCACGAAGCCCGCGCCGCCGTAAATGAGCACATCGCGGATCTTCAGGCGCCAGCCTCTGGGCGCGCCCTTGAGGGCCGGATCGTCGGAAAGGGAAAGGTGCGTCTTCACCATGCACAGGCCAAGCTCCCCGGCGTCGTCGCGCTTCTGGATGTTTTCCAGCCGGGTCTCGGCCTCGGCGGAGAAGTCCACGCCCTCCGCGCCGTAGATCTCGCGCGCCACAAGCTCGATGCGCTCCCTGAACGGCATCTTCCAGTCATACAGGGGCGTGAATTCGGTTTTTTCGTTACAGGCGTCCATGACGGCGTCGGCCAGTTCCAGGGCGCCCTCGCCGCCAAGTTCCCAGTGCCGGGAGAGCGCCACGCGCGCGCCGGCCGCTTCGCAGAGTTCGCGGACCCTGGCGATCTCGGCGTCGGTATCCGTGACAAAGGCATTGATGCAGACCACCGGGGAAACGCCGGACTTCTTGACGCTCCCGATATGGTGCAGCAGGTTGCAGCAACCGGCCTCCACAAAGCCCACATTTTCCTCGGAATATTCCCTGGGCAGCGGCCGCCCGGGCACGGGCGCGGGGGCGCCCCCGTGGCTCTTGAGCGCGCGCACGGTAGCCACGATGACGGCCGCGTCCGGCGTGAGGCCGCTGTAGTGGCACTTGAGGTTCCAGAATTTTTCATAGCCGATATCCGCGCCGAAGCCGGATTCCGTCACATGGTATTCGCTGAGCTTGAGTCCCACGCGGTCGGCGATGACCGAACTCTGGCCGATGGCGATATTGGCGAACGGCCCGGCGTGCACGAAGACGGGCTGGCCCTCGATGGTCTGGATGAGGTTGGGGTTGAGCGCCTCCACCATCCAGGCGGTCATGGCGCCGTCCACCTCAAGGTCCGCGGTGGTGACGGGTTTCCCGTCGCGGTCATAGGCCACGATGATCCTGCCCATGCGGCGGCGCATGTCGGCCAGGTCGCGGGCGACGGCAAGGATCGCCATGACCTCGCTGGAAACGGCGATGTCAAAGCGGGAGCGCATCATGAAGCCATCGGACCTGCCGTTCACGCCGTCGATGCCGATGATGACATTGCGCAGGGCCTGGCAGCAGAAATCCATGACCCAGCCCATGTTGACATTGGTGGGGTCGATGTTCAGGCGCGGCATTCGGGAAAGCGAAAGGAGCTTTTCGTCGGTATAGTTGCGCTCGTGCTGCATGCGCGCGGTGAGGGCCACCATGGCGAGATTGTGCGCGTTCATCACGGCGTTGATGTCGCCGGTGAAGCCGAGGGAATACTGGGTGAGCGGGATGCACTGGGACAGGCCGCCGCCGGCCGCGGAACCCTTGACCCCCATGGTGGGTCCTCCGGAAGGCTGGCGGATGGCCGCCGAAGCGCGCCTGCCCCGCCGGCCGAGGCCCTGCACCAGGCCGATGGTGGTGGTGGACTTGCCCTCGCCGAGCGGGGTGGGGGTGATGGCGGTGACATCCACATATTTGCCGTTGGGGCGGTCGCCCAGCCTGTCCAGGACCTTGCGGAAATCGACCTTGCCCATGAAGTGACCGTAGGGAAGCAGTTCGCTTTCCTCAAGGCCGAGATCCCGGCCGATCTGGTAGATCGTTTTCATGGTCTTTTCGGCTTCCTGGGCGATTTCCCAGTCGGCATGGCCTTTGGGGTCAAGCATGACGGTCTCCTTGGGTGGTTGCAGCGGGCGTGTCTTCCGGGTGGCCGGAGGCGGCAGGCTCATCCCCGGTGCCTCCGGCCGCGGAGCCTTGCTATATCTTTTCCAGCACATACTGCCGGCTGCCGAGGCCGATGGACTCGCCGTAGCTCAGCTGCACCTGGCCCTGCGTGTGCGGCCAGCGGGCCGTGAACTTGTCCGTTTTGGCGTTGGCGAGCTTGGGATCGAGGGCGGGCGCCTTGTTCACGAGGTCAAGGCAGGCCTGATCCAGCGCCACGGGGTCCGTGGAGGCCAGGATGCCGATGTCCGGCACGAGCGGCATGTCGCTCCAGCCCACGCAGTCGCAGTCCGGCGTGACGTTGAGCACGAAATTGATGTAGCAGATGCGCTTCTGGCGCCCCTTGACCACGCCGTAGGCGTATTCGGTCAGGCGCTCCATGAAGGGCACCATCTCCGCGCTCCAGTCGATGCTGATGGCCTTGCTGGGCTTGACCGGGCAGACGGTGATGCACTCGAAACAGCCGACGCAGCGGTCCACATCCACATGGCTCTTGCCGTCCACGAGGGTGAGCGCCTTTTGCGGACAGACCCTGACGCAGCGGCCGCAGCCGACGCAGAGGGAGGCGTCGATCCGGACATGGCGGCCGTGCTGGTCCTGCTTGCCCGCCACCGAGGCGCCGCCCATGGCGAGGTTCTTGATGGCCCCGCCGAAGCCGGCCATTTCGTGCCCCTTGAAGTGCGAAAGCACCACCATGGCGGGCGCGCGGCGGATGGCGGACGCGATGCGCACATCCCTGAAGTGCTTGCCGTTGATGCGTACGAGCACGTCCTCCTCGCCATAAAGTCCGTCGGCGATGATGACGGGCGCGCCCACGGTCTCCGGCGTGAACCCGTGGAGATAGGCGGTGTTGAGGTGGTCCACGGCGTTGTGCCGCGTGCCGGAATAGAGGGTCGTCGTATCGGTGAGGAAGGGCTTGCCCCCGGCGGCCTTGACCTTGTCCACGGCCACGCGCGCGAAGATGGGGTTGATGTGGGTATCGTTTCCGTATTCGCCGAAGTGGAGCTTGACCGCGGCAAGGTCATTGCGCTTGATGATCTTTTTCAACTGGAGAGCGTCGCACAGCCGCGCGACCTTGGCGCACTTGTTGTTCGCGAGCGAACGGCTGTTCATGCCGGCAAAGAAGACCGTGGATGCCATGGGTTCCTCCAGTATATGTTACAGTGTTGCAGTATATCAGTATATGTTGAGGTCATGAACGTTCCGGAAACGGCCCTACCAGCCCCGGCAGCGTGTCCAGACGTCCATCGTTTCGGCGCCCCGGCAGAGATGCACGGCATCGAAGCCCGAAGCCGTGGCGCAGGCGTGGACAGGCAGGATGCGAAGCGGCGTTCCCACGGGAAACGCCGGAGTGGCGCTCTTTGGCCGCGCGGTGATGACGCCGTGTTCCTGATTGGTCTCCGCCACGCGCAGACCGGCCAGGAGGGTGCCGTCTTCGGCGAGCACCAGGCCATAGCCGACATCGGCAAACCGTCCGGGAAGCCCGGCGTCGCGGGAAAGCGCCGTCCAGCCCGCGTCCGTCACGAGCGCGCCGTCGCTTTCGCGCCGCCCGATGACCGTGCAGAGCACCGACAGGGCGATGTCCTCCACGGCGCAGACGCCAAGCCCCGCCATGACAAGATCCTGCACCACATGGACGCCGGCCCGCACTTCCGTGAGGCCGGAAAAGTCCTGACAGAACAGGGCCGTGGGCGTGGAACCCACGCTGACCACCGGGCAGGCGTGCCCGGCCGCGCGCAGGGCGCTGGCGGCGGCCACGGCGGCGCTCCGTTCCTGTTCGGCCAGGGCCGCAAAGGCCCGCGCCGAAGGCGCGGCCAGGTCATAGGCCGAACCGGCATGGGTGAGCACCCCGGCCACATGCTGGCCGTGGGCCGCAAGCACGCCCGCCGCCTCCCCAAGGCCGGCGCTCTCCGGGGAAAGCCCCGAGCGGTGTCCGTCGCAGTCGATCTCCAGCAGGACATCGAACGCGTGGTCCCGGGCTTCGCCAAAGGCCGCCAGCGCCCGCGCTGCCTCCGCGCTGTCGAGCAGGAGGGAGAGCTTCACCCCGCGGCGGCGCAGGGCCAGGGCGCGCTCGAATTTGCAGGGAACAATGCCCACGGCATAGCAGATGTCATGGACCCCACCGTCCGCGAACCACTCCGCCTCCGCAAGGGTGGAGACGGCGACTGGCCCATGGGGCGCGGTCATGGCGCGCCGGGCGGCCTCCACGCATTTCAGGGTCTTGGCGTGCAGGCGGAAGCCGACGCCATGCGCGGCAAGGCGCGTCGAAAGACGACGGATATTGCGCTCCATGCGGGCATCGTCCAGCAGGAGCGCCGGTGTGGGCAGATCCCTGATTCGCACTGCGGCCTCCACGCACCGCCTACAGCAAAAGCGGCACGCTGTAAACCTGCCGGGAGAAGCGGGCGGGGCTTTTATTCCGCGCGGGCTTTTGCTAGACTCAGCGCATCGCGAATCGCTCCCGATTGCCGGGAGCAGCCGGGGAGGCGGCATGCAGACCATCATCATGTGCGGCGGCAAGGGCACGCGCCTGCGCGAGGAAACAGCGGTCAAACCCAAGCCCATGGTGGAGATCGGCGGCCGTCCCGTGCTCTGGCATATCATGTCCATCTACGCCCGTTTCGGCTACAGGGATTTTGTCCTGCCGCTGGGGTACAAGGGCGAGGTCATCAAGCAGTATTTCCACGACTACCGCAGCCGCAACGCGGACTTCACCGTGGAACTCAAAACCGGCGACATCACGGTCCATCCCTGCCCCATGGAAGACTGGCGCGTCACCCTGTGCGACACCGGGCAGGAGACCCTCAAGGGCGGCCGCCTCAAGCGCGTTGCCCGCTATATCGAGGGCGACCGCTTCATGGTCACCTACGGCGACGGCGTGGCGGACATCGACATCGACCGTCTCCTGGAATTTCACAAGAAGTCCGGCACCATAGGAACATTCACCGGCGTGCGCATGCCCTCACGCTTCGGCACGGTGCGTACCGGGGAGGACGGCAAAATCATTTCGTGGGAAGAAAAGCCCGTGCTCAACGAGTATATCAACTGCGGCTTTTTCGTCTTTGAGCGCGCCTTTCTCGACTATCTCTCCGAGGACGAGGGCTGCGACCTGGAAAAGGAACCCCTCCAGCGACTGGCGGCGGAAGGGCAGCTTTCCATGTATCCGCACCCCGGCGAATGGCAGTGCATGGATACCCTGCGCGACGCCATCCACCTCAACCGGCTCTGGGACAGCGGCCAGGCCTTCTGGGCCTGAGCCGGACGCGCCCTCAACGGGAACCGCCCTTCAGACAAGGATGCATCATGTTCGCTGACACCTACGCGGGGCGCCGGGTCTTCCTCACCGGGCATACGGGTTTCAAGGGTTCCTGGCTCTCGGCGTGGCTGCTCGCGCTTGGCGCGCGCGCGGCCGGGTTTTCCCTTGGCGTGCCCACCACGCCTTCGCATTTCGAGGCTCTGGGCCTTGCCGCGCGCATGGACGACCTGCGCGGCGACATCCGCGATCGGGCGGCCGTCACCGCCGCCATGCGGGCCTTCGCGCCCGAGGTGGTCTTCCATCTGGCGGCCCAGGCCCTGGTGCGCCGTTCGTATGAGGACCCGGCCGGCACCATCGAGTCCAACGCCCTGGGCACCATGAACGTCCTTGAGGCCGTGCGCGCCTGTCCGTCGGTCAGGGCCGTGGTGGTCATTACGTCGGACAAGTGCTACCGCAACGACGAATGGGTGTGGGGCTACCGCGAGACCGACCATCTGGGCGGCGCCGATCCCTATTCCGCCTCCAAGGGGTGCGCGGAGATCATCGCCCATTCGTATTTCCAGAGCTTTTTCGCGCAGGGACCGGCCTGCGCCACGGTGCGCGCGGGCAACGTCATCGGCGGCGGCGACTGGGCGGCGGACCGCATCGTGCCGGACTGCGCCCGCGCCTGGGCGGCGCAGACGCCCGTGTCCATCCGCAGCCCGTGGGCGACACGGCCGTGGCAGCATGTTCTGGAGCCGCTTTCCGGCTACCTCTGGCTGGGCGCGCGTCTGCTCGACACCAATGCCGGGCTGCCCGCCGGAGCGACGGCGTCCTTTGATCCGCGCGGGCAGGCCTACAATTTCGGACCCGCCGCGGACGTGAACAACACCGTGGCCGAGGTGGTGGAAGCGCTGGCCCTGCACTGGCCCGGCTTCCGCAGCGAAATGGACGCGGCCGGGCAGGCGGGCAGGAAGGAATGCACGCTGCTCAAGCTCTGCTGCGACAAGTCCCTGGCGGAGCTTTCCTGGAAGGCGACCCTCAATTTTGAGGAAACCATCCGCTATACCGCCGAATGGTATTCCCGGTACTACACTGGCGGCGCGACGCCGGCGGGCATGTGGGACTATACCCAGGGGCAGATCACGGCCTATGCGGGCGCGGCCGCCCAGCGCGGCCTTGTCTGGGCGCGGTGAGGGCGCGGCATGGAAGGGCCTGTCATCCCCACGGGCATCGACGGCGCGCTTTTCCAGCCGCTGAAGGTCATTGCCGCGCCGGGCGGTCCTGTCCTGCACATGCTGCGGGCCGGGGCGCCGCTGTTGCCGGATTTTTCCAGCGGCTTCGGCGAGATCTATTTTTCCGAGGTGGAACCGGGCGCGGTCAAGGCCTGGAAGCGGCATACGCGCCAGACCCAGCTTTTCGCCGTTCCCGCGGGGCGCTTGCGTATCGTCCTCTATGACGGGCGCCCCGCATCGCCCAGCAGGGGGAGGCTCGTCGAGCGCCGGCTCGGCCGTCCGGATGACTACGGCCTGCTCCGCATCCCGCCCCTCGTCTGGTACGGCTTCATGGCCGAGGGGGAGAGTCCTGCCCTGATCTGCAACTGCGCGGACATCCCGCACGACCCGGAGGAGGGCGAACGTCTGCCCTTCGATGCCGCCGCCATTCCCTATGTCTGGCCCTCGCCGGGGGGCGCCGCGTCGCGCTGAGCCTTTTGCGCGCGCCTTGGCGCGCCCCATTCCGAGACGAGCAGCCCCGTCAGGGCCAGGACCATGCCCGCGCCTGAAAGGCAGGTCACACGCTCGTGGAGCACGGCGATGGAGGTCAGCACCGTGACCACCGGCACAAGATAGATGTAGAGCGCGGCCCTGACCGCGCCCAGGCGGCGCACGCTGAACGTCCAGCTGACAAAGCAGAGCGCCGACGCGCACAGGCCGAGGAAGAGCAGGTTGGCGACATTGACCGGGCGGAGGAGAACCTCCGGCCGGAGGGAAACGTCCGCCAGCGGCAGAATGGGCAGCATGCAGACAAGACCGTAGAAAAAGATGCGCCGCGTGGCGCGCAGGCTGCCATAGCCCCGCGCCGCCAGCATCCGCACCAGGATGGAATAGACCGCCCAGGAAAGGGCCGCCAGCAGGGCAAGGCCGTCCCCCGCCGGGTTGAGCGCAAACTCGCTGCCGCTGCGGCTGATGCAGGCGATGCCGGTGATGGCTACGACGAAACCGGCCATGAACGCGCCGCCCGGGCGCGCGTCCCCGAGAAGGCGCCAGGCGAGCAGCGCCGTGAAAAACGGGGCCACGGCCACGATGACGCCCACGTTGGAGGCGAAGGTCAGGGTCAGGGCCATGTTTTCCAGAAGGAAATAGAGGGTCACGCCGGAAAGCCCGGCCAGGGCGAAGAGAAGCTCGTCCCTGCGGTTCCTGACGGCGAGCGCATGCGGGCAGACCAGCCAGAGGGCTGCCCAGCCGAGCAGGAAGCGCAAAAGCAGGATCTCCACCGGCGTGAAGTCCGCCAGCAGCACCTTGGTGGAAATGAAGGTCACCCCCCAGACGACGATGGTCGCCAGGGCCACGAGGTGCCCCACTGCCCGTCCTGATGCGCGGGTGCCGTTCATGGCCGCCTCCGGCAGGCGCCGGGCGTGACGCCAAGGCGCGCCCTGAACGCCCGCGCCAGATGGCACTGATCCGCAAAACCCGCCTCAAGCGCTGCCTCTGCCGGGGGAAGGCCCTGCTCCAGAAGCTCCTGGGCGCGATTGACGCGCGCGCTTTCCAGGTACCGGTAGGGCGTGGCGCCGGTCATCCGGGCAAAGGCCCGGATGAGCCGGAACTTGCCCATGCGGGCGAGGCTTGCCATATCCTCCAGCGTGAGCCGGTCTGCGGCATGGCTTTCCAGATGGAGGCGGAGCGTTTCGAGAGCGGGGTCCGGGGCGTGTGGGCCGGGTGCGGGGGAGACGGTGTTTTCGCGGCGCTGCACGGATATTCCAAGGTGATGCAGGGCCGTGAAGAGGCGCATCCGCTTGCAGGCGGCCGGCGCCGTTCCGCCCAGGAGCGCGTGGGCGGCGAGGAGTTCGTCGATGACGTCCCCTCCCGCGTGGACAGGTCCCGCCGGCTGCGGCGCGCCGGCGACTGCCCGGGAGAGCGCGGCGGCCGCGCCGCCGGTCCGGAAATGGAAGCCGCGCCAGACAAAGGGCGCGGGACCCGCCGGAGCGCAGGCATGCACCTCGCCGGGCCGGAAAATGACCACATCGCCCGTGGCGGCAAGGTATTCGCGACCCTGCACGAAAAGGTGCCGTCGCCCGGAAAGGACGCAGCCCAGCACCCAGGCATGGTGAAAGTGCGGCGCAAAGGCGCGGGCATGGAGACGGAAGCTGAAGGCATCCGCATCCAGATCCCGGTCATGGGCAATGTCGGTGTGTTCCGCAGGCATGGGCGCTCCCTCGTGCGGCCAGTCTGCCTGCTTTGCCGCGTCCTGTCTTGTACCATATTGCGGCATGCGCCGCGCGGGTTTTAGGAACGGGAGCGGGCGCGCCCCAGCTCCATGAGCCGTTCCAGCAGTTGCGCGAAAGAAAGGCCCGCGGCGGCCGCTTCCTGCGGCACAAGGCTTGTGGCGGTCATGCCGGGCAGGGTATTGACCTCCAGCAGGGTGAGGCTGTCATCGGCGCCGAGGATGAAGTCCGTCCGGCTGTAGCCCGAAAGGCCCAAGGCCCTGTGTGCCTCCAGCGCCAGCTTCTGCGCGCGGGCCGTCGCCTCCGGGGTGATGGGCGCGGGGCACAGTTCGCGCGCGCCGCCCTTGGCGTACTTGCTTTCGTAATCGAAGAAGCTCCCCGCCAGCGGCTCGATGAGGAGCGGGGGCAGGGCTTCGTCGCCGAGAACGGCGCAGGTGAGTTCGCGGCCGGGCAGTTCGGTTTCCAGCAGCGCCGCGTCCCCGGCGGTGAAGATGGCGGCAAGGGCCTTGTCCAGTTCGTCCCGGTTTTCCGCGCGGCCAAGCCGCAACGACGAGCCGCCGGTATTGCTCTTGACAAAGAGCGGGTAGGGCAGGCGGGGGTGCCAGTCCGCCGGGGGCGGCAGGGGCAGAAATTCCCAATCGGCCGTGGGCAGCCCAGCCTGGCGAAAAATCTGTTTGGCCGCCGCCTTGTTCAGCGCCAGGAACGATCCCGCCGGTCCGGCGCCCTGATAGGGGCAGCCGGCGGCATCCAGCAGCGCCTGGACAAGGCCGTCCTCACCGGGCGCTCCGTGCAGTCCGATAAAGGCGAAGTCGTGCCGCCGCGCCTCTTCCATGAGGCGATCAAAACCGGAGAGCAGGTCAAAAAACGTGACATCGTGCCCCGCATCGCGCAGGACGCCTTCGACGATGCGGGAACTGTTCAGCGAAACATCGCGCTCAGTGGACCAGCCCCCGGCAATCAAAAGGATCTTCATGAAGCTTCCATCCAAGTTGCGCCGAGAGGGCGCGTTCAATGGTCACGGCCTGCTCGTGGGCGGCCCGGATGCCGTCACGGGCGCCGGCATCGCGTCCGTAGCGGGTGAGCAGGTCCTCAAACCGTTCCTCAAGGGTCACGCAGGCATCGTGGCGCACGCGCTTGTCGGCATAGATGACAAAGAACGGGAGCGAGCAGATGCCCGGACCGTGCGGTACCGCCCACGGCCAGTGCACATGGAGCAGGACGCCGCGGGCGATGTCGTAATGGCGTGTTTCGGCCAGCACCCACGATGCGCCAAGCTGGGCGTGGCTGCCGCCGTGGAGCAGACAGTAGGTTTTTGCCAGATCGTGCAGCAGTGCCGCCGCGCGCACGGACCCGACATGGACGGGCTGCCCCAGGTCCGCCGCGCGCCGGGCAAGCTCGGTGGCGATATGCGCCACCATGTGCGAATGGCGTTCCACATTGGGGAGCATGGCGTATTTGCGCCAGAGCGCAAGGCACGCGGCATCATCCGGTGGCGGAGGCAGGCCGGCAGCGGCGTTCGCGGCAAGGCCCGGAAGCTCCGGCAGGCGGGAAAAGGGATGCCCTTCGCTTTTGGGGCACTGGTGGCGTGGATGCTCCGGCGCATGCATGGACGCGACTCTACCCTCGATGCCGCGTGCTGGCAAGCGGCCTGAGCGGATGTTGGCCTCCCCTTGGCGGCCGGGCGCGATACGGGTATGCTCCGCACCGGAGGAGCCGTGCCGCGGTATCCTCTGGAGCAACTTTCAGGGTGTCCCCGGAGGATCCATGGCCGTCATCCCGCACCGAATCCGGAACGTTCTGACCTGGGCCGTGGCCGTGCTCGTGCCCGTGGCCTATCTTGTCCTCTATACGCCGTACGGCATGGATACCACGGATTTCGGCTATTTTTACGGCTATGCCTGGCGCATTCTCGACGGACAGATGCCGTACCGGGATTTTTCCTATATCAAGCCCGCCCTTCCGCTGTACTGGCATGCCTTCTGGCTCTGGCTCACACCGGAGAATCTTGGCGTGCTGGCGGGCAAGGCCGGTTTTCTGGCGACCATGCTCGCGGCATCCTGGTGCGCCGCCGCGTATCTCGGGCGCATTTTCCGTCTGGATGCCCTGGGCCTGTCCCTGCCGCTGCTTGCCACCTGCGGCTTTGTCTGGGGCGTGCATTCCTTTCCCCATATGCCCTGGCACACGGCGGACGGCGTGCTTTTCGCCGGGGGGGCGCTGCTGGCGGGAGCGTCCGGCTGGCCGCTGGTTGCGGGCCTGCTTGCGGGCTGTGCCATGCTCTGCAAGCAGTCCTTTCTGCTGGTGCCCCCGGCGGTGCTGGCGCTCGTTTGGCTTGAGCGCGCTTCCGGCCGTCAGGCGCTCCGTTGCCTCGCCGGCTGGCTTGGGGCGCTGGCGGCGGCCTGGCTCTTCCTCCGGGCCGGGGGCGCGCTGGCAGCGTTCTCGCGCATGACCACGGGCCAGCTCGACATCCGCGAGGCGCTGGATGCGGGCATCTGTATCTATTTTCGCCAGAACTGGCTTTTTCCCCTCATTGCCGTGGCGCCGTGGCTCGTGGCCCGGGCCGCCGGCAGGCGACTTCCGGCGTGGCTGTTCCCGGCCTATGTGTATCTGGCCCTCCTGACGGTCTGGTATGTGCGCGAGGTCCTGATAAAGGAAGGCTGGATCGGCTACGGGATATCCTGGCCGACGCTCTTCATGGTGCTCGGCGGGGTGTGCGTGCTCTTTCCCCGCGTCTTTCTCCTGCGCTGGCTGCGCGACGCGCAGAGTCCCCTGCCCCGTCTGCGGGCGTCTGTGGGCCTTGGCGCCGGGCTGGTGGCCGCCTGGTCGGTAGCCATCAGCGGCGGCTACAAGATCCCGGCCTTTTTCGCCGTGCCGCTGTTGTTTTCCTTTTTCGCCGTCCATGCGCGTCTGGGCGGCGGGACGCGGCCCCTTGCCTGGGCGGCCCTGGCGGCCGGACTCGTCATGTTCGGCACCGGGTACCAGTATCCCTACGTCTTCCCCGAGCGGCCCATGCCGCGCGCATCATTGACCCATGACGCGGGCGGCGTCTATCCCCGGGCAACGGGCGTCATGGTGGACGCGGACATGCTTGGCCGTCTTGCCGAACTCAAGGCCCTGCGCGCAAAATACGGTCCCGCCTACAAGACCCTGCCCGGTTTTTCCTTTGCCTACTACCTCAACGGCGACAAGCCCGTGTATGGGTCGGACTGGCTCATCGACTGGGAGATCAACGGCGAGGTGGACCGCCTGTATCAGGAGTTGCTGGACAAAAAGCTCACGGTCTTTATGGAACGTGACCAGATGGACGCCGAACGGGCCGATGCCTATGACCGCGCGGGCTACGGCGTGCCCCAGCGGGTGCGCCGGCACTGGCGCGTCGTGGAGGAAACGCCGCATTTCGTCGTCTTTCAGCCGCCGTCCGGCGCGGAGGAACGCATGCCGGGCGTTGTGGGGGGCAACACGGGCGGCGCACCCGGCGCCGTTCCCGCACGGAAGTGAAGAGACGCCCGGCGGCGAACGCGTCGCGGGAGGCGAGCCTTGCCACCCGATGCCCCGGACGGTAGACTGCGGATATTCCGCCAGCACGCGAAGCGACGTGTTTGCCCCGAGGTTGCGCCATGCCGCCGTTTTCCAATACCAGCGAAAGTACGCGCCTGATTCTCGACAGCCTGCCCATGGGCGTGCTCTTCTGTGACAGGGAGGGCATCATCCGCTTCGTCAACAAGGCGTATGCGGACCTGCTCGGGCAGGCTCCCGATGCGCTGCTGGGTCGGGACATCACGGACGTCATCCCCCATTCCCGCGCTCAGGTGGTCATGCGGGAAGACCGCCCCGAAATGGGCGAACTGTGCCAGCTCGGGCCGGGGAGCGTCCAGCCCGTGGTGGTCAACCGCATTCCGGTGCGCGACAGTCTCGGCCAGGTGGCGGGCATGGTATCGCAGGCGCTGTTCAACGATCCGCAGGAACTCCAGCGCCTTTCCGCCAAGATCGAACGCCTTGACCGCAAGATCAATCATTACAAGCGGCGTATCCAGGCGAGCCTTGCGCCGCAGTACAGCCTGTCGAGCATCCTTGGTGAAAGCGCGGTCATGCGCCGGCTCAAGCGGCAGGCGCAAAACTATGCGCGGCTGGACGAGCCTGTGCTCATCCTCGGCGCCACAGGCGCGGGCAAGGAACTCTTCGCCCACGCGCTCCATGCCGAAAGCCCCCGCGCCGAAGGGCCGCTTGTCTGCATCAACTGTGCGGCCATCCCCAAGGATCTGTTTGAGTCGGAGCTTTTCGGCTATGCGCGGGGGGCCTTTTCCGGCGCGCGGCAAGACGGCAAGATCGGACAGATCGAGCTGGCGGACAAGGGGACGCTGTTTCTGGATGAGATCGGGGAAATGCCGCCGGAGATCCAGGCCAAGCTCCTGCGCGTGCTGGAAAGCAGGAGCGTCTGCCGCGTGGGTTCCGTCACGGCCCATACCGTTGATTTCCGCCTGGTGGCGGCCACGAACCGGCATATGGCGGCCATGCTCCATGCCGGGTCTTTCCGCGAGGATCTGTATTACCGCATCAATACCTTTGTGCTGGAGATCCCGCCATTGCGCGACCGCGCGGAAGATATCCTGCTGATTGCCCGGCATACGCTGGCGCGCATGGGGCTTGAGCAGACGCGGTTTTCCGCCAGGGCCGAGGCCGCCATGCGGGCCTTTTCCTGGCCGGGCAATGTGCGCCAGCTGCACAATGCCGTGGTGCATGCGGCCACCATGCGGCAAGGGGATGTCATCGAGGTGGAGGACTTTCCGCCTGAGACCCTGCCTGCCATGACAGCGCGGGAAAACGCCGGGGGAAATGGCGGCGTTGCGGCGCCCACGCGTCATGACGGGGGCGTCCGCGTGCCGTCCGGCACGGAGATCGAACTCCATGGCATCATGGCGGATGCGGAGGCTGTCGCCATCCGGCAGGCGCTCGCCGCCCATGGCGGGAATGTGGCGGCCACAGCGCGCATCCTGGGCATCGCCCGGGCCACGCTGTACACCAAGCTTGCCAGGTACGGCATCGTTCCCCACAGGGAAGGCACGCCTCGTCCCCCGGGCGACTGAACACGGGAAGGCTTTTTTCGATTTTTTGGACGATCCGGGAAGAAAGAACCGTATTTCGCACCTGAAATGATTTGCAGAGCAATGTATTGAACTTACAAGTTTTTTTCTTCAGGGAAGGGGATTGCGTGCGCCGGTGGCGAATGCTTGACAATGATTTGCGAAATTTTTACTCTCCCCCGACGGCATTTCTGGAGAGGTGTCCGAGTCGGCCGAAGGAGCTCGCCTGCTAAGCGAGTATACGGGCTTAAACCTGTATCGAGGGTTCAAATCCCTCCCTCTCCGCCAGAATTTTGTGCAAAAAGCACCAGCGAAGGCCGGGAATCGTTTGTTTTCAACGATTCCCGGCCTTCGTTTTGTCCAATGACGGGTAACAAGAACAAAGAAAAACCGCCTTTTGTCTGTCAACTTTCAGCGTATGCTTCCGGAATCAGGTTCCCCATATGCATTTCTGCGGCCCGGCACTCTGGTCTAGGGCAAATGGCAGAAATCAACAGGCACACTGTCGATGTGTTGTTGAAATCAATATAGGAAATAGCAAATTTGGGCAAGATTTCATGAGAAACTAAAATTTCCCGGTATTCTCAAATTTATGATAACAAGTATAATTTCAATAGATTACATCCTGTTTTTAATTTAAATCTCCCAAAAATCGACAGTGTGCCTGACAATCTGGAAGAAGTTTTCCGGCCGTGGAGTCGTTGACTGCACGCCATGTTCTGGACTCCTCCGGACGCGGGCAGTCCAGAATCCCATACCGGGATATGATATGCCGAGGTATGCTGGAATGGAATGGGATGCGACTCATATTTTCAGAAGATTCCAGGAATAATGATGGCGAATATATATACGTTATATAGAGGTAATTTGTATTCGATAAATATTTTAAATAGTTATGTAGATAATTAAGTTTTTTCAATCAAAACTTATTGCACTGGGAAAATGCCATCATGAACACCATGATTGCAGAAATAAATACATATACATCGACAAGTAAAAACTTGTCAATGAAGTCGTCTGCTCTGAAGGCGCTCCTCAGTATATGGCAACGAGTGAACAGCAGAAGCGAATCAACTGCAGATATGGAAATTGCTGTCTCCACATCTGCACTGCAGACACTTGCGCGTGGGGTGATCATGCGCGTCTGCCCTGGCATCCTTGTTCTTGGCATCGCCCTGTGCGTCCCCGGGCGAAATGTGTCCTTGGCACATGAAGCTCAGGCGGACGATGTTCTCTCTGTCGAAAAACCGTGGCTGACCGGCACAGGGACCCTCGCGACAGTTACCGGCCAGGAATCCCCTGCGCGAATGCTGCATGTTCCCCTCGCGGAAGCGCGCGAAGACCTCCACGACAGCGCGAAGCCGGAGCGGCATATAGGCTCCCTGACCGGTGAAATCCCCTCCGGGACCTTGCGCGAAGAGGATGCCGCACTGAAGCGCAGGGCGCGGCTCGTGGGTACGCGCATGCGTACCCTTTACGGACCGGAAGCGGCATACCAGAACGCCTTCATCGATGCAGAGGAAGAGAGCGGAAGCCGTCATATCGTCGCTGTCATGATGCCGCTTACGGAAGTCTGGGAGGGAGCTGCTTTCGGGCATTTGAGTTTTTTCGCATTAAAGCACGGAAGCCACAGCGCGGGGCGGGAGTCACTGGACCTGCGTTTTGGAATGAATCCGGGCAGGAGTTTCCGGCCGTGGTTTGCGCTCACGCCCTACCTGAACTTTGGCGATGCGGAAGGGGAAGGCCTGGGCATAACGGCTGGAATGTCACAGGCATGGCGAAAGGGCGCGGATCTTTCCGCAGAAGTATTCGCGTGGCGTCCCTGGGATGAAGGCTATTACACCATCGTTGAAGACGGGAGGAAACACGGCGCTGCCCTCGCCATCACGCTCCCCTTCACGGACAGGCTGACGCTCAATAGCCGCGCATATTACGAGGAACTCGAGCTTGGCGCGGGCGCACGGAGCGGAGAGCAGTACGCCGGCAATCGCTATGCGATCAATGCCAGAGCCTGTTATCGACTGCTCCGGCGCGATGGAGCCTATATGGGATATGGGTTCCGCGATGACAGGTTATGGAACGAATATCTGGTCGGCTCCGAACTGGGGATTTTCCTCCAGGTGGATTTCCAACGCTATTTCAAGCCTGACGGATTTGATGCGCTCAATCCTGTGCCCGAAGTCTTCGCGCAGGAGGTGGGGCTTTCCCTTCAATATGCCTTTTCCCCGCATTTTGGGCTGACCGCGGAAGGGTTTCTTGGCCGCGACCCTGATCGCGACCTGCAATTTGGCGAACTTGCCGGAGTGAACGGGCGGTTGATCGTGGTGGCAACTCCGAATCTGCGGATATGGGCTGGAGCATCGTATATGAAGACCAATACAACGCTTGAAAGTTCCGGTGGCGAGGAGACGGCAATTTCCTTTGGCATAAACTACGCCTTTTAGGTTTTTTCTTTCTGAACAACGGAGAAAAGACCTGCTGCGGAGTTCTTGCAGGAAGCGCAACGTATCCCACGGCGTCCCCGCTTCGCGGTTGTGGGATGTTCCTTGGGAAAATGTTCTAGACCGCTTGCCGGACCCTCGCCGGCGCGGTGCCATAACGGGAGACAGCTATGCATCGAGGTCATCTTGCCTGGATTTTGCTCATCATCGCGCTTGGCGCATTTGCCGGAGGCTGCGCGAGCCGCTACGGGACAGACCAGGCCGCTGAAACGCCGGGAACCAGCCCAAAGATACAGCTTGCGGTCCTGCCGTTCCACAGTGTTTCCGAAGCGCGCGGTTCCGGAATGATCGTTTCCGATGTTTTGACCAACCAGTTGTATGCGCTTGGCAACTCTGCCGTCATGCCACCCGAGCAGGTCGTCGCGCGCCTGGCGGACCGGGAGAGCGAAGCCATATCGCCCCGGGAGGCCGGTGCCCTGCTGGGGGCGCCATATATTTTGACCGGCAGGGTGACGGAGTACACCTACAAGGCCGGCGTTGGCGAGACGCCGGTCATCGGCGTGACCGCACGGCTGATAGAGGCGTCAAGCGGCGCCGTTGTGTGGAGTGCCACGCGGACCGCCACTGGCGGGGGAAACTGGTTTCAGGAAGACAGCCTCTCGCGTTTGACCCTGGTGCTCTGCAAGGATCTCGCCGGCTCTCTGAACAGTTTCCTGGAAAATCACCTGTTGCCTGCGCGCGCAGCCTCCGCGGCTCCGCAATACCCGGGGTCCGGCATGAGCGGGCAGAGGTAGCCCCGCATGCATCGGGCGGTTTTTCCTCTTGCAGCGAAGACACGCATCCTGTTGTAGCGCCATGAAATTGCAACGCTGGGCCTTTCTCAGGGAACTGATCCCTCTGGCCGTCCTCCTGATGGTCCTTGAGTATTCCGTCGTTGGAGGGAGGCTGCTCACCGGGGAGCCTTCCCCCCTCTGGCTGCTCGTCCTGCTCATTGCGCCCCGGCGTGGCTCCCTTGCCGGATTCGTCTGTGGCCTTGCGGCGGCAGCCATATATTTGTGGTGCATGTCCGAACAGGGCCATCTCTGGCAGGATATGCTGCATCGCCAACCCTCGCTCCTGATAGAGCCGGGACTGTTTCTGCTGTTTGGCGTCTATCTGGGCGCGCTCGGCGAGAGCCAGACCAGGAGGATGGAACATTTCAGGGACAAGGCCCTGTCCCTGGCCGCGCAGCTGGATTCCTGCGAGATACAGCGGACGGAGCTTGAGCGAAGCCGGATCGCCATGGAAAAGCGCATCGCCGGACAGGGCGCAACGCTTCTGACCCTGCATGACAGTTTCAAAAGACTGGGCAGGGCAACTTCTGAAGAAGATCTCCTGCGTGCGCTTGAGAGCCTGCTGCGCGAGGAAAGCCGTGCCGAGAGCTGCGGCATCTGGCGCATTTCCCAGGGAGACCACCGCCTTGTCTGCGGACGGTCCGGGGGAGATGTTCCGGCGATTGCCGTGGCCGTTGGCAAAAATCACAAAGTACTCAGCGCCGCGGACTGGTCACGCAAGAGCGACGTCCCCCCGGGGGCGGACCTGGCCGCGCTTGTCCGGGATGCCGAATCGGAACGGCTGGTCGTCGCGCTTGCGGGGTGCCCTTTCGTCCGCCTGACGCGGGATCTCGCCCTGCGGATCGGCCTGCTGGCGGAGCAGGCCGGCCTTGTGCTGGAGGCGTTGCGGAACCGGGAAATATTGCGGCGCCAGGCGGCACTGGATACGGAATCCGGTCTTGTCAGCGAAACCTATCTTCGCCGCAGGGTGAACGAGGAAACAGCGCTTGCCGTGCGGCACAAGACGCCGCTTTCCCTGCTGGCATGTTCGATCACCGGCCATCGCGAAAAGACGCGATCCCGGCTCGAGACCGCGCTTTCCTGTTCGATCCGGGCGTGTATCCGCTTCAGTGACGGGCTTGCCTGGTTCCGGAACGAACGGGCGTTCGTCATCGTTCTGCCTCAGTGCGACGAGCGCGGAGCCGCGATCGTTTTGAAGAAGATCGAATCCAACCTTGAAATGCTGGAGTTGCGGGATGCGCGGAACCAGGCGGTGTACGAACTCGCCTGGAGCATCCATGCGTGTGATGGCACGCTGAAGGGCGATGCCGTTTTCGCGCGGCTCTTTGCCGACATGCGCCGGGAGGCGCGCGCATGATCCCGGTGGCGGACATGCGCGTGGCCGGCAGGGAGCGCCGCCTGCGCGCTCTGGGGCTGCTTCTGGGGGCGCTCTCCCTGTGCGCCGCCATTGCCGGCTCGTTCGCCATCATGACGCAATACCTTCCTGGCATCATGGTGGCGCATTTCCTGGCCGCCATAACGGGCGGCTACGCGGGAGCCGTTGCGGACAGGCGCCGGCTCGGCGCGCATTTCTTTCCGTGGATCGTGGCGTTCACGATGCCGCTCTTTGGGGGAAGCGCGGCCTATTTTCTTCTGGAGACCATGAAAAAGCCGCGGTCGGGAAGGCTGCTGGAAGAGTACGCCGCATATCTGAATGACGCCGCCTCCTACAGGGAGAGCGTGCCGGTCGCGGCGCGTTCCACGCCCGCGGAACCCGTTTCCCTGAGTGATGTGCTGTCCAATCCCGTGTCGGATGCGGAGCAGAGGATAGCCATAGAATATCTGGCAGAGATGGAAACACAGGCGGCATTCGAGATTTTGCGAAAAGCGGTGTCGTCCGCCGGCCGTGAAGCCTATTTTTTCGCAATGACTGCCATGACGCAGATGGAAGACAAAATGCTTGCCCAGCTTGGCGAGCTTGAGGACAAGATCAGACACGACGGCGAAGGCCAGGCGCCTGAAGAGCTGCTGTTGAAAACGGCAACGACGTATATCGATTTCATTTATTATCGATTTGCCACAGGGGAAAGACGCGCGGAATATCTTCACAGGGCGGAAACACTGTTGCGGAACGCGCTTGACCGCCCTGCAACAGACCCCAGGAAAAGGGATGAAGCCCTGATCCTGCTGGGCAGGGTAAAGCTTGCGCTGAACGATGGCGAGAGCGCGGCGAACTGCTTCAGCCGGCATATCGAAAGAAACCCCTCGCGCAGTCTGGGGTATCTCTGGCGCGCTGAAGCCTGGCATGCGCTCGGCAACCACGCGCGCCTGCGGGAGGACCTCCGGTCCGCCCGCGAACATGGGGAAATTCCCCCCAACATGCTGTCGGTCCTGGATTTCTGGCTCCCGGAAACGACGGGTGAAGCGAAAGCAGCACCGGCGTCGGCAGGCCCGCATCTTCCAACCCCATTCACGGTGGATCTGTGAAAGACGCATTTGTGGAACTTGTCCGCGAGCTGCGGGGAACCGTTCGCGCCCGGCGGCAGGAAAAGCTGCGGGAGGTCGAACTCGCCTGGAGCGCCGGCGAGCTTGCGGGATTTCGCCTGTTTGTCATGGGCCTGCATTCCTCGGAAATGGTCGATGTCTGTTACGCGCTCTCGGATGCCCAGGCCGTGCCTTTGCTGGAAATACTGGGAGATTTCGCGGAAAAGGACCCCGAGTTGATGCAGATCGCCTTCCGGTCCATGGAAAAAACTTCATCCCTTGCACGGACCTTTCTCGCCAACCGGCTGATCGCATCCACAAAACCGGAAGTGCGCGCAAGGACCTGCGAAATGCTGGGCAATTCCGGCGCGCAGGCGGAACCGCTCCTGAAACGGGCGCTGGGGGATCGCGATACCCGGGTCCAGCGCGCCGCCCTTGACGCCATTTCCCGCGGCGATTTCAAGCGCCTGGGCCTCAACGTCGTTCCCCTTTTGCGCAGCGGCGACAGGGAGGTGCGCTTCGCGGCCCTGGGGGCGGTCGCGCGTCTGGGCGTGACCTCGCCCTCACTGATCGATGACCTTCTGGCCCTTCTTCAGGATGCTTCCCAGAATGAACAGACGCGCAGGCTTGCCGCGGGGGTCCTGGCCCGCGCGGCAAGCGGGAAGGGCCGCGCCGTCCTGCTTGAGGCCCTGCGTTCTCCCGGAGCGGAGCATACCCTGCGCGTGGCCGCGGCGGAGTCCCTGAGCGGCTATGACGATCTGGAAGCGATCAAGGCCGTCCTGCGCGCCGTTGATGACCGGGACGCCGTTGTCGCCAAAACCGCGCGCATGTCATTGAGCCGGAAACATTCGCAGGCGTTCGCCGAGATCCTTGCGCGCAATCTCGATGATGCGGACATGCGGGTCGCGGAACTGGCCGCCGAGATGCTCGGCGGCCTGGACGCGCGCCTCGTCAGGGATATCCTGATGAACCGGCTGAAAACCGAGCGGCGCATCCCGGTCGTAAGCGCCCTGGCGCAGGCCATGAGCAAGGGGGGCATCCCGGGAACATGGGACGCGCTCATCGCCAAGCAACATGGGGAAAACATCTGTTCGCCCGCGTTTTTCCATGCCCTGGCGGATGTTGCGGAAGAAGACGACCTGCGGCGATTCGCCGCTCTTTTTGACGATGTCCGGGATGCTGAAACCAGGCGCGTGATCATGGACCGGCTGGCGCTTTTTGCGCGCACCTCTCCCGTTGCCCCGGAGGTCGAAACTCTGGCCGTGCGCGTCCTCAACGAGCCGGACACGACCCTGCATATCCCGGCCGCCACGATCCTCACCCATGTTTCCGGTCTGGATGCGCCAACGCGCACGCGTGTCTGGGAGTGCCTGGCAGCCGCCGGGGAAGACCCGCGGGTCACGCGCGCAGTCGCCGAGATGCTGCGGAACAGGGGGGGCGCCCTGGCGGACCTTTTTCTGGGCGCTCCGCCCACGGCGGCCGGTCTTCTGGCGCAGGCGGCGACGGAAGCGTCCTGCCCCGGCGAGGGGGCCGCGCAGCTTTTCCGCACTGTGGCCCACTGGGCCAGGACCGGCGCGCCACGCGCGAAGGACGCGCTGCACGCCATGGCCCTTCTCGCCCCGGCAGCGCTCGTAACAGCCATGGCGAACTGCGCGGACCAGATATTTCTCCTTGAAGCATGGAGCGCATTGCCGGAGCAGGAGCGCGCATCGAACCGCCCGGATCTTCAGGCTTTTTTTGCTGAAGCCACCCCTGCGGACGCGCTTGCCGGCATCCGCATCCTCACACGCCTCCAGGATCTTCGCAGCCTCAACGCCATGGCGGACGTGGCCTTCACGTCCAAGGATCCCGCAGTTCGCAAGGCCGCCCTGGAGTTGACCAGGGAGCTTATCCTGGCCCCGTAGAGATCGGCATGAATTCGGATGTCTGCATAATCACGGAAGGAACCTTTCCGTACGTCATGGGCGGCGTCTCCACCTGGATCGCCCAGATCATCGAATCGATGCCGGACCTGAAGTTCAGCGTCCTCAACATCTCCGCCTCCCGCAAGACGCAACGTCAGATCCGGTATGATCTTCCCAAGAATCTTGTGGGGATCAGCGATGCGTTCATCTTCGATTCCGCCTTCAGCGGACTGGCAAATCTGGAAAATCTGCAGGATGTCTTCCTTTTTGACTATGCAAGACCCCGACTGGGGAAAGAGATCATCAGCAGCCACGCGCTGACCAGGGAAAAGGAAGAAGCGCTCCTGAGCGTATATCGCGCGTTGAGCACCGGCGGAAGCCTTGAGATGGGCGATATTTCCGCGCTGGTGCAGGGTTTTGAGAGCGACGAGGAATTCATTGAGACAATGGCGCACAGCTATTCCGCCTGGGAGGTGATCAAACGGCTGTATCACGAGATCGGCATCCCGGGCTTGAGCTTCCTGGATTATTTCTGGAGTTTTCGCGCGCAGTACATGCCCATCTTCAATGTCTTGCGCGCATCATTGCCAAAGGCGCGCGTCTATCACGCCGCATGCACAGGCTACGCGGGGCTTCTGGGGGCGCGCGCGGCATATGAGTCCGGGCGGCCGCTCATCCTGACGGAGCATGGCATCTATTCCCGCGAACGGCGCATCGAGCTGGCAAAGGTGGACTGGCTTTCCTCCTCCGGCGAAAGCCGCTTTTTGCAGCTCGAACGCTCGCGGAACTGGTTCCGTGAGCGCTGGATGGCGCTCTTCCAGTCCCTTTCCCATGCCGCGTATGACAACGCCTCAAAAATCATTTCCCTCTATCGGGGCAACGGAGAGATCCAGATCAGCGAAGGCGCTCCGCGGGACAAGGTGGAGATCATTCCCAACGGGATCATTACGGATACCTTCAGGAACATCCCCCGGCAGCGAAAAGCGCCGGGTGAACCGCTTCGGGTGGGCTTTGTGGGTCGCGTCGTGAGCATCAAGGACATAAAGACCCTGTTGCGCGCCATGTCGCTGCTGTCCGCCTGGGATGTTCCGTTCCGGACCACCGTTGTCGGTCCCCTTGATGAAGAGCCTGAATATGTCGCGGAATGTCTCGATCTTCTGGAAAAACTCGATCTCCACAGCAAGGTCTTTTTTGTGGGTCCTCGCCGCGATCTGGACAAGGTGTATGCCGAAATGGATGTGCTGTTGCTCACCAGCGCCAGCGAAGGCTTTCCCTATGTCGTCCTGGAAGCCAATTGCGCGGGCCTGCCTGTTGTCGCCACGGATGTGGGCGCGTGCAGGGAAATCCTCACCGGCATCGGCAAGGACGACAGGGCGCTGGGACCAAGCGGCCGGATCACGCCGGTGGGCGATCCCGAAGCGACCGCCTCCGAACTTGCCCGCTTCGCGCGCGATCCTGACGCACTGTACAGATACGGCCTGACAGGTCGGGAGCGCGCGCTGCGGTATTATGATCTGGAAAAGATCATGCGCCAGTACCGGGATATATACGAGACGTATATTTTTGCGGCCAAAAAACCCCGACACGCCCGCGCGACGGACGATGCGCGGACGCTGCCGCACGGAGTCCACTGATGGCAGGTATCGGTTTTCGCCTCCAGCGCATCCTTGCCTCAAACAGTTACGGTTCCCTTGCCGCGGCATACGGGTATTCGGCGATCATCGCCTCCGGCCCGTGGATGCTCTCCATGTTGAGCCTCATGGGCATAGGGGCGTTCATGGCCGCCGATCCCGGCGCGCAGGGCGAGGCCGCGAATCCCGTCGATATCTTCGGTACCGTCACCACATATGTGTATGCGGGTTCCATCCTGCTTGGCGGCACGATCCACCAGGGAGTCTCGCGCTATATTTCCGACCGTCTTTATGCCTCCGAAATGGAAGGGATCCTGCCCGCCTTTCTGTCTTCCGCCTCGATGGTCCTGGTTTTGGGCCTGGTGTGCGCCGGGCCATGGTTCGCCTTTTCCGGCTTGCCCGCGGCGGAGGCGTTTGCCGCGTTCCTGATGTTCCAGAGCCTGTCGCTTACCTGGCTCGCCATGGTTTTCCTTTCCGCCGCCAAGGGCTACGGCCAGATCGTGGGGGGCTTCTGCGGCGCCAATGCGGTGGGCGTCATCCTGGCCGTTCTTGGCTACAGGTATTTTGCGTTGACCGGGGTACTCGCCGGCTACGGCCTGGGGCAGTTTTTGCTTGCCATCTGGCTGAGCTGGCGCATTTTTTGCGAATTTCCTTCCTACAGCCCCTGCGAGCGCACGCTCATCGCCTTTTTATGGAAAAAACGCCGGCTCGCGGCCCTCGGCTTCGTCTTCAATCTCGGCATATGGATCGACAAATTCCTTGTCTGGCACAGCCCTCTGGGGCGCGAGGTCATCGGCTGGTTCCGCTGCGCGGAGACCTACGATACCTGCCTCTTTTTTGCCTATCTGACCACCATTCCGGCCATGGCCGTCTTTCTGCTCCGTGTGGAGACGTCTTTTTACAGGAACTACAGCGTGTATTTCAATGCCGTCACATGCGGGGGGGATATTGCAGCCATTGAATACGGCAAGCAAAAAATCGGCGACAGCCTGAAACTCTCCGCAGAGCGCCTGCTGGCCTCGCAGGGGATCATCACCCTCGTTCTGATCGTCCTTGCGCCCTGGTTCGCGGGCTTCCTCGGCCTGTCATCGGCTGATGTGCCCACATTGCGGTGGGGGCTTCTGGCGGCGTTTCTGCAGGCGCTCCTTCTGTTTCTGCTCATCTTCTTTCTGTATTTTGACTGGCAGGTCCGCGCTCTCCTGCTTTCAACGCTCTTCTGTTGCTGCAATGCGGCCTTCACCTGGCTGAGCATCCTCCAGGGAGACGAATATCTTGGCCTGGGGTACCTGTTTGCCCTGCTGCTCTCGCTCGCAGCCGGGGTCATCATGTTTGAACGCGCACTGGACCGTCTGGAATTTGAAACATTCGCCAAGCAGCAAATGGGCGTTTGAGCATGAGACTGGTGGCTGCCAAAGCGCGCAGAGACATTGACATCAAATTTCTTGCTTCAGTCCTGTGCGGTATTCTTGCGGTTGCAGCAAACGCATTTTCCGCATCTGGAACAGGAGAGGTTTCTCCTGATGCCCATGAAGCACTGGAAACACCATATATGCAGAAAAATCTTTACTCCAGACTTTTCGGCTCAGAAGAGCCACGCCATATCACATGGCTTTGCTATTACGGACAGGATCGGGAAGTCCTCGCGCTTTCCGGGTACGACCTGCTCATTCTTGAAGCGGATGCCCTCGGCCCCGTCACAAAGGAGGACAAGGGCGACCGGATGTGCCTGGCCTACATGAGCATCGGCGAAATTTCCCAAAGCCGCTGGTTCTGGCCGCTTGTCCGGGATAAGCCCTGGCTCCTTGAAGAAAATCCCGACTGGCCCGACGCGCGCAGGATAGACCCGCGCAGCCCGGAATGGAGCGACCTGCTGGTCGACACCATCGCCCCGGCGCTTCTGGCGGCAGGCTATGACGGCTTTCTGCTGGATAATGCCGATATCGGCGAATACCTGGAAAACAGGGACCCGGCGGCATACGCCGGGTCCAGGGACGCGGTCGCGAATATCATCAGGCGCTTGCGTCGTCGTTTTCCGGAGGCCGCGCTCATTGCGAACGGCGCCCTTGAAACCGCCGCGGACACCGCCGACTGCCTCGACGCCGTTGTCTGCGAAAGCACAGTGTCCCGATGGCGAACCAACGAAGATGGCTCCGTTTTTTATGAGCAGATTTCGCCACAGGACCGGGCATGGCTCCGCCCCAGGCTTTTGCGCCTTCGCGGCGCGGGTCTTCCCGTCCTGGCGCTGGAATATGTCGCCCCCGACGACGCGGTCACGCGGCAACGCGTGCGTGAGGCGGTACAACACGCGGGGGATCATCCCTATATGGCGGAGCGTCAGTTGATGCGCCTCCCTTCGACAAAACAGCCCGAGAGCGCCTTGTCGGGGGCCGAGTGACGTTCTTTGTCTAGGATACCTGTATGAAAAAATCGTATCTTGGCGCGCTGTTGGCTTTCGTTCTGGTGACAGGCGCAATCGCGTGGCTGTCCATGCCCAATGAAACGACATGGGTCGCCATGTATCTGGACAACAGAAAGCTGAGACGCGCTGAAGAATTATTAACGAAACAGTATCAGCGCGATCCCACTGATCTTGCGTCAGCGGCAAAGCTTGTCGATACCCTGGAAGCGCTGGGAGAAACCCGGCGCGCGAAAGAGATCGTGCAGGAGGTCTTGCAGCGCGATCCGGGCAATATCCAATGGAAACGCCGGCTGGCGATCGTTCTGCTGGCCGAGAACGATCCGCTCGCCGCGGCCCGTACCCTGCCGCCCCATGAGCGCGACAGGGAGTTTTGGCGCAGCCTTGCCCAGGGCTACCATGACATTTCCGAAGACGAACTTGCCGAAACAGCGCTTTTCGCAGGGCATGAGGACGCTGCCGACAGGGCGGAAGCCTGGCGGACCCTGGCCTTGTGGCGCGCGGAGCGCAACGATACGCAGGGCGAGAAAGAGGCGCTGGAACAGGCGCTGCACCATGCCCCCGGGGATGAGGAACTCATTGCCCGCTATTTCCGCAACCGCGCCCGGGCGGGAGATCTGCCGGCGGCGCTCCGGGCCGCGGAAAGGCTCCCCAGGCCGCTCGGGCGCGAGTATCTGGAAGCGCTGTACGAGCTGTATCGCACACATCAGGAGTACAAGGCGGCGCAAGGCATCCTTGAGCAACTGATCGCCCGCGAAGACGCCACAGTGGCCGACTCGCTTGCGCTGGTCTCCATACTGTATCGCCAGAACGATCTGGAGAACGCGCAGGCCCTGCTCGAAAAACTGGCCGCGCGGGCGCACACGTTCCCGCCCGACGCACGGGAGGCCCTTCGCTCCCAGACGCAGGCCGTCCGGTCCGCGTTGCTGCTGGAAGCCGCCAAACGCGGGGAGGAACAGCCCATCTCCAGGGAGATCGCCGACCTGCGCGCCCGGTCCACGCCTCCGGAACCCGAAGTCCTGCGGAACCTGATCTATGCGTGTCTGCGCCTTTCGGACGTTTACGACGCGGCATCTGAAGACAACGCAGGAGAAACGCCCTTCCGGGGCAACCCGCAAACCGCGAGGGAGCGTTCGCGCTTCTGGCTGGAGCAGGCAAAAACGCTCTTTGCCCGGCATAGGGAAGTATTGCCGCCCGCCGAACGCGCCAACGCCCATTTGGCGGCGGACCTTGCGGAACGGAGCGGTGACTGGCGCGCCATGCTGGATGCCTGGAACAGCATTGCCGAAAACAGTGGACCAGACGTGCGGACCTTGCTGGGTATCGCCCGCGCCGCGCAGCATCTGCGCGACTATGAGACAAGCTGGCAACGTTTGCGCGAGGCGGAAGCGCGTGTGGAAAATGACGCCGACCTCCTGGCGCTGGCGTTGCAATCCCAGACCGTGGCCGCCGCCCTGCCCAAGGAATATCCACAGCGCGCGGAGAAACAGCGGCACGCTGACGCCCTGGCCCGCAAAAGCCTCGCGCAAGGCTGGAACGACGCCCTGGCGTTCAATCTGTTCTTTCGCGCGCTGGAGACACGGGACCTGCGCGAGGCGGAAGAACTCCTGCAGGCGCTGGAAAGCAGGGGGCTTGCCACGCCACGCGAGTATCTGGGCGTGGCCGAAGCGCAGGTGGCGACGTTGCGGCAGCCGAAGCGGGAAAAGGGCGCGAGAGAGGCGTTTGCGACCGTGCCTCCCGGCGCGGGACGGGACAGCGCCGCGCGAAACGCGCTCAAGGCTCTGGGGTCCGCCGAACCGGAGATGCTGCCGCGTCTTTTGTATGTGTTCACGGCGCTCAGGGACAGGCAGCAGGTCCTGGCCGTCCTGAAACGCATGGAACGCGCGCGGCTGCCCGAAACTCCCGCGACGTTGAGCCAGCTCGCGGACGCCTGGGGGTTTCTTGGCGATCGGAAGCGGCAGTTCGACCTCATGGAAAAGCGCGCGCATCTGACCGGGCAACTGGCCCACTGGAACGACGCCATCGATCTTCGGTACTGGAACGGTGATCATCAGGGCGCGTTGCGCCTTCTCGACGCGGCGGAAGCCCTCCATCCCCACAATGTCCCATTGACGGGACGCCGGCTTCTCATCCTTGTGGACATGGGCCGTTACGGGCAGGCCATGCGGGTTTTCCAGCAGGCCCGGAGGCAAGACCCGGAAATCAGCAAGCGACTGCCGGCGGAAAGCGTGGCGGCCCTGGCTGTGGCCTGTGACAGAAGCGGCAGCCCCGAACGCGCGCGGCATTTTTTTCAGCTTTCCCTGGCAAGGGAACCCGCGAATGCCCGCGCCGTCCTCGGGCTTGCGGACCTGCTCCGCCGGGAGGGAAAGACCGCCGCAGCCGCGCGCCTTTTGGAAGGATTGCTGGAACGCGATCCGGAAAATCTCTGGGCGCGGGCCGCGCTGGCCGAGGTGCGTCCGTCCCGGGGAAAACGCCATTACGAAAGTATCCGCGCACGTGTCCGGGACGATGCCGATGCCGGGGAAAAAGCGCTGCTGGCCCTCGCGCTGCGGCGGACAGGCCGGCTCAGGGAGGCACTTCGCGTCTATGCGGACCTGACGCGGGATGCGGAAAGAAGCCCCGCGCTCCTGTGCGACTATGCGCAGGCTCTCATGGAGGCGGACAGGCCCGGAGAAGCGAAAAAGGTTTTGCGGCAGTCCATGCGGGAGTTTCCGCAGCATCTTCCCACACGGCGGCTGCTCGCGGCGAGCTTCATCCGCGAAAAAGAGTATGCGCGCGCCGAGGCGTGCCTGCGTGACGCCCTGGGCATCGCGCCGCGCGATCCCGAACTCTTGCGCGAGCTTGCCGTTGTGCAGCACGCGCAAAAAAAATTCTGGTCCGCGCAAAAAAGCTGGCTCGATGCGGGCAAACGCTGATGTCTCGCCCATTTTTCCCGCACCTGAGCGGTCCGGAAGCATGAACACAAAAGCGAACATCCTGCAATTCCGGCAAGAAAACGGGCAGCCCGCAAACGAACTGGAAGACCTTTTGGAAACGATGGACGACCCCGGGAATCCGACTCCGGAGCTTCTTTTCAAGGATCTGGACCACCTGCCCGAAAGAGAAGGGAAGGGAAAATGCCTTTTCACCCCTTGCAACCCCGATGGGAGCAAGCAATGAGCTGCAAACGTGCTGCCGGGGCGGGAATACTGCTTGCGGCCCTCCTCACGGCCTCTCCGGCGCCGGCAGAGACCCGCGACATCGTCAGGGGCACTGACCGTGATGACGTTATTTTTGGCGATCTCGGCCAATTCCCGGGCAAGGGCATCCTGGGGGACGGCGGACTCCCCGCGAGCCTGCGGGCGCTGGACAACAGGGAACTCATCGAGATCGGCCGCATGCTCGAAGGCAAAAACGGCATCGAGGGACCGGACGACACTGCCGATGTCATACATGGGGGCGCCGGGAACGACATCATCTTTGCGCAGGGAGGCAACGACGCCATCGACGCCGGCCCGGGGAGCGACATCGTCTTCGCCGGGTCCGGCAATGACTGCATCATGTATGATCCCGCGGACAGATTCATTGACGGCGGCTCTGGCATCGACATCCTCGTGGCCGGCCCGGGAGCGCCGTCCCTGCGGTCGCTGAAGGAAAAAGGGACTGTGGCGAACATCGAGGTCCTGCTGGTCCTGGACGACATGGACCCCCTGGAAGGAGTGCGCGGGATACGCGTCGAGGATGACAAGGTCGTTCTCGACGCAACTGTCTGGAAAGCGGGCGGCGAGGGGCCGGGGATCTATGTTTCGCGGGACGATCCCGCGGCAAGAATCGAAGTCGATCCCGGCGTGGACATCGTCTGGGGGATATGAAGAAGCCTCCAGCGCGCCAGGCATGATGGACTCGAAATTTTGATGTACCATGCCGCGCCGGATCGCCAGCAGAGCGGCGTCAAGCTCTGCGAAGGTGTCTCGCGTTTTCCGTCTGTTTCATCATGTGAACGTGATTACTTGGACAGACGAAAGAGAAAGGGGGGCAAAAATCCGCCTTTTCCTGTACGAGGCAAACTTTCCCTGAAGAGGGGCGCGACACGCAAAAAGGGGGGGACCTATGTCCCCCCTTTTTGCGGATTCCTGATTGCGGACGTTATTTCACCAATTGCGGCTGCTGCTTGTTCTGGTCCATGGGGCTGATACTGGCCGCCTTGGACGTGGACATGAGATAGATCTCGTGCGGGTCCAGGATCAGGATGACCGAACCATCGCCCATGATGGTGGCGCCGGAAATGCCCTTGAGGTCTCCCAGATAGGCGCCGAGCGGCTTGATGACGATCTCCTGGCGCTCCAGCAGTTCATCCACCACCAGGCCAAGGCGGCGTTCATTGTCGTGGATGACGACCACGGAAAGGACTTCCGGCAGGGTCTCTGTTGAACGGGGCAGACCGAGCATTTCCGAAAGCTCAACGATGCCGAGCACTTCCCCGCGCAATGTCACGGCCTTGCGACCTTTGACATCCGTAAGGCGCACGGTCTCGATCTTTGTGGTCTCAGAGACGGCATCCAGCGGGATGGCATACATCTGGCCGGAAACATTGACCATGAGCGCGTCGATGATGGCGAGCGTCAGCGGCAGGCTCAGGGTGAAACGCGTGCCCTTGCCGACCTCGGAGTAGGTATTGACGCTGCCCTTGAGGTTCTTGATATTGGTCCGCACCACATCCATGCCAACGCCGCGGCCGGAGATATCCGTAATCTTTTCGGCAGAGGAGAAGCCGGGGGCGAAAATCAGTTCAATGGCCTCCCTGTCGTCCAACTGGGCAGCCTCTTCCGGCGAAATGATGCCCTTCTTGATGGCGACTTCGCGCATCTTGTTGGGGTCGATGCCCTTGCCGTCATCCTCGATCTCGATGGCGACGGAGTTGCCCTTGTGGAAGGCGCGCAGGGTCACCTTGCCCTTGGCCGGCTTGCCTTGTGCAAGACGCTGCTCCTCGGGTTCGATGCCGTGGTCCACGGAGTTGCGGATAAGGTGGACAAGCGGGTCGCCGATGACCTCGACCACGCTTTTGTCCAGTTCCGTCTCTTCGCCCTCCATGATGAGATCCACCTCTTTGCCGCTTTTGCGCGAAAGGTCGCGCACAAGTCGGGGGAAGCGGGAAAAGACGGAAGAGACGGGCACCATGCGGACCTTCATGATGGTATCCTGAAGGTCATCGGAAATGCGCGCCATGGCGTACGTGGTCTCGGAAAGGCTCTGCGCCACCTCGGCCACGTTGATGCTGTCTTCGCTGCCTTCAAGCGAACGGGCGATCAGCGTGTAGCGGTTGCGGTTGATGATCAGCTCGCCGATGAGGTTCATGAGATGATCGAGCCGTTCGTGATCCACGCGGATGGTGGAGGAACTCTTGTGATCGCCGCCGGGGGCCGCGGCCTTGTTGTTGGCCGGAGCCGCCGCTGCCTTGCCGTTGGCCGCTGGCGCCGCAGCCGCTGCGGCGGGAGCCTGCTTTGCGGCGGGCGCGGCGGGAGCCTGCTGGGGGGCCGGGGCAGGCGCCGCCTTGGGCGCGGGGGC
>NZ_CAJUBO010000021.1 GCF_910584445.1 uncultured Desulfovibrio sp.
GGCCGTTCCCGGCGTGACCGCCGGGCAGGGGTCCGTTCCGGCACCCGCGACGACGGGCGCGCCGTCCGCGGCGTCCGGCCGGCCCGCAGCCCGGGACGGCGCTTCCGCAACGCGGCAAGCCACCGCGCCGGCCCGTCCCGCTGCGGACAGACCCGTTGCGGACAGACCCGCGCCGGACAGACCAGCAGCGGCGGCCGGGGGCATGCCCGTGGCGCCTGCCCAGCCTTCCGTCCGCCCGGGCGCCGGCTCCGGGGAGCGCGCGCCCCGCTACCGCGTGGTGCTGCCATGAGGCGGCCCGCGGGCAATGCCGGACGGCCGGGACGGCAGAGATGAAGGCGTTCCGCGCCGCTCTCTGGTGGCTGAGCTTTCTGGCGGTGGGGGTCTGCCTCCAGGCGCTCGTGCCGGGGCTGGACGTTCTGGCGGTCGGTCTTATCATCCTGCTTCAGGAACGGGATTACCGGAACCTCGTCTGGCTTTTGCCGCTCTTTGTCCTTGTGCAGGAAGGCATGGGCACGCGGCCCTTCGGGGCGGTCATCGTCTGGTATGCGGCCACCATCGTGCTGTTCAGGATCGGGCGCTGGCTCTTTCAGGTGGAGAATTTCGTCTTCGTTTTCCTGCTTTCGGCCTGTCTGGGCGCGGCCTACTACGGCGTGACGTGGCTCATGGCGCCCCTGCAGAACCTGACGTTCAACGTGGAGGACACGCTGGACAAGAGCCTCGTCCAGGCGCTGTTCATGCCGTTCGCCTGGCGCCTCCTCGTGGCGGCGCGGGGCTGGAACGCGCCCCCGGCCGAGGAATGACGGGAATGTCGAAAAAACGCTGAACGCGCCCCGGGCGGTGGCTGCCGCCGGGCCAACTCCAACCCCTCTGGAACACATGCAGCAGAACGACGCACAGCCGACCGCCACCGGCGGGGAGAACCGGCGCCCGCAGGGGCGCTCCTGGCTCAGGATCCAGGTGGAAAACGAGGGCTACCAGCCCCCGCGTGGCGGCGTCATTCTCCTCCAGGTGCTGGTGGGGATCTTTTTTTTCGTCTTTGTGGTCCGTTTCTGGTATCTCCAGGTCCATCTGGGCGCGGAGTTCTCCCGGCAGGCGCAGGAAAACCGCCTGCGCCAGGAGCGCATCTTCGCGCCCCGGGGCCGCATCCTCGACCAGGGCAACCGCGTCCTGGCGGACAACCGCACCGCCTATGGCCTTTCCCTCGTGCGCGAGGATTGCGAGGACCTGCCCGCCACGCTCGCCCAGATCAGCGCCTGGTCGGGCATCCCCCTCGCCCATGTGCAGGAGAAGTACCAGCAGGACCGTTTCAAGGTGAAACCCTTCGAGCCTCTGCTCATGATCACGGACATCGACTTTGACCTGGTGGCGCGCATCGAGTCCGAGATCCATGCCTGGCCGGGACTGGAGATCGTCGTCCGCACCAAGCGCAGCTATCCCGAGAACGAACTTTTCGCCCATGTGCTCGGCTATGTGGCCGAGGCCAACGAGCGGGAGATGGAGTCCGACCCGGCGCTTGCCATGGGCGATCTGGTGGGCAAGCAGGGCCTGGAATTCAAGCTGGAAAAAGACCTGCGCGGCAGCAAGGGCCTCTACGACGTGGAGGTGGACGCCCACGCCCGCGCCCTGGGCAAGACCCTGCGCGAGGAGCCGCGCGGCGGCGCGGAGATGCAGCTCTCGCTCAACCGCGACCTCCAGCGCGCCGCCTGGAACGCGCTCAACGGCGAGGCGGGCTGCGTGGTGGTCATGGAGCCTGATACGGGCAAGCTGCGGGCGCTCGTCACCTCCCCGGCCTATGACAACAACCTGTTTGCGGGCGGCATTTCCCGGCGCGACTGGGAAGCCCTGCGTACCAGCAACCGCTTCCCGCTCCAGAACCGCGTCATCCAGAGCGTCTATCCGCCGGGTTCGGTGTGGAAGCTGCTCATGGCCGCCATGTTCCTCGAGCGCGGGGTAAGCCCGCGCGACACCGTGTTCTGCGCCGGGCAGGTGCGCCTGGGCAACCAGATCTTCCGCTGCTGGAAAAAGGGCGGCCACGGCAGCATGAACATGGAGAGTTCGCTCATCCATTCCTGTGACGTGTACTATTATCTCATGGCCGAGCGTCTGGGCATCGACAGGATCGAGCAGTTCGCCAGGGCCTGCGGGTTCGGCAGCCCCACGGGCATCGACCTGCCGCACGAAAAGTCCGGGCTCGTGCCTTCCAAGGCGTGGAAGAAACGCCGGTTCAAGCGGCCCTGGGTGCGCGGCGAGACCTTCAATGTCTCCATCGGGCAGGGCTATACCCTGGTCACGCCTGTGCAGATGGCCGTCTATGTGTCGGCCATGCTCAACGGCGGCGACCTGCTCAAGCCCCAGTTGCTGGAAAACGCGCCGCGCGAGGTGCGGGGGCATGTGCCCGCGCGTCAGGAAACGCTGGATTTTGTCGTCAATGCCATGCGCAAGACCGCCGGAGCGGGCACGGCCCGCGTGGTGGGCCGCAAGGACGCGGACATGGGCGGCAAGACCGGCACGGCCCAGGTGGTCAAGCTCAAGATGGCCGCCGGCGACCGGCGCCTGCGCTCTTCCGAGATGGAATACGCCCAGCGCGACCATGCCTGGATCGCCACCTGGGGCAGCAAGAACGGCAAGCGCTACGTGGTGATCGTCATGGTGGAGCACGGCGGCGGCGGCTCCAGCGTGGCCGGGCCTGTGGCGAAGCGCGTGTATGAACACCTGTTCGGGCCGGACACCGGCGTGCCCCCGCCCGTCCAGCCCCTGCCCCGGGCGGCGGCCGGCACGGCGCCCGGAGGCGCGGCCGCGCCCGCGCTGCCCGCAGCTGGTGCAGGCCATGGATAAGCGCCTCTTCAGCCACCTCAACTGGGGCCTGCTCGGCTGCATGTTCGCCCTCTATCTCGTGGGCGTGGGCAACCTCTATTCCGCCAGCGGCACGCGCCTTGAGGCGGGGCTGGCCTTTTCCGACTTTTACCAGCGCCAGCTCATCTGGGGGCTGGTGGGCCTGTGCGGCATGCTCGCGGCCATGAGCTTTGATTATCGCCGCCTGCGGAACATGGCGTGGCCGTTCTTTCTCATCGTGCTGGTCCTGCTCCTCCTGGTGCCGGTGGCCGGAAAGACGGTTTACGGCGCCAGGCGCTGGCTCTCGCTCGGCTTCATGAGCATCCAGCCCTCCGAGCTTGCCAAGCTGGCCGTCCTGGTGCTGGGCGCGCGCCTGCTCGCCAGGGACGGGCGCCCGCTCGGCTGGAAGGCCTTCTGCTCGGTCCTTGCGGTGGGCCTTGTGCCGGCAGGGCTGATCCTCATGCAGCCGGACCTCGGCACGACCATGCTCATCCTGCTCATCCTCGGCGGCATGATCCTCTTCCACGGGGTCAGGGGCTACGTCATCAAGACCTGTCTTGTGGCCGCGCCCTGCGCCGCGGCGTTCATGTGGTTCGTGGGCATGCATGACTACCAGCGCCGGCGCATCCTCACCTTTCTGGACCCCGGCAACGATCCGCGCGGTTCGGGCTACCACATCCTCCAGTCGCGCATCGCCATCGGCTCCGGCGAGATCTGGGGCAAGGGCTATGGCGAGGGCACGCAGAGCCAGCTCCGTTTTCTCCCGGAGCGCCATTCGGATTTCGCCGTGGCGGTCTTCGGCGAGGAATGGGGCTTTGTGGGCTGCGTCGCCCTGGTGACGCTGTTCTGCCTGTTCCTCCTGTCCGTCTTTTCCACGGCCGTCCAGGCCAAGGACAGGTTCGGCAGCATGCTCGTGGTGGGCGTCTTTTTTTATTTTTTCTGGCAGATCTTCATCAATATGGGCATGGTCATCGGCCTCATGCCGGTGGTGGGCATCCCGTTGCCGTTCATCAGCTATGGCGGCAGCGCGACGCTCGTCAACTTTACCTTGCTCGGGATTGTGCTTAATGTGTCCATGCGGCGCTTCATGTTCAAGGGCTAGCATCCGCGTCATGACGGGGGAGGAAAAATGGGCAAGGATGAGATCGCCTATCTCGGCTCGGATACCGTGTATGAAGGCAAGCTCAGCTTCAAGGGCACGGTGCGCGTCGAAGGCAGGTTCACCGGCGACATCACGAGCGATGGCACGCTCAATGTGGGCAAGGACGCCCAGGTGCACGGCACCATCGCCGTGGGCGAGCTTCTGCTTTCCGGGCATTTCAACGGCGAGGTGACGGCCAAGCGGCGCGTGGTGGTCTATGCCTCGGGCGTGCTGGAAGGCACGCTCCAGACGCCGAGCCTGCTCACCGAGGAAGGCGGCATCATCGAAGGCCAGATCACCATGCGCAATCCCGGCGCCATGGCGTCCAAAAACGCGTCCGCGGAGAACTAGGGTCTGGACCTATTTGTGACTGCTGGCTTGGGGTGTGGCAGCTTGTGCGATGCCACAATCATCCGTCAAAAACAGCCTTTTTTGCGCTGGCCTGACGCGTTGCGGACGATGCCCGTACCTCGCTTCGCTCGAACGGGCACGGCGCTTCGCGCCGCCTTCGGTCGCGTCACTGGGCGATTTTTGTCGGTCATGTACGTGAGTACACTCCCTCCAAAAATCGTCCACTTCCTTGCCAGCGCAAAAAAATCTTATTTTTTAGGATCCTTGCGGCGACAGCCCCGCCCTTCGCTCTGCTCCGGGCGGCCAGTGGAAAAAACTCTTTTCCTTGCTGAAAAAACCATAACGTACTTTAATGAGGTCTGAGCCTAGCCCCACCCGGCCCGGGGCGTTCAGTCCCCGCCGTTTTTGGAGCCTTCCGGTCCGCCGGCCGTCAGACGCTCGTAGTCCGCGGCGAGCCAGTGGCGGATGACGGCGATGCCGCTCCTGTCCGTCTCCTCGTCGCCATTGGCCGCCGCGGCGTCCATGTCTGTGGAGAGTTCAGCGGCGCCATGGTCCGGCGGGGCGCACGGCGACAGGAACTGGAGCAGGAGCGTCAGGCGTCGCAGGCGGATGCTGTAGCTGCTGCTCACGCAGCGGCAGAGCAGGAAGGTATCCAGCCGTTCGCCGCTCGTCAGGTTGAGGCTCAGGCGCAGCAGGAGCCGGCTTTCGTCCAGCAGGGTGAACTCGTCGAAAAATTCCACGTCTTCCAGGATCGCCTTGGCCCCTCCGGCGGAGATGTCAACGAGACGCACGGCGTACTGGCGTCCCGTCCCCGGCAGGTCCGGCGGCGCCCCGGGGGCGGTCCGCGCCGGTATCCAGAGTCCGGCATCGTCCACCTGGCCGGAAAAGACCCGGTAACGTTCATGCCGCCGCAACTCCCGCCGGGTGTAGCCGCGGGGCATTTCCACGCTGATGTCGCGCACGTCGCCCCGCGCGTCGATCGTCCCGGGGATCAGGGAGCTTCGGCAGAGAAAGCCGTTCTGCCCCGGGCTTGACCTGATGCCGAACTCCCGTTTCAGCACGGCCGGGGGGAGCTTGAAGTACAGGGCGCAACGCCCCCGTTCCAGCAGGGCCGCGCGCAGGGGAAAGACAAGTTCCAGATTGACGCGGCCCTTGCGGATGTCATGGATGCGGCACTCCACATTGTGCAGGCTGCGCCGCCTGTCCACAAAGCTGACGCTGACCATCGCCTGGTGCTTCCAGGCGGACTGGAAGATGGCCGCGGGCGGAGGTTCGCGGCGGCGCAGCGCCGCGCGCAACCGCCGCCAGAAGGGGTTCGTCTTCATCATCGTTTGCCCGTCAGACGTAGCGGCGCGGATTGAGCGCGCCCATGAGGCAGAGGATCTCGTAGGGGATCGTGTCCAGCAGTTGCGCCAGTTCCTGCGCGTCCACCGGGCGTTCGCCAGGCTCCGCCGGGCCGCCGAGCGCCCAGGCGAGGTCGCCCCGGGTGGTCTCGGGCAACGCGCTCACGTCAAGCATGAGCATGCTCATGCAGATCCTGCCCACCTGCGGAACGCGGCGCCCGCGCACGAGCAGGGAAACACGGCCGGAAAGCGCGCGCGCATAGCCCGTGGCATAGCCCGCGGCGGCCACCGCCACGCGCATGTCGCGCGGGGCGGTGAAGATGCGCCCGTACGAAACGCTTTCTCCCGCCCGGAGCGGATGGACGGCGAGGATGGGCGCGGCGATGCTCATGGCCCATTCCAGGGAGCCGTCCGCCAGCTCGCGCCCGGTGCCGGCAAAGGGATCGCCGCCATAGAGCGCCAGGCCGGGACGGCAGATGCCGCTGCGCTGCCGCGCAGGCCCGAGGGTCGCCGCGGAATTGCCCAGGGAGGGCAGGATGTCGGGAAAGGCCGTCCGCAGGCCCGCGAGGAAGCGCTCAAAGCGGCGGATCTGCATTTCGGTGTAGGCGTCTTCCGTCGGCATGTCCACGCTGGAAAGGTGCGAAAGGGCAAGACGCGGCGCGAGCGCGGGATGGGCGCGCAGCCGCTCGGCGAGGGCGGGGGCGTCCTCCGGCGCGAAGCCGAGGCGCCCCATGCCGGTATCGCACTTGAGCGCCACGGGAAGGCGGCGCGCGCCGCAGGCCGATGCGGCCGCGGCGGCGGCCGCGATGTCGTCGAAACAGGTGATCAGGGGCGTGAGTCCGCAGGCCGCGGCGGTGCGCCAGTCGTCGCCGGTGAGGCAGCCCATGAGGGGCACGATCTCCTGCCCCATGCCGGCCCGGCGCAGTTCCGCGCCTTCGTCGGCGGTGCCCACGGCAAAGCGCAGCGCGCCTTCCTCGGCAAGGACGCGCGCCACAGGCAGCAGCCCGTGCCCGTACGCGTCGGACTTGATGACCGGCATGAGGTCCGCGGGACTGCCCATGCGGTGGAAATTGCGGCGTATGGCCGCAAGGTCAATGCGGCAGAAGGCGGGCGTGAACGTACACGACATGGATGCTCCGGCTGGGCTGTCGGCCTGCGGCCGACCGGGACGGAGGGGACCTCCGTCCGCACGAAACGTTCGCCCCGCCCCTCCAGTATGGGCCGCGCCGGGCGAACGCGTGCCATGGTTGTACAGGAGACGGCGCGAAGCATCAAGGGGCGGCCTGCAGCGCCCGCTTTTGCAGGAGAGTTTCCGCGATTTCCTTGCGAAAACGCTCCGGCTGTGTGGAAACTTTCGGAATTCTCCGGCAAAAACAGCCGCGGACATGCCGCCAATGCCCGCAACGCCTCGACAGGCACAAAAAAATCCTCTACACTGGAGCCATCGCGGCGGAGGAACGCGCCATCGGGCACCCTGCATCTTTCCCGGTTTTTCGCCCGCAGAACCATCCCCCCGCCGGGCCGCGCGGTCAGAGAGCCAGCGGCCGAACGAACGGGTCATGCGCTGCCCTCTCGTCTCCCTTCTCTCCGCTTCCGCAGCACAGCCCGGCTTCCTTCCAACCTGTACGTCCAGGAGGCCGTATGCGGTTCAGCTTCGACAAAGCCGCCTGCCAGAATACACGCCGTGCCCTCCGCAAGGAGTGGCTGCTCACCAACGGTCTGGGCGGCTACGCCAGCAGCAGCATCCTTTACTGCAATACCCGGAAATATCACGGGCTGCTCGTGATCGCCACGCCCGACGGGCGCCAGGTGCTGCTCTCCGCCATGGAGGAATCCCTCTTCGGCGGCGGCAAGGAATTTCCCATCTCCACCCGCCAGCATCCCGGCGTCCTGCACCCCTCCGGGCACCAGTATCTGGAGAAGTTCACGCTCGACCCGTGGCCGCAGTTCACCTACCGGGTGGGCGACGTGCGCCTGCGCCGCGAGGTTTTGCTGATGCAAGGGCAGAACCGCGTCCTCTTCCGCTGGACGCTGGAAGGCCCCCCCAGGTGTCACGCGCGGCTGCCGCAGCTCACGCTCCGGCTCAGGCCGCTGCTCGCCTATCGGGGCTTTCACGAGCTTGCCAGGGCAAATCCGCAGGTGCGGACCCATACCGACGCCGTGCCCGGCGGCTTTGCCATCACGCCCTATGACGGCATGCCCCCGCTCTATGTCCAGGCCGGGAGCGCCTCGCTCTTCACGCCCGCGCCGGACTGGTTCTACAATGTGGTCTATTTCCACGAGCGCGAACGCGGCTTCCCGGACAGGGAGGACCTGTTCCAGCCCGGCGTCATGGACATTCCGCTCCCGCCGCTGCCGGAAGGCGGCAGCGTTTATGTGGCCGTGGGCACCGAAGAGGTCCCGGCGGCGGGCAAAAACGGCGGCACGACGGACCTGGAGGCGCTCTGGCGCGCCGAGAGCGAACCGCGCGGCGCGGCGCACCGCGAAGTGCGCGGGCTTATCGGCCATCTGGAAAAGGCGGGCGAACAGTTCTGCGTGCACAACACCACGGGCGCGGCGGCGGTCGTCGCCGGCTACCACTGGTTCGACGCCTGGGGACGGGACACGCTCATCGCCCTGCCCGGGCTGGCCTTTTACGGCGGCCGCACGGCCTTCGGGCTTGAGGTGCTCGCCCAGGTGCCCGCCAGCATGAAAAACGGACTCGTGCCCAACTGTTTTTCCGATCGGGGGGCGCACGCCTACAATTCCGCTGATGCCGCGCTCTGGTACGCCTTTGCCGTCCAGGCCTATCTGGCGGAAAATCCCGACGGTTACGCCTGGGTGCGCGAGCACGCCTGGAGCGCCCTCAAGGAGATCGTGGCCGGCTACCGCAAGGGTCCGGGAATGGACATCTTTGTGGACGAAAACGGCCTGCTCCACGCGGGCAACGGCCACACGCAGCTCACCTGGATGGACGCCATGGCCGACGGCCGGCCCGTGACGCCGCGCCACGGCTGCCCGGTGGAACTCAACGCCCTGTGGTACAATACCCTGGCCTTTGTGGATCACCTGGCCCACAAGTTCGACGAGCCGGAATGGTACGCCGGCGACCTGCGCGGCATGCGCCAGAGCTTTTTCGAGCATTTCTGGGTGGCGCGCGACGGCGGCTACCTCGGCGATGTCTGGCGCGACGGCATGCTCGATCAGAGCATCCGGCCCAACCAGATCCTCGCGGTCTCGCTGCCGCATCCCATCCTCGAAGAGCAGTACCGTCCCCAGGTGGTGGAGTGCGTCCGCAACCGGCTGCTCACCCCGTACGGGCTGCGGACCCTCGCCCCGGCGGACCCGGCCTACAAGGGCCGCTACGAGGGCGGGCCGGCCGAGCGCGACGCCTCCTATCACCAGGGCACGGTCTGGCCGTGGCTGCTCGGGCAGTACACCGACGGCCTGCTGCGCGTGGCCTGGGACGTGGACGGCGCGGCCCGGGGCCTGCTGGACCGCGTGACCCCGCTCTTCTCCGATCATCTGATGAACGCGGGCCTCGGCAGCATCTCGGAGATCTTCGACGCGTCGCCGCCGGCCCGGGCCAACGGCACCATCGCCCAGGCCTGGAGCGTGGCGGAATGCCTGCGGATGCTCATCCGTCTCAAGCGGGCCGCGCCCGGCGTCTACAACGCCTGGGAACACCGGATCGCGCACCGGCTCGCCTTCCCCAGCACCGGCGACACGGCCGGCATCTGCCGCGTGACCATGATCGTTGATGACGATTCCCCAACGCCAACCACGCCTTCCCCGGCGCCGTCGGGCAAGCGCGCGAAGAAGGGGGACGCATAATGCGAGTATTAATGTTCGGCTGGGAGTTTCCGCCGTACATCAGCGGCGGTCTCGGCACGGCCTGCTACGGCATGACGCGCGCCCTGGCCCAGCGCGGCGCCGAGGTCATCTTCGTCCTGCCGCATGTGCGCGGGGACGGCTCCAATGACTTCCTGCGCCTGGAATCGGCCTCGGGCACACCCATCACCGAAGAGGTCCAGGAGCGCATCGCCTGGGCCGGACAGGAGGTCTGGCGCTCCAACATCCGCTTCCTCTCCGTGGAAAGTCCGCTCATGCCCTACATGACGCCGGAGAGCTACACGGAAGCGCTGCGCCGCATGAGCGCCAAAACCACGCCCGGCGGCGAAGCCCTCCGGCTGGACGGCACGCGCGCCTTCACCTGGCAGCTCAAGGGCGGCTACGGTCCCGACCTCATGACCGAGGTCTACCGCTACGGCCGCCTGGGGGGCGCCATCGCCCTGCGCGAGGAGTTCGACGTCATCCATGCCCATGACTGGATGACCTACCCCGCGGGCATGCTCGCCAAGGCGCTCACCGGCAAGCCGCTGGTGGTGCATATCCACGCCACGGAATATGACCGCAGCGGCGAGAACATCAACGAGGTGGTGGCGGGCATCGAGCGCGCGGGCCTTCTGGCGGCCGACGTTGTGGTGGCCGTGAGCCAGCTCACGCGCAACATGGTCATCCAGCGCTACGGCGTGCCGCCGGAAAAGGTCAAGGTGGTCTACAACGCGGTGGAGCGCCACGAGGTGGAGCGGCATTACGAGATCCCGCCGCGCATCCGCCACGAAAAGCGCGTGCTTTTCCTTGGGCGCATCACCTTCCAGAAAGGGCCGGAATATTTCATGGAGGCCGCGCGCCTGGTGCTGGAAAAGATCCCCAATGTCCGCTTTTTCATGGCCGGCAGCGGCGACATGCTCCCCCGCCTGGTGCGGCGAGCGGGGCGCCTGCGTATCGGCAGCCGCTTCCACTTCGCGGGCTTTTTGCGCGGGGAGCAGGTGGACCGCATGTTCGCCCTGAGTGACCTCTATGTCATGCCCTCCGTGTCCGAACCGTTCGGCATCACGCCGCTGGAGGCCATGCTCTACGATGTGCCGGTCCTGCTCTCGCGCCAGTCGGGCGTTTCGGAAGTGCTTGAACACGCGCTCAAGGCCGACTTCTGGGATACGCGCGACATGGCTGACAAGATCTGCGCCGTGCTCCGCTATCCGTGCCTCGCCAGGGAGCTTGTGAAAAACTGCCGCGAAGAGATGAAATCCATCCGCTGGGGCAACGCGGCGGATCAGCTTCTGCATATTTACCGCAACGTCACCGGAGGCAACTGATGCCAGCTCTCTGCCTTTGCTATGAAGTGCATGAACCGTACAGGCTGCGGCGCTACACGGTCTTCGACATGGGCCAGAACTCCATTTATGAGGACGATGACCGCAACTGCGACATCCTCCTCTACACGGCGCGGACCTGTTACCTGCCCATGAACGACCTTTTGCTCAAGCTCTTCCGCCGGTACGGAAAGGACTTCAAGGTCTGCTTCTCCATCTCCGGCACGGCGCTCGACCAGTTCGAGCAGTATGCCCCCGAAGTGCTGGAGAGCTTCCAGGCCCTGAGCGCGACCGGCTGCGTGGAATTTGCCGCCGAGACCGCGCCCCACAGCCTCTCCTTTCTCTACTCGCGCGGGGAATTCGTCCGCCAGGTGGAATCCCACGCCAAACGCATCAAGCGCCTGTTCGGCAAAAAGCCCGTCACCTACCGCAATGCCGAGCTGGTCTATAACAACGACATGGGCGTGGCCCTGGGCGAGCTGGGCTACAAGGCCGTGCTCGCCGAAGGCGCGGACCATGTGCTCGGCTGGCGCAGCCCCAACTATCTCTATACCCCCGCGGGCGCGCCGGAGGTGTGCCTGTTCCTGCGCAACATCTCCCTTTCCGCGGACCTGGGGCGTCGCTTCAGCGATCAGGCCTGGGACCAGTGGCCGCTCACGGCGGAAAAATACGCCGCCTGGATCCACAGCCTGGCCGCCGATGCGGACATCATCAACATCTTCAACGACTACCATGTCTTCGGCCTGCGGAATACGCGCGAATCGGGCATTTTCGCCTTTATGGAGGCGCTGCCGGAGCGCATCCTCGCCAATGGGGACTTCCGCTTCACCACTCCGGCCGAAGCCGTGAAAAAGCTCCCCCGCGTGGGCGAGATCGACGTGCCGGAATTCATGTCCTGGGATTACGAGGGGCGCGACCTGACGGCCTGGCTCGGCAACGACATGCAGAAAGATGCCATCCACTCCCTCTACGGCATGACCGAGCGCGTCCACGCCCTCGGCATCCCGCAGATCACGCAGGATTTTGAGCGCTTGCAAAGTTCCGACCATTTCCATTATATGTCCACGAAATGGTTCACGGCCTTTGCGCCGGACAGGCCCAATCCGTTTCCCGGCCCGTATGACGCCTACATCACCTATATGAATGTGCTCGCGGACCTTCAGATGCGCGTGGCCGCGGCGGAAGCGGAAAAGGAACTGGAAGCCGGGCCGGCCGCGCCCCGCAAGGCACCGGCCGGAGCCGCCGCCACGGCCCGCAGGCCCGCGGCGAAAAAGGCCCCGGCAAAGAAAGCCCCGGCGACCGCGGCCGCGAAAAAAGCGCCCGGGACCGGCAAGGCCGGCGCCGGACGGACGAAGGCGCCCGCCCCGGCCCGCAAGACCGGGGAAAAGAAGAACTGAACCGCTTTTGAACGCCGCGCGGGACCGTGTGGGCAGCCCCGCGGTCCCGCGCCGGTTCCGCCTCCGCTTCCGCGCGGGGGCGGCGGTTTTCGCGTTGTACGGACAGGATACGGCCACAGGCAGTCCCCACGCACACAGGACAGTCGCGCCCGGCGACGCCCAAAGGAGAAGCTATGGAATTCCACAATGCTCCCGTGAGCCTTTTCGAGGTGAGCTGGGAAGTCTGCAACAAGGTCGGGGGCATCTACTCCGTCGTCAGCAGCAAGGCCCTCCAGGCCGTGGAGACCTTCGGGGAGGATTATTTCCTCCTCGGTCCCATGCTCCAGCACAATGCGGGATTTGAAGAGACGGACGAGCATATCTGGGATTCCGTGCGCTCGGCGCTCGCGGCGCGCAATCTCAAGTGCAGCCTGGGCCGCTGGAACATCCCGGGCAGGCCCAAGGCCATCCTGGTGAATTTCGACCAGCGCTACGGCAGCAACCAGCTCCTCTACGAACTCTGGAAGAGCTTCGGCGTGGATTCCCTGTCCGGCGGCTGGGACTATGTGGAACCCGTCATGTTCGCCACGGCCTGCGGCGAAGTCATCGCGGCCATCCACGAATGCCTCGTCCAGCCCACGGGCGGCCGCTCCGTGGCCCTCTTCCATGAATGGATGTGCGGCGCGGGCCTGCTCAGCCTGAAAAAGAACGCGCCCTCCATCGGCACGGTCTTCACCACGCACGCCACCATGCTCGGCCGCGCGCTTGCCGGCACCGGGCGGGACATCTACTCCAACCTCAGAAGCATCAACCCCGCCCAGGAGGCGGCGGCCCAGAACATCACGGCCAAGTGGTCCATGGAAAGCGCCTCGGCGCGCGAGGCCGACGCCTTCACCACGGTAAGCCCCATCACGGGCGAGGAGTCCACGGTCTTTCTCGGCCGCTCGCCGGACGTCATCACGGTCAACGGCCTGGACATGCGGGTCATCCCCGACTTTTCCGAAAAACGCCAGGAACCCCTGGAACACCGCGCCCGGGTCATGGCCGCGGCCAACCGCTTCCTGCGGACAGAGCTTTCGCCCTCCACGCGCATTTTCGCCATCTCCGGCCGCTACGAGATGCACAACAAGGGCATCGACATCTTCCTCGACGCGCTGGCCCGCGCGGACAAGAACCTGCGCGGCACGGACGCCTCCATCCTCGCCCTCTGCCTGGTCATGGGCGGGCACACGGGCGTCAACCCGGCGGCCATCTCCGGCGACCCCGCCGCCACGGACAACGGGCAGCCCTTCATCTGCAGCCATCACGCCTGGAACGCGCCGCAGGACCCCATCATCAACGCCTGCCGCCGTCTCGGCCTCAACAACCAGCCGGAAAGCCACGTCAAGGTCATCTTCGTGCCCGCCATGCTGGACGGGCACGACGGCTTTTTCAACATGCCCTATGAGGATGTCATCTCCGCCTGCGACATGGGCTTCTTCCCCTCCTGGTACGAGCCTTGGGGCTATACCCCGCAGGAATGCGCGGCCTGGGCCGTGCCCACGCTCACCACGGACCTTTCCGGCTTCGGCATGTGGGCGCGCGACGCCCAGAAAGGCAGCGAGGAGACGAGCGGCGTCGCCGTCATGCCCCGGCGCGGCATGAACTTCGACCAGAGCGCGGAGATCCTGCACAACTATGTGCTCAAGGCCGCCACCATGGACCCGGAGACGCTCGCCACCCTGCGGAGGAGCGCCCGGGATGTGGCCCAACTCACCTCCTGGAGCCACTTTTTCGCCAATTATCTCGAGGCGTTCCGCATCGCCCTGGAAAAGGCCGCGGCCCGCACCGAGCTGGAGAACGAGGAGCGCGAGGGCATGAACCGGGTGCTCCAGGCCTCCTCCTCGGTGACGCCCTTCCTGCGGCCCATTCTCGCCGTCGCCGAGCTGCCGCCCGAACTGGCGCGCCTGCGCGAACTTTCCAACAACCTCTGGTGGTGCTGGAACGACAAGGCCAAGGCGCTCTTCATGACCCTCAACCCGCAGATGTGGGACAAGTGCCACAACCCCATCCAGGTGCTGGGCCAGGCGGATTCGGAACGGCTGGAGAGCCTGCTCGCCAACGAGGAGTATCTGCGCCTCTACGGCGAGGTCATGGCCGAATTCGACGCCTACATGGCCGAGCCGCTGCGTGACATCGACGAGCATGTCACGGCCGCGCACCCCGTGGCCTATTTCTCCACCGAATACGGCATCAACGAGTCCGTGCCCATCTATTCCGGCGGCCTGGGCGTGCTTTCCGGCGACCACCTCAAGAGCGCCTCGGACATGGCGGTGCCGCTCTTCGGCATCGGCCTGCTCTACAAGAACGGCTATTTCAAGCAGGAGATCGACGAAAATGGCCGTCAGGTGGCGGTCTATCCCCTGAACAACTTCGCCCAGCTGCCCGTGAGCCAGGTCACGGACGCCAACAACGAACCGCTTTTCGTCCAGCTGGAGCTGCCGGGCCGCATCCTCTACGCGCGCATCTGGCAGATGAAAGTGGGCCGCGTCACGCTCTACCTCATGGATACGGACACTTCCCGCAACAGCGAGGAAGACCGCAAGATCACCGACAGGCTCTATGAGGCCAACCGCGAGATCCGCCTGCTCCAGGAAATGCTCCTCGGCATGGGCGGCGTGCGCCTCATCCGCACCCTGGGGCTGGAGCCGCATGTCTATCACATGAACGAAGGGCATTCGGCCTTTCTCGTCATCGAGCGGCTGCTCGAATGCATGGGTCAGGGCATGAGCTATGACGAGGCCACGGTGCGCGTGCGCTCCAATACCGTTTTCACCACGCACACGCCGGTGCCGGCAGGCAACGAGTCGTTCTCCCTCGACCTCGTGGGCCGCTATTTCGGTCAGTTCGCCACCAAGCTCGGACTCGACTGGACCCAGTTCGTCCAGCTGGGCCAGATGGAGGGGGGCAACGCCCACAACTTCGAAATGACGGTCCTGGCCCTGCGCCTCTCCTCCTGGGCCAACGGCGTGAGCCGCCTGCACGGCGAGGTCTCGCGCCATATGTGGAACAAACTCTGGAAGAGCCTGCCCCTGGCGGAAACGCCCATCACCTATGTGACCAACGGCGTGCACACGCCCTCCTATGTGGGCACGCAGATGCACGAACTGCTCACGCAATATCTGGGCGAGGGCTGGCTCCAGGCCGGGCCGGATTCGCCCATCTGGGCCAGGGTGGACGACATCCCGGACGATATCTACTGGGCCGCGCGCATGACCCAGAAGGAAGAACTGCTGAACGCGCTGCGCGCGGGCATCCCGGCCTACGCGCAGAAATTCCGCCTGAACCGCGCCGAGCGCGCCCTCATGGAAAGCGCCCTCAAGCCCGGCACCCTCTTCATCGGTTTCGCGCGACGTTTCGCGCCCTACAAGCGCGCCACGCTGCTCTTTTCCGACCCGGACCGCCTCGCCAGGATCATCAACGACCCCGAGCGCCCGGTGGCCTTTGTCTTTGCGGGCAAGTCGCATCCGGCGGACGAGGCGGGCATCAATATCCTTCAGGAAGTCATCAAAATGAGCCGCGACGAGCGCTTCCTCGGCAAGATCTTCTTCATGGAGGATTACAGCCTCGCGGTCTCGCGCCTGCTCTCGCAGGGCTGCGACGTGTGGCTGAACACGCCGCGCCGTCCGCATGAGGCCTCCGGCACCAGCGGCATGAAGCTCCCGGTCAACGGCGGCATCAACCTGAGCATTTCCGACGGCTGGTGGTGCGAGGGCTACAACCGCCAGAACGGCTGGACCATCGGCCCGGTGGTCAGTCTGGAACTGCCCACCGAAGAGCAGAACGACTACTCCGACGCGGAAGCCCTCTACACCCTGCTGGAGAACGCCGTGCTGCCGCTCTATCACGAGCAGAACAGCGCGGGGCTGCCCGCCAGCTGGATCGCCATGTCCAAGCGTTCGCTCAAGAGCCTCACCGCCATGTACAGCAGCAACCGCATGGTCCGCGACTATGTGGAGGCGGCGTACTGCCCGGCCGCCGGGCGCCGGGACGAACTGGCGGAGAACAACTGGGAGCTGTGCCGCGAACTCGCCGCCTGGCGCGAAGACCTGGCCGTGCGCTTCGGCACCATGAAGCTGGAGGAGATCATCCTCAGCGGCGCGGACGGCAACACCATGTTCTGCGGCGAACCGGTCAATGTGCGCCTGCGCCTGACCCCCGGCGAAATGAAGCCGGAGGAGATCCTCGTCCAGCTCGTCATCGGCAGGACCTTTGCCAACGGCAATTTCCGCGACACGCCGGATGTCCTGCGGCTGGAGCCGCGCGCCAACGGCAATGGCATCATCTACTCGGCCACCTATATCCCCCGGCGCAACGGCGCCTATCGCTATGGCATCAGGGTCATGCCCGTGCACAGGGGCCTGAGTTCCCCGCTGGCGACGGGTCTCGTGCTCTGGGGCTAGCTGGCCCGGCTTCCGCCGGACCTCTGGAACCGACGCCCCTCCCCCCCCCGGGGGAGGGGCGTTTTTGCCGCGCGGCGTCCCCGGCGAAAGGGTCCGGCAGGCATGCCGCCTTGACTTGCTCTCGCCTCCACTCTACAGTTAAAATTCCGGTCGAGCGCAGCGGACATCCCGCCCTTCGGCCGCGCGCCGGGCATCTTCCGGCCGCGCCCGAAAGGCGCCGCCACGCGCGGCAAATCCAAAGGGAAAGGTGGCATCATGGCTAATACAGTCATCATCGGCGCGCAATGGGGCGACGAAGGCAAGGGCAAGATCGTTGACATGCTCAGCGCCCGCAGCCAGGTCATCGTGCGCTTTCAGGGCGGCAACAATGCCGGGCATACCATCAGGGTCGGCAACGAGGAGACCATCCTCCATCTCGTCCCCTCCGGCATCCTCCATCCCGGCGCCTTGTGCCTGGTGGGCAACGGCGTGGTGCTCGACCCCGAGGTGTTCCTGCACGAAACGGACGAGCTGGCCGCCCGCGGCGTCGATGTCTCGCCCGGCCGCCTTGCCGTGAGCAAGAAGGCGCACCTTATCCTGCCCTACCACAAAAGCCTGGACAAGGCGCGCGAGGCCAAGCGCGCGGGGCACAAGATCGGCACCACCGGCCGGGGCATCGGTCCCTGTTACGAGGACAAGGCCGCGCGCGTGGGTCTGCGCGCGGGCGACCTGGCCGACCCGGATCTTGTGCGCGCCAAGGTGCGCCACGCGCTGCTGGAAAAAAACGTGCTGCTCCGCGAGCTGTACAAGTTCGAGCCGCTGGACCCGGACGCCGTCAGCGACGCCCTGCTCGCCCTGGCCCCGCGCCTGCTGCCCTATGTGCAGGATACGGACGCAAGGCTCCATGCCGCCATGGATGCCGGCGCCGATGTGCTCTTCGAGGGGGCGCAGGGCATCCATCTCGACATCGACCACGGCACCTATCCCTTTGTGACCTCGTCCAACACCGTGGCCGGCAATGCCGCCGCCGGCAGCGCCGTGGCGCCGTCCGCCCTGGAGCGCGTGGTGGGCGTCATCAAGGCCTACACCACCCGCGTGGGTTCAGGACCCTTCCCCACCGAGCTTCTGGACGATGCGGGCAGTTACCTGCGTACCAACGGCCACGAGTTCGGGGCCACCACGGGGCGCCCGCGCCGCTGCGGCTGGTTCGACGCGGTGGTGGCGCGCGAAAGCGTGCGCCTCAACGGCATCACGGACCTGGCGCTCACCAAGCTGGATGTCCTCCAGAACCTGCCTGTCCTCAGGATCTGCGTGGCCTATGAACTGGACGGCAAGACGCTGGACTACCTGCCGCAGGAGGAAGGCGCCCTTGGACGCGTGACGCCCGTCTATGAGGAAGTCCCGGGCTTTGAGGAGGATATTTCCGGCTGCCGTGATTTCGCCGAACTGCCGGACACGGTGCGCGCCTATGTGGAGCGTCTGGAGGAACTCGCCGGGGCGCGGATCTCCTTCGTCTCCGTGGGGCCTGGCCGGGAACAGACCATCGAGCGCTGACCGGCGTTCCGCGCCGTCCCGCGGCGCCGCCCGACGTCATGGACGCAGTCGACAGCCTTCTTCCGGCCATCACGGGCGAGGAGTTTGCCCGCCTGCGCGGCATTCTCGACCGTCTGGCGCTCACCCCGCCCCAGACCCTGCTGCTGGAGGGCGGCACGGAAGCCTCGCGCCAGGATCTGGCGCGTTACTGGGCCGCGGCCTGCAACTGCCCGCAGGCGCTCGCCGCGGCCGACCGGGGACAGCCCGCGGCCCCCTGCCTTGCCTGCCCGGTCTGCGGGCAGATCGCCGCCGGAGAGCATCTTGACGTCCTGGCCTTTGACGGCCGCATCGCCAACCGCGAGGACGAGGAAAACCCCGGCCCGGTGCTGGCCTTCAACATGCGCCGCGCCCGCGAACTCAAGAGCCGCCTGCGCGACGCGCCGCACGGCGCGGGCCGTCGCGTCGTCCTGCTCATGGGGCTTTCGCCCAGCCGGGACGAAGCCGCCAACGCCCTGCTCAAAGCCCTGGAAGAGCCTCTCCCGCACACGGTCTTCGTGCTGCTGGCGCCGCAACGCGAGCAACTGCTGCCCACGCTGGTCTCCCGCGCCTTCTGCCTCACACTGCCCTGGCCCGACAGCCCCGCCGCCGACCCGGCGCTGGCCGCCTGGGAAACGACGCTGGCGGACTTTTTGCGTACCGGCCAGGGCTTGCTCGAAAAGACCGCCGCCAGGGGCGGCCTGGACGCGGCACTGGCGGGCAGGCTCCTTCTGGGCTGCCAGAGGGCGCTCCTCCGCGTCCTGTCCCAGAGGACCCCGGAAGGCCCGCTGGATGCGGCCCTGGCGCCGTTCAGCCCCGCGGCTGACCACGGAACGCGGCACCGCGGGGCGCCGACGTCCCCGGAGGCGCGCGCGGCCCTGTGCGGCCGCTGGCTCGACGAGGCCCAGGAAATGCTCCGCTACGGCGTGGCGCCGGCCCGCGTCATGGAGGCCTTCGCCAGCCGGCTCTTTGTGCTCCTGCGGGAAGGGACGGCCGAAAACGGGGCATGACCGGCCGCGCGCCGCCTCACAGCCCGAGCAGGGACTCCACGGCGGCCATGTCCAGACTGGCGGCCACCACATCCGCCACCCTGTCCAGCTCCGGCCCAAGCTCCCAGGCGATCCCGTCCATGGCGGGCAGTCCGGCTTCCCGGCGCAGGCGCCCGAGCAGCGCATGGCGGAAGGCGTCGCTGTCGAACACGCCATGCAGGTAACTGCCCCAGACGCGCGCGCTGCCGGCGGCATCGACCCTGCCCCAGCCCAGCGCCCCGCCCGCCGCGTCCCGCATGATCACATGCGCGCCGCCGCCGCTGAGCACACTGCGGCCATGGTGGATCTCATACCCGGCCACCGGCAGGGGCGCCCCGCCCAGGGAGGACAGCGCCGTCCCCACTGTCCTTCGCAGGGTCTTGGCCGCCGCAAGCTCCGTGACGAGCGGCAGCAGCCCCAGCCCCCCGACGCTGCCGCCGGCTTCCAGCGCCAGCGGATCGTCAATGCGCTCGCCCAGAAGTTGCAGGCCGCCGCAGATGCCGACCACGGCGCCGCGCCCCCCGGCAAGACAACCCAGGGCATGGGCGCGCAGGGCCTCCGCCAGGCCGGAGGCCCGCAGGAAGCGCATATCTTCGATGCTGTTGCGGCTGCCGGGCAAAATGACGAGTGCCGGCGCGCCCAGCTCCCCAGGCCGCCGCACCACGCGCAGGCGAAGCCCGGGTTCGGCGCGCAGGGCGTCGCAATCCGTGGCATTGCTGATATGCGGCAGATCGATGAGCGCCACATCCAGCATGCCGGAGGCCCTGTCCGCCGTTCCGCCGGCAAGGCCGGGGGTCCGGCCCAGCTTGAAGCCGACGGAATCTTCCTCCGGCAGCCGCAGGTCGGGGATCATGGGAATGACGCCGAAAAACGGACGCCGCGTGCGGCGGCTCACCGCCTCCATGGCGGGCGCGAGCAGGCTCGCGTCCCCCCGGAAGCGATTGAGCGCGAACCCCGCCACCCGCGCGCGATCCGCGCGCCCCAGCAGGCTCATGGTGCCCGCCAGGGCGGCAAAGGCACCGCCCCTGTCGATGTCCGCCACCAGCAGGACCGCCGCGCCCGCCTGCGCCGCCATACGCATATTGACGATGTCATGCGGCCGGAGATTGATCTCCGCCGGGCTGCCCGCGCCCTCCAGCACCATGGCGTCCCTGCCGGCGGCAAGCTCCGCATAGGCGCGGCGCACCGCCTTCCAGGCCGCAGGCTTGTAGGCGAGGTACTCGCGCACGCGCATCATGCCCACGGGCTTGCCAAGCACGATGACCTGCGAGCCGTGGTCGGAAGTGGGCTTGAGCAGGACGGGATTCATGCGCGCATCCGGCTCCAGGCCGCAGGCCGCCGCCTGAAGGGCCTGCGCGCGGCCCATTTCCTCGCCGCGCAGAGTGACGAAGGAATTGAGCGCCATGTTCTGCGCCTTGAACGGCGCCACCCGAAGCCCGCGCCGCGTCAGGAGACGGCAGAGCGCGGCCGCGATCAGGCTCTTGCCCGCATCCGAGCAGGTGCCCTGTACCATGAGGGCCGGGACGCGGCTCCCGGAACGCGCGTCAGTCATGGACCCGTGCCGGGGAGACGCGCGCCCCATCCCGGGCGGCCGGCCGGAGCGCCAGGCGCGGCCGACCGTCCGCGCGGAAGAGCGGAAAGGAAAGGGAAACGGAGCGCACGCCCGGGCAGGCTCCTATTTCACGCTTTGGGCAAGCACGTCCAGCATAAGGGCATCCGGCTGCCGCTTGCAGGCATCCAGAAAGGCATCCAGGCTTTCATTGCTCTCGAGGACTGAGCCGGACCCGCCGCTCTTGCCCCGCTGGTACCCGTCCAGCCAGATGACGAAGCCGCTGCCGTCCTCCTCGTTGGCCGCATAGTCCTTGCAGGTGGTCTTGTCCGCGCGCCACGGCCCCTCATTGGCAACGACCCTGTTCTTGCGCGCCTTTTCCCAGAGCGGGAGGACCTTTTCCGCCGGAGCGGCCTGGCAGGTATCGTACACTTCCTGGATCAGCGGCGCCATGAGGGCCGGATCGGCCACGGGCGCCCCCGCCCGGGCCGCCGCATACCCGTCCAGCTGCAGGCCCTCGAACAGCGGAGGCTCGCCGGAAACGGTGGAGGCCACCAGTTCCGCGCAGATATAGGTGGCGGGATCGATCTTTTCGTCGGCCGCCACGGCATTTCCGGCAAGCAGCAGGGCGCAGCAGCACAGCAACAGCGTTTTCCGCATGGGAGTCTCCTGAAAAAGGGGGTACGGCATGCACCGCGCCCCTCAAAAAATGTGATGGGTCCGGACAGGATCGGACCGGCGCCCTTCCCGGGGGCAGGACCGGGCATTGCCACGCCGGGCCACGCCGAACCGCGCCGAACCGCGCCGGGCCGGACCCGGCCGGACCCGGCCGGCCCAGAACGAGCAAACATCCGGGAAAGCGCCGCGCCCGCATCTGCCCGCGCGAAAGAGCCGAAGGTCTCTCCCCGGGAATGCCGCCGGAATTTCCGGGCCGCTTCAGGTTCCGGACGATGCCGATGGCCCTGCGCTGGCGCCTGAGTATACGGTCAACCGCCATGATGGTCAAAGGCCGCGGGAGGCATTGGCGTGGCCGGGATCTGTCCAGCGCCGCCATACACCGTCAACGGAGTCCGGCCGCGATTGCGTTGCCACGCGAAGCGCGGCGCACGCAACCGGAGAGCAACGCGGCGTGTATTTTGACAGGTTCGGCACTTCCCACTCAGGAGAAAATGTCCAGACGCCAGACGTTTTTTCCGCCATTTTTGGCGGAATACAAGGCTTTATCCGCTACCTGATAATACTCCATATAGCTATGCCTGACAGTCTGACTCAGGCCTATGCCAATACTGGCGCGTATTTGGAAAGGCAAATCCTTTTGTGCATCAAGCGTTTCAAAAATTCGTTCGCAGATATTCTTAATAAAGTCCGTACCATTCCCGTGCACAAATGCTCCAAACTCATCGCCACCCAGTCGAAAAACAATGTCATTGTTCCGAAACACATTTCTGAGGATCTTTCCAAATACCTGCAATGTACTGTCTCCGACAGCATGCCCATATGTATCATTGATGCCCTTGAAGTCATCCAGATCAAAAAGAAACAGGGCTTTGGAATTTTCTTCAGCGCAAATATCGTTTATCATGGCAATCGCGGTTTTTCTATTATACAGCCCTGTCAATCCGTCTCTGGATGCTTCATTTTCAAGCCTGTGTCGATGTGCGACTTCCTGATCGATATTATGCGCCAACACGAGAATATATCTTTTCTTGAACACCTCGTTAAAATATGTTGTAAATATCAATTTATACCATTGAAAATTGCCCTCGTTCCCGGTCAGATTCAAGGCAAATTCTCCCGTAATTTCACTCTCCCTCCTATCTTCATGTAACGATGAAAAAATATTTTCCATATCCGGCAAGTCCTTCTCCTGAAGGACCCCGTATTCGACGAGACTCCCGGGAACATTCTCCACCCGAAGCGGCAGGTTGCTTATGCGGGGGAGAATGTCATTATCATTGATAAGAGTTTTCTCATCAACATCATAAAAGAACATATAATCTATGGCGTTTTTCAATACGATTTCCATACAACGCCGGGCATCCTCAAGCTCCCGCTGGATATATATCCTGCCTGATACATTCGTAATGATGCAAGCACAGTAGCCGTACGCGATCTGGTAGCAGCTTATCTCAAGGTATCTCCCTATCTCAGGACTGTAATCCTTGAGCGTCTGGGCTACGCCATTGCATGCTGTATCCCAGTACGGAAGCAGCCATTTCCTGTCGCCATCAGGAAAAAGATCTTTATAAAAAGATGCGCCGAGCAATCTTTCAAGTTGGACATTTTCCAGTTTTGCCAATGCCTCATTGGCATAGACAAACGTAAAGTCGACGGGATTGTTTGTTTCGTCAACTTCAAGATGGATAATGGCAACAGCGGCTGACATCCTGTCCAGACACGCCGCCAGGAAGCCATCGCTCCCCCCGGAACAAGGACACTTCGGCATACTGTTTTCAGGAAAATGACAAGGCATGGAGACTCCTGCTCACCAGGGGAAAATGTTCATAAAACATCGGTGCTCTTTTCCATTTCATACCAGCGAATGGTCCATCACTCTCCAACACAACTCCTCGCAAAAGATCCCTATATCTCATATACCGCGTCGCGCGCAACAGCAGCAGTTGTGATGCGGAGGGGAAACCCGCGGCGCTCCCCGGTCCACCATAGGGGGGAGACATCTGCGCGTTCCGTCCCGCTGGTGGGGCGCTTCCGGCGTGCGCCCGACCGATCCGGCCTTCGCCTAGTGTCTACTTGCAAAAGTAGACACTACAAAACCCGTAAGGGTTTTGCGGCGGCATAGCCGCCGTGAGTGAGCGAAAAACCACGCTTTTTCGCGAACGATCCTGCAAAAATTCTGCGCGGAATTTTTGCAAGTAGACACTAGCGGGACCGCACATTTCCGGGATGGATGGTCGAAGCACCCGCGGATACACGCACCCCCGCCCACCGTATCCGCCGGAGAGCGCCGAAGGTCTTTCCTGAAGGAATGCGCCCCAGATGCCGGACAGCCTGATGGCCGGCACCAAGTTTTGATCATACGGTCAACAGCCATGACGGTCAAAGATTTTTGGCAGCTTTCGCGTGATCGCAACGGGTCCGCATCCTCCAGTGTCCAGAGCAGTTTGCTGAGGAAAATCTCTGCCGTACAGCTATTTTTCTCGGCTTTCCCCGTGGGCCGGCCGCCGAAAACGCAAGGGGCGCGCCCCTGCGGACGCGCCCCCCGGCTTGTGTGTACGCTGCTCCGAACGCTTAGGCGTTCTTCATTTCCTGGATGAGGCTGTTCAGCTTGTTGGCCTGGTTGGCAAGGTCGGCCACTGCCTGATTGGCGCCGGCCATGGCCTCGGCGGTCAGGCGGGACATGTCGTTGACCTCGATGATGGAGCGGTTGATCTCTTCGCTGGCGGCGGACTGTTCCTCGCTGGCGGCGGCAATGGCCTGCACCTGGTCGGACGTGGCTTCCACCGTGGCGACGATCTCTTCCAGCGCCGTGCCGGACTGATTGGCGAGCGAGGTGGCTTCGCTGATGCGCTGCACCGCGTTGTCCACGGCGCCCATGCTCTTGTCCGTGCTCTCCTGGATGGCGCGGATGGCATTGCTGACATCCTGCGTGGAGGCCATGGTCTTTTCCGCGAGCTTGCGGACTTCATCGGCCACCACGGCGAACCCGCGGCCGGCCTCACCCGCGCGGGCCGCTTCAATGGCCGCATTGAGCGCGAGCAGGTTGGTCTGGTCGGCGATGTCCGAAATGACGCCCATGATGCGGCTGATGTCCTGGGCGCGCTCGTTGAGCTGGACCATGTCTTCCTTGAGCTGGAGCGAGACTTCGTGCACTTCGCCGATGCTCTGGACGACCTGCTGGACCACATGCTCGCCGGCCTCGGCCTTGGCCTTGGTATCCGTGGAGGCGCTGGAGGCGGACCCGGCGTTGCGGGCCACTTCCTGCACGGTGGCGTTCATCTCGTTCATGGCCGTGGCGGCTTCCTGGAGACGCTGGGCGGATTCGGAGGCGCCGTGGTCGGACTGCTCGATCTGGGCGGACAGTTCCGTGGACGCGGAGGAGATGATCTCCACCATGCCCTCGAGCTGGCCGGCGGCGGCGAGCATGCCTTCACGCTTGGCGCTCTCGGCCTTGCGGGCGGCCTCTTCGGCGCGGGCCATGGCGGCCTTGGCCTCTTCGGTGGCCTTGGCGGCCTGCTCGGACTTGGCATTGGCCTCGGCGATGTTCTGCTTGAGCGCGGCCACCATGGAGCGCAGGGCGTCGGCGAGCTTGCCGGTCTCGTCCGTGGTGTGGACATCAAGCTCATTGTCCATCTGGCCGGCGGCCACATCCTGGGCGAAGACCTGGGTGGTGGCGAGCGGCTTGACGATCATGCGCGTGATGGTGATGGACACGATGACGCCGAGCACAAGCACGATGATGAGCATGATGGTGACCACCGTGGTGGAGGCCGAAAGGCTGCTGGCCGCGTCCGTGACCACCTGATTGGTGTTCTTGGTGGTCAGCTCCACCATGGCGGTGGCGTTGGCGAACATGGTGCGGAACTGCGCGTAGCGCGTCTTGCCCGCCTCGGCGAGGTCGCGCTGCACGGTGGCAAGTTCGTCGGCCTCGCGCGAGAACTCGTTGTATTCCTTCATGGTCTCGGCAAAGAGGTCGCGGCACTCCTGGCGCAGCAGATTGCCGGCAATGGCCTGGGACTTCTTGCTGATGCCGGGCAGGCGCTGCTGGATCTCCGCGAACAGGGCCACGTCGCTGTTGCGCTCGGCCGCGAGCAGTTCCCTGAACACGGTGCTCGCATCGGTGTACATGGTGGCCGCATCGACGATATTCTGCGAATACTGGGTGGCCGCGCTCGAGTTGCCGGACTGGATGAAGCCGCGCTGGGTCTCGCCCATGGTCTTGATGAGCACGGCGATCTTGGCGAGCGCCTCGTTGCCGCTGCTCATCATCTTGACCACCAGCGCCTCGGCGCGCTCGTTGAGGGCCTGGTTCTTGCGGATCAGATCCTCGTAGATGACGATGTTCTTTTCCGCCCTCTCAAGAGCCTTGGTCGTGTTCTCGAAATGGATAACGCTGTTGATCTGCTTGAGCGCGGCCAGCTTTTCCTTGTACAGCTTGAGGTAGTCAAAGGTCTGCTTGATGTTGGCTTCGTCGCTGTTTTCAAAATAGGCGCGCGCGTAATAGGCCGCGTTGAGCAGATCGTTCTGGAGATCCATCCAGTTGATGAGCCGGGGCATGCGGTCGTTGGCGATAGTTTCCGAAACCTCGGTGCCCTCGCTCATGCCGCGGATGGCAACAAAACCCAGGACCATCGTCAAAAAGATTACGGCACAAAATCCCCCGCCGATTTTCTTGCCTATACTCATTACCAGCCTCCCATGCCTTCATTTCCTGCCGCCCCGGCAATCGGGCAGCGTTCCTGCCAGTTCCCGCGCGGCGCTGCCGGGTCTGCCCCGGCAGACCTGCCATAAGAACACCGCCCGCCGGGCTTCCATTGCCTGCTCTATCGGCCATGGCGCGCAAAAGATTAGGCTTGCGCTCCATGACCGGCCCATACGCTACAAAAATCTGTCGTCCCGTTCCAGATGGCCGCGCACATAATCTTCCACGCCCGCCTCCAGCGGCGTGAAACGCAGCGGGCAGCCCGCGCGGGCCAGCCAGCCCATGTCCGCCCGGGTATAGGCCTGATACCTGCCCCGCAGGGTGACGGGCATATCCACATAGTCGATGACCGGCTCGCGCCCCAGGGCCACGAACACGGCCCGCACAAGATCGTTGAAGCTGCGCGCCTCGCCCGTGCCCGCGTTGCGGATGCCGTTGACGTGCGGATGCTCCAGCAGCCACGCCAGAAGCCGGACGCAGTCCTTCACATAGACGAAATCGCGCTTCTGTTCGCCGTCGGGCACCGCCGGGTCCTCCGAACGGAAGAGTGCCATGCGCCCGCTCTCGCGGATGCGGCCGTGGGTCTTGAAAACGACGCTCGCCATGTCGCCCTTGTGGTACTCGTTGGGCCCGTACACATTGAAAAACTTCAGGCTCGCCACCGCGTCTTCCAGACGCTCGCGCTGGAGCCAGAGGTCGAGGAGCTGCTTGGAATAGCCATACATGTTCAGGGGCCGCAGGCGCGGAACAAGGGCCGGATCGTCGCTGAAGCCCAGCGAACCGTCGCCGTAGGTGGCGGCGGAACTGGCGTTGATGACGCGCGCCCCCTTGTCGAGCGCATATCGGCAGACATCGCGGCTGTAATGGAAATTGTTTTCCATCAGAAAGTCCGCGTTCGTCTCGGTGGTGGAGGAGCAGGCCCCGAGGTGGATCAGGCCGTCCAGCTTCCAGGGCAGGGCGTCACGGCGCACAAGGTCGAGAAAAACCTCCTTGTGCAGGTAGTCCGCATACCTGCGCTTGACGAGATTGCGCCACTTGGGGCTGCTGCCGAGATCGTCCACCACGACGATGTCGTCAAGGCCCTGTCCGTTCAGCTGCCAGAGGAGCGCGCTCCCCAGGAAACCGGCGCCGCCGGTGATCACATACATGCCGCCTCCACGCCGAAGGATGCCCGGCGCTGATGCCCGCGCGGACTCCGGCAGAAAAGGGAACTCGGCTCCCGGATACTGCTCCGGGAGATGCTAGCGCAAAGCTCCGGCGCCCTCAAGCCCCATACGGGTCCGCGCTGGACAGCGACGACGATTTGCCGCATAGTCGGAGCATGGCGCGGGGCGCCATGCCAAAGCCCCGCGCCCATCCGGGCCGCGCCGTCCCGGACGCGGTCCAAGACAAGGAGACTTCCATGCTTCGCACGCATATATCCCACGCCACGCCGCCCGCGCGGGAGCGGCTCCGCGCGCCCGCAGCCCTGCTCAGGATGGCCGTTCCCGGCATCCTGGCAGGTTTTCTGTTTTTCTTCCCCTCCGGAGTGGTCCTGGCCGCTCCCGGCGCCCACATGCCGGACCACCGGGCCGCCGCGCCCGGCCATGCGCCGCGCCACGCCACGGCGGACGACCGCTTCGCCGCCATGGACAAGGACGGCGACGGCCGGGTGGTGCTGGAGGAATTCCGCACCGCCAACCCCGGCATGTCCGAACGCGCCTTCGTCGTCATCGACAGCAACGGAGACGGCGGCATCGAGCGCGCCGAGTGGGCCACCTTCCTCCAGGGGCATGCGGCGGGCATGCGGCCCGGGGGCATGGAGGGCGGCATGAACGCCCCCGAGCACGCCCCGCGCATGAACAATATGCCCGGCGATCCCATGATCCCGCCGCCGGACAGCGCGGACCTGCCCCTCATGCGCCCGCCCAGTGGCGACTGAGCGCCGTCCGCTCCCCGACCTTCCTTTCCCGCCGCCCCCGGACACGCCACCCGGGGACGCGCGGGAAGCTGAGGAACGGGAGCGCGCGCCTTTCCGCCGGGAGCCTCCCGCGTCCGCCGGGAACCGCCGCACCGCGCATCGCGGCGGCCGCACGCATGCAGCCGGAGTGCCGGGAAGCCTCGCCCAGCCGGACTTTCTGCCCATGAGCGCCGCCGAGCTGGACGCGCTGGGCTGGAACGGCCTTGACGTCCTGCTCGTCAGCGGCGATGCCTATGTGGACCACCCCGCCTTTGGCTGCGCCCTGCTCGGCCGCTGGCTCGTGAGCCGGGGCTTTCGCACGGGCCTCGTGTGCCAGCCACGCCGGGACGTTCCCGACGACCTGCTCGTCATGGGCCGGCCCCGGCTGTTCGCGGGCATCAGCGCGGGCGCGCTGGATTCCATGCTCGCCCACTACACGGCCTTTCGCAAAAAACGCCATGACGACGCCTATACGCCGGGAGGCCGCGCGGGCAGGCGCCCCAACCGCGCCTGTCTGGTGTACGCCAATCTCGCCCGCCGCGCCTTTCCCGGCCTGCCGCTCGTCCTGGGCGGCATCGAGTCCTCCCTGCGCCGGGCCACCCATTACGATTTCTGGACCGACGCCCTGCGCCGCCCCCTGCTGATGGACGCCAAGGCCGATCTGCTCGTCTGGGGCATGGGCGAACGCGCCATCCTGGCCTGCGCGCAGCGGCTGGAGCGCGCCGCCGCGCAAAACGCCGATGCCCGCGCCGTGGAAGGCGCCGCCCTGAAGGGCATCCCCGGCACGGCATGGTGCGAACGCATGGACGCGGACGGAAAACCGGACCCCGACGACGCCGCCCTGCGGGAAACTCTGGCGCGGGGTCCACTCCTGCGTTTTCCCTCCCATGCGGACATCTGCGCGGACGCCGACCAGCTGCTCCGGCTGGCCCTGCTCATGGAGCGCCATGTCCACCAGGGCGACGCCTGGGCCTTCCAGCCCGTGGACGCCCGCTGCATGGTCTTTGCGCCGCCGGCCGCGCCGCTCGCCACGGAAGAGATGGACGAACTCCACGGCCTGCCCTTCCGGCGGGCGGCCCATCCGTCCTACAGCGAACCCATCCCGGCGGCGGAGATGCTTGCCACGAGCATCACGAGCCACCGGGGCTGCGGCGGCGGCTGCGCCTTCTGCTCCATCGCCCTGCATCAGGGGCGGCGCGTCAGCTCGCGTTCGCAGGGGTCCATCCTGGCGGAGGCCGCCGCCCTGGCGCGCGCCCATGCGGGCAGGACGACGCGGCGCGGCGGGAGCGGCCTCGCCATTTCCGACGTGGGCGGTCCCACCGCCAACATGTGGCAGGCGCACTGCGCGCTGGAGGCGGCCCCGGGCCGGCCGCCCTGCCGCCGCACGAGCTGCTGCTTCCCGTCGCCGTGCCCCTCCTTCATCACGCCGCAACGCCGCCATGTGGGCCTGTTGCGCGCCGTGGCCGCCCTGCCCGGCATCTCGCGGGTGCGCGTGGCGAGCGGCGTGCGCCCCGACCTCGCCCTGCGGGAGCCTGCGGCCCTGGCGGCCTATGCCGCCGAGTTCACCGGCGGCCAGCTCAAAGTGGCGCCCGAACACTGCCAGCCCGCGGTGCTCGAGCGCATGCGCAAACCGGGCATGGCGGCGCTGGACGCCTTTCTTGAGGTCTTTGCCCGCGCCAGCCGTGAGGCCGGGCGCGAGCAGTATGTGATCCCCTACCTCATGAGCGGCTACCCCGGCTGCACGGACGACGACATGCGCGCCCTCGCTGCCTGGCTGGAACGCAGGGGCTGGAACCCGCGCCAGACGCAATGCTTCATCCCCACGCCCGGAACGGTGGCTACGGCCATGTTCTACTGCGGCAAGGACGAGTCCGGGGAACCGATCGCCGTCGCCCGGAGCGATGCGGCCCGTCTGCGGCAGCACGGCATCCTCATGGGCCGCACCGGCACCCGGAAGGCGAAACGGGGCGCGCCCGGGCGCGCCCCGGGACCCGCGCCGTCCCCGCCCCGCAACCGGCGCCCGCCGCGCCGTCAGGAAAGGAACTGACCATGTCCCGTCCCCGCCCCGCATCCGCCGCCCGGCCCGGCGGCCTTTCCGAAGCCGCGGAAGCGCGCCTGGCGCATCTGGAAGAGACCGCCTTTTTTCAGGAGGAACGGCTCCGGGAGCTGGATGCCGCGCTCACGGCGCAACAGGCCCAGATGGACGCCATGGAACGGCAGCTGGCGGACCTGCGCGCCCTGGCGCGCGCCTTGCGGGACAAGCTCGCCGACGCGCCGGAAGCCACGCTGCCGCCGCACTTCATGCCCGAACGCTATTAGCGCCGGACCTCATCAAAAAATCTGTCCCTCTGCATAGTTTTTAGACAGATGCACAGTTTTTTTACAGGCTTGTGATCAGAATTTTTTCAAGATCCCCTCTCTGGGCCGCCTCCGTTTTTGCGCCATCCGGGCGCCTTCCGCCCCTGACGCGCCGTTTCCCCGCGTTGGCAAGCTTTATGCTTCAGCCGGTGCAGCCTCACCTTCCTGTACAACTCTTTTTTGAGAGGGAAAATATATGAACACCGCCCCCTTGCAAGGCATCAGAATCGTCGATTTCACCGCTGTCCAGTCCGGCCCGTCCTGCACCCAGCTTCTGGGATGGCTCGGCGCCGAGGTCATCAAGATCGAACGGCCCGGCCACGGCGACGCCACCCGCAAGGAACTCCAGTTCGACCCCGATTGCCCGAGCTATTATTTCCTGCAACTGAATTCCGGCAAAAAGTCGCTCAGCCTGGACGCGGCCACGCCCGACGGCAAGGAGATCCTCACCCGCCTCATCAAGGGCTGCGACATCTTTGTGGAAAATCTGCACCCCGGCGCCATGGACAAGCTGGGCTTTTCCTGGGATGTGGTCCACAAGCTCAACCCCAGATGCATCTACGGCTCGCTCAAGGGCTTTCCGCCCACCTCGAAATACGCCCACCTCAAGGCCTACGAGCCTGTGGCCCAGGTGACGGCGGGCGCGGCCTCCACCACCGGCTGGTGGGAAGGCCCGGACAATATCCCCACCCAGAGCGGCGCGGCCCTGGGCGACTCCAATACCGGCATGCACCTCGCCATTGGCCTCCTGGCCGCGCTTGTGCAGCGGCAGCACACGGGCGAAGGCTGCTTCGTCTACCAGTCCATGCACAACGCCTGCCTCAACCTCTGCCGCATCAAGACGCGCGACCAGCTCACCCTTGACCGCATCGGCTATCTGAGCCAGTTCCCGCAGTATCCCAACCAGAAGTTCGGCGACTGCGTGCCGCGCTCCGGCAACCAGGAAGGCTCCGGCGTGCTCGGCTGGACGTACAAGTGCAAGAACTTCGCTACCGACCCCAACGATTGCGTCTATATCATCATCCAGCGCGACGCCAAGAGCTTCGAGAAGTTCTGCGAGGGCATGGGCTTCCAGGACTGGCTCACCAACCCCGACTTCAACACCGCGGATGCGCGCGACAGGAACAAGCAGGCCATCTACAAGCGCATCGGCGAATGGACCGCCACGCGCGACAAGTACGAGATCACCGAGCATCTCGCCAAGTTCGCGGTGCCTGTTGGTCCGGTGCTCTCCACCAAGGAGATCATGGACGACGAATCCCTCTATGACGGCAATACCCTGGTCAAGATCGACCAGCCCGGCTACGGCGGCAAGGTCGGCACCTTTGTGACCGTGGGCGTGCCCTTCACCCTGAGCAACTTCCAGCCCACGTACGGGCCGTGCCCGACCCTGGGCGGCAATAACGCGGAAGTGCTGGAAAGCCTCGGCTTCACCGCGGCGGACGTGGCGAAGTTCGCCGCCAACGGCACCACCGAGCCGCTGCCCAAAAAGGCGTAGGCCGGCATATTCCGGGAGGGCGCGGTTCCCGCCCCTCCCGGGCATCCCCGGCGGGGCGGCGCCCGGCCCCGCCTCCCGCGAACCGCCCGCCGGGCGTTGCAGCACCATATGAAGCATCTCACCAACAGGGGCAGATCATGACGACTCAGACAACTTCCGCGACCGCTCCGCACTTTCCGGACCAGGTCACCGGCATGTATATCCTGGCAAAGGCGCTCAAGAATGCGGGGCTGGACACCATGTACGGCCTTGTGGGCATCCCGGTGACGGATTTCGCCTACCTCTGCCAGCAGCAGGGCATCAGATATGTGGGCTTCCGCTTCGAGCAGCAGGCGGGCATGGCCGCGGCCACGCACGGCTATCTCACCAAAAAGCCGGGCCTGCTGCTCACCGTGAGTTCCCTGGGCTTTCTCAACGGCCTCACGGCCACCATCAACGCCACGGTCAACTGCTACCCCATGATCCAGATTTCCGGCTCCAGCGACCGCGCGCCCGTGGACATGCAGCAGGGCGGCTATGAGGACCTGGACCAGCTCAACGTCGCCAAGGGCCTTGTCAAGGCGGCCTTCCGCGTCAATGACCCGAAGGATATCCCCACGGCCGTGGCCCGCGCCTACCGCGCCGCCGTTTCCGGGCGGCCCGGCGGCGTCTATCTGGACATCACCGCGCCGTGCCTCGGCCAGATCGTGGACGCCAAAACGGCCGAGCCGTGGTACTTCACGCCCGTGGACCCCTGCCCGAAGCAGCTCCCAGCGCCGGAAGCCATCGACCGCGCCCTGGCCCTGCTCGCCAGCGCGAAGCGCCCGGCCATCCTGCTCGGCAAGGGCGCGGCCTATGCCCAGATCGACGACAAGATCAGGGCGCTCATCGAAAAGACGGGCATCCCCTTCTTCCCCATGTCCATGGCTAAGGGACTCATGCCGGACGATCACCCGCTGAGCGCGCTTTCCTGCCGCTCGACCATCATGGAGCAGGCCGACGTGGTCATGCTCGTGGGCGCGCGCCTCAACTGGCTGCTCTCGCGCGGGCACGGCAAGTGGAACCCGGCCGGAAAGTTCATCCAGCTTGACATCGAGCCGCAGGAGATGGACTGCAACCGGCCCATCGCCGCGCCCGTGGTGGGCGACCTGGAGAGCGCCGTCTCGGCCCTGCTTGACAGGCTCCCCACCTGCAAGCTCGGCATGGACCCGTCCTGGGTGCCGCAGCTTCAGGCCGAAACAAAGGAAAAGGACGCCAAATTCGCCGCGCGCCTGGCCTCCCACGCCAAGGACACGCCCATGACCCACTGGACGGCGCTCAACACCATCAAGCCCATCCTCGAGGGCGATCCCGATGTCATCCTGGTCAACGAGGGCGCCAACACGCTTGACGACACCCGCGACACCATCAACATGTTCAGGCCCCGGCACCGCATCGACTGCGCCACCTGGGCCATCATGGGCATGGGCATGGGTTCGGTGGTGGGCGCCGCCGTGGCTACCGGCAAGAGCGTGGTCGCCATCGAGGGCGACTCGGCCTTCGGGTTCTCCGGCATGGAAGTGGCGACCATCTGCCGCTTCCATCTGCCCTGCACGGTGGTGGTCTTCAACAACGGCGGCATCTACAACGGCATCGGCGTCAACCTCGCCCACAATGGCGACCCCGCGCCCACCACGCTGGATATCGACGCCCACTATGAAAAGATCTGCGAGGCCTTTGGCGGCAAGGGCTACTATGTGACCACTCCCGACGAGCTGAAGGCGGCGCTCACCGAGTCCATCGCCTCCAGAAAGCCCTGCCTCATCAATGTGCAGCTTGCCGCGGATTCCGGCAAGGAAAGCGGCCACATCGGCTTCCTCAATCCCGAGGCGCTCCAGCATCCGCTCGCCTAGCGGAAATCGCGGGCCGGCCCGGGACGCCTCCCGGAGCCGGCCCGCGAGCATATATCCCAAATCCCCCGGGGGGATCCCATGTCACATATCATCCTGTACGCCATCGTCCCCATCGTCGTGGTCATGCTTGCCGGCTACATTTCAGGCAAGAAGGGCGTTTTTGACGGCAACGATTCCAAAAAGTTCAACAAGGTGGTCCTGGATTACGCGCTGCCCGCGGCGCTCTTCGTTTCCATCGCCCAGGCCAGCCGCGACATGCTCTACAAGGACCTCAAGCTCTCCCTTGTTTCGCTTGTGGTCATCATGGCCTGTTTCATGGCCGTGTACTTCATCTACAAGTACTGCTTCAGGAACAACACCGGCGCCGACGCGGCCGTTTCGGCCCTGATCAGCGGTTCGCCCACCATCGGCTTCCTCGGGTTCGCCGTGCTGGAGCCTATCTTCGGCGCCACGCCCGCCGTGGCCCTTGTGGTCGCCATCGTGGGCATCGTGGTCAATGCCGTGGGCATCCCGGTGGGCCTTTCCCTGCTCAACGCCTCGCTGGAAAAGGAAAAGGCCGGGAGCGGCAAGAAGGAGAGCGCGTGGCTGCCTGTCATCCACGCCCTGGAACAGCCCGTGGCCTGGGCGCCCATCCTCGCGGTGATCTGGGTGCTCGTGGGCATTCCGTGGCCCGCGTGGGCAAGCCCGTCCTTTGACCTCATAGCCAAGGCCAACGCCTCCATGGCCGTGTTCTCCGCGGGCATCACGCTTTCGTCCATCAAGGTGGTCATCAACTGGCAGGCCATCCTTGGCTCCATCCTCAAGCTCATCGTCATGCCCGCCCTGGCCCTCGCGGGCGGCATCCTCTGCGCCATGGACCCGCTCAACATCAAGATGCTCGTCGTGGCCTGCGCCCTGCCGCCGGCCTTCTCGGGCATCATCATCGCCGATGAATACGACACCTATGTGGCTACGGGCACCTCGTCCCTGACCCTGAGCGTCATCCTCTTCATCGGCTTCTGCCCGCTCTGGATCTGGATCACCGATCTCGTCCTCAGCGGTGCGTTCTAGAGCGTTTACGCAAGGAAATTGCGGAAACGCTCTGGCGGCTGCGAGAGCAGACGCCCGCGCCGGAATAAGGCGGAAAACCACGCTTTTCCGCCGAAATGAAGGCAGCGAAACCTGAGGAAAATATCTGTCTTACAGATATTTTCCTCAGCAAAATGCTCTAAAGGCCCCGCGCCGGCGCGGACAGCCCGCGCCGGTACGCATACACTCCCTCCCAAAAAAGCGTCCGCCCCGGCAGGTGCCCCTGCCCGCCGGGGCGGGCCTCCTTTTGGCTCCCGTTGCCCGGCGGCGCGCGGATACAGCTTGCCAGGCGCACGCTTTTGGGCTATGCAAGTCGTTCCCATTTCGCACACTCCGGCGACTTTCCGGGGTCCCCGGGCGGATGCGCGGCGCATCCGGCCTCCCCGGGGTGGAAAGTCCGCACGGCCGGGGTGGAGGCACAACCCATTGGAGGAAACCATGGCCTACGTCAGCATGAAGCAGATGCTGGAAACCGGGGTGCACTTCGGGCACCAGACCCGGCGCTGGAACCCCAAGATGCGCCCCTATATCTTCGGCGCGCGCAACGGCATCCACATCATCGACCTGCAGCAGACCGTCAAGCTGTTCCGCGACGCCTATGACAAGATGGTGGACACCGTCGCCAGGGGCGGCAAGGTGCTCTTCATCGGCACCAAGCGCCAGGCCCAGGAGGCCGTGGCCGCCGAAGCCTCGCGCGCGCACCAGTTTTATGTGACCAACCGCTGGATGGGCGGCACGCTGACCAACTTCGTCACCATCCAGAAGAGCGTGGAACGCCTCAAGAAGCTGGAATCCATGTTCGCGGACGGCTCCATCAACCGCTACCAGAAAAAGGAGATCCTCCTGCTGGAGCGCGAGATGCACAAGCTGGAGGAATCGCTCGGCGGCATCAAGAACATGGACCGCCTGCCCCAGCTCGCCTTCATCATCGACCCCAACCGCGAGGACATCGCCGTCAAGGAATGCCGCAAGCTCGGCATCCCCATCGTGGCTGTCACGGACACCAACTGCGACCCGGACAATATCGACTTCATCATCCCCGGCAACGACGACGCCATCCGGGCCATCAAGCTCTTCGTGACCGCCTTTGCCGAAGCCTGCCTTGAGGGCGAGGCCATGATGAAGGACACCCGCACCGTGGCCCAGGCCGAAGAGGTCATGGCGGAAGCCGCCCGGGAGGAGACGGCGGCCGAAGCGGACGCCCAGGCCCCCGAAACGGCCGGGTAGGGCATTCCGCCGCCAGCATTTCGGCCGCACGGACGGACCCTGAACAGCACGACATCCGGGCGCGCGGCATGCCCGCCGCCCGGGATTCTGGAGAAAGCAATGGCGATCAGCGCACAAATGGTCAAGGAACTGCGCGAAAAGACCGGCGCAGGCATGATGGACTGCAAAAAGGCCCTGGTGGAAGTCAATGGCGACATGGAAAAGGCCGTGGACTGGCTGCGCCAGAAAGGCATGGCGAAGGCCGCCAAAAAGTCGGACCGCGCCACCTGCGAAGGCCTCGTGACTTCCGTGATGAGCCAGGACGGCAAGCATGTTGCCATGGCCTCGCTCATGTGCGAGACGGACTTCGTGGCGCGCGGCGACCAGTTCCAGGCCATGGCCCGGCGCGTGGCGCAAGCCGTGCTGGAGCACGACCCCGCCGATGTCACCGGCCTGGACGGCATCGTGGGTGACGAGGTCAAACAGCTCATCGCCTCGGTGGGCGAAAACATGCGCCTCGGCAAGTTCGCGCGGCACAGCGCCGCCGCGGATACCGAAGCCGTGGGCCAGTATATCCATGCCAACGGCAAGATCGGCGTCCTCGTCTTCCTCACCTGCGGCAAGGCCGCCAGCGTCGGCACCCCCGAGGTGAAGGAACTTGCCAAGAACCTCGCCATGCAGGTGGCCGCCACCAGCCCCATGGCGCTCGACGCCTCGAGCCTGGACCAGGCCGCCGTGGCGCGCGAACGCGAGGTCTATCGCCAGAAAGCCCTTGAGGAGGGCAAACCCGCCAATATCGTGGACAAGATCGCCGAAGGCGCGGTGAAAAAATTCCAGAAGGAAGTCTGCCTGCTGGAGCAGCCCTATATCCGCGACGACAAGAAGAGCGTGGCGGATGTGGTGCGCGAGGCGGCCAAGGCCGTCAATGACACCATCACGGTGACGGGCTTCGAGCGCATCCAGCTCGCGGCGGAATAGTCCGTTTTTGTGCCGCGCTCCTTTCCGAAACGGAAAGCCGGAGCGCTGAAAAGGCCACGGGGCGCGCCCCGTGGCCTTTTTGGTTGACGTTGTTCTACTTTTTTGGGTTGATGACGCGCCTGTGCTGTGTGGCAAGGCCGCAATCATCCATCAACCGCATTGCATACCATACCCTTTTTGTTCCCCTTCACGCCTGGCGCGTTGTCAGAACGAATACGCGAACGTCAGCTGGGCCTTCCAGGCATCCTGTTTCTCGAAGGAGCCGTTGCCCGCGCCGCCATAATACCCACCTTTCTGCCAGGTGTCCTGATCCATCAGGTTGACGATGTAGCCAAGCTCCAGGTTCAGCTCGAGGTTCTCGTACACGCGCCACTGGTTGACGAGGTTGAACTCCAGCAGCCCGTCGTTGGTGGTGAGGTACGGTCCGTCGCCGCCGTAGCCATCGCGCCAGGAGCGGGCGCTCTTCATGTACTTGACCATGGACGGGCTGTTGGTGCCCCCCCAGTAGGCCACCCTGAAGGTATGCGAAAGGTCCTCCAGGAACGACATGTCGCGCAGCTGGAGTCCGAGGCCCCAGGTGCCCGAATAGGTCATGGCCCAGTCGCAGCTGTCGTCAAACGAACCCCAGGCGAGGTTGCCGTCGCCGATGAACGAGGTGAAGTTGCCCGCGCCCGCGATGGAAGGCAGGCGTTCGGAACCGTTCTTCACATTGCCGTCATCGCCGGAGGCATACCAGCCGAAAATGCCGGGCGCGCCCCATTCCAGCTTGTATTCCACCAGGGCCTTGACCAGCCAGCCCTGCCGCTGCGTGCTGCCGCGCACGATGTCGCCGGCATTGCCGCGCCTGATGATGTCGAAGCGCCCCATTTCCTCCACAAAGCCGTAGTTGAGATCGATCTCGATGTTCAGCGGGTCGAGAACGGAAATGACGATGGGCAGGCCCGCCCAGAACATGCTGCCGTACGCCTTGCCCGTGGAGGATGTGGTCAGCGGGCTGCCGCCGGCGAAGTTGAAACCGGGGGTCAGGCCGGGAACGGTGAGGCCGAGAATGCCGTCCGAGGTTTCCCACGGCTCGTTCTCATTGACAACGTCCAGACCGCGCAGGGCGTTCCTGCCCAGCATGCCGTACATCACCCAGGGGGTGATCCCGTAGCCGTCCAGCGTGATGGGCAGGGACAGGGCGAAGAGGTCCATATTGTCCAGATAGCCCGCGCGGTCGCCGCTCCTGTCGAAATAGACGTCCGAGAAGTTGTCGTTGACCGGCCGCATCCACAGGGCCGTGAGGCTCACCGCGTCCGAGAATCTGTAGCTGGCGACGATGCCCGCCACATCACCGTCCATGATGGCCGAGCCACCCGCCGCGTTGGGCAGGGACAAGCCCTGGATGCCCATGCGGAACGAAAGGTCGGTGGAGGGCACCGTCCAGTCGATGAAGGCGTTCTTCAGCCTGATGACATTGGTGCCGTCAGCGCCCAGGGCGCCGCCGTCTTCCGCCCTGCCCCAGCGCTGGTCGCCGATCTCGAAGCCCACGGTGCCGGACAGGGACTCCGAGGCGACCGCGTCAAGCTGGAGCCGCAGCCGCTGATTGGACTCGAACGTGTCATTGCTGTTGGTCCGGGTCTTTGGCCCGTGGCCCGGTTCCCGGTACTTGCCGTACAGCTCGCCCGTGCCCGCGCCGAAGCCCACCAGCCATTCGCCGCTCACCCTGAAGTCGACGGCAGCCGCCGGCGCCCGCGCCCCCAGCAGCAGGGCCGCCGCCAGAAACAGGGTACACAAAAGTTTTTTTGCCGTTTTCGCCCCCCGACCAGTCCTGTTCATGCTTCCTCCTCTGGACTTCCCGGACGGGAGGTGTCCCGCCCGAAATACTGGATCTCTCCGCGAGCACGGTGCCACAGGCCGCATATCGTGTCAATAAATTAAAAATTGTGCTACTAGACTCATCCCACATGAATCAAGAAAAGAGAGTAGAGCAGGAGCTTCACGGTGTCAATAAAATTGAAATTCATTTTCTATTCACTGCATCTATGCTTCCGGGAACTTCCGGACCCGGGCACTGGACCCACCGCGCGAGCGCGCGGGAAACGGCGAACGGGGGGATTGACATATGTCAACAGATGTTGAATTATCAATGCATGCAAACGCGCGCCGCATGCATGATCTTTGAAGCGCTCGCTTCCGACCTGCGCCTGGAGATTTTCCGGCTGCTGGTCAGGCACGCGCCCGGCGGACTCGTCCAGGGCGATATCGCCCGGGAACTGGACATCCCCTCCACCAATCTTTCCTTCCATCTCAAGGCGCTCGTGCAGAGCGGGCTTGCGGATGTGGCGCGCGAGGGCAGGTTCATGCGCTACCGGGCCAATATTCCGCGTATGCTGGAGGTCATCGGCTACCTCACGGAAAACTGCTGCTCCGGCGATCCCGGGGCATGCCAGCGTTTCCGGGACGCCAGCCCGGCGGCACATATCCTGCCCAGGCGCAGCAGCTGAGAGCGTTTTCGCAAGGACGGCAAATTTTTTTCCGGAAAAATATCAACTGATCAACATCTATCAATATATTGAAGGAGCGCCGCCCATGGACACGGGATCCGCCTGCCGCTGCCGCGCGAAAACTCCGCCGACGGACCGGGAGAACGCCCCCGGAAGCTGGAACGCGAAATATCTGGCCGCCATGACGGCCCTGGCCGTCCTCTGGCTGCTGGCATACCGCCTTGCGCTCCCTTTCGCGCGCTGGCTGGTTTTCGACGCGCTCGGCATGGCTCCGGGCACGCATGTGGCCGCTGCACTGGAATTTTTTCTCTATGATACGGCAAAGATCCTCCTGCTGCTGGCAGCCCTGATCTATAGCATCGCCTGGCTGCGCGCGTCGCTGAACGTCGAACGGGTGCGGGACTGCCTTGCCGGCAAGCGGCGCGGCTACGGCTATGTTCTCGGCGCGCTGTTCGGAGCGGTCACGCCGTTTTGTTCCTGCTCCGGCATTCCGCTGTTCCTCGGTTTCACCACGGCCCGCATCCCTGTGGGCATTACCATGGCGTTCCTGATCACCTCGCCACTCATCAATGAGCTTGCCGTGGTGCTGCTCTGGGGGCTGCTCGGCGGGAAATTCACCGTGATCTATGTGGCGGCGGGCATGGCCGCGGGCATCCTCGGCGGCCTTTTCATGGACGGCATCGGGGCGGAGCGCTGGCTCCAGCCCTTCATCAGGGAAACCGTGGACAACGCTCCCGCCCGCCTGGCCGTCAGCGAAAGCGGACAGAGACAAAAGCTGACGCTCCGGCAGCGGCATGTCTTCGCCCATGGGGAGATGGTCTCCATCGTCAGACGCATCTGGAAGTGGGTCATCATCGGCGTGGGCATCGGCGCTGTTCTGCACGGCTTTGTGCCGAAAAACTGGTTCGCGGAACATCTCGGCGCAGGAGAATGGTGGTCGGTCCCCGTCGCGGTTCTGGTGGGCATTCCCCTGTATTCAAATGTGACGGGCATCGTGCCCGTTATGGAGAGCCTGCTGCTCAAGGGGCTGCCCCTGGGAACGACGCTGGCGTTCTGCATGAGCGCCGTGGCGGCCAGCATCCCCGAAGTGCTGCTGCTGCGCCAGATCATGACGTTCCGGCTGCAGGCGGCCTTCATCGGCTACCTGTGGGTGATCTTCACGCTCATGGGCTGGCTGTTCAACAGCCTTGGCCCGCACCTTTGACACACGGGAGGCGGACATGGAAATCACGATATTCGGCCCCGGCTGCGCCAGATGCGCGGAAGCCGAGACCCGGGTCAGGGAGGTGGCCGCCGCCAAGGGCGGAAACATCAACGTGCAAAAGGTCTCCGATCTCAGGGAAATGCTGGCGGCAGGCGTGCTGTCCACGCCGGCCATCGCCATTGACGGCGTCGTGAAGGCCACGGGACGCGTCCCCGGCAAGGAGGAGATCGCGGCCTGGATCGAAGGGTCCTGAGGGTCCGTGGCTCCCGGGGGCGGCTGCTGTTGCGGCGGAAATGGCTGAACACCGGACGGCTGCGAAAGGATGGCAGCGAAGAGTGCCTGAAACACGATATACATGGCAACCCTTCAAAATCTGCTCCTCCTGGAGCACGCGGTTTGCCATCGATCAATACCGGTAGCCCGGCCTCCAGGCGCCCGAAGCGTCGCCGCAGTCGGGACAGGGCAGGCTGTTGCCGCACACGGTGCAGCTGTGCGGGGTGAAACGCCCCACGCCATGGCAGCGCGGGCATGCGCCCTGACGCGCGTCCTCATGGAGCATCCCGCTGCCGCGGCACTCGGGGCAGAGAGAGGTGCTCTGCCCGTTCCAGCAGGCGCCGCAGGAAAGGCGGCCCGAGCCGCCGCATGTCTCGCAAATGGGCATTTTCACCTCCTGTTTCGTCCCCCCGCGCGGCGCCGGTTCGCGCGCGCCCTTCCGCAGGGATGGCTTGACACATCGGCACGCTTTGGTTAAGAGCATGCCCTTGGCGTTTTGTCCATACCCAAATTTCGGAGGATCCCATGCCCACCATCAACCAGCTCATCCACACCGAGCGCGAGCCGGTGGTGAAGCGCAAGAAGACGCCCGCCCTTCAGGCCTGCCCGCAGAAGCGGGGCGTCTGCACGCGCGTGTACACCACCACCCCGAAAAAGCCGAACTCGGCCCTGCGTAAGGTCGCCCGCGTGCGCCTGACCAACGGCATCGAAGTGACGGCCTACATCCCCGGCGAGGGCCACAACCTGCAGGAGCACTCGGTGGTGCTCATCCGCGGCGGCCGCGTCAAGGACCTTCCCGGCGTGCGCTACCACATCATCCGTGGCACGCTCGACGCCTCCGGTGTGGCCGACCGCCGCAAGAGCCGTTCCAAGTACGGCGCCAAGCGGCCCAAGTAGTCGCGGCGGAGCGCGCCTTCGCCCTTTCCCGCCGGGCCGTCGCGGCCACGGCATAACCCGAAGCCCTGTGGGCGTGCGCCATGCGCCGCGCCACGGCTGCCGTTGCGGAAACAGCGGCGCCGGCGCGTCGCGGGGTTGGTGACGCCGCATCCGGGAACGCAAGGAGAAACCCCATGCCACGCAAAGGTCCGGTCCCCAAGAGGGAGATCCTGCCCGATCCGTTGTATTCCAGCCGTCTGGTCACCAAGTTCGTCAACCGGCTCATGTATGACGGCAAGAAGGGCGCCGCGGAAAAGATTTTCTACAGCGCGCTGGACACGCTGGCCGAAAAGACCGGCGAAGATCCCATGCGCGCCTTCGAGAAGGCCCTGGACAACGTGAAGCCGCACATGGAGGTCAAGGCGCGCCGGGTGGGCGGCGCGACCTACCAGGTCCCCATGGAGGTGCGGCCCGAGCGCCAGGTCTCGCTCGCCATCCGCTGGCTCATCAACTACGCCCGCTCGCGCGGGGAAAAGGGCATGACCGCCAAGCTCTCCAACGAGCTGCTCGACGCCTGGAACGGGCGCGGCGGCGCGGTGAAAAAGCGTGAGGACACGCACCGCATGGCCGACGCCAACAAGGCCTTCGCCCACTACCGCTGGTAGGGGCGCACGACCGGACTCGCCGCCGCCGGGGCCGCATCCGCAAGGATACCGCCCCGGCGTTGATTATCGCCGCTTTCGCCGCAGGGAGGAATTACCGTGGCACGCACCGTTCCCGTAGACAAACAGCGCAATATCGGCATCATGGCCCATATCGACGCCGGCAAGACCACCACCACCGAGCGCATCCTCTACTACACCGGCGTTTCGCACAAGATCGGCGAAACGCATGACGGCCAGGCCACCATGGACTTCATGGAGCAGGAGCAGGAGCGCGGCATCACCATCACCTCCGCCGCCACCACCTGCTTCTGGAAAGACTGCCGCATCAACATCATCGACACGCCCGGCCATGTGGACTTCACCATCGAGGTGGAGCGCTCCCTGCGCGTGCTCGACGGCGCGGTCTGCGTCTTTGACGCCGTGGCCGGCGTGGAGCCGCAGTCCGAAACGGTCTGGCGCCAGGCCGACCGCTACCATGTGCCGCGCATCTGCTTTGTGAACAAGATGGACCGCATCGGCGCCAACTTTTTCCGCTGCGTGGGCATGATCCATGACCGTCTGGGCGCCAAGGCCGTGCCCCTGCAGCTGCCCATCGGCGCCGAGGACAAGTTCGAGGGCGTGGTGGATCTGGTGCGCGGCAAGGCCATCTACTACGACAAGAGCACCAAGGGCGCGGAATTCAAGGTGACGGACATCCCCGCGGACATGCAGGCCCTGTTCGAGGAAAAACACCACGAACTGCTCGAAGCCGTGGCCGAGGAGGACGAGGCCCTGCTTGAAAAGTATCTCGGCGGCGAGGCGCTCACCGAGGACGAGATCAACTCCTGCATCCGCAAGGCCACCATCTCGCGCAGCATCGTGCCGGTGCTGTGCGGCTCGGCCTTCCGCAACATGGGCGTCCAGCCCCTGCTCGACGCCGTGGTGGACTACCTGCCCTCGCCGGTGGACATCCCGCCCATGACCGGCCATGTGCCCGGCCATGAGGACGAGATCATCGAGTGCCGCTGCGATGACAAGGAGCCTCTGGCCGGCCTGGTCTTCAAGCTCTTTTCCGACCCCTTCATCGGGCACCTGTCGTTCTTCCGCATCTATTCCGGCGTTATCGAGACCGGCATGAGCGCGCTCAACGCCAATACCGGCAAGAAGGAACGCATCGGCCGCATCCTCAAGATGCACGCCAACAAGCGCGAGGACATCAAGTGGGCCGGCGCCGGCGACATCGTGGCCCTGGTGGGCCTCAAGAACGCCTCCACCGGCGACACGCTCTGCGATGACAAGCGCCCGGTCATCCTCGAATCGCTCAATATCCCCGAGCCGGTCATCGAGGTGGCTATCGAGCCGAAAACCAAGGCCGACCGCGACGCGCTCTCGGCGGCCCTCGGCAAGCTTGCCAAGGAGGACCCCTCCTTCCGCGTCAAGGGCGACGAGGAGACCAACCAGACCCTCATCGCGGGCATGGGCGAGCTTCATCTGGAGATCATCGTCGACCGCCTCACGCGCGAGTTCAACGTCAACGCCAATGTGGGCAAGCCGCAGGTGGCCTACCGCGAGACCATCTCCAAACCGTCCAAGTCGGACATGAAGCATGCCAAGCAGTCCGGCGGCCGCGGCCAGTACGGCCACTGCGTCATCGAGGTGGAGCCGAACCCGGGCAAGGGCTACGAGTTCATCAACTCCATCACGGGCGGCGTCATCCCCAAGGAGTACATCCCGGCCATCGACAAGGGCATCCAGGACGCCATGAAGTCCGGCGTGCTGGCCGGCTTCCCGGCCGTGGACCTCAAGGTCAACCTGGTCTTCGGCTCCTACCACGAGGTGGACTCCTCCGAGCAGGCCTTCTACGTTGCCGGCTCCATGGCTATCAAGGATGCCATGAACAAGGCCGCGCCGGTCCTGCTGGAGCCGATCATGGACGTGGAAGTGGTCACGCCCGAGGAATACCTCGGCGACGTCATGGGCGACCTCAACGGCCGCCGCGGCCGCGTCCAGAGCATGGAAGCCCGCGCGGGCGGCGCGCAGAGCGTGCGCGCCCAGGTGCCCCTGGCCTCCATGTTCGGCTACGCCACGGACCTGCGCTCGCGCACCCAGGGCCGCGCCACCTTCACCATGCAGTTCGACCACTACGAACGCGTGCCCGCCGCTCTGGCCGAAGAGATCCAGAAGGCCAGAAGCTAGTGTCTACTTGCAAAAGTAGACACTACAAAACCCGTAAGGGTTTTGCGGCGGCATAGCCGCCGTGAGTGAGCGAAAAACCACGCTTTTTCGCGAACGATCCTGCAAAAATTCTGCACAGAATTCTGCGCAGAATTTTTGCAATTAGACACTAGAGCGTCCGCCATCCGCAGTCACCAAAAAAGCCCCCGGCAACGGGGGCTTTTTTTCGGCGCGGCGCGCGGACGGCGGGGCCACAACGCGCCTAGCCTTCCTTTTTCTCCACCTTGGCCCAGGTGTCGCGCAGGGTGGCCGTGCGGTTGAAGACCGGCGCTTCCGGCGTGCTGTCCCTGTCCTTGCAGAAATAGCCCAGCCGTTCGAACTGGACGGTCCTGCCCGTTTCCAGCCCGGCCAGGGCCGGTTCGAGCCAGGCCGTGGTCACCGTGAGCGAATGGGGATCGAGATTGTCCAGGAAGGTGCCGCCCTCCGGGGCCTTGTCCGGATCGGGCACGGCAAAGAGCTGACCATAGAGCCGCGCTTCGGCCCTGACGGCATGCCGCGCCGGGACCCAGTGCAGGGTGCCCTTGACCTTGCGGCCGTCCGGGCTTTGGCCGCCCCGGCTCTCCAGGTCGCAGACGCAGCGCAGCTCCCGCACCTCGCCGTTCTCGTCCAGGACCGCCTCGCGGCAGGTGACGAGAAAGGCGTGGCGCAGGCGCACCTCGGCGCCGGGAGAAAGGCGGTGGAATTTTTTGGGCGGCTCCAGACGGAAGTCGTCGCGCTCGATGAACAGCTCGCGCGTGAAGGGCACCGTGCGGCTGCCGTAGCTGGCGTCCTCCGGGTGCCAGGGCATCTCCAGCTCCTCCACCCGGTCTTCCGGCCAGTTCTCGATGACCACGCGCACCGGGTCCAGCACGGCCATGGCGCGCGGGGCCACGGCATTGAGCCGCTCGCGCACGCAGTGCTCCAGCAGGGAGTATTCCACCGTGGAATCGGCCCGGGCCACGCCGATGCGCCCGCAGAAGTCGCGCAGGGCCTCCGGCGGCACGCCCCGGCGGCGCAGGCCGCTCAGGGTGGGCATGCGCGGATCGTCCCAGCCGGCCACATGGCCTTCGCGCACCAGCTGGATGAGCTTGCGCTTGGACAGGATGGTATAGGTCAGGTTGAGGCGCGCGAACTCGATCTGCTGCGGATGATAGACGCCCAGGGCGTCCAGCACCCAGTCGTACAGCTCGCGGTTGTTGACGAACTCCAGCGTGCAGAGGGAATGGGTGATGCCTTCGAGGGAATCCGACAGGCAGTGCGCGTAATCGTACATGGGATAGATGCACCATGCGGTGCCCGTGCGGTGATGCGCCTCGTGCCGGATGCGGTAGAGCGTGGGGTCGCGCATGACGAGATTGGGCGCGGCCATGTCGATCTTTGCGCGGAGCACGCGCGCCCCGTCGGGGAACTCGCCCGCGCGCATGCGCCGGAACAGGTCCAGATTCTCCTCCACGGTGCGCTCCCGCCACGGGCTTTCCCTGCCAGGCTCGGTGAGCGTGCCCCGGAAGGCGCGGATCTCGTCGGCGGAGAGGTCGTCCACATAGGCCTTGCCCCGCCGGATCAGCTCCTCGGCGTAGTCGTACAGGCGCTCGAAATAGTCCGAGGCGTAAAACTCCCGGTCATCCCAGCGGCCGCCGAGCCAGGCCACATCCTCGCGGATGGCGGCCACATATTCGGTCTCTTCCTTGACGGGATTGGTGTCGTCAAAGCGCAGGTTGCACTGGCCGCCATACTCCCCCGCCACGCCGAAATTCAGGCAGATGGACTTGGCATGCCCGAGATGGAGATAGCCGTTCGGCTCCGGAGGAAAGCGGGTATGCACCATCCCCCCGAAGCGGCCCGAAGCCGTATCCGCCTCGATGCGGGCGCGGATGAAATCCGTTCCGGGACGGGCCGCGCCGCCCTGCCCGTTGGTATCGGCCTGCCCTGTGGGAGAAAGATGCTGCGATTCCATGCCGCGCTCCGAAAAAGGTGGTCGTGGGCCGCACGATTGCGGTCGGAAAACATTCAAGCATATCCCGGGCATCTCTGGCGGTCAATGCGCGCCTGCGCCGGCCCGGAGGCGCCGCGCACCCGTCCTGTCGTTTCCACGCCCGGACGCGCCGGCTCCTCCGCTGGCGGCCGCCCCGCGCGACGCGCCGGGGCAACTCCGCACAGCGATGCATCCAATATGGTGAAATATAACGATAAATAAAAAAATACTTGCAATTTCGCGTGGCATTGCGTACATACAGGCGTTCCGCTCTTCCGTACCCTTCCCCCGGCCGCCGCGCGGCGGCCTCCGTGTCAAGAGATACTGGCGCCAGCCAGCCGCAGGGAGATGTCATGACCCGCAAAGACCGCACCGAAGGCATCTACAGCCGCCGCGAAGTGCTCGACGAAAGCGAGCGCCGCCAATACTGCCTCATCCAGCTCAAGGACCTGCTTTCCTACGCCTACCGCTATTCGGAAGACGTCAAGAAGCGCTTTGACCGCGCGCAGTTCAATGTGGAGAAGTTCAAGACCCTTTCGGACATCAAGCACATCCCCATCCTCAAGAAAAAGGAACTCATCTTTCTCCAGTCCATGGGTCCCCGGCTCGGCGGCCTGCTCACCAAGGACATCGGCGAGCTGAAGCGCGTCTTTCTCTCGCCCGGGCCGATCTTCGACCCCGAGGACCGCGGGGAGGACTACTGGGGCTATACCGAGGCGTTCTATTCCGTCGGCTTCCGGCCCGGCGACGCCGTGCAGAACACCTTCAACTACCAGCTCACCCCGGCGGGCCTGATGTTCGAGGAGCCGCTGCGCAACCTCGGCTGCGCCGTCATTCCGGCGGGTCCCACCGACGCGGCCACCCAGCTTGACATCATGCAGAAACTGCGCGTCTGCGGCTATGTGGGCACGCCGAGCTTCCTCATGCATCTGGCCCAGAAGGCAGAGGAAAAGGGACTCAACCTCCGCAAGGACCTGTTCCTGGAAGTGGCCTTCGTGACCGGCGAACGCCTCTCCGAAAAGATGCGCTCGCAGATGGAAAAAAAGTACGACCTCATCATGCGCCAGGGCTACGGCACGGCGGATGTGGGCTGCATCGGCTACGAGTGCTTCCACAAGTGCGGCCTGCACATCGCCAACCGCTGCTATGTGGAGATCTGCCATCCTGATACGGGCATTCCGCTCAAGGACGGCGAGGTGGGCGAGATCGTGGTCACGGCCTTCAACAAGACCTATCCGCTCATCCGTCTGGCTACCGGCGACCTTTCCTATATCGACCGCGGACCCTGCGCCTGCGGCCGGACGAGTCCGCGCCTCGGCAGCATCGTGGGCCGCGTGGACACCACGGCCCGCATCATGGGCATGTTCGTCTATCCGCATCAGGTGGAACAGGTCATGAGCCGCTTCGAGGAGATCAAGCGCTGGCAGATCGAGGTCACCAACCCTGGCGGCATCGACGAAATGACGCTCTTCATCGAAACCAGCGGCTTCAAGCGCGAAGAGGAGCTGCTCCACCAGTTCCGCGAAAAGATCAAGCTCCGCCCCGAACTCAAGATCCTTGCGCCCGGCAGCCTGCCGCCACAGATCAGGCCCATCGAGGACAAGCGTCACTGGGATTAGCCTCCGTCCGCGCAGGGCGTTTTTGCCTTCTCACCCCGGCAGACAAGGAAGGAGGATGCCATGGACATGCAGACACCTGACGACGCCTCCCTGGCGGCCGCCATCGCCTGGCTGCGGGCGCGCCATGGGGACGTCATGGCTGCGGAACGGGAAGCGCTGGCGCGCATGGACGCCGGCGACATCCCCGGCTATACCGCAAAAATGCGCGCCAAGGCCGAAAGCCTGGCCGCGCTGGCGAAGGACGCGGCCCCGCAGCTCGCATCCCTGCCGGAGCCGCTGCGCGACCGGCTCGCCGCCGCGCTCAAGCGCTTTTCCCAAAGCGCGGCCATGGCGCTCAGGCTGGATTCCGTCTTCTTCATGTCCGCCCTGCTCTATCCTGACGAGCACAAGCCCGGCGAACCGGACAACCTTGCCCTGTTCATCGACCGGCTGGAGTCCCAGGGCCAGGACTTCGCCTAGTGTCTACTTGCCAAAGTAGACACGACAAAACCCGTAAGGGTTTTGCGGCGGCATAGCC
>NZ_CAJUBO010000022.1 GCF_910584445.1 uncultured Desulfovibrio sp.
TGCGGTACGGCAACCGCTCGTCCCGCCGCGCCAGAACGCGAAAGAAGTCCTGAAAGGGCCGGGGCGTCTGAGGCATGAGCGTCATGATCAGCGGCCCGTAGATGCGCTCGCCGATCCTGATGGCGTTCCGCGACACCATGTTTCCCTCGCGCGGCCAGAGCTGCGTCTTGAAGTCCGGGTATCCATGCCTGGTCTTCCACGCTGTAGGTGTTCCACACCATTTGATCCGTGGTGTCGGCGCCTGAACCGTAAATGGTGCTTTGCGCGCCGCTGTAGCGTTTGGCGCTTCCCAGCCCCTCAAGAAAGGCGGACGCGATAAGGCCACCCCAACGGCTGAAGAAATGGGTGTTCACGGAACTGGCGACCGAGGCTTCCGAAGTGGACGGGTCAACGGCGTAGGCTTCAAGCTGGATGGTTTCGCCGGAGGGCAGAACCGCGCGATTGAACGCCAGAACAAGGCGTTCGTCATGCCGCTGGAAACCGCCCATCAGCCGCGCGTTGCGGTGTGCGCCGGAGGTGACTGTCGCCAGCACGGCGGACGGCACATCCGAGTTTCCGGCTGTCCGAGAACCACGGTTCGCTGATTCGCTGCGGGCGGCGTATGCTCATTCGCCAGAGCCAGTTGCCCGGAGAGAGCCGCCAGCACCAGAAGACACAGTATTTTTTTCACGACAAATCCTTTATGCGTAAGCGAACGCGGCGCGTTCAGGTTGTTCCCCGCCGGGGAAAAAGCGCGAGACAGGCAGGCTCCTCAAAATCTCCCCCACCGACCGGCAGGGAGTTCCGACTTCGCGCCGGGCGTTCAGCGGTTGACGTTTCGTGAGGAAATCCGCTGTCTGGCGGCGGCGTTTGAACTCGTTCAGAAACTCGATGATGCCCAGGCTGTTTTCCGGCGGAACGTCATCGGCGGAAGGCGCGCGGTTTTGGGAGTGCAGGTACTGCCAGATGCCGAAGGGCATGGCGTCATTGGCTATGGGCGGGAATTTCGCCGCAAAGGCATCGAACAGGGGCCGCAGTCGCGCTCTTTCCGCGTCTTTCTGTGCCTGAAGGCGCTGTTCCTGTTCCTCACGAACGTGGCGAGCATGGAGCGCGGATTGCTTTTGTGCGGCTTCCGCCTGCTCCGCGCGAGGAAGCGGATCGAGCCAGCGTTGACCACGCAGCCAGTTGCCCATTTGCGGCACAAAGCGGCCCTGTTCGCGCTGCCAGCCTTCCGAAGCCGCGAAGCGCCGGATCGCGGCATGGAGTTCCGGGAGCGATGGAAGCTGGCCGCTCCGTGAGAGTTTGAGCCAGGCCATGCGGGCGAAGCCCTTGGCTTCCTTTTTGGGGTACAGCGTCCAGACGCTTTCAAAATCAGGAAGAAAAGACACGCCCCCCGCCGCAGGCGCTTTGCATGTGCGACGAACAGGAACAGGCGCTGTTTCACCGGGCGCATGGGGGGAAAGGGGGGATTTTCTTCTTTTCGTTGTTTGTTAAGAGTGGTTAAGGGGCTAGATGTTGCCACATCACAGCCATATTCTGACTGCTGATGCACAGTATTTGTCTCTTGTTGTTCTGAACATGCTTCAGGGCACAAGAGGTAATACACGGAAGAACGGTATTGTTCACGCCTGATGAAAATGAGCTTTTCCCTGACAAGTTCCGCAAGGTAGTTCTTGACGCTACTGATGCTGCACGAAAGCCTTTTGGAAAGCGTCGTCTGCGAAGGCCAGCAATGGTCTTTATCAGCGGCATAATCACATAAAATCGCGTACATGGTTTTTGCTCCGAACGTTATGGACTTTTCCAAAACAAACTGTGGCAGAATCGGGCCGTGAATATTTCCCCTTGGGGCAAACGTCTCCATTTTTTCTTTCTCCCGGCCCGAAAAAAGACAAAAACAGCAGATTCGTTGTTGACAACGAGGAGCCTTCCGGCTACCGTTGTTCTCACGTTGCATGCGTAAGAACATCAGTTCTGCAATGAAGCCGTTGAGTTGCCGCTCGACGGCTTTTTTGTTTTTCTGGGCTTGGCGCTATTTCCTCAATGGAAAGTCCTCTTGAGGCGAGTTGACGGATCATTCAGACGTGGGCATCACGCATCACCGCAGGGCAGCGCCGGAGGGAGGCTTCCGGCGTCTGCCCGAAGGACGAAGCTCCCGGAGGAGGTGCGCGGATGCGTGGCTGTTCGCCTGGAAGGGGAGAAGGAAGGAAAGGGCCGTATATGAAAAAAACTCCCGCCGACCATGCAGGAGGAATCATGGCCGGGGGGAGTTCAGTACGGATAAAAAGAGCAAGCAAATCCCAAAAAAATGAAATTGGGGCTGTCCTAGCTAAGATTAATGTTTAGCTCCATTAACCCACTGAATTAGCTGGGATAAAAGCTCCCGATGATTGCCTCCATTGAACCGCCATTCACACTCCTTCAGGAACCAATAAAAGTGTTCGGGTGTAATGCCGTTGAAACGCCGCAAGTGTCTTTTCGCTTGATTCCCAAAATTCTCTATCCCATTGATATGGTTAGCTTGTTCCGCAAACTTCCTTGAATGGTTGATTCGGTGGTGATGGAACCCGCTGATGTCCAGGGCATTATATGCCCTGAAAGTATCAGTGTACACGATACTGTCCGGCTCAACTCGTTCCTCGATAATCGGCATCAACGTTGCGGTGCATGCGTTGGGAATTATGGCCGTGTAAACCTTGCCATTACGCTTCAGTAAACCGAAAACCGCTATTTTCCCGGCGGCTCCACGCCCGCGTTTTCCTTTTCGTACCCCGCCGAAATAGCTTTCGTCGGCTTCAACCTCTCCTGACAAACGATAACTCGGCAAATGCGTGGCGATCAGGCGTCGCAGGCGCATGAAATACGAGGCTGCCGTATTGCGGTGTACACCTACAATTTCTCCTGCCGCGCGAGCCGTTGCTCCCGCAACAAAAAAACGAATCAGCTCAGATTGCTGCCGTGTGGTAAGCCTGCTCCGTCGTTCGTACATGAGCCATCCTAACCATTTTTCCTTAGCTAGGACAGCCCCATGAAATTTTTTCGGAATTTTTTTGAATCTTGATAACTATCAGTAATTTATGTGAAAATCTGAACGGCAGGAAAAAAATGGATAAAAAAACGGATAATGTGCCGGGGGATCGGCAGGGGTAAAAACGTCAGGGTCAGGTTCGGGAATTTTTACATATCTATAAGAAATTAAAGAAAAAGTATCTCTAGGGCACTCTAGGGATTTATATGTGAGGGAATCTCTCTCTCTCTCTCTCTCTCTCTCTCTCTCTCTCTCTCTCTCAAAGTAGATGAAGTCATTCTATAGTCCCATGAAAAAAATTACAGAAACAGGGTGTTCTTGGCTACTCTCAGCGGCCGGCCTGCGCCCGCAGGCGCAGGCACTCCTCGGCGATGCGGCGCAGATCCGCATCTTCGGGGCGTTCCGCAAGGCCCTTGCGGACATGGCCGAGCGCGCGGACATATTCCCCGGACTCGAGCAGGGCCTTGGCGACCATGCCGAAGGCGGCGAACTCGTTCTTGTAGTATTTGAACGCCTCGGTGAAGCAGGTGTCCGCCTCCGAGACCTTGCCCTCGCTGAGGAAGCGCTTGCCGTCGCTGATGCAGCGGTCGAGATTGAGCTTGCGCTGGAGCGTGGCCTCGTAGTCCTCCTGCTCCTCCTGGCCCATGATCTGCTTGTAGAACTTGTTGAAGAAGGCCAGCAGCTCGCGCTCCTTGCCGGGCTGGTAGGCAACGGGCTGGGAATATTCCTTCTTGTAGAGGGGGTCCGCGCAGATGTCGGCCAGCGCGGTGCGGAAATCTCCCCGCAGGTCCATGGGGGATGTCTGGCCCCCCAATTCCCGGAGCGCGGACGTGAGAAGAAAGACGGCGCGGGGATAGTCGCGCCGCTGCACGCAGGTCCTGGCCCGGCCCAGGTCTTCGCGGATCTTGCGGATGTTCATGCTCTGCTCGCCGTTTCTCGTTGGAATGCTGGTGGTTGTTCCACGGGCGCCCCATCAGGCGGGCAGGGGCGCATCCGTGATGAATCCGGTGGACATGGCGCGCGCGATGAGGGTGCCCTCGCCATCGAAAACGCACACATCGTAGCTCAGGATATGGTTCCCCTCGCGCACCACGCGCGCTTCCGCCGCAAGCGGACCCACCTTGCCCGGGCGGAGGAACTCGATGCTGGAGGTCAGGCTGACGACCCCCGTCTCCCGCCCCGCGTTGGCGGCGGCGCCGAAGGCCACGTCCGCAAGGGCGAAGATGGCGCCCCCGTGCGCGAAGCCCATGCCGTTCTTGTGATTTTCCGTGAGGGGCATGGTGATTCTGGAAAATTCCGGCGTGGCGGTCTCCACCCGCATCTGCAGATGGCGGACGAGCCTGTCGTGGCGTGCCACATACTCCTTCATGTCCCGCGCTGTAGCGGCATGTTCCATGCCCGCATGCTCCTGAACATCGTTGCGCCGAAACGGAAGGCCGGAAGCCGCCGCCTCCGGCCTTCGGGGAAAGATCCGGAGACCCGGCGGTCAGTCCACCTGCTGGATGCCGTCGAGCTTCCAGGTGCCGTTGGCACCCTCGCGCAGGAAGTGCCAGACCTCGCGCGCGGAGCTGGGGGCGTCCTGCCCCGGGTGCTCGCGCAGGAGCACGTCAAAGAAGACCTGGGCGCGCTGGTCTTCGCCGTCATTTTCGGCCCCGAGCAACTGGGCATTGACCAGCAGAATCTCCGTGGTGCCGGGGGTGCCGTCCGTGCTCATCTGTTCCCTGAGCGCCTCCATGACCGCCGGAGTGGCGAACTGGGCGATGTCGTCCAGGTCGCGCTTGTCCCAGGATTTCTGCATGCGGCTGTAGGCCATCTTGGCGCCGCGCAGGAATTCCTCGGTATCGAATCCGGCGGGCACGTCCACGGCCGGCTCCGCGGAGAAGGTCGCCGCCTGCCCCCCCTGGCCGCGCAGGGCGTCCCAGCCGGAGGCCTGGGCATCCTCGCGGGCGTAGGGCCGGCTCGCGCTGTCGGCGGTCAGATCCGGGCGCGCCGCCCCAAAGGCGCCCGCGCCCGCCGCGGCAGGCTCCGGCGACTGGCGGTTGCGGAAGCGCGCAAAGAGCTTGAGTCCGAGGAAAATGAGCAGGCCGATGAGGATGATGTCCAGAAAACCGCCGCCGGAAAAGCCGTTTCCGGCGAGCAGGGAGCCGAGCAGGGTGCCTGCGAGCAGGCCGCCGAAGAGGCCGCCCATCCCGCCGAACAGGCCGGGGCGCTGCGCCATGGCCTGGGATTTGCCCGCGGTGGCGGCGGGCGCCTGCTGCCGCATGGCGGGCCTGGGCGCGGACCTGCTCATGAACGGCTTGCTGCCGAAGGAACGGCCGCCGCCCATGCGGGCGGCTTCGGCGGAATCGGGCAGGGCAAGCGCGCACGCGGAAAAGAGGATGACGAGGGCTGCGAAAAGAGCGCTGATCTTCATGGCAACTCCGGTTATGACGTTCACTCGACGCGGAAATGTTCTGCGTCACATCCTCTGTTATAGGGATTCTGGAGAAAAAGGCAAGACGCGTCCGCGCGGGCGGGGCGCGGACTCCCGCCATGCGCCGCTACGCGGTCAGCCCCTGCGGGGCAGGTTTTTCTGGCGCCCCCGGGCGATGCCCATCTCGCCCGCCGGAACATTTCTGGTAATGACCGAGCCGGCGCCCACCAGGGCGCCGTCGCCCACCTCCACGGGCGCGACGAGCGCCGTGTTGCTGCCGATGAAGGCGCGCGCGCCGATGCCTGTGCGGTGCTTGCGGACGCCGTCGTAATTGCAGGTGATGGTGCCCGCGCCGATATTGGCGGCGGGTCCGATCTCCGCATCGCCCAGATAGCTCAGGTGATTGGCCTTGGCCCCCTGGCCGAGCCGGGCGTTTTTCAGCTCCACGAAATTGCCCACATGCGCTTCCGGCTCCAGGACGGCGCCGGGTCTGAGCCGGGCAAACGGACCAACCAGGGCGCCCCGGCCCACCTCGGCCCGCTCCAGGTGCGAAAACGGACGGATCTGCGCGTGCCCATGCACCACGCTGTCCATGAGGATGCAGTGGGAGGCGATGACGGCGGCGCTTTCCACGCGCGAGCGGCCATAGATCTCGCAGGGTCCGGTCAGTTCCGCCCCCGGCTCCACCACGGCAAAGGGACCCACGCGCACGAGTTCCGGCGCATGGAGGATGACGCCGTTTTCCAGAAGCCGCGCCGCCGTGCGCGCGCGCAGCAGTTCTTCCATGCGCGCCAGCTCCACCGGGGAGTTGACGCCCAGCAGGCTTTCATCCGCGCCGCAGTTGATGCCGCGCACCGTCAGGCCGTCCGCAAGGCCGAGGGCCACGAGGTCGGTGATGTAATACTCGCCGCTGTTGTTGTCGTTGCCAAGGCGGGGGAGCAGGCGCGAGACCGCCTCCACCTCCAGAAAATACAGCCCGGCGTTGACTTCGCCCGTGTCCGGGCCGTGGCGCGCGGGATCAAAGTCCCTGGCTTCCACGATGGCCGCGACCTCGCCGTCAGCGCGCACGACGCGCCCGTAGGCTCCGGCGTCGTCCAGCGAAAGGGAGGCGAAGGCAATGGCCGCGCCCCGGGCCTCTGCCAGGAAGCGGCGCACGGTCTCCGTGGAGAGCAGGGGCACATCGCCATTGACCACGAGGACATGGGTGCACCCGCTTTCCCTGAGCGTGGGCAAGGCTTCGGCCAGGGCGTGTCCGGTGCCGAGCTGCCGCTCCTGCCGGATGGTACGCAGCCGGGGAAACGCTGCCTCCACAAGGTCGGAGCGGTGCCCCACCACCGCCCAGATGGCGTCGCTGCCGTCATCGGCGGCGAAGAGGGGACGCAGGGCTTCGAGCACATAGGCCAGCATGGGTTCGGCCAGGAGCGATTGCAGGACCTTGGGGCGCTCCGAGCGCATGCGGGTGCCTTTTCCTGCGGCGAGAATGAGGGCGGCGGACGTTGCCATGGAGCCTCCTTTGCGGTCGATGTCGCCGCCATCCATAGCGCCATGGGCGGGAAACGGCAAGATGTGGCGCCGGTGCCGCGGGGCGTCCCCGCGAAGATTTTTCTCTTCTCTGCCGGGGCCGGACGCTTCGTGTTTTTCCGGCTCCTTCCGGCTCCTTCCGGCGCCGGCATCCGTCTGTCTGTCGCTCCGCTCCGGACGGGACCCGGAAAACGCGTTGACCCATGCGTGCGGGAACGCGCCGGAAAGCCGGGAAGGGGGCAGCCCGGGCAGGCCGGAAAAGAAAAATAAAAAATTTTCGCGCGCCCCCCTTTTCAAGCGCGAAGCATGACTTATCTCTATGCCCGTGCGGAACCGCGGAGCGGCTCCGTTGCGGCCCGCAACGCGCAATCAGACGGCGCGTCCGTGGATACGGCCGCCGTTCGCCCCCATGGGCCATAACCCCCTTTCCTGGAGGAACAGCAATGAAGCTCAAACCCCTCAATGACCGCGTTCTGGTCAAGCGTCTCGAATCCGAGGAAAAGACCGCGGGCGGTCTGTACATCCCCGACACCGCCAAGGAAAAGCCCTCCAAGGGGCAGGTCGTGGCCGTGGGTCCCGGCAAGATGGACGACAACGGCAAGCGTATCCCCCTGGCCGTCAAGAACGGCGACGAAGTGCTCTTCAACAAGTACGCGGGCACGGAAGTCAAGCTGGACGGCGTGGATCATCTCGTGATGCGCGAGGAAGACATTCTCGCCATCATCGACTAGCCGGGCGCGCCGGTTCACGAAATCTGTCCGCATTCTGCCGAACAACAGCTCAGGAGGAGCATCCATATGTCTGCCAAAGAAATCCTTTTTGATGTCAAAGCCCGTGAAAAACTTGCCCGCGGCGTGGACAAGCTCGCCAACGCCGTCAAGGTGACCCTTGGCCCCAAGGGCCGCAACGTGGTGCTGGAGAAGTCCTTCGGCGCGCCGGTCATCACCAAGGACGGCGTGACCGTCGCCAAGGAAATCGAGCTTGACGACAAGTTCGAGAACATGGGCGCCCAGCTCGTCAAGGAAGTGGCCTCCAAGACTTCCGACGCCGCCGGCGACGGCACCACCACCGCCACCATCCTCGCCCAGTCCATCTATCACGAGGGCATCAAGCTCGTGGCCGCCGGCCGTAACCCCATGGCCGTCAAGCGCGGCATCGACAAGGGCGTGGAAGCGCTCATCACCGAGCTTGCCAACCTGGCGAAGCCCACCCGCGACCAGAAGGAGATCGCCCAGATCGGCACCATTTCCGCCAACAGTGACGCCACCATCGGCAACATCATCGCCGAGGCCATGTCCAAGGTGGGCAAGGAAGGCGTCATCACCGTGGAAGAGGCCAAAGGACTCGAGACCACCATGGATGTGGTGGAAGGCATGCGCTTCGACCGCGGTTACCTCTCGCCCTATTTCGTGACCAACGCGGAAAAGATGATCTGCGAGATGGACAATCCCTACATCCTGCTCACGGAGAAGAAGATCTCCAGCATGAAGGACATGCTCCCCGTGCTTGAGCAGGTCGCCAAGGTCAACCGTCCGCTGCTCATCATCGCCGAGGATGTGGAAGGCGAAGCCCTCGCCACCCTCGTGGTCAACAAGCTGCGTGGCGCCCTCCAGGTCGTGGCTGTCAAGGCGCCGGGCTTCGGCGACCGCCGCAAGGCCATGCTTCAGGACATCGCCGTGCTCACCGGCGGCACCGTCGCCTCCGACGACACGGGCACCAAGCTTGAGAACCTGACCCTTTCCGAGCTGGGCACCGCCAAGCGCATCGTGGTGGACAAGGACAATACCACCATTGTGGACGGCGCCGGCAAGAGCGACGCCATCAAGGCCCGCGTCAAGCAGATCCGCGCCCAGATCGAGGAGACCACTTCCGATTATGACCGCGAGAAGCTCCAGGAGCGTCTCGCCAAGCTCGTGGGCGGCGTCGCCGTGGTCCATGTGGGCGCGGCCACCGAAGTGGAAATGAAGGAAAAGAAGGACCGCGTCGAGGACGCCCTCAACGCCACCCGCGCCGCTGTGGAGGAAGGCATCGTTCCTGGCGGCGGCACGGCCCTGATCCGCGTTTCCAAGGTGCTCAACGACATCAAGCCCGCCGATGACGACGAACTCGCCGGCGTGAACATCGTGCGCCGCGCCATCGAGGAGCCGCTGCGCCAGATTGCCCACAACGCCGGCTTTGAAGGCTCCATCGTGGTCGAGAAGGTGCGCGCCGGCAAGGACGGCTTCGGCTTCAACGCCGCCACCGGCGAATATGAGGATCTCATCAAGGCCGGCGTCATCGACCCGAAGAAGGTGACGCGCACGGCCCTTCAGAACGCCGCTTCCGTGGCTTCCCTCCTCCTCACCACGGAATGCGCCATCGTCGAGAAGCCCGAACCCAAGAAGGACGCCCCCGGCATGCCCGGCGGCATGGGTGGCATGGGCGGCATGGACGGTATGTACTAGACCGCGCGTCCGCCCCTCGCGGAGCGTGAAGAAGGATGAAAAAGGCTCCCCGGCAATGCCGGGGAGCCTTTGCGTTGATGCCGGAAAGGCCCTACGCGGCGCGCGGGGCCGCGCTCTCCCGAGTGGGGGCGCGGCAGCGTTGCCGCCAGAGCGGTTTGGCTACTTTCAGTACCAGGCCGCTCTATTCGTTGTAGATGGTGAGATACAGATCGCCCTGCCAGGGACCGACGCGCTTGCCGAGTCCCCGGAGCCGCACCGGCTTGCCCACCGCAAAATCCGGCGGCAGGGTCACTTCCACCGTATGCAGTTCGTCGGAAAGGCCGCGCCGTATCTGGAGGCGGATGCGTCTGCCGGGCGCCAGGTGGGCGGCGGGCAGGCGCAGGCTCTGTTCCTCATCGATCTGGCGCCTGAGCCAGTCCTTGACGACGCCCTTGACGCCCTTGCTCAGGTCGAGGTTCCAGTTGGACGTGCCCCAGGCGATGTTGCCCTGGTGGAGTCTGGTGTTCTTCCTGGTGGGGGGCGTTTCCTTGCGCGGCGGCGGCTCCTTGCGGGGCCTTGGCCCGGCGGGGCGGGGGCGTTCCTCCTCCGGCGAAGGGCGCGGGCCGGCCTGCTGGCGGTTGAGTTCGCTGTAAATGTCCTCAAAAACGCGGCGCGCGAAGGGGTCATTGAGCAGGTCGCGCAGGACGTCCTGCTCGGCATAGGCTTTTTGCGCCCGTTCCTCTTCACGGGTGGTCTGGCCGCTCTGCGCCTGTTGCGCGCCGGTTGCCGCGCCGTCCGGCCGCCGGGTCTGTCCGGCGTCTCCCGGCGTCTCCCGGCTGTCGGCCGTTTCCGTGGCATGCGCGCCTGATGCGGCGCCTGCATCCGCCGTGTCCGCCGTCGTCGTTTTTTCCGCTTCGGCAGCGGCCGCGCGTTTTGCGTCCTCGGCGGGCTTGAGCAGGGCCGTAAGCGCCACATAGGCTTCGTTGAGGATCTGGAACTGACGCCCGGCCTCGGGGTTGCCGGGATTGAGGTCCGGGTGCAGTTCAAAGGCGCGCCGCCGGTAGGCGCGTTTGACAGCCTGGAGGTCCGCGCCTTTTTCCAGGCGCAGGACTTCGTAGCATTCCTTGAGCGAGATCTGTCGGGATGGACGGCGCATGGCGGTCAGCGGTTTGCGTGGTGCCGGAAACTGTCAGGGGAGCACAAGGGCGTTGGCCTCGTGGCGCGGGTCGCTCGCCCTGAGTCCGTGTTCCTCCAGATAGGCCCGCCCGGCGCGCGCGAAGTCGGCATGCGTCGCCTCAGGGGCGATGCCCGGGCAGAAGTCCTTGGCGAGAGCGAGGCTCACAGGGTCTTCGATATTGCCGCGAAAAAACGGCCAGGCGCGGCAGATGGAGGGTTTGCCTTCATGGACGGCACAGCCTGCGCCCTCACGGAAAAAGATGCAACGCCCGTCCTCTCCGCTGCGGATCTTGAGTTTGCCGCGCGCCATTTCTCCGTAGCGTTCGGCCACGGTTTCCGGCGCGAGCTTCAGAAAGGCCGCCAGCCGCTCCAGATCCGACGGGCTGACGACGATGCCGCCGCGCCCTTCACAGCAGTGGCCGCATTTGCGGCAGTGGAAAAGCGATTCCGCGTCAGGTCCCGGCATGGCGCACCTCTCTGGGGAGCGGGCAGGGCCGGAACGGCCGGAGGCCCGCGACTCGGGCGAGTCTAGCCATGTCTTGCAAAACATACAAGCCCGCGCGCCGGCATTGGGCGAAATTGACCGTTGCGCTCCTCATCTGTACCATGGCAGACCCGGAGCGGCGCAGTGCCCGAAATGGGCTTCGCCATGAACCTGCTCCAGGCGGAGGCGGCATGAACAGGGGCTTCGGCGCCCGCTTTTTCGCGCTTGTGGAGGAGATGGCGCCCGCCAACTTCGCCATGGTCATGTCCACGGGCATCATTTCCGTGGCCTTGCGTATCCTTGGCTGCCGGTGGGGGTCCGTCCTGCTCTACGGCGTGAATCTGGGCATGTATGCGCTCCTCTGGGTCCTGCTCCTGCTCAGGCTCGTCCGCTCTCCGGGCCGCGTGGTCAGGGACTTCACCAGCCATGCGCGGGGACCGGGCTTTCTCACCATCGTGGCGGGAACCTGCATCCTCGGCACGCAATCGGCCGTCCTGGTGGAAAACTTCGCGGCGGCGGCGTGGCTGTTCTGGTTTGGCGCGGCGTGCTGGGCCTTCATCCTCTGGGGCGTCTTTCTCGCCATTTTCACGGGCAGCAACAAGCCTTCCCTGGCGGGCGGCATCAACGGCGCCTGGCTGGTCGCCACGGTGAGCACCCAGTCGCTGGTCATTCTCGGCGCGACCCTCGCCGCGCCGCTGGGCTGGGATGCGGAACTCTCCTGGTTCTGCCTCTGTGCCCTCTTCATGCTGGGGATCGTGCTCTATATTTTTGTCATCACGGGCATTTTTCACCGCTTCTGCTTTGCGGACATGGAGGCCGGAGAGCTGGACCCGGCCTACTGGATCAACGCGAGCGCGGCCGCCATCACCACCCTTGCCGGGGCCACGCTCATGCTCAAGGCCGGGTCCTCGCCCCTGCTCGGGCGCCTGCTGCCCTACATCACGGGCGTGACCCTGCTTGCCTGGGCCACGGCATCCTGGTGGGTCCCCATGCTCATCCTGCTGGGCATCTGGCGGCATGGCGTGAAAAAATACCCCTTCATCTATACGCCCGCCTACTGGGGCATGGTCTTTCCCCTGGGCATGTACACCGCCTGCACGGCGGCGCTTTCCCTGGCCTATGACCTCGCGCCCCTCATGTCTGTGTCCCGGGTGTTCATCGTGCCGGCGCTGGCGGCCTGGGGGATAACGCTGACGGGCATGCTCCTCTCGCGCGGGCGGGCGTTGCTGGCGGGAACGGCGCGGGGCTGAACCGGGCCGGATGCGGAAAACCCCGCCGCCCGTTGCTCATGCGGGGCGGCGGGGCCGGAAAGAAGGCTGTACCAAACCGTTCTACTTGCCGAACAGGATCTCCTGATAATTGGGGAGCGCCCAAAGGTCATCGGCCACGAGGGTCTCCAGCGTGTCCGCGTGGCCGCGCACCTCGAGCATGAGCGGCAGCACCTCATCGCAGTACCGGCGCGCCGCCTCCAGCCCCTCGCCCGTTTCGCCGCAGGCGGCAAGGCTGGTTTCCAGCCGGGCCGTGGCGTCCTGGAGCCGCCGCAGGCCGGAGGTCACCTCTTCAAGGGTGGTCGTGCGGATCTCGAGTCCGATGTCGCGCATATGGGCCGCCGTGGCCGCCAGCTCCCCCTGATAGCGCATGGCCGCGGGAAAGATGATGGTCCTTGCCATGCGGATGACCAGATTGGCCTCGGTGCGTACGGTCTTGCAATACTGCTCGAGATAGATCTCCTGCCGGGCGCGGAGTTCGTCGCGCGTGAGCACGCCTGCCCGTTCGTAGATCTCCACCACCTGCGGGCTGGTGATCTCGGGGATGGCGTCCGGCGTGGTACGCAGGTCGGGCAGGCCGCGCCGGCGCGCTTCCTGATGCCAGACTTCGGAATAGCCGTCGCCGTTGAAGATGACGGCGCTGTGCTCCTCCATCACATGGGTGATGAAGGATTCCACGGCGACATTGAAGTCCGCCCCGGCGGCCGTCTCCCGTTCCAGCCAGTCGGCGGCGAAGCCGAGGGAATCGGCCATCATGACGTTGAGCGCCGTGATGGAGCCGGCGGCCGACTGCCCGGAGCCAACGGCCCGGAACTCAAAGCGGTTGCCGGTGAAGGCCACAGGGCTGGTGCGGTTGCGGTCGCCTGGGTCCGTGGGCAGGGGCGGCAGGGTATCCACGCCCACATTCATGATGCGGCCCTTGCGGCCATTGGCCGCGTCCTCGGCCCGGCCCGCGCGGAACGCCTCGAAAACCTCGGTGAGCTGGTCCCCCAGGAAGATGGACATGATGGCCGGCGGCGCCTCGTGCGCGCCCAGGCGGTGATCGTTGCTGGCGCTGGCGACCGTGGCCCGCAAAAGGCCGCCGAACTTGTGCACGGCGCGGATCATGGCCGCGCAGAACACCAGAAATTTGGCATTGGCGTGCGGCGTTTCGCCCGGGTCGAACAGGCTGCCCAGCTCGCTGTTGCCGAGGGAATAGTTGACGTGCTTGCCCGAGCCGTTGACCCCGCTGAAGGGTTTTTCGTGGAGCAGGCACTTGAGTCCGTAGCGCTTGGCAACGTTGCGCAGCGTGGACATGATGATGTGGTTGTGGTCCACGGCAAGATTGCTCGGCTCGTACAGCGGCGCGATCTCGTACTGACTGGGGGCCGCCTCGTTGTGGCGCGTCCGCACGGGCACGCCAAGCTTGTACAGCTCCCGCTCCACCTCCATCATGCAGGAAAGGACGCGCTGGGGGATGACGCCGAAATACTGGTCGCTGAATTCCTGTCCCTTGGCGGGCCGCGCGCCGAACAGGGACCGTCCGGCGATCTGGATGTCCGGCCGGGCGAAGTTGAAGTTGTGGTCGATCAGGAAATATTCCTGCTCCAGCCCGGCATAGGAGAGCACGGGCAGGTCCGTGTGCACGCCGAAGAGGGCGAGCAGGCGCTGCGCCTCGCGGTTGACGGCCTGGTTGGAGCGCAGCAGCGGCGTCTTCTTGTCCAGCGCGACACCTGTCCAGGAAAGGAACATGGTGGGGATGCACAGGAAGGTGCCGTTGGGGTTTTCCATGATATAGGCCGGGCTTGTCACGTCCCAGGCCGTATAGCCGCGCGCCTCGAAGGTGGAGCGCAGCCCCCCGGAGGGGAAGGAGGAGGCGTCCGGTTCGCCCCTGATGAGCATGGAGCCGGAAAATTCGGCGATGACGCCGCCGGAGCCGTCCGGCATGAGGAAGCTGTCGTGCTTTTCGGCGGTCTGGCCCGTCAGGGGGTAGAAGATGTGGGTGAAGTGCGTGGCCCCTTTTTCAATGGCCCAGTCCTTCATGACCGCGGCCACCGTGTCCGCGATGGAGGGGTCCATGCGTTCGCCGAAGGCGATGGTCTTGTGGAGCGAACGGTAGACTTCCTTGGGCAGGCGTTCGCGCATGACCCGGTCATTGAACACATTGCAGCCGAAAATGTCCGTGGGCCGCGTGTCCGCAAAGTTCAGGGGCGCCACGTCCGGCTTGTAGGTGGTGATGGCCTGGATGGCGCTGTGGCGTCCGGTATTGCTGCTCATGGGCTTTCCGTATGGCTTTGTTATTCTTTTGAGTTGGTGGTATGCCTGTGCTGTGTGGGTACTGCCGAAATTCTCCGTCAAAAACAGCTCCTCCGGCGCTGGCTGCGTCAGAGAAAAATTTTCTTGGTCGAGTACCTGAGTACACTCCCCGCGAAAATTTTTCTCTTCCTTGCCAGCCCCGAAGGATCTTATTTTTTAGGATTCTTCCGGCACCAGCATCCGTCTGTCGCTCCGCTCCAGACGGAATCTGGAATATCCATCAATCGCATTGTATAATATACTCTTCCGTATCCGCGCTTATTTCTTGTCGAGGATCTCGATCTCGAAGGTGAGTTCCTTGCCCGCCAGGGGGTGGTTGGCGTCAAGGGTGATCTCGTCCGGACCCACTTCGGTGATGGTCACGTCCATCTGCCCCTGCTCGTTGGAGAGCTGGAGGGGGGTGCCCACTTCCAGCGGAATGTGCGGCGGCACCTGGGCGCGGCTCACGGTAAAGACCAGCTCGGGGTCGGCCTCGCCATAGGCCTCGGCCGGGGGAATGGTCACGGTGACGGTCTCTCCCGGTTCGTGGCCGGCCACCGCCGCCTCGAAACCGGGGATGAGCGCGCCTGTGCCGAGTGTGAATTCCAGCGGTTCCCGGTCCTTGGAAGAGTCGAACACCGTGCCGTCGGACAGGGTGCCTGTATAGTGGACGCGAATGGTGTCGCCGTTCTTGATGGGCATGTCAGCTCCTTGAAAGGTGGCGCTTCCTGCGCCAAGCGCGCGGCACGCTGCCGCGCGGCATTCCCCGCAAGGCGGGATCGTTCAGCCTTCAGGGTCCGTTCTTCCGGCCCGGCATGAGAAAAACATGCCGACCGGCCCTTGTCAATGCGGCGCGCCGTCCGTCGGAAAGGCGGCATGCGCGCCGGAATGGTCCCGTTTTCAAGATATTTTCTAGACAAGTTGCCGTCGTCCGTCTAGACTCTGCGGATGCAAGACATCCAGGCTTCTCTCGTCCTGACCCGGGGCGACCTCATGGAAATGGAGGGGCTGCTCTGTGCCGGTCTGGGCGCCTTTCTTTCCTTCACCGGCCATGCCCTCTATTTCCCCACCCGGGACGCGCCCCGGGAGCCGGAACTTCTGGGGGACGAGCGGCGCCTGCTCCTGCCCCTTGTCTGGCGGGGGGAGGGGCTTGGCATGCTCATGCTGCACGGGGTGCGCTGTCGCGAAACGCGGCGTCTTCTGCCGCATCTTCCGGCCATAACGGCGTTGTGCCTGGAAAATCTGGCGCGGGCCAGAGCCATGGAGCGCGACCCCGGCACGGACCTGATCACGGAGTCCGCCCTGCTGGCGCGCATGGAGGCGGAGGTGGAACTGCTGCGCGCCGTCATGCGTGACCCGGGCCGTTCCGCCAACCGTCCCGCGCCCCTGCACCGGTTTTGTCTGGGAATGGCCGTCCTGCGCTGGCGCGATGGCGAGGCCATGGCCCGCGCCCTGGGCCATGGCTTTTGTGAGGAGACGATGCGCGCGCTGGCCGGGGCCTGCATGGCGGGGCTTCCGTCGGACACGCGCGCCGGACGTCTCGGGCCTTGCGAGATAGGGCTGCTTTTTCCCGCAACCGGGCGCGGCGCCTGCCAGCGGCTCGCCAGGGAGGCGCTCGCGCGCATGGAGGGCGCGCGTGTGCGGGACCCGGTGACGGGCCTTGCGTCCAGGCCCCGGCTGTGCGCCGGGCACGCCCTGTATCCGCAGGATATGGCCGGTCCGGAACTTTCCCTTTCCATGTTCGACCAGGCGCGCAAACTCAGGGACAGGGCGCGGCTTGCCGCCGATGCCGCCGAGCGGGCGCTTGCGGGCGGTGCCGCGGAGGCCGTCATGCCCTTTGCGCGGATCCTCCGGGAAGGGGGCGTGGTGCTGGAATGTCCGGCCCTGGACAGGCTCAGGGTCAGTCTGGGGAAGGAGTCCAACGCCTGCGAAGGGCAGCGTTTCCATCTGCGGGGGCGCTCGCCGCAGGGGGGAGCGGGCGCGTTCAAGGGCGATATCGTCCTGCTTCGGGTGGACCGTGACGAGGCTCTGGCCGAGGTCCTCCACCTGGAGGACCCCACCGCGCCGCCGGAGGTGGGCGACCGCCTGCTGCTGGCGGCGGATCCGGAACTTCCGGCGCCTGAACAGGACGTCCTCCGGGAACCGGCAGGCGGACGCGCCAACGGGAAAGCTCCCGCGCCGGCAGCCCGCGCCGGGACAGAGATGCCCGGTTCTGGAGACAGAGCCGCCAGCCACGGGGAGTTTCTGCGCCGCTTCGGCAGCGCGCGCGAGGCCTGCCGGAAGTTTACGCTGGTCATCGCCCGGTTTTCGCCTCGGGATGGCGCGTCCGTCGGGGATGCCGGGATGGATGCCTGGCTGAAGGAAGCTCCCCGGCTCCTGAAGGAAACGGCAGCGCGTCTCCAGGCGCCGTTTCCGGAATTGATTGGCCGCTATGGCAGCAACAGCCTCATTGTTTTTCATCCCCATGCCGCGGGGGAGGCCTGCCGCCCGCTCTATGCGGCCCTGTGCGCGGCGGCGCGCGAGGCCGGGCTTTCCGCCGCCGCCGGGCTTGCGGCATATCCCTTTCTGGAGTTCCGCAAGGACGAAAGCGAGTCCTGCGCGCTCAAGGCCCTGGAGTTCGCCCTGTTGCTGCCGGAATCGGCCCCCCGCGTGGGGCTGTGCGATTCCGTGGCCCTGAACATCAGTGCGGACAGGCGCTACAGCCTCGGAGACGCCTTTGGCGCCATGGAGGAATATCAGATGGCCCTGCTGGCCGATGGCCGCAATGCCATGGCGCGCAATTCCCTCGGGGTCTGTCTCGCGGCCATGGGCCGGGGCGCGGAAGCGCGGCGCCAGTTCCAGACGGCGCTCCGCCATGCCGCCGAACCGGCGCTTGCCGCCAAGATCTCCTATAATCTCGGGGCCGTCTGCCAGAATCTCGGCGATTTCCGGGCCGCGGCCCGCCACTACCGGCGCAGTGCCGCCATGGCGCCGGAATACCGCTATGTCTGGCTCAGGCTCGGTCGCCTGCATGAGCAGCGCGGCCGTCGTGGCGAAGCCCGGCGCTGTTACGAGCGCGCGGCCGCCCTGGAGGACGCCCGCCCCGGCACGTCCGGCACGGCCCGGCGTCAGCTGGCGCGGCTGGCCGCGCGTCAGCGCCGGGGGGCCGAGGCGCGGGAACTGCTCCACGATGCCCTGCTGCGGAACCCCGATGATGCCCAGGCCCTGCTCCAGCTGGCGGAACTCTATCTGGACGGCGGTGAAGATCCCTCCATGGCGGAAATGCTCGCCCGCCGCAGCGTCCGTCTGTATGACCGGCCCGAGGCATGGCTGACCCTGGCGCGCGCCCTGCGGGCGCTGGACCGTGAGGCCGATGCGCGCCGCGCCGAAGCGAGGGCGTCGGTGTAGAGCGGTTTGGTACGGAAAGTATCCAGGCCGTTCTGCCGCGGGCGGGAGCGGATTCTCGCGCCGCACTACGGCGGAACACCGCGCTTTTCCGCCAAAATTGCCTGACAGAGCCTGAAAAGACGCGCCGGCGCGCGGACGGGAGAGCATTTGAACGGCAAATGCCCTCCCGTCCGCGTATTCGGGCCGCGGTCTTTTGCGTCCGTTTCTCCCCTCTTCGCGGACCTCTGGTATCGGGTGGTTTTGCAACCATCGAAAATCCCTATATAAATCGTCGTATTCCCGGGTGTTTGGATGTGGGCGCCACCCGCGCCTTGACAGCCCTCGGGGCATGGGGCATAAGTGGGAAAAAGTGGTGATTCCCGGTTAAAAAGTGGTAGATTATGGCAACGCGGTTTACCGGCAGCTATTTCCGCAGCATGGACGCCAAGGGGCGTCTGGTGCTGCCGCCGAAGTTTCTCGATGCGCTGGGCGCGCCCGGCCACGGGGGCGAGTCCGGCGACCCGGCCGCCGGCGCATTCTGGCTGACCGCGTATTACGGCCATCTGACGGCCTATCTGCCGGACCAGTGGGACGCCATTGTGGAGCAGTTGAGCAGTATCCGCATGCCGTCGCCTGCGCTCGCGCATTTCAAGACCAAGGTCATTGGTCTGGCGCACGAGCTGGTCCCCGACGGGCAGGGCAGGGTGCGTATCCCGCAGCCCTTGCTGCGCGCCGCCGGTCTTGGGCGGGATGCCGTGCTCGTGGGCATGCTCGACAAGTTCGAGATCTGGGCGCAGGAACGCTTTGACGATCTCCCGGATGAAGACGTGAGCGAAGAACTGGCGGCCAGAAATGTGGACCTCGATCTCTGATCCCCTCGGGGGGCGCCATGGCGCCTGACGGCACGCCCCGGCATGTGCCGGTCCTGCTCGAAGAAACGCTGGAGGCGCTCTCGCCGGTGCGCGGCGGCCGTTATCTGGACGGCACCGTCGGGCTTGGCGGCCATGCGGAGGCCCTGCTCGACGCCGCCCCCGGAAGCGAGTTGTGCGGCCTTGACCGGGATGGGGAGGCGCTTGCCCTGGCGCGCGGACGGCTTGCCCGGTTCGGGGAGCGCGTCCGCCTGTTTCACAGCCGGTACAGCGAATTTGCCGCGGCGCTTCGGGAACTCGGCTGGGAGTCGGTCAACGGGGCGCTGCTGGATATCGGGGTCTCTTCCCTCCAGCTGGACGAGGCGGAACGGGGCTTCAGTTTTTCCGGCGACGGACCGCTGGATATGCGAATGGACCCTTCATCGGGCGAGCGTTCGGCCTGGCACTGGGTCAACAGGGAAAATTTCGGGCGCCTCAAGGAGTGCATCGCCACCTTCGGCGAGGAGCCGCAGGCCGGGCGCATTGCCCGCGCCATTGTGGAAGCGCGGCAAAAGGCCCCCATCGAAACCACCGCCGAGCTGGCGGCCCTGGTGGAGCGGGCCTATCCCGCGGCCTGGCGGGCCAGGGCGCGGCGGCATCCGGCCACGCGCACCTTCCAGGCCCTGCGGATGGCGGTCAACGACGAGCTGGGCGAGCTGCGCCGGTTTCTGGACCGGATCCTGGAGTGGCTCCCGCTTGGGGGACGCCTTGTGGTGATCACCTTCCATTCGCTGGAGGACAGGATGGTCAAGCGCGCCATGCGGCACTGGGCCGAAGGCTGCCGCTGCCCCCGGCATGTGGCGGTCTGCCGGTGCGGGCATGTGCCGGAGGTGCGCCTGCTTGCGAAAAAGCCGCTCAGCGCTTCCGATGAGGAACTCGCGCTCAATCCGCGCGCCAGTTCGGCCAAATTGCGCGCCGTGGAAAAGATCGCCGTGCCGCCGGGAGACGGGGGCATGGGGGAGCAGGCGTGAATACCCGCAGAAATCCGGTACGCAGGTCGCAGGGCGGCCGGGGCTGGCTCGCCGTTCTCGCGCTGGAACTGCTCGGCCTGCCGGTGATGGGCCTGGTGCTCGTCTGGAGCGGCATCGAGCGCACGGACACGACGTATTTCATCAATATCGCCCAGAATGAGGTGCGGGAGCGCCAGTCCCTGCGCGCCAAGCTGGAGGTCGAGCGGGAACGGCTGCTTTCACCCTATGAATTGCGCCGCCGCGCTCAGGAATTCGACATGCGCGAGCCAGGCCCCGGCCAGGTGCGGCGCATGGACAGGCCCTAGGTTTTCCACGCCTCGGGCTGGGATGGCCGGCGGCGGCCGGGTCGATGCTGCGAGGGCCGTGCCGGAAAGGGGCACGGTGGAGGATGGCATGTTCGGATTTTCGTCACGCAAGCGCAATCGCGCCACCTATGCCCCCCGCCGGGATGCGCGCAAGCCCGCGAGATGGGCGCGGGGAAGCTCCGCGCCCGGGCGCGCGCCCTCCTCGCGCTGGGCGGAGTGGGCCGCCCGGGTGGACTGGAGCCGCTGGAGGATCAATGCGGTGGCGGTCCTCTTTTGCCTCATCTGGGTGGCCCTCTGGGGGCGCGCCTGGCATCTCCAGATGATCGAGGGTCCCCGGCTTGCGGACAAGGCCCGGCGCCAGCACATGGCTTCCGAGCTGGTTTCGGGAAAGCGCGGCCTGATCTATGACCGCAACGGCCAGGTGCTCGCCCGCAGCGTGGAGGCGCGCTCGGTCTATGCCAAGCCGCAGGAGATCGAGGATTTCGTCCAGACGGCGGCAACTCTTGCGCCGCTGCTCGGGCTGGACGCCCAGAAACTGCATGATGACCTCTCGCGCACGCGCCGACGCTTCGTCTGGCTCAGGCGCAAGGTGGACGATTCCACTGCTGCCGCGGTACGCAGGGCAAACCTTGCGGGCATCGGCCTGAGCAAGGAATATGACCGCGTTTATCCCTTCAAGCACATGGCGGGCCAGCTGCTCGGCTTTGTGGGCCTGGATGACAAGGGTCTGGAGGGCATCGAGCGCTCGCTGGAGGCGCGTCTCGGCTGCATCCCCGTGCGCCAGATCGTCCAGCGCGACGCCATGGGCAGGCGCTTCTACCTCAACGAGGAAGGGCAGAGCGAGCCGCGCGGCCAGGATGTGACCCTGACCCTGGACATGCAGATCCAGTTCATTGCGGAAGAGGCCGTGGCCCGCGCCGCGCGCGAGTTCGACGCCCGCTGGAGCGGCGCCCTGGTGGTGGAGGTGGAGAGCGGCGACATCCTCGCCTGGGCGCAGTATCCCTTCTTCAATCCCAACACCTATCGGGAATCCTCGCCGCAGATCTACCGCAACCGCCTGGCGGCCGATGCGCTGGAGCCAGGCTCCACCTTCAAGCCCTTTGTCATGGCCGCCGCCCTTCAGGAGCGCAAGGTCACGCCCAATACGCTCATTGACTGCGAGGGCGGCAAGTGGGAGCGCAAGAACATCTCCATCCGCGACACATCGAACCAGGGCATCCTGCCGGCCAGCAAGGTGCTCCGCTATTCCTCCAATATCGGCATGGCAAAGATCGGACTCCAGCTGGGGGCGGCCCAATCGTGGAAATATCTGCATGCCCTGGGCTTCGGCGAGCGCACGAGCGTGCCCGTGGCCGAGAGCCGGGGCATCCTGCGCCGCCCGCGTGACTGGGGCGAAGCGGACGTCATGTCCGCGGCCTTTGGGCAGAGCGTGTCCGTCACGGCGCTTCAGATGGCCCAGGGGTATCTCACGCTGCTCAACCACGGCGTGTACAAGCCCCTGCGCCTGGTCCGCGAGGAAGGCATGGTGGAGGAGGCGCGCGAGCGCGTCTTCACCGAAAAGACCGTGCGCGAAGTCATGGACATGATGCGCGACGTGGTGGAAGAAAGCGACGGCACCGGCAAACGCGCGCGCGTCCCCGGCGTTGAGGTGGCGGGCAAGACCGGCACGGCGCAGAAGGCCGACGCCCGCGCGGGCACCTATGGCGTCAAGCGCGTGGCTTCCTTTGTGGGCTTTCTGCCGGCAAAGGCCCCCCGCTATCTGGTCGTCATCTTCGTGGACGAGCCTACCCGCAACCAGTACGGCGGCGTGGTGGCCGCGCCCGCGTTCAGGGAGATCGCGAGCCGCGTGCTCACCTATACCGGGGCGCTCACGGAAGTCCAGGTGGCCGAAGCCGCCCGCAAGGGCAATACCCGGCGCCGGGGCCTGAAGCTCGTGGGCATCGAGGCGCCCTGGCTGGAAGGCAAGACCGTCCGGGCCGATGCCGGGGCCGGACGGGAGGCCGCGGCCGCGGCGCCGGCCGGTGTTGCGACCGCGTCGCGCCGCCAACCGGAGAGCATGCGCCTGCCGGGCCATCGGGCGCGCGCCGCGAGCCATGTGCCGGATGTCATGGGCAAGTCGGTGCGTAACGCCGTGGAACTGTTTGCCCGCGCCGGTGTGGTGCCCGAACTCAAGGGAACGGGCAGCCGCGTGGTGCGCCAGAGTCCGCCCGCGGGTACGGCATGGCCCGAGGAAGGCGGACAGGCCAACTATATCCTCTGGCTTTCGGAGCGTTGACCATGGAACGGGATTTCGGGGAACTGCTGGCCGCCTGTGGCGCCGGCCACTGTGAGGTGCGTTCCGATTCGCGCCGGGTGAAGCCGGGGGATGTTTTTGTGGCCGTGCCCGGGTCCAGCGAGGATGGGACGCGCTTCATTCCGCAGGCCGTTGCGGCCGGGGCCTCCGTCGTCGTCTGCCGGGCGGGGGCGGCCGCCTCCGCGGGGGGAGGATCCTGCCGTTTCATCGCGCATCCTGACCCGCGCGAGGCCCTGTGGCGGCTTGCCGCCGCGCGCTGGCATACCGGCGACCTGCCGCTGCGGGTGATCGGCGTCACCGGCACCAATGGCAAGACCACCACGGCGGCGCTGCTGGAGCATCTGTTCACGGCGGCCGGGCACCGGGTGGGCGTGCTCGGGACCGTGACCTACCGCTGGCCCGGCCACAGCGAGGCCGCGCCGCTGACCACGCCGGACCCCCTCTCCCTTCACGCCATGCTCGCGCGCATGGCCGAAGCCGGGGTCGATCTGGCGGTCATGGAAGTTTCTTCCCATGCGCTGGCGCAACAGCGCGTTTCCGGGGTGCCGTTCGCCGGGGCCGCCTTTACCAACCTCACGCAGGATCACCTGGATTTCCATCAGGACATGGAAAGCTACTTCAGGGCCAAGGCGCGGCTGTTCCTCGAACTTCCTCGCGCGGACAAGGTCATGGCGGTCAATGCCGATGATCCCTGGGGGCGGCGCCTGCTGGAACTCTGCCCCGGCGCGCTTTCCTTCGGCCTCGGGCGCGGCGCTCCGGGCAGGCGGCATCTCTGGGGCGAGGTGCTCTCGTCGGGCACGGCGGGCACCCATCTGCATATGCGCCTTGCCGGCGAGGAGTGGGAACTGCGCTCGCCGCTGGTGGGCGCGTTCAACGCCGCCAACCTGCTCACCGCGCAGGCCATGGCGGTGGAGCTTGGCCTCAGGCCGGCGGCCATGGCCGCGCTGGAAACGTTCACCGGCGTGTGCGGCCGGCTGGAGCGGGTGCCCAATCCGCAGGGGCTTCATGTCTTTGTGGACTACGCCCACACGCCCGATGCGCTCGTCAATGTGCTCACGGCGCTGCGCGGGGCGGGTTTCGGACGCATCATCGCGGTCTTCGGCTGCGGCGGCGACCGGGACAGGACCAAGCGGCCGCTCATGGGAGAGGCTGTGGCGCGTCATGCGGATGTCGCCGTGCTCACTTCCGACAATCCGCGCAATGAAGACCCCGCGGCCATCCTTGCGGATGTGCTGCCCGGCCTTGCCTCGGCGCGCGAGGTGGTGGTCGAGCCTGACCGCCGCGCGGCAACGGCCAGGGCACTTGCCATGCTCGGCGGGGAGGATGCCCTGCTCATCGCGGGCAAGGGGCACGAGGATTACCAGATCATTCAGGGCGTACGGCATCACTACAGCGATCAGGAAGTGGTGCGGGAGCTGCTTCGGTGCGAATGACCATCAGTGAAATGGCGGACGCCCTCGGGCTGGATGCGAAGGGGTTCGCCGGTCGCGCGGACCGCGCGCTCACCTGCGCCGTCACGGACAGCCGCGAAGCGCGGCCCGGCGCGCTTTTCGTCTGCGTGCCGGGCGCCCGCGCGGACGGGCATGATTTTGCGGACTCCGCGGTGGAGAACGGGGCTGGCGGGGTCCTGGCCTGTCGTCCGCTGCCGGAGATCAGCGCCCGGGGGGTGCCGGTCCTGGTGGTCCCGAACACTGTCAAGGCCCTGGGGCGGCTTGCCGCCCATTGGCGTGACAGGACTTCCGCCAGGGTCGTCTGCGTCACCGGCACGGCCGGCAAGACCACGCTCAAGGAAACGCTGGCCGCTGTCCTGGCCGTTCATGGCAAGACCGCGCGCACGCCGCTCAATCACAACAACCAGATCGGCATGCCCTGCGCCGTGCTGGATACGGACGGCGACGAAGCGTTCTGGGTCATGGAGGCGGGCATCAGCCACGAGGGCGACATGGATGAGCTTGCTTCCATCCTGCGGCCGGACCTGGCGCTTGTCCTCAATGTGGGACCGGGCCATACCGAGGGGCTGGGCGGCCGGGGGGTCGCCTGGCACAAGGCCCGTCTGCTCGCGCATCTTGCGCCCGGCGGCGTCGCGCTGGTGAGCGCGGACTACGCCGACCTTGTGGCCGAGGCGCGGGCCACGGGCGCGCAGCCGCTCTTTTTCAGCGCGGCGGGCGCGGAGGCGCCCTATACCGGCGCCATGCCTGACGGAGAGAGCGGACGGTGCCGCCTCGGGCTTGCCGGCGAAAGTTTTGAGGTCGAAACGCCGTTTCGCGGCGCCTTTGGCGCGGAAAACGCCGTGGCCGCCGCCGCCGCCGCGCACCTGCTCGGCCTGGATGCGGCGGAGATCCGCCGGGGCTTCGCCTCCGTCACCCTTCCGCCCCAGCGCTGTGTCCACAAGCGTCTTGGGCCGTGGCGCGTCATTGACGACACCTATAATGCCAATCCTCTTTCCATGCGGCGCATGCTGGAGGCCGCGGCGGCGGAGGCCGCGCGCGCCGGCCTGCCGCTGGTGGCGGTGCTTGGCGAGATGGGCGAACTGGGAGCGGAATCCGCCCATCACCATGAAGAGCTTGGCCGTCTGCTCGCCAGGCTGGATGTCGCCGTCGTGTTCTGGAAGGGCGGGCACGGCGACGATGTGAAGGCCGGGCTGGAATCGCTCGCGGACCCGGCAGCCGACCGCTGGATGCCCGTGAACGATCCCGGGGATTTCCTGCGCGCGTGGGCGGAGCGCGGCGAGCGTCCCGGCGGGGGCGTCCTGCTGTTCAAGGGGTCGCGCGCCAATCGGTTGGAAACGCTGCTCGCGGCACTGGAAACGGCCCGTCCCGCGGCCCATGAGGGGGAGGAAGCGCGTGTTTTATAACCTGTTCGCCCCTCTGGGCGTGGAATGGACGGCGTTCAACGTCTTCCGTTACATCTCCTTCCGCTCCATGGCGGCGCTCATCACGGCGCTCGTCATCTCGATCCTCGTGGGTCCGCGTTTCATCGCGTGGCTGCGGCGGCTCAAGTGCGGCCAGTATATCCACGAGGATGTGGCGGCGCATGCCGCCAAGGCGGGAACGCCCACCATGGGCGGCCTGCTCATCCTCTTCAGCCTCTCCGTGAGCCTGCTCTTCTGGGCGGACCTCGCCAACCGCTATATCTGGCAGACCTTCTTCGTCTTTGTGGGATTCGGGTCCGTGGGCCTGTGGGACGACCTCTCGAAACTGCGCCACCACCAGAACAAGGGCATCTCCGCCAGGGCCAAGTTCGGGGCGCAGATCCTCGTGGCGTTTTGCGCCATCTGGCTGCTCTGGGAAAATCCGGCCTTTGACAGCCGGCTCACCGTGCCCTTTTTCAAAAGCTGGACGCTGGATCTCGGCTGGTTCTACCTGCCGTTCGGCATTTTTCTCATGGTGGCGGCTTCCAATGCCGTCAACCTGACGGACGGCCTGGACGGGCTGGCTATCGGGCCGTCCATCATCGCGGCCCTCGTCTTCGCCATCTTTCTGTACATCACGGGCAACGCGCGCTTTTCCGCCTATCTTCTCGTGCCCTACATTCCCGGCATGGGCGAGGTGACGGTCTTCTGCGCGGCGCTGGCGGGCGCCGGGCTGGGCTTTCTCTGGTTCAACGCCTATCCGGCCCAGGTGTTCATGGGCGATGTGGGTTCTCTTTCCATCGGCGGCGTGCTCGGCTATCTGGCCCTGCTCTGCAAGCAGGAGCTGATCCTTGCCGTTGTGGGCGCCATCTTCGTGGCCGAGACGCTCTCCGTCATCCTGCAGGTGGGCTACTTCCGCTGGACAGGCGGCAAGCGCATCTTCCGCATGGCGCCGCTGCATCACCATTTTGAACTCAAGGGCGTGCCGGAGTCCAAGATCATCATCAGGTTCTGGATCCTTTCCATCCTGCTGGGGCTGGTGGCCCTGTCCGTTCTGAAACTGCGCTGAGGAAACGAAAATGGCACTGGAACATGTCCGTGGCCCACGGCCACAACCGGGCGAATCCGCCGTGGTGGTCGGCGCGGGACGTTCGGGCCTTGCCGCCACGCGGCTTTTGCGCCGGCTTGGCGCGCGCGTCCGCCTGCTCGACAGGAAAACGGACGCGCTGACCGGACCCCAGCAGGCGGAGCTGCGGGCGGCCGGCGTGGATGTCCGGCTGGGCGGGCACACGCCGGAGCAGTTCGCGGATGCGGCCTATGTGATCCCCAGCCCCGGCCTGCCCGTGGCCGCCCTGGCGCCCCTTGTCGCCGCCGGCGGCGGGGGCGGCGGCCGGAAGGCGCCGGAGATCCTGGCCGAGATGGAACTGGCCTGGCGCTGCCTGGACGAGGAGCCTGTGCTGGCCGTCACCGGCACCAGCGGCAAGACCACAACGGCCTCGCTGGCCGCGGCCATGCTTCAGGCCCAGGGCTATGCGGTCTTTCTTGGCGGCAATATCGGCACGCCGCTTTCGGAATATGTGCTTGCCGGGCGCAAGGCCGATGTCCTGGTGCTCGAGATTTCGAGCTTCCAGCTTCAGGGCTGCACCACATTCTGCCCCCGCGCGGGCATCCTGCTGAACATTTCGCCCAATCACCTGGATTATCACAAGGACATGGCCGAATATGTGGAGGCCAAGTTCCGCCTGTTCCGCTGTCAGGACGACGGGGACCTCGCCGTCCTGGGCGAGGGGGTGCGCGATCTGGCGGCCGCGTGGCCCCTGCGGGGCAGGAAGGTCTGGGTGGCCGGGGGGCCTTCGCGCTTTCCGCGCAGCGGACTCATGGGCGCTCATAACGCCTTCAACGCCGAAGCCGCATGGCAGGCCTGCCGTCTTTTCGGCGTGAGCGAGTCCAATGCCGCCCGGGCGGTGGCGGACTTCCGGCCGCTGCCGCACCGCCTTGAGCGTGTGGCGGAGCGCGGCGGAGTGCTCTTCGTCAATGATTCCAAGTGCACCACCGTGGCCGCCCTCGAGGTGGCGCTGCGCGCCTTTGACCGGCCGGTGCGCCTCTTGTGCGGCGGCAAGTTCAAGGGCGGCGATCTTGCGGCGCTTGCGCCGCTGGTGCGCGAAAAGGTCGTTCATATCGGCCTTTTCGGCGCCAGCCGGGAGGAATTTGAACGCGCCTGGGCCGGCATCGCGCCCATGAGCTGGCACCCCGCGCTGCGCGAGGCCGTGGCGGAGCTGGCGGGCGCGGCCGTTCCGGGCGATGCCGTCCTGCTCGCCCCGGCCACTTCCAGTTTTGACCTCTACAAGAACTATATGGCCCGTGGCGATGATTTCAAACGCATCGTGGGGGAACTGGCATGAAGAATGTCTTTGTGGACGCGTCCAGAGGGGGCGCGACTCCCACCCGTCAGGCGCGGGAGAACAGCCTGGCGCCCTTTGACTGGTGGCTGTTCACCATCACCCTGGCGATCCTCGCCGTGGGACTCGTCATGGTGCTGTCCGCCAGCGGCATCGTTGCCGAACAGGCCAATGGCGACAAGTACTATTTCTTCAAGCGGCAGATCCTCTTTGCGGCGCTCGGCGGCGTGGCGCTCTGGTGCGCGGCGCTCCTGCCCCGCAACTGGCTCTACCGGCTTCAGTATCCGGCGCTCTTTTTCGCCCTGCTGCTCATCCTCATCACGCTTTCGCCGCTGGCGCCCTCCATCAACGGCGCCAAGCGCTGGATCCGTCTCGGCCCTCTCTCCATCCAGCCCATGGAATTCGTCAAAATCGCCCTGGCGCTCTACCTCGCCTATTTCATGAGCACCAAGCAGCAGCTCATCAAGACTTTCAGCCGGGGTGTCATCCCGCCCTTTGCCGTGACCGGGCTTTTCTGCTTCCTGCTCCTGCTCCAGCCGGATTTCGGCAGCGCCGTCGTTCTGGCGGGCATCCTCTTTTTCATGTGCGTGGCCGGCGGCACGCGCTTCATCTACATTTTCTTTTCGCTGGCGCTGGCCTGCGCGGGCGCCATGGCCCTTGCCATTGCCGAGCCGTACCGGCTGCGGCGCCTGCTGGCGTTTCTTGACCCGTTCCAGGATGCGCACAACACGGGCTACCAGCTCGTCCAGTCGCTCCTGGCTATCGGTTCGGGAAGTTTCTTCGGCGTGGGCGTGGGCGCGAGCCGGCAGAAAATGTTCTACCTTCCCGAAGCGCACAACGACTTCATCATGGCCGTGCTCGCCGAAGAGATGGGCTTTGTGGGCGTGAGCATCGTCATGGCCCTGTTTGCCCTGCTTTTCTGGCGCTGCTACCGCATCATCATGGGCCAGCGGGAATTGCGCGACCGCTTCACGGCCTTCGGCATCACCACCATCCTCGTCATGGGCGCGGTGATGAACCTTGCCGTGGTCATGGGAGTGGCGCCGCCCAAGGGCGTACCCATGCCGCTCATGAGCTACGGCGGCAGCAACCTGATGGCGACCATGCTCTGCGTGGGCCTTTTGCTCAACTTTTCACGCACGGCGGGCGCATGGACAAGATCCTCCTGACCACGGGCGGAACAGGCGGCCATATTTTTCCCGCCCTGGCCGTTGCCGAGGAGCTGCGCGGGCGCAGGCCGGGAGCAGGCCTGCTCTTCGTGGGGTCCCAGTACGGACCCGAGGGACGGCTGTGCGCCCGGGCGGGCGTTCCCTTCGTGGGTTTGCCGGTGCGCGGGTTTCTCGGCCGGGGGGTACGCGCCATCGGCGCGGCGGCCCGCATGGGCGTGGCCGTGGGCCGGGCGCTGGCCCTCGTGCGCGATTTTCGGCCAGACGCGGTGGCGGGTTTCGGCGGCTACGCGGCGTTTGCGCCCATGCTGGCGGGGCGGCTCCTGGGCGTGCCCTGCGTGCTGCATGAGCAGAACGCCGTGGCGGGCACAAGCAATCGCCTGCTTGCCAGGCTGGCCCGGAAGGTCTGCGTTTCCCTGCCCGATACCCGGGGCTTCCCGCCGGAAAAATGCGTGCTCACCGGCAACCCCGTCCGCGCGGCCATCGCCGGCGTGGGGCAGTTGCGCGAAAGCGGGCGCGGCACGCGCAGGCTGCTTGTCCTCGGAGGCTCCCAGGGGGCGCACAGCCTCAATCTCCTTCTGCCCGGCCTGCTGGAGCGCCTGAAGGCCGATGGGGTGGAGATCCGGCACCAGTGCGGGGAACGGGATCTTGAAGCCACCCGCGCGGCCTATGCGGAACACGGCTATGCGCCCGGCTGCGTGAGCGCGTTCATCGATGACATGGCGGAAGCCTATGCCTGGGCGGACCTGGCGCTCTGCCGCGCGGGCGCGAGCACCGTGGCCGAGCTGTGCGCCGCCGGGCTGCCGTCCGTCCTCGTGCCGTTCCCGGCGGCCATCCATGACCACCAGACGCGCAACGCCGCCGTGCTTGCGCGCGCGGGCGCCGCGCGGCTTGTGCCGGAGCGCGATTTCGGGAACGCGGACATGGCCTCCCTGCTTGGCGGACTTTTGCGCGATGCCGCCAGACGGGACGACATGGGCCGCGCCGCCCTGGCCCTGGCCTGTCCTGACGCGGCCGCGGCGGTGGCGGACGCTGTGGGGGCGGTGGCGCGCTGAAGGGCGCCGGACCGGACCGCAGGAGCGATTTTTTTTGTATGGGGGAGAGATGAAGAGCAAGATTCGGCGTATCCACATGGTGGGCATCGGCGGAGCGGGCATGAGCGGCATTGCCGAGGTCCTGCTCAGCGAAGGCTACGAGATCTCCGGCTCCGACATGGCGGAGTCTTCCGTGGTGCGCCATCTGCGCGAACTTGGGGCCACGGTGGCCGTGGGCCATGCGGCGGAAAACGTGGGTGACGTCCAGGTGCTCGTCAAGTCCACGGCCATTGCCGATGACAATCCTGAGGTCATGGAGGCGCGGCGGCGCAATATCGCGGTCATCCCCCGTGCGGAGATGCTCGCCGAGCTTATGCGCCTGCGCCAGGGCGTCGCCATTGCGGGCACGCACGGCAAGACGACCACCACCTCGCTCACGGCGTCCATTTTCGATGCGGCCGGTCTCGACCCCACGGTCATCATCGGCGGCCGCCTCAATGTGTACGGGGCCAACGCGCATCTCGGGCGGGGCGACTATCTCATCGCCGAGGCGGACGAGTCCGACGGATCGTTCCTGTGTCTGTTGCCGATCGTCAACGTCGTCACCAATGTGGACGACGACCACATGGACCACTACCGAAACCGCGAAGCCCTTGACGACGCCTTTGTCCGCTTCATGAACAAGGTGCCGTTCTACGGCATGAACATCGTCTGCGGCGATGACCCCGGCGTGCGCGCCCTTTTGCCCAGGGTCAAGCGGCCCGTGGCGACCTACGGTTTTGCCGGGGACAACGACCTGCGTGCGCAACCGCTGGAATGCGGGCCGCGCAGCCGTTTCGCCGTCTGGCACGGGGAGCGCCGGCTGGGCGAGGTGACGCTGCCCCACCCGGGGCGACACAATATCCTCAATGCCCTGGCCGCCATTGGCGCCGCGCTGGTGGCGGATATCCCGTTTTCCGTGTGCGCGGGCGGCCTTGAGGGGTTCCGCGGCGTGGGGCGCCGCTTTGAGTTCAAGGGGGAGCGTGACGGCGTGACCGTGGTGGACGACTATGGGCACCACCCCGCCGAGATCGAGGCCACCCTGCGTACCGCGCGCGAGGTCTTTCCCGGGCGCCGCATCGTGGCGGCGTTCCAGCCGCACCGCTTCAGCCGCACCCAGGCGCATTTCGGCGAATTCTGCAAGGTGTTTGAACTGGCCGATGCCCTCCTGCTCACGGAGATCTATGCCGCCTCGGAAAAGCCCATTCCCGGCGTGTCGGGCCAGAGCCTTGCCGATGGCATCCAGCAGGTCTGCGGCACGCCCATGCGGTATTGCCGCACGCTGGACGACCTGCGCGGCGCTCTGGATGCGGAACTGAAGCCCGGCGATGTGCTCCTCACCCTGGGCGCGGGTTCCATCACCCGCATTGGGCCGGCCTGGCTCGAAGGAACGACGCATGCGTGAGATCCCCGCGCCGCTCCTTGCCGAGCGCACCACCCTGCGCCTCGGCGGCACGGCCATCGCCGAGCTTGTGCTCGAAACGTACGAGGATGTGCAGGCTCTGGGCGAACGCCTCGCCGCGCTGGGCGGCGAACCGCTTTTCCTCGGCCGGGGCAGCAATCTTCTGGCCCTGGACGGGGAACTGCCCCTGGTCCTCGTGCGCCCGCAGTTCCTCACGGGTCCGGAGGTCATCGGCTCCCGCGGGGGGAAAACGCTCGTCCGGGCCGGGGCGGGCGTGCCGCTCCCGCGTCTGCTGCGTTTTTGCGCGGCCAACGGCCTGAGCGGCCTTGAAGGGCTGGCCGGCATACCGGGCAGCGTTGGCGGCGCGGTCGCCATGAACGCGGGATCGTTCGGCGTGGAGACATGCAGCCGCGTGGAGCGGCTGAAGATCGCGCTGGACGGGCGGATTTTGGATGTCGACGCCTCTGCGCTCCGGGCCGGGTACCGGACTCTTGCCATTGGGGGCGTCGGTGAGGCGCAGAAGAGCGATTTTCTTGTGCTGGAAGCCATATTTGGCTTGACCCCGGACACAAAGGATGGCATTGCTAAACGCATGCGTCTCAACTTTTTTGAGAAAAAGTCTAAACAGCCGGTCACGGCCTGGAGCGCGGGCTGCGCGTTCAGGAATCCGGCGCCCGGAGTGGCGGCGGGCAAGCTTCTGGAGCTTGCGGGGTTTCGGGGCCGGCGGTTGGGGGGCATGGCATTTTCGTCCCTGCATGCGAATTTTTTGGTGCATGAAGGCGGGGGCAGCGCGGAAGCGGCGCTGACGCTCCTTTCCGAAGCGCGGGAGACGGTGCGCCGGCGTTTCGGCCATGAGCTTGAGCCGGAGGTCAGGATAGTGCCGTGCCGTCGGCGTTGAGGCGAAGCGGCCGCAAGTCCCGCAATGTCTATACGGCGCCGAAGGAGGCGCGGTTTGCGGGGCTTGGGCGTGTGCTTTCCTCCCTGCGGCTGCCGGGCTTCCGGCGCGGGGGAGGCGCCCCGCGGGGGGACAGGCGCGGCGCTTCCGCCAGCGTGCGGAATCTGGCCGTGGGCGCCCTGGTGCTGCTGGCGGCGGGGCTGACGCTGGCGGGGATATGTGCCGTTTCGCTCTGGCTCTATGGCAAGGCGCTGACGAGTGAGTTTTTTGCCACAAAGCATGTGGATGTGGCGGGCAATGTGCGGCTTTCGCGCGAAATGGTGCTCCAGTACGGGGGCATCGGCGAGGGAGACAACAGCCTGGCGGTGAGCATCGCCGAAGTGGAACGCAACCTGCGCGATACCCCGTGGGTGGAAGAGGCTTCGGTCAAGCGGCTGCTGCCGGACAGGTTCGTCATCAAGCTCAAGGAACGGATGCCTTCGTTCTGGGTGCACAAGGATGGCGTGCTGTATTACGCCAATGAGCGCGGCGGCATCATCGCCCCGGTGGAGAGCAAGAATTTTCTTTCCCTGCCGACCCTGCGCATCGAACCCGGAGCCGAGGAGGCGACGCCCTACCTCGCGCGATTGCTCAAGGATGTGCAGGGGGGCGGCCTGCCCATAGAGGCGGGCGCCATTGCCCAGGTGACGCTGAGTCCGGCGCGCGGCGTGGAGCTGTATCTCGAAGACCGGGAAATGCGCCTTTCCATCGCCACCGACGACTGGGAGGGCAACCTTGCCCGGTTGGGCATGGCCCTGGGAGACCTGGCGCGACGGCACGAACTTGGCGGGGTGCGCGAAGCGCGCGCCGTGGACGGAAATGTCTGGGTGATCCGCAACCAGCCCGCGCGGCAGTGAACACGGCGCCTTGCGGCGTCCCGGGCTTCTGAGGAGAGGGAGATGAACAAATCCGCGCTCATCGTCGGCCTTGACATCGGAACGACGAAAATCTGCGCCGTGGTGGGCGAACTGACCGATACGGGCCAGGTGGATGTGGTCGGCATCGGCACCAGCGTCTCCACGGGGTTGCGAAAGGGCGTGGTGGTCAACATCGAGCAGACCGTCCAGTCCATCCGCAAGGCGGTGGAAGACGCGGAACTCATGGCCGGCTGCCAGATCCATTCGGTCTATGTGGGCATTGCCGGCAGCCATATCATGGGCATCAACAGCCACGGCATCATCGCCGTCAAGGGCGGCGAGGTGACCCAGCGTGATGTGGACCGCGCCCTGGATGCCGCGCGGGCGGTGGCGATCCCTCTGGACAGAGAGGTCATCCACATCCTGCCGCAGGAATATATCGTCGACAGCCAGCGGGGCATCGCCGACCCGCTCGGCATGGCGGGCGTGCGCCTTGAGGTGGACGTGCATATCGTCACCGGCGCCGTGTCGTCCGCGCAGAACATCGTGCGTTCCTGTCACCGCAGCCAGCTTGAGGTTTCCGACATCGCCCTGGAGTCGCTCGCGTCGGCCAAGGCCGTCCTCACCGAGGAGGAGCGCGAGATCGGCGTGGCCCTGGTGGACCTGGGCGGCGGCACCACGGACATCGCCATTTTTGCCAACGATGCCATCAAGCACACGGCGGTGCTTGCCCTGGGCGGGCAGAATCTTTCCAATGACATCGCGTTCGGCCTGCGTACGCCGGTCGCCGCGGCGGAAAAGATCAAGGTCAAGTACGGCTGCGCCCTGACTGACCTGCTGGGTCCGGGGGACGAGCTGATCGAGGTGCCCAGCGTGGGCGGCCGGGAGCCGCAGCGCCTTTCGCGCCGCCTGCTGACGGAGATCTGCGAGCCTCGCATGGAGGAGATCCTCTACCTTGTGGATCAGTCGCTGGAACGCTCCGGCTACAAGAAGCTCATCGGCGCGGGGGTCGTGCTGACCGGCGGCACCGCCCTCATGGACGGCTGCCAGGAACTTGGCGAACAGATTTTCGGGCTGCCCACGCGCATCGGCTATCCGCGCAATGTGACGGGACTCAAGGACGTGGTCAACAGCCCCAAGTTTTCCACGGCCGTGGGCCTCTTGCGCTACGGGGCGGAACGGGAGCTTTCGGGCCAGAAAAAATTCAGCGTGCGCAACGAGACGGGCATTTTCGACGGTGTCCTCGCGCGCATGAAAAAATGGTTTTCGGATATTTCCTAGAGCATTCCCGCAATTTCATTGCGAAAACGCTCTGGACACCAGGCGCCGCGCCAACGGCGCCACAGGCGGGCAAAACGGGGACAGCAACCAAGGAGAGGGGAGATGACGCAGTCCATTGTTGACGATATCGACACCACCATGTCCGGGAACGCGAAAATCAAGGTCATCGGTGTCGGTGGCGGCGGGGGCAATGCCGTGCGTCACATGATCGATTCCGGCCTGCGTGGTGTGCAGTTCGTCTGCGCCAATACCGACCTTCAGGCGTTGAACAAGAACGACAGGGCGCTCAAGGTGCAGCTTGGCGAAAAGCTCACCAAGGGGCTTGGCGCCGGCGCCAATCCCGCCATCGGGCGTGAGGCAGCCGTGGAAAGCGTCAATGCCATCCGCGAGGCCATCGGCGATGCGGACATGGTCTTTGTCACGGCCGGCATGGGCGGCGGCACCGGCACGGGCGCCGCGCCGGTGGTGGCGCAGGCCGCCAAGGAGCTGGGGGCGCTGACCGTGGGCGTCGTCACCACGCCGTTCAGCTGGGAGGGCGTCAAGCGCAAGCGCGCGGCAGAGTCCGGGCTTGAGGAATTCCGCAAGCATGTGGATTGCCTGATCACCATCCCCAATGACCGGCTGCGGACCGGCGCGCCCAAGATGTCCAAGGTGCCGTTCACGGAAATGCTCCAGCGCGCCAACGATGTGCTGTATTATGCGGTCAAGGGCATTTCCGATGTCATTGTCAGCGAGGGCCTGATCAATCTCGATTTTGCCGACGTCCGCACCACCATGAGCGAAGCAGGACCCGCCCTCATGGGCACGGGCATGGCCTCCGGTGAAAACCGCGCCCGCGAGGCGGCGCAGCGGGCCATCAGCAGCCCGCTCCTTGATGATGTCTCGCTGGAGAGCGCCAAGGCCATCCTTTACAACATCACCGCGCCCATGGACATCACCGCCGAGGAGATCGAAGAGATCGGCACCTTGATCGGCGAGGCCGCCCCCGAGGAAGCCAATATCATCTTTGGCGTCGTGTTCGACGAGAGCATCGGCGACGAGTTGCACCTGACGGTCATTGCCACGGGCATTGAGCCTGTGCAGGCCCAGGCCGCGCCTGAAGCCGCGGCGGAAGGCCAGGCCAAGGTGACGGATTTCCGCCAGCCCGGGCCGGACGCCATGGCGACTCCGGCGCGTCCCCGGCGTCTCCAGCAGGGGAGCCTGGTGCGCACCGCCGAGGCTGACGGCGAGGAACGCGCGCCGCGTCCCTCGCGCCGCGCCGAGGTGGAACGCTGGTACGAGGAGAAAAGCACGCGGCCTCCCTACCTGCTCAAGCGGGAGACCCTGGGGCAGCAGCCGCGCCGCCCGCATCGTCCGGGACACGATGACTTCATCTATGATGAAGATGATTTCGAGATCCCGACCTTCATCAGGAGCCAGCCCAATTAGAGCGGTTTGGCAAGGAAAGGATCCAACTGGCGGGCGCGGGAGCGGACGTCCGCTTCGTACTGCGGCGGAAAAGCGTGAGAAGGCCGTTTCTTCGCGCACTGCCGGCCGGGAATCCGCCCGCTTTCCAGGATGATAACTTTTCAGGGCTTGCCTCTTCGGCCCTGAAATGCCCGCCGGGAGCCCCATTGGGGGGCTCCCAGTGCGGTATTTTTTCAGAAGATCGAGGCTGCCATGTCCTTTTTCGGACCCAGAGACGCTGAAACCTCGCTGCCCTGTCCCGCTTGCGGCGCGCCGCTGCATATCGAACGTTCCTGCCATGAAGTCCGCATGCGTTGCCCCGCGTGCGGCACGCAATTCCCCCTGAAAGACTTCATCGGCAACGCCGATGACGCCATGGAGCGTTTCCTCGAAAACGTCTATTGCGACCGGATCTAGCGCCGCTGGTCGCCGCCGGAAGCGCCCCGGGGGCAGCATGCCGGCGGGAGAGCCTTGTGCGGACTTCGCGCGTGCGCCGCTACTCATGGATGGGGCATGCCTTGGACGTAGCCGTGCCCCTCTGCCAGGCTTGGTCATCCCCACGGGTGTGGGGAATAACTGATATAAAAAATCCATATCCGGACTGTCCTTGCCCTGTTGACAGCTGAGATCCGGCACCGGACGCGGATATATCGTTTGCTGGCGGCAAAGGGCGCAGGTACTGGACCGGCCCGCCTGCAAGGGCATCTGCCGCGCAGGCGCGGCACGGTCACTGGTCCGCAGAGCATTTTGCTGTGGGAAAAGCAGCGACGCGCCGTGCGCGTACCGCCTGGCTGTGGCGTCGTTGCTCGACGGGATGACGTTGTGCAGTTTCTGTGGAGGGAAAAAGAGTTTGTAACGGTTCTTTCAATGAACTGTTTTTCCGGGAAAATACTGCTGGTTCCGCGTCATCGCTGGCCCTGTGGCCGCAAATGCCGCGCCGCCGGTGCCTCAGAGCGTGCCGAAGCCGGGGATGTGGGCGCGCCGCTCAAGCCAGTGCAAAAGCCAGCTCGCCAGCGTGACCATGATGAGGTAGTAGGCGCCCACCGTGAGAAAAACCTCGGTGAAGCGGAATGTGTCCGAGGCCACCACCTTGCCTTCGCCCATGAGTTCCATGCAGGTGACGAGATAGGCGAGGGAACTGTACTTGATGAGATAGACGATCTCGTTGCCGCAGCCGGGGAGCGCCCGGCGCGCGGCCTGGGGCACCACGATCCAGAACACGGTCTGCCAGGGGGTGAAGCCCAGGGCCTGGGCGGCCAGGATCTGCCCCCGGCGGATGGAGAGCAGCGCGCCACGCACATATTCCGACTGATAGGCGGACGTGCAGAGGATGAAGGCCGTGAGCGCCGCGCCATAGGGCGCGAAATAGATGCCGAGCTTGGGCAGGGCGTAGTAGATCATCATCAGCTGGATAGCCAGCGGCACCCCGCGCAGAAGAGCGGTATAGCCGTCGCCGAGGCGGCGCAGCCAGCGCGGGCCGAAGGCGCGGGCACAGCCCAGGGCCACGCCGCCCGCAAAGCCGAGGCTCGCCGCCGGAATGATGAGCGCCAGCGAGACAAGAAGCCCCTTGTTGAGGGCGGGCAAAAGCTCGTTGGTGAAAAAAACCGTATCCAGCATGACGGCCTGCGATCCTGCGGTCAGGGAGTCCACGGGGCCGCGCCCGCGCGGCGGCAGGCTGGCTCCGGTGTGTGGCGCAAGCTGTTACGGTAGGGGATTCCTCCCCGTCGCGCAACAAAAAAGAACTTCCCGCCGGCCGGGGCACGGGCAGCCCCGGAATGGCGGGAAGCCGTATTTTTTCGAGCGGTTTGGCAATGAAAGTATCCGAACCGCCCGGACGGGAGATTTTTTTCATACAATACGCCGGGAACCGCGCGGTGCTGGCTCCCGGCCCGGGATGCGGACCTCCGCCGACGCCTGCGGGAACTGGCAGAGGAACGGCGGCAGGAGTATAACTGCAACCGCCCCCACAGCGCTCTTGGGTGGCAATGCCCTGAGACGTACCGGGCGCCCCATCAACCCTCAAACCTGACAGGGATAACTACCTTATCCTTGGTATCGTGAAGGGGGGACGGTCACCTATCGTCTCCGTCATCTCGCGAATATGCTTGGGAATTGAAGCGTTGGTGCGGAATTGCCACACGATATGTCAAAAATACTGCTTCATTCCTGGTGGCAGTCCATACCAGATGCATCGCCATTTGGGCTGAAATCAAATGACGACGCTATCAACAACTGTACATGGAATGAAAATTTTTCCATCGTTGCACTTTTTTCGGAACGTATTTTAGGGGCATGCTAATTTCATATTCCAACTTTTTCCGAAGATTATCATAGAATTTTTGCCTTGTACGAAGAAGCTCAATCAATTTTTCAGAAGTCATTGCGTATTTTTTATAAAGCTCCAATGATAATTCAAATTTTTTTAAACGGATGTCTATAATTTTTTTTATACATTCTCTTTTTTGCTTATTCCAGGACTTAGCGTTTGAAGATCCCCCCAAATCATTCCTGATTGATAGTACATATTCAATATCATTATGCTTAACTTCATCAATGATAGTACTTGTAAACCATGTATTTCTTCCATATTCGTATAAAAATTTGGGAGTTATCTCTATATCGGCCAAAATCATTCCTTTCTGTGGATTTCCGCAAAAACAGGATTTTTGATAGAGCCATAACCTATTAATAAAGGAATTATACTTATACTTGCACTTTTCCTTGAACTCATCCGTACTTAGGGTGGGTGAAGATACTTCAAGAAACTTGCATAAATCGACTAATGATGCGTGCAACGTATCAGCAAGAATATCATTAAATTCCATATAAAAGATTTTGTTATGATTAACTTGAATCCCATTATATGTAGAAGTAAAACAACACGAGAAATTTAGCCATTCTTTTATATGGTTAAATAATAATTCCGTATTAAAACAGCTCAAATCCGTAGTAAATCCATTAAATTGACAGCATGAAACGCCAAAATAATAATTCATACTTGAAACGATAGTATCAATAGGATCGCGAATAGACTGAATAACTTTTTGAGAATTATCTCCGTAGCTTAAGCGCGTCCCCTTTATTACCCGGTCAACTGTAAGCCCCTTGAGACCTGATCCATCGTGCAAAGTTGCAGGATATTTCACCGACAGAGCTTTACCGTCATCAAATCCTGTCCATAAAGTTACCGGGAATCCAAGAAGATTAAAAAAATACACTAACGAAGCAGCCCCTGTACCATGTCCACACAGATAATAAAAATCTGGCGAAAAGCCCTTGCACATTTTTCTGATTTTTATCATTGATACCTCTACATAATATGCTGCATGAGCAGATTTGACTCACTTCCTGCCAAGCTCCTTACCACCCGTGCTCCATCACGCTCAATCCTGACAGGGAGTTCTAACTTATCCTTGATATCGTGAAGGGGGGCGATTACATGAAAGGTCCGCGTTTATAAATTCTATGGAACTCCAGAACGCATTCAGCGTTGTATATTCAGTAGAGTTTGTGGAAATTCTTCCACCTTTCGATTTTATGTGGAACTATTTTTAATGGTAAGCGAATTTCCGCATCCATAACATCCATAAACTTTTTATGGGTATGCGGTCTCGCCTTAAGAATTTTAATCAGCCTTTCAGGTGTATAGTGAATTTCGTTATATAAGTCCATAGAAAGATTTCTGTGGGCCAAATGTATTTCAAGCACTTCTTTGAGAGCTTCTCTGTGCTTCCGGTTCCATAATTTTTTCTCGCGTGAATTAAAAGAGTCCAAGAAATAGTTTTTAGGAACTGATATCATATAGTTTAAATTATTATACTCCACTATATCCAGACAATGGGCTTCTTCCCATGTATTGCGAAAAAAATCATGCAATGGCAAGGGAATGACAGATATTTGCGTAATCGCAGGGAAAATTAGATTCTGGCCCACACCTTTAAACGGTTGATAATGCCATGTAAGGTTCTCAATATTGTCAAAATCTATTTGGCAGCTTTGTTTTAATTCTTCGGAGGGGATAAACGGGAGAGATGAAAGAGAAGCATGTATGTATCCCAATGTAGCAAGGCAGAAATCAGGTGCAAGATCTTTATGGTCTACAAAAAATGTTTCTTTTGTCCTTGTATCAATGGAAGCACGTAAGGATGTAAATTTACATATCCAATCTACCCACTCATCAACAAATTTCGGAATCATAACATCATTAAAGACTGAAAGTTCAACAGCGTAGTTTGGATGTGGGAATATCGCGCACGCAACGTGCCAATTAATCCAAGCGACCAAGGCATCAATTGGGTCACGTATAAGTTGAATGACATTTTGACCACGAGTGCCATAGGAGAGTGGCTTATCTTTTAATAAAGTCCGGTCAAGTGTTATTCCATATCCAAAGCTATATTTACTTTTTGGGTGAGGATATAACGAATTTATGTGTCTGCCAGTTTTGTATTCTCCGCGTATCGGCGATGTCGTAGGAAATCCCATTAAATTGAGATAATAGATCAAAGAATTAGTTCGGCTACCACGCCCGCAGAGCAAATAAAAATCGGGGGAAGGTACACCTTGGGATTGGGAAATTTGGGGCGATTCAGCAGGAATATTGGAAAAATACCTTTTGCTAGCACGAATAAGGTGAATAACATATTTTGGAAGAATATGTTTTGCTGTTTTCTTTAATAATATGGGTAATTTTGACATTCTCCGCTCCATAAAATATTGGGGATAAGATCCTCTCCTAATGTATGAAAGATATACCCCATTACTGTCCGGCTATGTGCTCCACTCCCATTCACGACACCAGTGATAGGTTAGTGTACTGTGACCCCTCCCCCAAAAACTGATCCATTGAAAAGGTAGTGTTCCTGGCATAGGAGCACAGCCATGAAACGGAGTCGATTCAGCGAAGAGCAAATCATCGGAATCTTGCGTCAGGCCGAAGCCGGCATGCGTGTGGTGGGCTTGTGCCCCACGGTATGCGGGACATGGCCGTGCCGTTCAGCCGGAGTGGCTTCGCCCCCGTATCCGCGCCTGGCCCTGGCAGCCGATATTCGCGTTCACGTTCAACTGCGAATTATTCGCATTCCGGGCACGGGAACCGCCGTTCGTTGCATTACCCCACGTGCCGCCTGCCAGCAAAGCAGCCAGAACTTGAAACGGCAAAGCACCGCCTGCCGATAGCATAAAAGCACCTGCCTCGCAAAAAGTTCTCTTGACCGTTCGTAATATATATCTTACATTTTTCCCATGGAAATGCTGAAGACAGGATATTTTGACAAATGGCTGACATCTCTGCGCGACGGAAAAGCCAGAATGAAAATCGTGCGCAGAATCGAGCAGGCCGAACAAGGGAACTTCGGCGACCATAAAAATGTGGATGGTCCTGTTTGGGAAATGCGCATTGACTACGGCCCAGGCTACCGCCTGTATTACGCAAAGAAAGGCGAAACTGTTTACCTGCTTTTGTGTGGTGGCGACAAATCTTCACAGCAGACGGATATACGTCTTGCCCTTGAAATATGGAGGCAGATACATGGATAGCGAACTCTTGACAGTTTCCAGGTTTGACGCAGCGGATTATTTGAAAAATGAGGCTGACATTCAGGAATATCTTGATGAAGTCAGTAGCGAGAATGATCCGCAGGCTTTTTTGCAGGCATTGAATACCATTGCCCGTGCCAAGGGCATGTCAAAACTTGCCAGAGAGACGGGAATCCCCAGGGAAAGCCTGTATCAATCCCTTTCCGAAAAGGGCAATCCTGGCTTCCATACCCTGTGGAAAGTTGCGGAGGCTCTTGGTTATGCTCTGGTCATGAGAAAAAAGACCGCCGCGTAAAAACTCAAAAAATTTCGACCGCTACGCGGTAAGGGCACGGCGCGGAAAATCCGCGCCGTGTTCCGTTTTCCGTGTGTCGTATCACCGGGAAGCGCGGCTCCGCGCCCGGCCCCGGCAGCCGAAAAGCGCGTTCACGTGCAACCGCGAATTACCCGCACTCCGGGCACGGGAACCGCAGTACGTAGCATATTCCACAATCGACAGTCGGGACAAAGAAAACCAGAACCTGCGGGATCAGCGCGAAGCGCTGCGCGAAAAACTCTACGCCGCGCGCCGCGCTTGCGGAGGTGGCATGATGCTGTCCCTCCGCGCCTCATCTCTGGGAGAACTTTTCGATTGATCTGGAACACGTCTATCTCCTGCGCCGCGATCACCCGGAATTTCAGGCCGGAAAGCTCAACGGCATGGGCGGCAAGCTGGAACCCGGAGAAACCTTGCTGGACTGCATGGCCCGCGAGGCCGTGGAAGAAGCGGGGTATTTCGGCGACTGGGAATCTTGCCGCGACGATTCTGGCCTACGCCGGTCTTGATCTTCCCACTGTGTAGGCCATGCTCCGGCATCAGTCACCGACGACAACGGCCCGCTACATCAAGTCCCTGGGTATTCAGGCAGATAAAATAGAAGCGGCGTTCACCAAAAAGGAAGGAGCGAAGATCGTACCCTTCGCTCCTCTGAAAAAGGCGATTTGCACATAAATTTGCACATGCTCAAATCGCGGAACCCGGAAAGCTGGCGTCACCAACGGGATAAAAATTAAAGCATAATAAATTGAATTTGTTATATTTTTATATATTTACTCTCTCTGACACCTACAAAAATACCTCAAAAATTAAAGTTTCTTAAAATTCTTTTTGAAACGTGGCTGGACAATTACCTGTTTGCTTCATTTTTTTCGTTAGTTAACGCCTTTACGGCTTTATCAAAGTCACTTTCCTTTTTCCCGGCCTCAAGCTGTCGCTGCCGGTAAAACTTGTCATACTCCTGTTCCGCATGGGCAACAGCCAGCTCATGAGAAATACTTCCGGCATGTGTGAGGATGTCTCCATCGTTGAGTGTAAGAAAGGCGTCCAGTCTGGCAATCCAGTCGGTCATGTGCATGGGCTTGCGTAAGCGGGCCTGCCTTTCGGCAAAGAGCAGATATTGCTCCACCAGATTGTTGAGCGCCAGAAGTTCTTTTTCGCTCAGATAGTTTTTGGCAATTCCCACATCCTGCTTGCGAAGCTTTGCGCCGCGCCATGTGGTCAAGCCCATATATGGCTTGCTGCTGTCCGCACGGCTATGAATAATTTCCGCCGCCGTCATGCCGGTTATAGCCCAGTGCAGCTTGTTTTGAACTGTTTTGAAAAAGGTGAGGCTTTCCTCGGTTGTGGGATCGTAATCAATACTGGTGGCGTAAATGTCTGTAATCTTTTGATAGAAACGGCGCTCCGAGGTTCGAATGTCCTGAATGCGACGGAGCAGTTCTTCAAAATAGTCAAAAGGCTGATCCGGATTCTTCAGCCGTTCGTCATCGAGCACGAAACCTTTGACGATGAACTCCCGAAGCTGCTGCGTGGCCCATATGCGGAAGCGCGTGGCAATATGGCTTTTGATCCGATATCCCACAGAGATAATCATGTCCAGATTATAGTATTCCAACTGGCGCTGAACCTGACGAACTCCCTCCTGCTGAACTGTCAAAAATTTTTTGACAGTTGCCTCAGAAGAAAGCTCTCTTTCCTCAAAAATACTTTTAATATGGTGGCTTATATTTTGTTTAGACGTCTGGAACAAATCCGCCATCATCTGCTGAGTGAGCCAGACGGATTCATCCTCAAAACGGACATCAATTTTTATTCGGCCGTCTTCGGTTTGATAAATCAGAAATTGGCTTTGTTGTGGGAAATTTTGCACATTTTTATCCTGCTTTTGAGTGCGGACTTCTCTCTAAGACCACAAGCGAGCCAAAATAAATTTATATTTTCATAAATGTAGATACGCTGTTCAACCCTATAAAATAGCATAATATCTATTCAGCTTCGCTCATCAAGGGTCCCTTGTTTTTCAACTGCTTGCGGAAAAGCATCATTTCTTCTGGATGCGCCGCAAGTGACAGACGTATTAAATCCTTCAATTTCACAGGCGGTTCGGTCGTCGTAGTGATGATGTATTGGAATGGCGCGCCATCTTTACCACCATTTTCTTCTGTAAGTGCAGCTAGTTCGATAAAGAGGCTATGATAAGGATCAATATCAAGATCAGCTTCACGTGGGCTGTCATGTACCAAAAATCCTGGATGATGGCCGATTCCTTTTGAAGCTGCCAACATGGCGGCAATATCCATTAAAACAAAACTCAAACTTTCCACAGCCGCTCCAGCAATAGCACTGCCTTGCCGTATTTGGGGCGTGAAATTTTCAGCAGATGTTACAATTGAACCGGAATAATCCGCCTTAAGAATCCTACGCACAAGTCCATCAAAAAGTTTTTGAAGCCCCTGGTCTCTTTTGGCGGACTGTCCTCGAAAAAAATCCAACTGATTCTTTGCGTGATAAATATCCGAATCAATTTTTTCCAGGCGTTCCTTGAACTGCTGAATTTCAGTATCCTGCACCCTTCCCGAGCAAAGGCTTTCCGCCCGTTGAAATGCCTGTATCGCCCGATCCAGCAGCTCCATTTCTTTTTCAAGCGAGGAGAGTTCCTTTAGAATTTTTTTTCGCTCACTGTCATAAACTTTAGCTTGTCGTTCGGCTTCATCCAAAGCAGCCTGGATGCGTTCCTGTTGTTTGATGATAGCCCGAATTTTTTCGCTTTGTTCCGGTTCCATATCCGCGATAGCCAGTTTCTGACGCTCCTTCGACAAACAGAGAACAGGTTTAAATTTTTTCAAATTTTCTATATACTCCATAACATAACTACATTGAGCCAAGAGCATTTGATTAACAAAGAGGCACTCCGTACCATTCTTTATTTCATGCGTAATGCTCGCCAATTCTCTCTGTTTTTGCTCATACTCTGTCGGGATTTTTGTATTTAACGATGGTGCTACCGGCATATGTGGAGTAGCCATCATTAAAGCTTCAATCTGTTTTTTGCTTTCTATCGCGTTATCAACATAACGTTTCCAGTAGCGAAAATTATAATCTTCTTCCTCAAATCGCTTTTCAAGATTTTTATATTCTTCGTTGAGTTTATACTTATAGTTTTCTGCTTGCATGACAGGACCATCTAGGCGTACTACAGAATCTGATCTTGTATCAGGAAATTTCCCTATAAACTCGGCAAGACGTTTGCTTGCATCCCGATAAAAATAGTCAGCATCCAGTAATGCCCTCTGTTGTTCTTCTTTCAACCTTGATTGCTCTTTTACAAGATCCGACAAAGTATGACTCCATACGGATTCTTCTGGAACCAGCAGGTCGAGCATCCCGCGAACCAAGTATACCGGGTATTCTTTTGGTTTGCGAAAAACCGGCACCGCGGAGCAACTATCACTATCCCGCCAGACTTCAAATTTTCTGAGTCGGCACTCCTGATCCCGCGTCATCCATGACAACAGATGTTCCCATTTATAAGTAAATTCCGGGTGATGGATGTCAGGAGGCAACAGTTTGTCCAGTCCCTGGCGGAACTCAAAATAGCTGAAATCATTCTCCTTTACAGTAACCAATTCTTCAATGGAAGCATTTTTCCCGGCCACAGATGGAATTTTTTGTGCGCCTAAAGGACGAAGGACGGCCCAAGGAGTTCCCATGACCTCCAGTTCTGCACCAATCCAAGAATGCGGAAGGCTTTCCCGGAGATGCTGTTCTCCGCTTACTGTAGAAAAATGCTGTTCCCCAAGGCAGTAGCGCAAAAGGCGGCAAAAGGTTGTCTTGCCAACAGAATGACCGGCCATAGCCATTGGGTTATTTCCTAGAGCCGGATCACAGGAGGCTTTCCCCACAATGATATTTAAACCACGATGCAGGCCAATTTCGCGTATAACCTCAATGGGGTTCAGCGCCTTGAAAAGGACGATTCGTTTGAACCAAAGCTTCGGCGTGGAAGAAGAATCAAATTGCAAGTTTGCCTCCTCATCATGCGGCTATGGCTTCTTTGGCTTCCGCAAGCCTGGTAAAACAGTCTTGCAGCTTTGGCCTGACATTCCGGAAACGCTCCTGTGTCAAAAGCTGCTCAATGCCTTGATCGTAAATATCTCCTGCTTCCAGAATGAAAGGGATAACGGCTTCGATTTTCTGAATAGGATATTGAATATTACCGGAGAAAAAACACTCTGCGCTGGCATTTACAAAAACTCCCAAGTTTTTCTGCCATGACTTCCAAAGATTGTTCACGCGAACAGGATCATCTGGAGCGAAAACGAATTGTCCCAATCCCGACTGGGAAAAAGCCGCCTTGAAAGCCGGAGCTTTGTCCCCAAGCAAGGTGGCGCAGGCTTCGGGGAAGGTAGCCAGCCAAGCCCGCTGAAAGGCTTTGTCGCGCGCCATTCCAGGTTGTGCTTGAAGAATGTAGGGTAGCAGCTGACGAATTGCCGCTTCGCGGCCAGGATGGGGGAATCGTTGCGGATGTAATTTGGATCTGGTGGCGGCAGCATCTACCGCTGTAGCCGTTGCGGCTTGCTCCACAAACGAAAGAGCGGGTAGCGCCCGCACAATCCTCAATGTTTCCAGACTAACCGTGACAAGACTCAGCAGCAGATCCAAGATATACCTTGGCTTTCCATGCTCCTCGGCCCAATCGTTGGGGTCGTTGATAATGCCGCTGGCCTTGTCGGTTTTGATTTGGTAGCGTTCCATAATCCATTCAATGGCTGAACGGCCATTAACCACATAATCATAGGCTTCCAGTGGAATGTTAGAGAGCCTTATCCACGGATTATACTCAATGATACTTTTATCCACCGCGCCTACGGCTGTTTTACCGAAGCGCATCTTCTCCACATGGAACTTGCAGCTTTCTGCTCCTTTAACCTCTACATCCGGGCAGGCGGGCTGTGTCTCATAGTTCAGATGCAGTTCCGCCAGCGCACGCCCGGCTTTGCTGAAGCTCCAAAAATCCGACGGCTTCTCCACTAGTGGCAAGCGCGGCAGCATCTTCTTCAAGTCCGCCGCAAATGTCCGATGGTAATTCGGCGAATGCAGCAGGCCATAGACATAATAGAAAATGTCTTCCTTACTGACCTTCGGCCCGTAGCTTTCCCAGCAGCGTTCCAGAATGAAGTTTGTTATGCCATCCTTGCGCGTGTATTGTGCGTTTGTATCTTTATCAAACAATGTGGGATGGTAGATTGATTTTTTTTCATAATAGTAAAGAGGAAAACACTGACTTCCATCGCTCTGTAAATGAAGATCAGAGATATTTTTTAGAATAATTTGACTAAAGTCTGCTCTTTTTCCACCTGGTCCTGTTACGCAAATAATAAGATTTTTAGTTTCTGTCGCGGGAAAGAGTTTTGGCATTTGATACTGCATTTCATTCAATGCAGCAGAAAAATAGACATTCTGCTTACAGAAAGGACGGTATAGTGCCTGCATAACTGCGGACACGTCAAAATTCTTCGTTCGTTTCTTCTGAAAATCATTCTGAAATGCACGTGTACAGCTTATTTTAGTGGAGTCAATTAACAGCTTTTCATCGCCTGATTTTACAGCATCATTATAATAGTCAATGGTAGACTGAATATTTTGCTGCAAATTTGTTTGTGAAAAATTGTAGCACCATGCGTCACGACCAGTTGCTAGTCCTCTCGAATAATACGGCGCAAAAAAAGTCTGTTTATTGTCCTTGTTGTCCTTGTCTCCCAGCGGGATGAATGTGCCGAAAATGTCGTTGCGCTGATTAAGCCAGTCTCCATGCGCATCGGGATGGAGTTGCTGCCATTGCATGGTGGGATTGAGGATACTGCGCTTTTGGGCAATAATAGAAAGTTTTTCTTCTCGACTCAGATAATCACCAATATCATAATAGTTAATAACGG
>NZ_CAJUBO010000023.1 GCF_910584445.1 uncultured Desulfovibrio sp.
AGAGAGAGAGAGAGAGAGAGAGAGAGAGAGAGGATTTGCGCTGATGTGGGCGCGGGCACGGGCATCTTCAGCCGCCAGCTTGCGCGGCGCGGCGTGCGCGTGCTGGCCGTGGAACCCAATGACGCCATGCGCGCGGAAGGGCAAAAGGCCAATGACGGCCTGGGCATCGTCTGGCGCAAGGGCAGCGCCGAAGCCACCGGCCTTGAGAGCGGCTCGGTGGACATGGCCTGCATGGCCTCGTCCTTCCACTGGCCGGATTTTGACGCCGCCGTCAGGGAATTTCACCGCATCCTGCGGCCCGGCGGCGTGTTCATGGCGCTCTGGAATACGCGACGTTTTGAAGCCGACCCCCTGCTGGCCGGGATCGAGGCCCATCTCCATGCGCTCGTCCCGGAACTGAAACGCGTGTCCTCCGGGCGTTCCGAATTCTGCGACACGCTGACGGATCGCCTGGGCGGGCGCGACGAGTTTGAAGATGTCCTCTATCTGGAAGGGCGGCACATCGAGGAGCAGGACCGGGAACGCTATATCGGCCTGTGGGAATCCGTCAATGATGTGCGCGTGCAGGCCGGTGAGGAGCGCTTCGGACGCTTCATCGACCACATCAGGGAAGTAACGCGGGATGTCCCCGTCATCCGGGCCGAATACCTGACACGTGCCTGGATCGCGAAAAGATCCGAACGCTGAACGGCGTTTTCCTCCCGCATTCTTGGGAGAAGACGCCAGGGATCAGGAGGAACGATGACTATCGACTGGGATTACACGGAACTGGCCGATGCCTATCTGAAACGCCCCGAATACGCGCCCAGTGCCCTTGATGCGCTGTTTCGCATTGCGGGGCTTGCGGCTGGCGACAGAGTCTGCGACATCGGCGCGGGCGTGGCGCACCTCACACTGCCCCTTGCCGCATGGGGCTGCCGGGTAGACGCAGTGGAACCCAATGACGCCATGCGCGCCAACGGCATGCGGCGCACAGGCCATCTTCCCGAAGTCCACTGGAGCAAGGGCACAGGGGAGGAGACGGGACGCCCGGCGGACAGCTATGATTTCGTGACCTTCGGCTCCTCGTTCAATGTCTGCGATCGGCAGGCCGCGCTGCGCGAGACCCACCGGTTACTCAGGCCCGGCAAATATTTTGCCTGCCTCTGGAATCACCGTGACCTGGACGACCCGGTGCAAAAGGAAATCGAAGCCATCATCAAAGCCAGCATCCCCGGCTACGGGTACGGCACGCGCCGGGAGGACCAGGTGGCGGTGATCGCCGCCTCGGGCCTGTTCGAGGATGCCGTGCGGGTCGAGGGCCATATCGTGCAGACCCAAAGCATAGAAGACGCCATCGAGGCGTGGCGTTCCCACGCCACCCTGCAGCGACAGGCCGGCGAAGCCTTTGGTCCCATTGTGGAAAAGCTGGCGGCCTTTCTCCGATCTCTTGCCGCAGATGCCATCCACATCCCCTATACCACGCGCGCCTGGATAGCGCGGCGCAAGGAGTGACATGGAACATCTTCCCCGTCAGGGCCGTGTGCTCTGGATCACCGGCCTTTCCGGCGCAGGCAAGACGACCCTGGGCAAAGCGCTGCAACAGGCATTGCCCGGGTCGCTGCTGCTGGACGGCGACGAACTTCGCGAGGCCCTGGGCGCAGACGGACAGGGCTTCGACGCGCAAAGCCGCCGCCGTCTGGCGCTGACCTATGCGCGACTGGCCGGCCTGCTGGCGCGCCAGGGCGCGACCGTCATCGTTGCCACCATCTCTTTGTTCCACGAACTGCATGCCTGGAACCGGGCGCACCTTCCCGGCTATGTGGAGATCTTTCTGGACGTGCCGGAGAGTGTGCGCCGCGCCCGCGACCCCAAGGGACTGTATGCCGCCAACGCGCGGAACATGGCCGGCAGCGAAGTGCCCGCCGAGCTGCCGCTGGAACCACATCTGCGTCTGGACGGCGGCCAGAGTCCCGATGACGCCGTGCCTCTGATCCTGGACCTGCTGGCGAAAGCGATCTCTCCGGCCGGGAAAGATCCTTCTTCGCAGCAGAGAGCATTTTGCTGAGGAAACTATCTGGAAAACAGATAGTTTCCTCGGGTTTCGCTGCCGTCATTTCCCCGCAGAGCGGGACAAGCGGCGGAAAAGCGTGGTTTTCCGCCGTAGTGCGGCGCGGGCGTCAGCTCCCGTCTCCACCAGAGCGTTTCCGCGCTTTGCTTGCGAAAGCGCTCTGGTTGGTTTGGTGGTGAAATTTTCAATCCAGCATTTTTAAAATAGCTTCACTGGTCTTCTTTTTCTTCAGCAAAGCATAATATCGGGATAGCTCCGTATAACAGAATTCCAATTCCTCACAGCCAATATCCTGGCGTGACATTTCCCTTTGCAAAAGTTTTAATGCGTTTTCCGTATCGCCCGCAAGCAATGCCAGCCGGATACCGACAAGACGCAACTCAAAAGTATCGCTATATCGTGATAAATGCGAATATACTTTTTTTGCTTCAACAATATTGTTTGATTTACATTCAGCAATAATTTTCTCTATTCCTGCATCCACATCTTGATTTAAATCTCTTTCAATTATATTCTGTAATAAATCAACAGGATATTTTTCATAGGCGGATAATATTTTCAAAAATTTAAAAATCGTTTTATCTTCTGTGCATTTTTTTGATAACTGTCTATAAAACATATCTATATTTATATTTATTTTTCCTGAAACTCTCCCACGATGTATTTTTTCTTCAAAATCCTGCTGAGATTTATAATAATAATGATTGATACAAATTTTTTCCGATACTGGATAGGAAAAAAAATTCGTTATTGGAATACGATCTTCATTAACGCAATAATAGCCATCTTTATACAAAAAATGGTGCGGGGATAATGGTCGTACCGTCACTTCGGGCCTGACAATGCTTTTTATATGGTCGTTTATCTCTAATACATTGAAATAATTTTCAATTGTTCCGCCTTTCGGCCTGCGGACGTGCCCATTTGAGGAAAATATTTTCCAGTTTATCCCCAGGCCTCCATACTCCTTGTACTCATCCAGCATGTCCCGTATATCATTTTTGCTTATTGGTACAATAAATTCATCAATGTCGATAAATGCGAGCCAAAAGGAATTTCTGGCCCACGTATTGAGACAATGGACATAGGCGGATAATTGTTGAGCCTTCTCCAAATCCAGATCAAAAACTGTTACCAATCCGTTAGATATAAATTCGGATAACGTATTCTTTATTGGATTTTTACTGTTATTATCATAGATGACTATATGCTCAAATCCGATCGCAAAATTGTATAGTACCCATTCTTTTAAGTTTTTATCCTCATCTTTTGCAAGAGTACATATAGATGTATAGTACATAGCCATATTCCTCCATCAAGAAACAAAAACCATACTTCCATCACAAGTATAAAAATCTATCCAAACATCATGAGCAGGACGAAAAATCGGGAGAAGTATTTCAGGGGACGCTTCCAAACGGCGGCCAAAACGAGAAAAGGGAACCTGAAATTTCAGGTTCCCTTTGGGGTGATCTCGTACCTGGTCGGGATGAAAGGATTTGAACCTTCGACCCCTTGAACCCCATTCAAGTGCGCTCCCAGACTGCGCTACATCCCGACGCCCCTCCGTCCTACGCGCAGGCGCTCCCCCTGTCAAGGGTTTTCTCCCGGCGGCGCCGGCGCGCGAGAACTCCGGGGAGCGGCGTTGGCGCAACGGACTGTCCGCGCTCACGACCACGTGCTCACCACCAGGCCGGAATCGTACATGTTTTCCGCGCTGGCACGGAACTGGTCCTGCATGAAGGATTGGACGCTGGCCTGCGAATCCAGCTGGGGCACGGCGGCGGTGACATCGCTGACGATGCTCGGCGCAAACGAGATCGCCAGGGCGTCGCCGGGTGGCGTGTCCTGCACCACGTCCAGGCCGCCCCACAGAGGGTCAAGTGCGATCATGGCGGTCTCTCCCGTTCCCGGCGGCTGCCCGCGCGTGCCGTCGGCGCAACCGGCCTGTCCCGCATGCTCGACAGGCGCGCCCCCGGCGGCGGGGGTCCGGCGCTCCCGAAACGCCCGCTGGACCCTTGCCAGCGGGGCGCTTTCAGGCTGAAGCCGACCTGGAGCTGATTGCAAAAATCTTTGCACGATCGTTGCGGAATCGTTCGCAAAAATCGCGTTCCGCTCACTCCCGATGGCTGCGCCGCCGCAGGACCCGTACGGGTCTCGCGGCGTCCGCTTTTGCACGCGGACGCTAGTGTCTGATTGCAAAAATTCTGTGCAGAATTTTTGCAGGATCGTTCGCGAAAAAGCGTGGTTTTTCGCTCACTCACGGCGGCTATGCCGCCGCAAAACCCTTACGGGTTTTGTAGTGTCTACTTTTGCAAGTAGACACTAGCCCCGATGCCGCCCCGAACGACGCGAACGCCGGGTCTGCCGCGTTTCCTTTTCCGCAGGTGCCGGCGTCTCCATCACCGGCGCCTCGGGAACCAGGCTGTCCACCGTATATTCACCCAGATGGCGCCGTCCTTCAAGATAGTCGCGCGCGGCCGCCACGATTTTGTTGAACTCGCCCATATGCTTCCGCGAAACAGGCGCCCCGCGCGGATTGATGGCCTTGGCGGGATTGATGAAGGTGCCGTTCTGCCGCAGCCGGAAATCCAGATGCGGGCCGGTGGAAAGGCCGGTGCTGCCCACAAAGCCGATGACCTGGCCCTGCCGTACGCGCTGGCCTTTCCTCAGCCCGCGCGCATAGCCGGAGAGATGGGCATACATGGACTCAAGGCCCGCCGTGTGTCTGATGATGATCTGGTTGCCGTAGCCCCCGGCCCAGCCGCGCTTGACCACGACCCCCTCGCCCACGGCCTTGACCGGCGTGCCGGTGGGGGCGGCGTAATCCACGCCAAGATGGGGGCGCCGCGTGCCGAGGATGGGATGCCGCCGGCTGTGGGTGAAGCGGGAAGTGAGCCGGGTGAAGGCCAGCGGCGCCTGGAGCAGAGTCTTGTGGAGGTTTTCCCCCTTGCTGTTGTAATGCTGGGCGCGGCCGCGACCGTCCCGGAACAGGAAGGCCTCGTATGTTTTTCCCTTGTTGGTGAAACTGGCCGCGATCATGCGGCCGTAGCCCTTGTATTCGCCCTCGCGGTAGCGCTTTTCCACAAGGACGCGAAAGCTGTCCCCTTCCTGAAGATCACGGATGAAATTGACTTCCGCGCCGAACAGTTCGGCCAGGCGCAGGGCCAGCTGCGGGCTTTCGCCGATATCGGCGACGGCCTGGAAGAGGTTGTCGTCGATGACGCCTTCCGCCGTGTCGAGCAGGGTCACATATTCGATGGGTTCCACCCGGGCTTCGGGTGTCCCGGTGCCTTCCACCACCAGGCGTCTGCGGCCGTCGATCTCGTATTCGAAACGCTTTACCCGGCCGGAGCCGGGATCGGTGACCACCACATAGGGCTGCCCCTCGCGGAAGGAGCGGAGGGAAAAAACGCGCCTGGCAGCGCTCACATACTGCTGCACGCCGTCATCGGCGGCCTCGCCGAGGACTTTGGCAATGGTGTCGCCTTTTTCCACAACCCCGTGCGTGACGGCGTCGGCCGCTTCCGGCGTGGCGGACGGCGCGGGACCTGCCGGCCCGAAGGCAAGGGACGTCCGGACAGTCTCCGCCACAGCCGCCGCAAACTGCCGCGCCACCGCTTCCGCCGCAACGGCGGACTCTCCGGACCCGGAACGTTCCGCATCGGCTCCAGCGGCCTGCTGAACAGGAGGGACAGGCGCTTCCCCGGGCGCGCGTCCGGCCCTGGAGGCCAGGAACGCGCCCATGAGCGCGGCCAGCGCCAAACCCACCAGAAAGAATCGTTTCATCACAGCCTCGCGCGTTCTATATCCGGCCGCGGCGGCTGTGTCCAGTTTCGGGCGCCCGATGCCTGCCCCCATCTCCGCGTATCCTGTTCATGGCATCCGCGCCGGGCCGGCTTTTCCACATGCCTGCGCCAAGAGAATGCGCCTGTGGAAAAGTCTTGTTTCCAGAGACATTTCATGCTATATACCGCTGTTCGCGCGGGAGCCGTTTTGGCAGTTGCCGGGGATCTTCACCCCGCCCGCGCCCACCGGACCGCCATGCTGACTGTCGAAGACCTGAAACGCGAACTGCGCCCGCTCCTCACTCCTTCCGGGGCGGACGCTTCCCCCGCCGATACCGCGCGGGAAGCCTGGCTTGACGCCCTGGCCCTGCGCTTGGAAAACGGACGCCTTGTGGTGGGCTTTCCCCACAGCTATTTTGCCCGCTGGTTTGGCACGCACAAGCGGACCAGCTTTGAAGCCGCGCTTTTCCGGTGTTTTCCCGATGTTCCGGGCATCCTCTATGAGGATTCGCCTCTGGGCGGTTCCCTGCCCGCGGCGGCGGAAGTGTCCCGGCCCATCCGGGATGCGGCGGCCGGCCCGCATGTTTCCGCCTCCCATGACAAAAATCCGGAAAATGCCGGTGAGGACGCGTTTGCCCGGTTCATCGTCAACGCGCGCAATGCCTTTCCCCTTGCCACAGCGAAAAAGATCGCCGGGGAAGGTCCGCCGGACGGAGAAGCCGTCCTGGTTTTCTGCGGCAAGAGCGGTACGGGCAAGACGCAGCTTTTGCGGGCCATGGCCGTCACCCTGGGGCGGCGCCTTGCGCCTGGACGGGTCTTCGCGCGCGGCGCGGCGCGGTTCTGCGCCGATATGGCGGCCGGCGGCATCGCCTGGACGGAACAGTTCTGGCGGAACTGCGACGCCCTGCTTCTGGATGACCTGCAGGACATTGCCAGGGAACCCGCCTGGCAGCGCGACCTCGCGGCCTGCATGGATGTGTGTCAGGGCCTGCTTCAGGAGGAACGGCAGCGCAAAAGCGCCGGCTCCCCCCCTCATGAGCGGCTGATGATCTTTTCCCATGCCGGCCCGGCGACGGAACTGGCCCATCTGGAGGAACGGCTCCGCACCCGCCTGGAAAGCGGCCTTGTGCTGGAACTGCTGGAACCGGATCTGGAAGTGCGCCTCCGCTACCTGCAGCGCGCCGCGCGGGAACGCGAACTGGCCCTTTCGCGCGACCAGCTGCTCTATCTGGCGCAGCGGTGCGTCCAGTTCAGCCTGCTCCAGGGGCTGCTCCGCAAGGTGGAAGCCTTTGCCGCGCTCAACGGCCGTCCGCCCGTGCAGACGGATCTGGAAAACATCGTCCGCACGGGCGGCAGCGTGCGCCCGGTGGGCTGCCGGGAAATCCTCGGTTCCGTGGCCCGGGGCTTCAACCTCCGGGCGGAGGACATCCTGGGCGCGCGGCGGCGCCCGGACCTGGTGCTGGCCCGACAGGTCGCCATGTATCTCTGCCGCCGCAAGCTGGGCCTCTCCTATCCCGAACTGGGGCGCGCCTTCGGCGGCCGGGATCACAGCACCGTCATCCATGCGGTGAAGAAAATTCGCAAACTTCTGGATACGGACAAAGTTGTGCACAATCTGGTAACGGAACTGGAAAATGCCGTCCCCTAGGCCCGCGCAGGACGCATTCCGGCGCTGCGCCGGGCCGGCCATGTGCGGCCGGTCAGTTCCCGGTGCGGAAAGAGGGATGGAAAAAATACAGGTTTTTCCATGAGCTGTCGCGGTTAAGCACAAAAGTTCATCCCCAACAACAAGGATTATTCAATGAAACTTGCTGTAAACAAAGACCAGATCATCGAGGGCCTCCAGAAAGCCGCGGCGATCATCCCCTCCAAGGCGGGCGCGGCATATCTGCGTTCCATCTGGCTCCGCGCCGGGGAGGAGGGCCTTTCGCTCATGTCCACGGACGCCAATATCGAATTTACGGGCACCTATCCCGCCGAGGTGACGGAACCGGGCCTTGTGGGGGTGCAGGGGCGTTCCTTTGTGGACTTGGTGCGCCAGCTGCCCCCCGGGGTGCTCAATCTGAGCCTTGACGAGGCGGGGACACTGCTGCTGGAGCAGGGGCGCCGTTCCTATCGCCTGCCGGTCAACGGGCCGGAATGGTTCCAGAATTTTTCCGAATTTCCGGAAGAGGACGCGGTCATCTGGTCCGGTGACATCCTTTCCGGCCTGCTGGACCGCGTGAGCTTCTGCATCAGCGATGATGACGCCATGGACGCCATCGCCTGCCTGTGCCTCAAGCCGCGCGGCGAAGGGCGCATCGACGTTTGCGGTCTCAACGGGCACCAGTTCGCGCTCGCCACCATCACCCATGACGAACTGGCGGCCCGGCTGCCCGAAGGCGGCGTTCTGGTGCAGAAGAAATACCTGCCGGACATCCGCAAGTGGCTCGGCGAGGACGAGATCGAACTCAATATCACGGACAAGCGCCTCTACCTGCGCCGGCTCGACCGGGCGGAGACCCTGAGCCTGCCCCGCGCCCTGCACGACTACCCCGATTATACGGTCTTCATGGCCCGCCTGGAGGAAGACGGCGCAAGCCGGCTTGCGCTGGACCGCAAGGAAGGCATGGACGCGCTCGGGCGCATCCTGATCTTCAATACGGAAAGCGACCGTTGCGTCTATTTTGATCTCGCCAACGGGGAGGCCCGGCTCTCGGCCCAGGGACAGGACGTGGGTTCCGCTTCGGAAAGCCTGGAAGTGGGCTATGAAGGCACCATCGGCCGCATTGCCTTTCCCACGCGCAATCTCATGGACGTGTTCTCGCACTTCGTTTCTCCGCGCGTGGACATGACCCTGACCGGCGCCGAGGGACCTTGCGGCATCTGCGGCGCCGAGGACCCGGACTATACGGTCATCATCATGCCCATGAAGGTGTCCGAAGCGGCCTATTATTCCGAAGACGACGTCTAGGGGGATCCCCGGTCCGCTGGTGGTCCGTTGGTTTTTGCCGTTGCGTGGGCAGCGGCGTATCGCACGCAAGGAAGGAACGATGTCTCAAAGTCCAGCATCCGGCGCCGTCAATTCCGGTCCCGTCAAGGCAGCAAACAACGCGGCAAACGGGGCTTCCGGCGCATATACCGCCTCTTCCATCACCATTCTCGAGGGGCTTTCCGCGGTACGCAAGCGCCCGGCCATGTACATTGGTTCCACCGATGCCCGCGGGCTGCATCATCTCGTCTATGAAGTGGTGGACAATTCCATCGACGAGGCCATGGCCGGCTACTGCACGCGGATCACCGTCACCCTGCATGCGGACAATTCCGTCACCGTGCGCGACGACGGGCGCGGCATCCCCGTGGACATCCATCCCAAGGAGGGCGTGCCCGCCGTCCAGGTGGTCATGACAAAGCTCCATGCGGGCGGCAAGTTTGACAATACCAGTTACAAGGTCTCCGGGGGCCTGCACGGCGTGGGCGTTTCGTGCGTCAACGCCCTGTCCGAGGAGCTGACGGTCACGGTGCGCCGCGAAGGCAGGCGCTACCGCCAGCACTATTCCCGCGGCGTGCCGCAGGATGCGCTGACGGTCATCGGCGAAGGCGTGGAAGGGCACGGCACCACGGTGCGCTTCAGGCCGGATGAGGAGATTTTCGAGGTTCTGGAATTTTCCTACGAGACCCTGAAAAAACGCTTTGAAGAGCTTGCCTATCTCAACAGCGGCCTGACCATCGAGTGCATCGACGAGCGCAGCGGCGAAAACCATGTTTTTCATGCCGAGGGCGGCATCCGCCAGTTCGTGGGCGACCTCAATTCCGGGGAGCAGGGCATCCACCCGGTCATCGCCGGTGACGGCATTCTGGAAAACGTGAGCGTGGATTTTGCCCTGCAATACAACGCGGGCTACAAGGAAAATATCCTGACCTTTGCCAACAATATCCGCACCAAGGAAGGCGGCACCCATCTCGTGGGCTTCCGCACGGCGCTCACCCGCGCCATCAACGGCTATATCAAGGGCCAGCCGGACCTGGTGAAAAAGCTTAAGAACACCGTCCTTTCCGGCGATGACGTGCGCGAGGGGCTGACGGCCGTTGTCAGCGTCAAGCTGCCGCAGCCGCAGTTCGAGGGCCAGACCAAGACCAAGCTCGGCAACAGCGAGGTGGCGGGCCTGGTGGCGGGCCTCACCTATGACCGCCTGAACGTCTTTTTTGAGGAAAATCCGCGCGATGTGCGCCTGATCATCGACAAGGCCCTGGATGCCGCCCGCGCCCGTGACGCGGCCCGGCGCGCCAAGGAACTGGTGCGCCGCAAGGGCGCGCTTTCGGACAATGCCCTGCCCGGCAAGCTGGCCGACTGCCAGAGCAAGGACCCCGCGGAATCGGAACTGTTCATCGTTGAGGGCGATTCGGCTGGCGGTTCGGCAAAGCAGGGCCGCGACCCCAAAAATCAGGCCATCCTGCCCCTGCGCGGCAAGATCCTCAATACCGAACGGACGCGTTTTGACCGCATGCTGGCAAACAAGGAGGTCAAGGCGCTCATTACGGCCATGGGCGCGGGCATCGGCGAGGAAGACACGGACCTGGACAAGCTGCGCTACCACAAGATCGTCATCATGACGGATGCCGACGTGGATGGCGCGCATATCCGCACCCTGCTCCTCACCTTCTTTTTCCGCCAGTACCAGGAAATGGTGGAACGCGGTTTCGTCTATATCGCCCAGCCGCCGCTCTACCGCGTCCATAACGCGCGCATGGAAAAATTCATCAAGGACGATGCCGAACTCAATGCCTTCCTGCTCTCGCGGGTCAGCGAGGACGTAAGCGTGGTGGCCCATAACGGCAAGACCTTTGCCGGTCAGGAACTCATCGCCCTCATGCGCCGTATTGAGACCCTTGACCAGCGCGTGGCCGAAGCCGAAAGCAGCGGCATGCCGCGCGACCTCTTCCTTGCGCTGACCACCTATCCGGCCAGGGCCGACGCCGAGACCTTCGGCAGGCTCCTGGATGATCCGGAAAGCGAGTTTACGGCATGGCTCAACGAAAACGGCTATCTCCTGACCATGGAGCGCGAACGCAGCGAAGAGGACGACGAGGTGCGCCTGTTCGCCAATTTTGAAAACGCGGGCAGTCACCACACCCGGCGCGGCATGGAGTTTTTCGCTTCCCGGCTCTACCGCCGCACCTGGCAGCTTTTTGCCGAATTGCGCGAGGAATGCGGAGGCCTGGCCTTCACCCTCGTTCGCAAGGACGGCAAGATCCAGGTGGACGACGTGTTCCGCCTGCTGGCCCAGGTGCTGGACGAGGCGCGCAAGGGCATCAATATCCAGCGCTACAAGGGCCTTGGTGAAATGAATCCCGAACAGCTCTGGACAACGACCATGAATCCGGAAAATCGCGTCCTGCTCCAGGTTTCGGTGGAGGATGCGCTTTCGGCCTCCGAGGCGTTTGAAGAACTTATGGGCGACCGGGTGGAACCCCGGCGGGAATTCATTGAGCGCAATGCGCTTGCGGTGCAGGATCTGGATATCTGACGCGGCATGCGGTCACGCGAAGGGGCGTGGCAATGGCAGCGCGCGATGCCGCGCTGTCCGGTTTCGGCAGGGGCATGCCGCTGCCGCTGATTGGCGGGAAACGCTTTGGGGCGCCTCGATGCGCGGAGGAAACGATATGAGTGGCGGTCATGACGAAGCGGCGGCCGTTGCCGCCGCGCAGGCGGACGGCGCGGGCAGGAGGAGGCCCACGGGCTGGCTCTCCTGGGCGATCTCCGTGGCGGGCTGGCTCATCTGCGCCGGGTTTTGCCTCTGGCTGACCATTGCGCTCGAGGCGTGGCCGTATGCGTATGAGGTCTTTTTTCCGGCGGTGCTGCTCATCCTGTTCTGCAACATCCTGGTTTTCCTGTTTGTGACCACGCGCTGGGGCGCCCGCACCGGGAGGCTTTTCGGGGCGGTGGTCCGCGTCTGCGTGGGCGAGGGGCTTTTGCTCCTGCTCATGTATGCGGCCGGACGCTACGGCATCGGCGCCTGACAGCCGTTTCACCATCTAACGTTCTTTTTCCTGCGAGGGCAGCGTGGCAGACAGCGAACAGTATCCGGCCGAAGAGCATCCGCGCGTCAATATCGAAAAGGAATTGCGCCAGTCCTATCTGGAGTATTCCCTTTCGGTCATCATCGGCCGCGCCATTCCCGACGCGCGCGACGGGCTGAAGCCCGTGCACCGGCGCATCATGTATGCCCAGCACGAGCTTGCCAACAGCTATAACCGGCCGCACAAGAAGTCCGCCCGCATCGTGGGTGACGTCATCGGCAAGTATCATCCGCATGGCGATTCCGCCGTGTACGATGCCCTGGTACGCATGGCCCAGGATTTTTCCATGCGCGACCCCCTGGTGGACGGGCAGGGCAACTTCGGCTCCATCGACGGCGACTCGGCGGCGGCCATGCGCTACACCGAAGTGCGCATGTCGCGCCTTGCCCAGGAATTTCTCGATGATCTGGACAAGAATACCGTCGATTTCCGGCCCAATTACGACAATACGCTCCAGGAACCCTCGGTATTGCCCACCAGGGTGCCGAATCTGCTGCTCAACGGCTCCTCGGGCATCGCCGTGGGCATGGCGACCAATATTCCGCCGCACAATCTGGGCGAACTCTGCGAAGCCCTGCTCCTGCTGCTGGAAAAGCCGCAGAGCACGGTGGACGATCTCATGCAGATCGTGCGCGGGCCGGACTTTCCCACCGCCGGCTCGGTCTATGCCGGCAAGGGTCTGGCTGATGCCTACCGCACGGGCCGGGGCACGGTGAAGGTGCGCGGCAGGACCGTCATCGAGGAACGGAAAAAGGGCCTTCAGGCCGTGGTCATCACCGAGATCCCCTTCGGACTCAACAAGTCCGCGCTGGTGGAGAAGATCGCGGCCCTGGTCAATGACCGCAAGCTGGACGGCATTGCGGACCTGCGTGACGAATCCGACCGCAGGGGCATCCGCATCGTCATTGATCTCAAGCGCGGCGCCATTGCCGATATCGTCATCAACGCGCTCTACAAGTTCACCCCGCTGGAGACGAGCTTCGGAATCAACATGCTGGCCGTGGCCGACAACCGGCCCGTTTTGCTCAATCTCAAGAGCGCCCTCACCTGTTTTGTGGACCACCGCCGCGAAGTGGTCATCCGCAGGACGCGCTTTGATCTGGAAAAGGCCGAGGCGCGGGCGCATATCCTTGAGGGACTGCGGATCGCCATCGACCACATCGACGAGGTGGTGGCGCTCATCCGCGCTTCGGCCACGCCCGAGGAGGCCCGGGCCGGCCTCATGACCACCTTCAGCCTGAGCGAAATCCAGGCGCGCGCCATCCTGGACATGCGTCTCCAGCGGCTCACGGGGCTGCAACGCGAGGAATTGCTGGCCGAATATCAGGAACTGCTCAAAAAGATAGAGTTTTTCAAGTCCGTGCTGGAAAATCCCGACGTATTGCGCGGCGAGATGGAGCGGGAGATCCGCGAGATCGCCGACGCCTTCGCCACCCCCCGGCGCACGGAGATCCTGCGCGAACCCCTGAGCGGCATCGAGCTTGAAGACCTCATCCCCGATGAGGAAGTGGTCATCACGCTGTCGCGCCGGGGCTACATGAAGCGCACCAATCTGGAGAACTATCAGCAGCAGAGGCGCGGCGGCAAGGGCATCGCCGCTGTCCACACCGCGGAGGACGACTACGTCCAGGAATTCCTCGTCACGTCCAACCATCAGTACCTGTGCCTGTTCACCAACAAGGGGCGCATGCATCAGCTCAAGGTGCACCAGGTGCCGGAAGGGAGCCGCACGGCCAAGGGCGTCCACATCAACAACCTCCTGCCTCTGGAGGAGGGCGAGTGGGTGACGACCGTCCTGGCCCTGCGCGAGTTCGCCGAGGACAAGTATTTTCTCTTTGTGACCCGGCGCGGCATGGTCAAGCGTTCCTCGGCGTCGCTGTATGCGCGCTGCCGCCGCAGCGGGCTTCTGGCCGTGGGCCTGCGCGAGGACGACGAGCTGGTGGTGGTGCGGCCCATCCGCGATGACGAGCATGTGGTGCTCGCCACGGCGGACGGCCTTGCCATCCGGTTTTCCTGCGCGGACATCCGGCCCATGGGCCGCGCGGCCACCGGCGTCAAGGGCGTGGCCCTGCGCCGCCATGACAGCGTGGTGGCCTGCGTCGTGCTCAAGGAGACGGACCAGACAACGGAGATCATGTCCATTTCGGCCAACGGCTACGGCAAGCGCACCAGGGTGGACCTCTACCGCGTGCAGTCGCGGGGTGGCAAGGGGGTCATCAATTTCAAGGTCACGGGCAAGACAGGCCCGGTGGTCGGCGCCATGCCCGTGCGCGAGCGGGACGGACTCATCCTTCTGACCTCGGCCAACAAGGTGGTACGCATCGGCGTGGACGAGGTGGGAAGCAAGGGCCGCGCCACCATGGGCGTCATGCTCGTCCGGCTGGACGAGGGCGCGCGCGTGGTGGGCTTTGACCGCGTGGACGACGGCGGCCAGCCGGCGCCCGTCGGGGACGCCGATGCGGCGCGCGGCGGCGCTTCGGCAACGGACGGGGATGACGATGCCTGAGGCGCGCCCCGTGCCGGGGCGCGGCCGTGTTGCCGCCCTGGCGCTGGCCCTGGCGCTCGTTCTGGGAGTTTTGGGCGCGGGCTGTGACCGTGGCGCCATCCTTGCGGATGACCTTGCGGACGCGCGCACTGCCCTTGCCGAGCGCAACTGGCCCCTTGCCGAGCGGCTGCTGGAGCGCTATCTCCGGGAGGAGAGCGTCTCCGCCGACCGTCGCGGGCCGGAGGCGGAACGGCGCTGGGAGGCATGGCAGCTGCTGTTGCAGGTGCTCAACTCCGCCAGTCCGGAGACGCGGGCCAGCCTGGACGTTCTGGAAGCCATGCGGGCCGAGTACGAGGATGACGACGCGCGCATGGCCGAGATCCTTGAGCGCATGGGGCGGGCCTGCGAAAGCCTGCGCCGCTATGGGCAGGCCGCCGAGGTCTGGAGCGCCTATACCGGTCTGGCGGGTCTCGGCGCGGCCAGGCGTGTGGAGGGGTTTCGCCGTCTGGCGGCCATGCAGTTCAGCCAGCGGCGCTTTGAGGCCGGTGAGGAGAGCCTGGCGCAGTGCCTCGCGCTGCCGCTCCCGGATCATGACAAGATCCGCTGCATGCTTGACCTTGCGGACCAGAACATGGCACGCGAGCGCTGGGGGGAAGTGGCCGACCTTTGCCAGCAGATCCTTGACAGCGACCCTGACGAGGAAGTGCGCGGCCTTGCCGGCTACCTGCTGGCGGACTCCCTGGAACAGCTCGGCCGCAGGCAGGAGGCGTTGCGGCAGTTCGAGCTGGCGCGCGACGTTTACCCCAATCCGGCAGTCATGGACAATCGCATCGCGCATTTACGCAAGGCCCTGAAAAACGCTCATTAACGCAAATCCGGGAACGACAGCAATCATGATACGGCACGAATGCGGCCTTTTCGGCATCTACGACCACGACGACGCGGCCAGGCTGGCCTATTTCGGACTCTATGCCCAGCAGCACCGGGGGCAGGAAAGCGCGGGCATCGTCACGGTGGACGCGGACGGCATGCATGACCACAAGAGCATGGGCCTGGTGCCCGATGTCTTTTCCGAGGACGTGCTGCGCCGCCTCACCGGGCGCACGGCCATCGGGCATGTGCGCTATTCCACCACGGGCAGCGCCTCGCAGCGCAACGCCCAGCCCTTTCTCGCCCATTTCAAGGGGCAAGACATCGCGCTCGCGCACAACGGCAATCTCGTCAATGCCGCGGCGCTTAGGGCCGAGCTGGAAAACGAGGGCGCCATCTTCGCCACGGGCAATGACAGCGAAGTCTTCATGCACCTTCTAGTGCGCTCCCTGCGCCACAAGGAGCTGCCCGACGCCGTTGCCGAGGCCTGCTCGCGCCTTGAAGGCGCCTACTGTTTCCTCGTGCTTTCCGGGGGCATGCTCATCGCCGTGCGCGACCCTCACGGCTTTCATCCCCTGGCGCTCGGACGCCTGGACGGCGCGCCGGTCTTCGCTTCCGAAACGTGCGCCTTTGACCTGCTCGAAGCGGACTACGAACGCGCGGTGGAACCCGGCGAGATGATCGTTGCGGACGCGCGCGGCGAACACAGCCGCAGGCTCCCCGGGCCGCATCCCGCGCGGCCGCGCCAGTGCATCTTCGAGCTTGTGTATTTCGCCAGGCCCGACTCCTATGTCTTCAACGAACAGGTCTATGTCTGCCGCAAGCAGATGGGCTGGCAGCTTGCCCACGAATCCACGCCCGATGTGGATTTCATCATGCCCTTCCCCGATTCGGGCGTCTATTCGGCCGTGGGTTTCGCCCAGTGCGCCGAGCTTCCGTACGAGCACGCCATGATCCGCAACCACTATGTGGGACGGACCTTCATCCAGCCCACGCAGAGCATGCGTAATTTCGGCGTGCGCGTGAAAATCAATCCGGTGCGCGCCATGATCGAGGGCAAGCGCATCTGCATCGTGGACGACTCCATCGTGCGCGGCACCACCATGATGACCCGCGTGAAGAAACTGCGCGAACTGGGCGCCCGGGAGGTCCATATCCGCATTTCCAGCCCGCCGGTGAAGTTCCCCTGCCATTACGGCGTGGATTTTTCCTCGCGCGGGGAGCTTATCGCCGCCCAGTGCGAAATGGACGAGATCGTCCGCCGGCTGGATGTGGACTCGCTCCACTATCTCAGCATCGACGGCCTGCTGCGTTCGGTCATGCACTCGGACGACTTCTGCCTCGCCTGCTTCAATGGCGACTATCCCGTGCCGTGCGAGGGCTGCGCCAAGTTTACCCTCGAGGAGCGGCGGTCATGAGCCAACAGGGCGCTTCCCGCGCTTTCAGCCGCATCAAGGGGTTTGCGGATCTCTTCCCGCCGGAGAGCGAGGCCTTTTCCCGCATGGAGTCCTGCGGGCGGGACATTTTTTCCCGTTACGGATTTGCGGAATTGCGGACGCCGCTCCTGGAGTTCACGGGCCTTTTCCAGCGCTCCATCGGCGCGGAAACGGACGTGGTGCAAAAGGAGATGTATACCTTCGCCGACCGCAAGGGCCGCTCCGTGACCCTGCGGCCCGAGGCTACGGCCGGAGTCATGCGCGCCTGCATCGAGTCCGGCCTTGCCGATGCCAGGAGCGGCGCGCACCGCTTCTTCACCATGGGACCCATGTTCCGCTACGAACGCCCCCAAAAGGGCAGGATGCGCCAGTTCCATCAGATCAACTGCGAATGCCTGGGTACCGAAAGCCCGTTCGCCGATGCCGAGCTTATCGCCATGCTCTGGCGTTTTCTTCAGGCCCTGGGCATCGCGGACCTGACGCTCAAGCTCAATTCCCTGGGCTGCGCGGCCTGCCGCCCGGCCTATATGGCCGCGCTGCGCGACTACCTCACCCGTCTTGACGCCGACGCCCTGTGCGAAGACTGCCGCCGCCGCGTGCAGAGCAATCCCCTGCGCGTGCTGGACTGCAAGCAGCCCGGCTGCCGCGCTCTCACCGAAGGGGCGCCGCGCCTGCTGGACCACAACTGCCCTGACTGCCGCCGTCATTTCGACACGGTGCTGGAACTGCTTGCCCGGGAAAACATCACGCCGGACATCGACCACCGCCTGGTGCGCGGCCTGGATTATTACTGCCGCACCACCTTCGAGGTGGTGAGCGGCCGCATCGGCGCGCAGACGGCCGTCGCGGGCGGCGGCCGCTACGACGGACTCACGGCCCAGCTGGGCGGTCCCGACGCGCCCGGGGTGGGCTTTGCCTGTGGCATGGAACGTCTGGCGCTCCTGCTCCCCGCGCGCGCGCCCGTGGCCCCGGACTTTTTCATCGTCGCCCCGGACGAGACCGCCCGCGCCCAGGCCTTTGCCCTGGCCGAGGCGTTGCGCGGCCTGGGCCTTGGCGGAGAACTCGAATACGGCGGCGGCTCCTTCAAGAGCCTCATGCGAAAGGCGGCCAAAAGCGGCGCGCGCTTTTGCTGCATCATCGGCCCTGACGAGTCCGCGGCCGGACGCGTGAGCATTCGCAGCATGCAAAGCGGCGAGCAGGTCACCCTGCCGCAGGCGGATGCGCCCGCCCGGCTTGCTGCGCTTGTTGCCGCTTCGCCTACCACCCCGAACCACAACGGATAGCCCATGGACACCCCCAAGACGCAGGAACTGCAGGATCTGCAGCAGGAACACGGCAAATTCATCACCGGTCTCGGCGGCTGGAAGCGCAGCCACGATTGCGGCAGCCTCACGGCGGCCGACAACGGGGCGGACGTCTGCCTCATGGGCTGGGTCCAGTACCGGCGTGACCACGGCGGACTCATCTTTGTGGACCTGCGCGACCGCGCGGGACTCACCCAGGTGGTCTTCAGCCCGGACATCGCGCCCGCCGCCCATGAAAACGCCCACATCCTCCGCAGTGAATACGTCATTGCCATCAGGGGACGCGTGCGCCCGCGGCCCGAAGGCATGCTCAACCCTTCCATGCCCACCGGCGAGATCGAGGTCGTGGCGCATGAATGGAAGCTGCTCAATACCTCCAAAACGCCGCCCTTCCCCATTGAGGACCGCGCCGATGCGGGCGAGAACCTGCGCCTTGCCAACCGCGCCCTGGACCTCAGGCGGCCGCGGATGCAGGCCGCATTGCGGTTGCGGCATACCGTGACCCAGGCCATGCGCCGTTATCTGGACGAGAAGGGCTTTGTGGAGGTGGAAACGCCGGTGCTCACCAAATCCACCCCGGAAGGGGCGCGCGACTTCCTGGTGCCGAGCCGGCTCAATCCCGGCGAGTTCTATGCGCTCCCGCAGTCGCCGCAGCTTTTCAAGCAGCTGCTCATGGTGGCCGGCTTTGACCGCTATTTCCAGATCGTGCGCTGCTTCCGCGACGAAGACCTGCGCGCCGACCGCCAGCCGGAGTTCACCCAGGTGGACCTGGAAATGAGCTTTGTGGACGAGGAAGACGTCATGACCGTGGCCGAGGGGCTTATGACCGCCGTGTTTCGGGCGGCGCTCGGCCGCGAGCTGGTCACCCCCTTCCCGCGCATGACGTGGGAGGAAGCCATGGCCCGCTACGGCGTGGACAAGCCGGATACCCGCTTCGGGCTTGAGCTGCATGACATCACGGCCCATGTGCGCGGCTCGGGCTTCAAGCTCTTCAGCCAGGCGAAGCTCGTCAAGGCCATGCGCGTGCCCGGCGGCGAGAGCCTGACGCGCAAGGAGATCGACGACCTCACGGAGTTCGTGCGTATCTACGGCGCCCAGGGACTGGCCTGGATCAAGATCCGCGAGAACGAATGGCAGTCGCCCATCGCCAAGTTCCTGTCCGCAGGGGAGCGGGAGGCCATTGCCCGCGAACTGGGCCTTGAAGTGGGCGATATCGTCTTTTTCCAGGCGGGCGAACCGGCCATGGTCAACGCGGCGCTGGGCAACCTGCGCGTGCATCTGGGGCACCAGCTGGGGCTTGTGCCCGGGGACAGCTTCAATTTCCTCTGGGTGACGCAGTTTCCGCTGTTTGAATACAGCGAGGAGGAAAAGCGCTTCGTGGCCTGTCACCATCCCTTCACCTCGCCGGCCGAAGGCCATGAGACGCTCATGACCACGGACCCCGGCGCCACCCGCGCGCGGGCCTATGACCTGGTGCTCAACGGCAACGAGGTGGGCGGCGGCTCCATCCGCATCCACCGGGCGGACGCGCAGCGCGCCATGTTCACGGCGCTCGGCTTCAGCCCCGAGGCGGCGGAGGCGCAGTTCGGCTTTCTGCTCCAGGCGCTGGAGCAGGGCGCGCCGCCGCACGGCGGCCTCGCCTTCGGTCTGGACCGGCTGGTCATGCTGCTTTCCGGCGCCTCGAGCATCCGCGATGTCATTGCCTTCCCCAAGACGCAGAAGGCCACCTGCCTGCTCACCCAGGCGCCCTCGCCGGTGTCGGCGGCGCAGCTGCGCGAGCTGGGCCTGCGCCTGCGCGAGACCGCGCAGGAGACGCAGAAGCCGGGCCGGGGCGGTGACGGCGCGCAGGGCACGGAGGGCTGAAACCGCATGCTGCTGGATATCGTCACCTATCCCGACCCGCGGCTCAAGGAACGTTGCGTTCCGGTGGAAGCGATCACGGACGAGATCCGCCGGCTGGCGGCGGACATGACCGAGACCATGTACGCGGCGCCCGGCGTGGGCCTTGCCGCGCCCCAGGTGGGAAGGTCCCTGCGTCTGCTGGTCATGGACCCGGGCGTCCAGGAGGGGGAGCGGCGGCCGCGCGTGCTTGTCAATCCCGTGCTGGAGCCGCTGGGCGAGGTGATCGTCAGCGAGCAGGAGGGCTGCCTTTCGGTCCCCCTCAACTACCGCGCCGACGTGCCCCGCTGGAGCCGTGTGCGCCTGCGCGCCACGGACCTGGACGGAACGCCCATCGACGAGGAGCTGGAGGGCTTTGCCGCCGTGGTTGTCCAGCACGAGGTGGATCATCTGGACGGCACGCTCTTCATCGACCGCATGAGCCGCCTGCGGCGCACCCTTTATGACGGCAGGGTAAAAAAATGGCTCAGGCGCAAGACTGCCGGATAGTCTTCATGGGCACCCCCGACTTCGCGGCGGTGGTGCTGGAACAGCTTGTCCGCTGGCCGGGCGGCCGCGTGGCTGCCGTCTATACCCAGCCGGACAGGCCGCGCGGACGGGGCATGAAGCTCGTGCCTTCGCCAGTGAAAACGCTGGCGGAAGACCTCGGCCTTGAGGTGCGACAGCCGGAGAATTTCAGGAGCGCGGAGGAGCGGGAACGGCTTGCCGCGCTTGCGCCCGACCTGCTCGTGGTGGCGGCCTACGGGCTGCTTTTGCCCGGGGCCGTGCTGGACGCGGCGCGTATCGCCCCACTCAATGTGCACGCGTCGCTTTTGCCGCGCTATCGCGGCGCGGCCCCCATCCAGCGTGCCATCATGGAAAACTGGGCGCCGGACGCCGTGACCGGCGTTTCGCTCATGCGTATGGAACCGAGCCTGGATACCGGCCCGGTCTATGCGGCCCGCTCCGTGCCCATTGCCGGGCGCACGGCGGGCGAACTGACGGCCGTCCTGGCCCGCGCCGGGGCGGAACTGCTGCTGGACACGCTGGACGGCATCGTGGCGGGCACTGTGCCCGCCGTGCCACAGGATGCTTCGGCCGCCACCCATGCGGCCAAGCTTTCCAAGGCGGACGGCAGGATCGACTGGACGCTTCCCGTGGCCCGGGTCGATGCGCTGGTGCGCGGCGTCACCCCCGCACCGGGGGCGCGCACGCTTGTCCTGCCCCGTGGCACGGCGGAGCCGCTGGAGCTGCGTATCCTGGCCGGGCACGCGGGGGACGCGGCAGCCGGGGGCGCGCTCCCCCCTGCCGGGACCATCGCAAAGCTCCCGGCCGGCCTTGGCGTGGCCTGCGCCGACGGATTCTACATGCTCGACAGGGTGCGGCCCACAGGGCGCAAGGATATGGAGGGCATGGCCTTTGCCAACGGCTATGCCCCCGTGCGGGCGCTGGGACCCGGGGCATTCGGGCCGCAAGGGGGCGCGGCCTGACCATGTGGCCGGCCAAGTCGCCGCATTCCCTGCCGCCCGGGCAGTATGGCGGGGGCCGCAAGCGGATCTTCATCGGACTCATGGTTGCCAGTTGTCTGGCCTTCTGTCTGGTGATCTTCGCGTTTCTTGTGCTGCCCTGGCTGGTGCCGGGCGGCGTGATGGCGACGTGGCTTCCGTTGCTGAGCGTAAGCTGCGGTCTTGCGGTCATCGCCCTGCTGGCGTGGCTCTGCGCCACGCTCATTTTTCATATCTACACCGGGCGCCGCCTGCCGGGCATTTCCTGGGTGCGGCATGTGCTGGTGCGCTTGTTTCTGCCGTTCATGGAAAGCCTGGGGCGCGTGTGCGGCATCGGACGCACCGCGGTGCGCCGTTCCTTTGTCAAGGTGAACAATGAGCTGGTGCTTGCGGAAGGCGTGCGCGTCCCCGCGCGGGACCTGCTGCTTCTGCTGCCCCATTGCGTCCAGAACAGCCGCTGCCGGCACCGCATTTCTCCCGAGCCGGACAACTGCCGCCGTTGCGGCGCCTGCCAGATAGGGCCGCTGCTGGACCTGCGGGACCGTCTGGGTTTTCGCCTTGCCCTGGCTACCGGCGGCACCATCGCGCGCCGCATCGTCGTCGAATGCCGCCCGGCCTGCATTGTGGCCGTGGCCTGCGAGCGCGATCTCGTTTCCGGCATTCAGGACAGCTATCCCCTGCCGGTCTTTGGTGTCCTCAATGAGCGGCCGCACGGTCCCTGCCGGGATACGCTCGTGCCCCTGACCGCTGTGGAGGATGCCCTGGCCCGCTTTCTGCGGCGGGACGACGCGGCATGCGGGGCAGGGGAGCGTCCATGAAGGTCCCGGACGCGCCTGCCCGCAAGGGCGGGGAGCGTTGCGCCCGGTCGGGAGCGGATGCCCGGGAGTGCGCTGTCCTGGCTCTGGAACTCATGGATGAAGGCATGCCCATTCAAGCCGCCGTGGACGCGGTGCTGGCGGGGAGCGATCCGCCGGCCCGCGAGCGGCGCCTCTGTTCGGAACTGGTCTATGGCTGCGCCCGGGAGCGCATCCGTTGCGAAGCCATTCTCGGGCGCCTTCTGCGGCGCCCCGCCGGCCTGCCCCGGCCCATGCTCCACTGCCTCGCCATTGCGGTCCACAGTCTGCTCTTTCAGGAGCGCATTCCCGCGCATGCCGCCATTTCCGCGGCTGTGCGCCAGGTGGACGACCGTTACGGCGTCCGGCTCGCCAGAGTGGCAAACGGCGTCTTGCGGTCTTTGCAGCGTCTGGGCGATGCGCCGCGGGATGCGGCGTGGTATGAGGAGGCGCGGGACGCGCCCGGCCAGCGGGCATGGCGCGCGGCATGCCGCTTCTGGAGCATGCCCCCGGAGATCGCGGATCTCTGGCGCGATGCCTATGGCGAGGAAACCGCGTTGGCGCTTCTGCGGCGCTGTTTCCAGCGCCCGTGGACGGGCATCCGCATCAATGCCAGGCACCCCCTGGCAACGGCGGCGCGCCGGTCTTTGGAGGCGGCGGCGCCGGAAGCGGCGTGCGCGGCTGTGGGCGCCTGGGGCCTGGCCTTTGCGCCCGGCGCGCTGCCTGAGCAAGCACTGGGCATGCCTCTGGCGGCGTTGCGAACGGCGGGCGTTCTGGAGTTTCAATCCGCAGGTTCGCAAGTCATCCTTCAGGAACTGGGGCTTCTGGACTGGGACGCGCCGGTCTGGGACGCCTGCGCGGGCGTTGGCGGCAAATCCCGGGCGCTGCTGGAGGCGGGCGTTCCGGTGCGCCTTGCCACGGACCTATCCCGGGGACGACTCGGGCGGGCGCGGGCGATGCCGTCCGAAGGGACCTTTCCGGCGCTGCTCATTGCGGATGCGGCGCGGCCGCCGGTGCGCGCCTGGGACGGCCACATTCTGGCGGATGCCCCGTGCAGCGGACTCGGGGTCCTCGGACGCCGGCCGGACATCCGTTTTCCCGGCCGGCGCAGCATGGCGGTCTTGCGCGAATATCCCGAAACGCAAGGCCGCATTCTGACGGCCCTTGCCGCGCGCCTCCAGCCCGGGCGCGAGCTGGCCTATCTCACCTGTACGCTCAATCCCTCGGAAAATGAGGCGGTGGTGGCTTCCCTGAGGGAAGCGGATACGGCCCTGGAGCTTGTCCGTTCCTGGAGCACGCCCATGTCCCACCCCTGGCTCGAGGGCATGTACGGCGCGGTGGTGCGTCGCCGGCGCTTTTGAGTTTTCAGGGTTCCTCGGGGGCAAGTCCCAGGCGCTCCAGGAGGGCGCGCAGATCTTCCGGGCTTGCGTAGGCAAGGGTGATGCGCCCCTTGCGCGCGCTGCCGCTGATCCGTACCGGACAGGCGAGGGCATCGCAGAGGCGCGCCCGCAGATCTTCCAGCTGCGCCGGGGCGGCGTGCCGCGTTGCGGCGCTTCCGCCCCGCTCCGATCCCGGCGCGGCGCTCGCCGCTTCCCAGGGAAAGCCGCCCGCATGGCGCCAGTGCGCGGCCGCTTCCTCGGCCTCGCGCACGGTCAGGCCGTTGGCGACGATACGCAGGCGCAGGGCCTCGGCCGCCTGTTCTTCATCGATGCCCAGCAGGCAACGACCGTGGCCCGGCGTGATCCGCCCCTGGCGCAGGTCGTCCAGCGCCGCCTCGCCCAGCTGGAGCAGGCGCAGGGCATTGGCGACGGCCGGCCTGCTCTTGCCGAGCCGGGCCGCCAGCTCCTCCTGCGTGAGGTTGAGGGTCTCGCGCAGCGCCTGGAGGGCCTGTGCCTCCTCAACAGGATTGAGGTCCTCGCGCTGGAGATTCTCGATGAGCGCGGCGGCCATGGCTTCCTGCTCATCCATGTGGCGCACGTAGACCGGGACCTCGGTGAGTCCGGCCTTGGCCGCGGCGCGCCAGCGACGCTCGCCCGCCACGATCTGATACCGTTCGCCGTCCTCCAGGGGCCGCACCAGAAGCGGCTGGATGATGCCCTGCCGCCGGATGGACTCCGCCAGTTCTTCCAGCGCCTCCGCGGCAAACGCGCGCCTGGGCTGCGCGGGATTGGCAACCAGCGCCGAGAGCGGCAGGTCGCGCGGTGTTTCCGTTGTGCCTTGCGGCGCTGCGTGCTCGAACAGCGCGTCCAGTCCCCGGCCCAGTCCCCGAGCGGCAGTGACCATGATGCTTTCCTCGTCGTTTTCACGCGCTGTGCGTCTGCGGGCGCAACGCGCATGCAACCATATCTGCGTCAGCACAAGGCGCGGGCACATTCCCCCCCCGCGCCGGCTGCGTTGCGGACCCGGAGCCTGCAACGCGAAAAGGCTCCCCACAGATCCGCTTTGACTTTTCGCCGCATCAGCGTTTAAAACATTCCACTCCCGCGCTCATGGACCCGCGGCGGGTCCGCACGCGCCGGGCTTCTTCAGGGAGTTTCACATGAAGGAACAGGTCCACTATCTCACGGATGAGCGCGGCAACATCGTTGCGGTCCAGATCCCCCTGACCCTGTGGGAACGTCTCAAGCCCCTGCTCCGGTCCGGCGGCTGCGCGGAGGAAACGGCGGATGCCCCTGCCCCCGAGCCGCTGGAGGCCTTTGCGGAATTTTTGCGGTATTGGGATTTCCGCTATCCCTATGACCCGGCGGTCAAATGTCCGCAGTGCGGCCATCACGTTGCGGACTGGCGCACCGAACCCGGGCATCCCTTCCGTCTTGCCAATGCCAATCTCGGGGGCCTGCTCGTTTTTCATTGCCAGAAATGCGGCGCCACCATCCGTCAGAAGCATTTCCGGGATCATGTGGCGCTGGAATCCACCCCGGGCGCCTGAGCCTGGGGGCGCATCGGCCGCCGCGAAGGCCGGCGCAGCACCACTTCCTTGGCAAGGCCAAGGTATGCCTCCGCCCCCTTGGATTTGATGTCGTAGTGGATGATGGATTTTCCATGGCTGGGCGCTTCGGACAGGCGCACGTTGCGCGGGATCACCGTTTCAAAAAGGTGATCGGGAAAGCAGCGGCGCACCTCGTTTTTTACTTCCCGCGTCAGCCTGTTGCGGATGTCGTACATGGTGAGGACAACGCCCAGGAGGCCAAGCTCGGGATTGAGCCGCTTCTTGACCTGTTCATAGGTCTGGAGGAGCTTGACGATGCCTTCAAGCGCAAAAAACTCGCACTGCAACGGAATAAGCAGCTCGCGGGACGCGCACAATGCGTTGAGCGTGAGCAGCCCCAGAGAAGGCGGACAATCAAGGATGATGTATTCGTACTCGTCCTGAACGCGTTTGAGGCATTCATCAAGAAAAAATTCCCGCGCCATCTTGTCCACCAGTTCCAGTTCCACGGCGACGAGGTTGGTACTGGCCGGCAGCAGGTCAAGGAACGGCGTGCGGCAGGAGACGATGCTCCCGCGCACGGCGTCGGGCGTGTAGAAGGTCGAGTAGAGGTCCGCCCGCAGTTCTTCCTGACTGAATCCCAGGCCGCTGGTGCTGTTGGCCTGCGGATCGCAATCCACAAGCAGCACCTTTTTTTCCATGACGGCCAGGGCAGCGCCCAGGTTGATGGCCGTGGTGGTTTTCCCCACGCCACCTTTCTGGTTGGCGATGGAAATGATGCGCGCCATGAATGCTCCCTTCTCTAGCTGTTTTTCCGAAAACCCTGTGCCCGCCTGCCGTATTTTCCCTGTTGGGCATGATGTTTTACATGAAACATCATGCCGGCGGAAAATACGGAGCGTTGCGGGCGTCCTTCCGGCTGGACCGCGCGGGCATGTCATGTTTCACGTGAAACGTCAACGCGGTCCAGTTGGAGAGAGCGTCGTCTGCTGCGTTTGTAAAAAAGCCTTGGCCGCGAGTCAAGCCGCGCCGGCAGAGCCGCGCGGCTGGCCCGCCGGAGAAACGCGTGCCTTTCGCTTGGCTGTCGCCATGACATTCACGTGATCATTTTCAGGAAATGCACGAAGCGCGGCACCGAGGTCGCCCCAGAGCGGGGCTTGCGTCCCTCGCCCGTTCAGGCTATGCAGAAAACCGAGGAAAGGGGCGCGGCCAGTGGCCGCCGGGCGTGTGCCCGCATCCCGGCGAGGGATCTTTCAGTTTTTCGTGGAGCTTGAAAACATCATGAAAAGGCCGTTTCCGTTTTTGGGCGCTCTAGTCGTGAGCGCCGCGTTGTCCGTGCCCCAGGTGTCCGTTGCACATGCCGCCGCCCAGGGGCAGGATGCGGCTTTGGCCGCGGCGCTGGAGACCCTGCTGCGTGAACGCCCGGAGCTTGTTCTGGATGTCTTGCGCCGCAATAGCGAGGCCGTGCTGGACATCGCGCAGCAGGGGGCCAATTCGCGCCGGAAGCACAATCTGGAGCTGCAATGGCGCAAGGACATGAAGGCTCCCAAGAGCGTCAGGCTGGAGAACCGGCCTGTGCTGGGACGGAGCGATGCCCCGGTGCGGATCGTGGCCTTTTCCGATTTCACCTGCAGCTATTGCGAACAGGCATCCAAAACTGTGGAGGCCCTGCGCAAGACCTATGGCGACGACATCTGCCTGATTTTCAAGCACCTGCCCCTTGAGGAAAAAGGTCCGGGCGGCATCGCTTCGGCCTATTTCGTGGCTATTGCCCTTCAGGATGCGTCCAAGGCCTGGGAGTTCTACGAGTCCATGTTTGCCAATCGCGACCGGCTGCTTGCCGAGGGCGAGCCGTTCATCAAGGAGCGCGCGCAGCAGCTTGGCGTGGATATGAAACGGCTCGCGCGCGATGCGCGCAGCAAAAAGGTCACCGATATCCTTGCAGAGGACCAGAAAGACGCGCAAAAACTCGGCGTGGAGGGGACGCCGTATTTTCTGGTCAATGATCTGGTGGTGCGCGGCGCCCTGCCGCTGGAGCTGTTCCGCGCCGCCGTGGAAATGGCGAGGGACGGCGCGCGGAGCGCACGGCCATAGGGGTCCCTCCCGCCGGGGAGACGCACGCAGCAGAAGAAGCGCCCTGTTCCGCGACCGGCATGTGTGCCATGCGACCTCGGGGCGGTGCCCCTGAACACGCAAAAACGGCCATTTCGGATACGGCGGTCGCGGTCATGAAGGACCGTCCCGCGTGCAAGTCCGGCGCGGCTCTTCCGGAAGATGCGGCGGATGCCCGGCATACCGCGTTGCGATGGTGCCGCGGCTTGCGGGGCAAGCCCGAAGTGGGCATTCCTCAAGCGTCGGTGGGCCGGCAGCCGTCACAGCGGCTGTCCTGTCAGCGCGCGCCATGCCTTGGCGCAACACCGCTCTGCCGCAATGCGGATATGCGCTATCCCTTCTCCGCACCGTGGTTTCCCGGAGGTTCGCGTGTCCTTTCCGCAGTATGTCGTTGATGTCTTCACCGACAGGCTCTTCCGCGGCAATCCGGCGGCGGTCTGTCTGCCGGGGGAGGAGCTTTCCGAAGCGCTCATGCAGGCCATTGCGCGGGAAAATTCCCTTCCGGAAACGGCGTTTGCGGTGCGTGCCGGCGGGGTCTGGCAGCTGCGCTGGTTTACCCCGCAGGGCGAGATTGATTTTTGCGGACATGCGACCATGGCCGCCGCCTTTGTCCTCGCCCGGCTTTCGTCCGCCGCAGGCAAGCGCCTTTGCTTCGGGAGTGCCGCCGGTCCCCTGGTGGTCAGTGTCAGGGACGCGTTGATCACGCTTGACGCTCCGGCATACGCGCTTACGGAAATTCCGGTCACGGAGTCCATGGCGCGGGCCGTGGGAGTGTGGCCGAGAGCCGCGTTTCTGGACAGGGATCTGCTCCTGGTGCTCGAGACGGAAACCCAGGTGCGGGAACTGACGCCAGAGCGCCATCTGCTGGCGGCGTTGCCGGGCTTGTGCATTGCGGTTACGGCCAGGGGCCGCACGGAAGATTGCGTTTCGCGCGTGTTCGTGCCCGACATGGCCGACATGGAAGACCCGGTGACGGGTTCCACGCACTGCATGATCCTCCCCTACTGGGCACGGGAGCTGGGAAAACGCGAGATCGCCGCTTTTCAGGCGTCGCGGCGTTCCGGGCGCATTGCCGGCGAGGTTGCGGGTGGGCGCGTGCGGCTTTCAGGCCAGGCCGTTCTCTATTCCGCTGGCGAAATTTTTCCTGACGGCCCTGTTCCGGAACTCCTTGAGGATTGATGATTTCCCTGCCCGCCGCGTGCCGCGCGACAGGCGGATGCGGCCGGCCGTACTTACGTCTGTTCAGGCATCAGGCGTGGGCGCGGCGCGCGGTTCCGTGGCGCGCTGGCGCACCAGCCGCTGCATCCAGGCGCGCAATTGCTCCAGATCCGCCTGCTGTGTCTTTTCCGAACTCTGGAGCAGCAGCCGCAGGGTCTCCAGATCCGCGCGCAGGCGTTCCTGCTGCCGTCCGAGGTCGGAAGCCGGCTCCCCCTGCGGGGGGACGCGCTCCAGAAACAGGCGCATCAGTTCCGCAATCAGCTCAAGCGCATGGGTCTGGCGTTCCAGCAGGTGGAGCGCCCCGGCGGAGAGCAGGCTCTCCCCGGCGGTCGCCGCCACAGGCCGGCACGCATGTTCGCTGCTGAGCGCCAGCGCATTGCGCGGAAAGCGGGTCTCCAGCGCGGCTTCCACGGCCGCCGCCGTGCGGGATCTCTGCATCTCCTCAAGGATGGCCGCAATGACCTCAAGGGTTTCCTTGCGGTAGCGGCGGCGGCGGCCCTCCCCCACGCTGGGGATGAACGCGGCGAAGCGCTTGCAGTAATACCGCGTGGTGGACTCCGGCAGGGAAAAGTGCCGGGAAATATCCGCAATGCTCAACAGGCTGTCGTCCGTCAGCGCCTCGCCGGCCATGGAAGCCCCCTTTGGCGCGCTTCGGGAGAGCATGCGGGAAGCGCGCCGCGTGTCTCAAGATTTTTTTAGAGATAGGGCAAGGGCGCAAAAAAGGCAAGCCCGCAAGTTGCGTTGCTTCGGGGATGCGTGCGGGCGGCGCGGCTGTCGTCCCTGGCTGGCCGGGCGCGCCGGCATCAGCCGGGGCAGGGGGGCTGCGGAACGCTCCGGCCGCGGCCATGGCGCTCATCCGGGTCAGCGCACGACGCGGCGAACGGCAATGAGCTTGCTTTTCCAGTACGGGATATTCAGGCTTTCCATCCGCACGCGTTCACCCTTGCGCGGGCTGTGGATGAACGAGCCGCCGCCCGCATAGATGCCGGTATGCAGCCCGCGCGGGCTGTTGCCCGTGCGGAAGACCACGATGTCGCCCGGCCTGGGGCGCGCCTTGGGCACGGCCTGCCCGGCCCGCGCCTGATCCGTGGTGATCCGGGGGACCTTGACGCCGTGCTGGCGGTACGCCCACCAGATAAGCCCCGAGCAGTCGAAGCCCTTTTGCGGCGAGGCGCCGCCCGAACGATATTGCCTGCCCATCTGGCTGTAGGCCGTCCTCACCACTTTATGCGCCTTGACCGATCCCGGTCCGCTGTCCACGGTCTTCTGGCCGAAAAAGCCGCAGCCCCCCAGCAGCAGGATGGCAAGAAGCGGTGGCAGACACGGCCACAGTCGAACGCATACAGGCAAGGAACAGTGCATGGCGCTTCCGCAGGGGCTTGAGGGTCGCAGCGGCAACGTGCCCGCGAAGGGGCAGTTCCCTGTCCTCTCTATCGGCAAAAGAAAAAAAAACTTGAGCCGCGGCGGGAGGGCGGGCGGCGCTCCCGCGCGATGTGCGGCGCGCCGCGTTCTCCGCCGTCTTCCGCTGGAGATGCGGGTGCGATCCCTGGCGGAAAACGGCATTTCCCGGCGAAGATCTCTTTCGCAAGCGCATTGCGCCTATCCGCAAGGGGCATTGGCAACGACCGCGCCACAGGACCGGGGGGGGATCCTGAGCCGCCGCGCCGAGGAGCGGGATGCCGCAAGGTGCGCGCTGTCTTGCTTTGGGGCGGGAAACACGATATGCAAAAAAAAATTTCTAGTTGCAGAGGCACTGGCGGATATGAGCAAGAGTCCCGTAACAGTCAGAGGCTATGTGACGAGCCTTCCGCGTTCGGTGGATGCACATCAGGCGAGCGTGGCTATCGTGCAGGACGGCGTCGAGTACCGTATCCTCCCGCGTGGCGCGGGGGTGGACCTCGATGACGAGGTCAATGTGGCGGTGGAAGCCACGGGCCTGGTCGAGGATGTGGACGGCACGCTGTATCTGGCCGTTCGCGGCTACAAGGCGCTGGAAGACGCCGCCTGGGTGGACGACTAGAGCATTTTTTGGAGGAAAATATCTGGAGCGCGGATATTTTCCTCAGGTTTCGCCGCCCTGTTTCCGCCGTTGCGACGCAGGCTCCCGCCGTTGCGGCGAAGAAAGCCGCGGATGCTTCTGGCATTGTGACGGCGGGTGGTTTCCTTTGGCGGCCGCCTGGGCGCGGCAGCCGGAGGCGGGCCGCATTTTCCCGTTTTTGTTTCACGACAAACATCCGCCGGGCCGGAGCCACGCGGAGGCGCGTTGCCCCTGGCCCGGCGTTTGCTGCTCCTCGTCACACCCGCGCTAGAGCATTTTGCTGAGGAAAATATCTGCAAGACAGATATTTTCCTCAGGTTTTGCCGCCTCCATTTCCCCGCAGAGCGGGACAAGCGGCGGAAAAGCGTGGTTTCCCGCCTTATTACGGCGCGGGCGTCTGCTCCCGCAGCCGCCAGAGCGTTACGCAATTTCATTGCGAAAACGCGCTAGTACCGATACATCTCGCTCTTGTACGGTCCTTCCACCTTGACGCCGATATAGGCGGCCTGCTCGGGGGTGAGCCGCGTCAGGCGCGCGCCGAGCCGGGCGAGATGGAGGCGGGCCACCTCTTCGTCCAGTTCCTTGGGCAGGGTATAGACGCGATTCTCCAGGTTCTCGCTGGCGAGCTTGATCTGCGCCAGGGTCTGGTTGGTGAAGCTGTTGGACATGACAAAACTGGCGTGGCCCGTGGCGCAGCCCAGATTGACGAGACGGCCCTCGGCAAGCACCAGGATGCTGCGGCCGGACGTGAGCGTCCACTTGTCCACCTGGGGCTTGATGTTGACCCGCGTCACGCCGGGGGTGCGCTCCAGGTAGGCCATGTCGATCTCGTTGTCGAAGTGGCCGATATTGCAGACGATGGCTTCGTCCTTCATGCCTTCCATGTGTTCGCCGGTGATGACGTGATAATTGCCGGTGCAGGTGACGAAAATGTCGCCTTCGGCGAGGGCGTCTTCCACGGTGACGACCTCATAGCCTTCCATGGCGGCCTGCAGGGCGCAGATGGGGTCGATCTCCGTCACAAGGACGCGCGCGCCGAAGCCGCGCATGGACTGGGCGCAGCCCTTGCCCACGTCGCCGTAGCCGCAGACGACCACCACCTTGCCGGCCACCATGATGTCCGTGGCGCGCTTGATGCCGTCCGCCAGGGATTCGCGGCAGCCGTAGAGGTTGTCGAACTTGGACTTGGTGACCGAGTCATTGACGTTGATGGCCGGAAAGAGGAGCTTGCCCTCCTTTTCCAGCTGGTACAGGCGGTGGACGCCGGTGGTGGTCTCTTCGGAGACGCCCTTGACCGAGGCGGCCAGCTTCTGCCAGTGGCGCGGGTCTTCCTTGAAGCGCAGGGCGAGGCGGTCGAGCACGCACTGAAATTCCTTGTTGTCGGTCTTTTGCCCAAGCAGCGAGGGATCGTTTTCCGCCTCGACGCCCTTGTGGATCAGCAGCGTGGCGTCGCCGCCGTCGTCCACGATGAGGTCCGGGCCGGAGCCGTCGGGCCAGGTCAGGGCCATTTCCGTGCACCACCAGTAGTCTTCCAGGCTTTCGCCCTTCCAGGCGAACACCGCGGCCAGGCCCATGTCCACCACGGCGGCGGCGGCGTGATCCTGGGTGGAGAAAATGTTGCACGAGGCCCAGCGGATATCCGCGCCCAGGGCGTGCAGGGTCTTGATGAGCATGGCCGTCTGGATGGTCATGTGCAGGGAGCCTGTCACCTTGAGTCCTTTGAGCGGCTTGGAAGGACCGTATTTTTTTATGCATTCCATGAGGCCGGGCATCTCCCGTTCGGAAAGCTGCATCTCCTTGCGGCCGAAGTCGGCAAGGCTCATGTCCGCCACCTTGTACGGCAGAGAAAGGTCAAGGGGTTGGGTCATCATCGTCTCCTTTGGCAGGTTGGGTTGTTGCGGGAGGGCGCCGCTCGCGCGTTTTCAGCGGGCGGTCGCCGTCATGAGCAGCAGGGTGAGGCCCCGCCCCACAGGTTCGCGCCGGGTCTCTTTAGGGAGGAAGCCCGCCCGTTCAAGGGTCGCGCGCAGCAGAGCCTCATCGAAACCGAGCCAGTGGTCGCCGTAGCGGCTGCGCATGGTCTCGTCGCTGTGGGCCAGAAAGTCGGCGACAAAGAGCGTGCCGCCGGGCGACATGATGCGCCGCGCTTCGGCAAGGCCCTCGGCCGGCACCGGCAGATGGTGGAGCACCAGGTTGATGCAGGCGAAGTCCGCCTCCTGATCGCGCAACGGAAGGTGGCTGAGTTCCCCGATACGCAGCGAAACCCTGCCGTGGGCAAGTTCTTCGGGCTGGAAACGGCGGCGGCAGAGTTCGAGCATGCGCGCGGAACCGTCCACCCCGATGAGCATGCGGGCGCCCGGGAGCAGGCGGCGCAGCACGGCGCCCGTGCCGCAGCCGAGGTCCACCGCCGTGCCGCAGCCCGCGGGAAGCGCCGCGCACGCCGCCTCGGCCAGGTCCAGGGTTCCGAGCACCTCGCGGTTGAGTTCGTCCCAGTCCTCAGCAATGGCATTGAAAAACTGGCGTGTCTTGCGCGCCCGCTCCTCCAGGATCTGCGCGGCCAGCGCAAGGTCCGCGCGCATGGCCGCATCCGGCGGAACGAACGGCAGCATGGCGCGCAGGAAGGCGAGCTTCTCGCCTCCCGCGGGCGCGGTGTAAAAGACCCAAAGCCCATCCCGTCGCGATGCCAGCAGGCCCGCCTCCGCAAGGATCTTGAGATGCCGCGAGACGCGCGACTGGCCCATGCCGAGGATACGCACCAGCTCATTGACCGAAAGCTCGTAATGGAGAAGGATGTGGACAAGGCGCAGACGCGTCGCGTCGGAAAGAGCTTTGAAATGGAGCAGATCCATGCGGCATCCTTGTGGGCTGGCATCCTTGCGGACGGCAGCGGGGCATATCTGGACGGGCGCATACATATGCACTTTTCCTGATATGGTCAAGAGCGCGCATAGCGGGAGCCGGCCGTTGCGCCACAGCCGGCGCGATCATCACCTTTGGCGCCCCGCAGGGGCGGGGAGGGCCTGCTGATGTCCCGCCGGCAGCGGGCGGACGGGCGGGGGGGGCAGCTCGGACGGCGCGGCGCTGGCCGGCGGCGCGGCGGCGCATCCGGCGCCGCCCGGTCTCTGGGCGAGGCCCTGCGCGCCCTGCTCGCGTCCATGGGGGGCACGCCCGAGCGTGCGGGCCTGCAACGCCTGTGGGATAACTGGGAAACGGCGCTGGGCGACGAGCTGGCGGCCCTTGCCATGCCGCTCGGGCACCGGGCCGGGCGGCCGCCGGAAGCGGGCGCGACGCTCCTGCTCGGGGCGGAAGATGCCATGCTCATGCAGGAACTGCGCTTCCGTGGCGACGAGATCCTTGCCCGGGTGAATGCCTATCTCGGGCAGCCCTATTTCTGTCGTGTGCAGGTTTCGCTGCCCCTGGGCAGAAGCGCGCCGGAGCGCACGCGTCGGCAGGAGGAAGCGCCTTCCTCCGTGCGGGACCAGAAGAAGGAGGAAGCGTCGTCCCCCCGGGGCATCTTTCTCGACGCCATGGACCCTGACTCGCCCGTGGCCCGGTGTTATGCCCGCTTCGCGCGGCGCCGGACCGGGGAGGAGCCGTCCCCGGCCACCGCCCCGGAACCGGGGCGTTCGCCTTCCGGCCGCTAGGGTAAGGCCCTATCAATGCGCTGCCAACCCGCGCGAATGACAGGGATTTGCAAAAAGTTCAGAAACTCCATGAAAAGCTCTGCTTTAAAACCGCAATGCGAAATTTTCCCGTTCCCGCCAGGCCCGGCACGGGGGAGGTACCCGCGCTTCCCGACCGCCAGCCAAGGAATGGAGGCACTTTTCCTCGCCCGCTCGCGAGGATGCCGGGCGGCTGCCGTGTGCCGCGCCAGGAAAGGATTTTGGGTACGCGCGCCTTCGGCGGCCGGGACACTGTGCCTGCAAAAGGAAAAAATTCTGTATTTTTCTCTGGTTATGTGTGCGGGCAGCCCAGATGCTGCGTTTTTGCTGTCTGGTTGCTGCGATTCCTTGACAAGCGGCGGCGGGCGGTGCTAGCGTGCAGCCACTCATGTTTGCCGGGATTCCCGGGTTCCGCCCCTGCGCGGAACGTCGCACCAGGGAGGCGGCCCCGCTGCGGGGCCGCGCAAGCGCGGAGGACGATGTGCACAAACCCATGGATGATATTTGTCTGAAACATGACAACGGCGAAGACCTCCGCTTCCGTGGCCGCCTGTTTTCCGAGTGCTCCTGGTTTGACGAGGAATCCGGCACGCTCACCCGGCAGCAGCTCTATGTGACGGATACGCGCGAGCAGGTCTATTACATCGTCCGTTCGCAGGGGCACGAACGCTCCCGGCGCGCCTATCGCCTCTCCGTGCGCGGCGATACCTGCGTCATCCACAACGGCGCCACGGAGATGGTGCTCCAGTTCGACATGCTCATGCTCGCCGTCCGCGGCCTGTGCGGGCTGGATGATGACGCCACCCCCTCCCTGGACATGGTGGAAGACCTGCTCAAGGCTGCCAACGCCTGAGCGCCCTCTCGCGCGGCGCGCGGCTTTTTCCGCCGGCGGCGCGCGGCATGCGGGGTCCTGCCGCGCATCCCCGGGATGGATCCCGGTTCCTTTCGCAGCGCCTGGCGTTTCGTCCCTTCCGGCCGGGCGGATGCCGCACCCGGCGCGGCTCGCCGCCATGGTCCCCATCTTTGTTCCACCGCCCCTCCGCCCGGTTTCGCGGACTCCGCGCGGTCCGCGCCAATTCTCCCGCACGGCGCCGCGGAGCGCGTCCCCGCACCTTCCCGCAGGCTGTCCCGCATTTTTTCCCTCAAAAGCGGTTGTCAATAGGGAAATTTTGGTCTATGTCTTGACAGACCGCGTTGTGGCCTTAGGGGCCAAGGCTCTGGCTCGTCCGCTTTCTGCCGTCCGGGATGCGTTCCGGGCTACGGAAAGCACGGATGCGGCAGCGCGCGACGCGCTCCGCGCACTCCGGGAACTCCGGGCGCGCATCCGCCAACGGGCGCACCGGCGAGCCGGAAGCGCGCCGCAAGCAGCGGCGGCCGCTGTTCACGCGGCGGCATGACGCAAACCACAGTGGAGGTATGGCAATGGCGAAACATGCAACACCCATGTTGGACGAGCTTGAAAGCGGCCCCTGGCCGAGCTTCGTATCCGACATCAAACAGGAAGCGGCCAACCGCGCTGCCAATCCGAAAAAGCTGGACTACCAGATCCAGCAGGACTGCCTTGAGGATCTGCTCGGCCTGGTGGAACTTTCCTACAAGGAAAAGGAAACCCACTGGAAGCACGGCGGCATCGTGGGCGTGTTCGGCTACGGCGGCGGCGTCATCGGCCGCTACTGCGACCAGCCCGAAATGTTCCCCGGCGTGGCGGCGTTCCACACCATGCGCGTGGCCCAGCCCTCGGGCAAGTACTATGACACCAAGTTCCTCCGCACGCTCTGCGACATCTGGGATCTGCGCGGTTCCGGCATGACCAACATGCACGGTTCCACGGGCGACATCGTCCTTCTCGGCACCCAGACCCCGCAGCTCGAGGAAATTTTCTGGCAGCTCACCCACGAGATGAAGAACGACCTCGGCGGTTCCGGCTCCAACCTGCGTACGCCCGCGGCCTGCCTCGGCATGTCCCGCTGCGAATATGCCTGCTACAACACGCAGGACATGTGCTACCAGCTCACCATGGACTATCAGGACGAGCTGCACCGCCCGGCCTTCCCCTACAAGTTCAAGTTCAAGTTCGACGGCTGCCCCAACGGCTGCGTCTGCGCCATGGCCCGTTCCGACTTCGCCGTCATCGGCACCTGGAAGGATGACATCAAGATCGACAACGAAAAGGTCAAGGCCTATGTGGCCGGCGCCATCAAGCCCAACGCGGGCGCCCATGCCGGCCGCGACTGGGGCAAGTTCGACATCGAGAAGGAAGTCATCGCCCGCTGCCCCTCCAAGTGCATGAAGTGGGACGGCAGCAAGCTTTCCATCAAGACGAGCGAGTGCGTGCGCTGCATGCACTGCATCAACACCATGCCCCAGGCCCTGCACATCGGCGACGAGCGCGGCGCGAGCATCCTCGTCGGCGCCAAGGCCCCCGTGGTCGACGGCGCGCAGATGGGTTCGGTCCTTATCCCCTTCATCTCCTGTGAAGCCCCCTACGATGACATCAAGGAAGTCATCGAAAAGATTTGGGACTGGTGGATGGAAGAAGGCAAGAACCGCGAGCGCGTGGGTGAGACCATGAAGCGTCTCTCCTTCCAGAAGCTGCTCGAAGCCACCGAGACCGAGGCCCAGGCCTGCCAGGTCAAGAACCCGCGCACCAACCCCTTCATCTTCTTCAAGGAAAGTGAAGTGCCCGGTGGCTGGTCGCGTGATCTTGCCGCCTTCCGTCAACGCCATCAGCGCTAGCCGCCAAAGGGGGACACAGATATGGCATTCATCTCTACGGGATACGATCCCAAGAAACCCATGGAAGGCCGCATCTCCGACATCGGCCCGCACAAGTACGACCAGTACTTCCCGCCCGTCATCGCCAAGAACTTCGGCAAGTGGCTCTATCACGAGATCCTCGAGCCGGGCGTTCTCCTCCATGTGGCGGAGAGCGGCGACAAGGTCTACACCGTGCGCGTGGGCGGCTCGCGTACCATGTCCATCACCCACATCCGCGAGATCTGCGACATCGCCGACAAGTACTGCGGCGGCCATGTGCGCTGGACCACGCGCAACAACATCGAATTCATGGTGACCGACGAAGCCACCATGAAGGCCCTGCGCGACGATCTCAACTCCCGCAAGTTCGCCGGCGGCTCGCAGAAGTTCCCGGTGGGCGGCACGGGCGCGTGCGTCTGCAACATGATCCACACCCAGGGCTGGATCCACTGCCACACCCCGGCCACCGACGCCTCCGGCCCGGTGAAGTGCGTCATGGACGCCCTGTTCGACGAGTTCGAGAGCATGCGCATGCCCGCGCCGGTGCGCGTGTCCCTGGCCTGCTGCATCAACATGTGCGGCGCCGTGCACTGCTCCGACCTCGGCCTGGTGGGCATCCACCGCAAGCCGCCCATGATCGACAACGAGTGGGTCGATCAGCTCTGCGAAATCCCGCTGGCCGTGGCCGCGTGCCCCACTGCCGCCGTGCGTCCCACCAAGCTGGAGCACAACGGCCAGAAGGTCAACTCCGTGGCGATCAAGGAAGACCGCTGCATGTACTGCGGCAACTGCTACACCATGTGCCCCGCCCTGCCCATCGCCGACGGCGAGAGCGACGGCATCGCCATCATGGTGGGCGGCAAGGTTTCCAACCGCATCTCCTGGCCCAAGTTCTCCAAGGTCGTGGTGGCGTACATCCCCAATGAGCCGCCGCGCTGGCCCACCCTCACCAAGACGGTGCGCAAGATCCTTGACGTCTATGCAGCCAATGCCGAAAAATACGAACGCCTGGGCGACTGGGCCGAGCGTATCGGCTGGGAAGAGTTCTTCAAGCTTACGGGCCTGAAGTTCAGCGAACACCTTATCGACGACTTCCGCGATTCCGCCTACTACAGCTGGCGTCAGAGCACCCAGTTCAAGTTCTAGGCATTCCCCTGCGGCCCGGTCTCCATGTGGGTCCGGGCCGCTTTCCCCTCAGGAGAGAAAAAATGGCTGCGACCGTTACGGATCAGGAAAAACAGGCTGTGGTGGACTTCCTCAAGGGCAAGTCCGCTGCCAAGTCCAAGTTCTATTTCAATGACTTCCTTCCCCTCTTCCCTGACAAGAAGCCCCGTGAAGTGAAGAAGATCCTCACCGCCCTGGTGGATGACCAGACCATGGAATACTGGTCCTCCGGTTCCACCACCATGTACGGTCTCAAGGGCGCCGGCAAGCAGAGCCACGCCGAGGGCGAGGACTAGCCTCTGCATGCAAGGCTGCACGACCCGCAAGGGTTTTGCGGCGGCGCAGCCGGTGGCGGAAGCCCGCGTTTTTTTCTGAACGCCCCGCGAATGTCCTTCGCAGGATGCTTGCGGGTGGACACGGGGTGCCCTGCGCGGGCGCCACGGCTCGGACGCGTTGGTTGCCCCTGCGTTGCGGTTTCTTTCGCAGGCTCCGGCCGTGCGGGAGGCGGTCGTTGCAACGGCGGCGCGCGGGAGATGCGCGCCGCGCTGTGCCGGCCCTGCCTGCCGTGAGTTTTGGCCTTGAAAAAGGCAAGATGCAAGATATCCATGCCCGAAGAGGTGCCGCAACCACTGGTTGTGGCATTTCTTTTTGCGATCCGCGGCATGCGGGATGCCGGGCGTCAGGCATCCGCGGGCGTCCGCAGGCATCCGGGGCATGCGGCCGGAAGGAATCCGGAAGGAGGATGGGATGGCGCTTTCCTTCACGCTCAGCGCGGCTGAGCGGGCATGGCTGGGGCGGCTGGCGAGGCAGTCCATCGCGCTTGCCATTGGAGGCTCGCCCGTGTTGCCGGAGGTGTCGGACTTTGCGGGAGCGGCCGGCAGCCGGGAGGCCCCCGCAGGGGAGCATCCCGTTCTGCGCCGGCCGCTTGGCGCCTTCGTGACCATCACATGCAACGGGGCATTGCGTGGCTGCATCGGCGCCATTGTCGGGCGCGCGCCCCTGGCGGAAACCGTCTGGCGCATGGCGCGGGCGGCCGCCCTTGAAGACCCGCGCTTTCCTCCGCTCACCGTGCGCGAATGGGAACAGGCCGCGCTGGAGATTTCCGTTCTGGACGAGCTTGCGCCCTGCCCCGACCCTGCGCGTATCGAGGTCGGACGCCATGGACTTGTCTTGCAGTATGGCGGGAGGAGCGGCGTGTTTTTGCCCCAGGTCCCGGTGGAGCAGGGCTGGGACAGAGAGACCTGTCTGGAGCATCTCTGCGCCAAGGCGGGAGTGCCGCATGGCGCATGGCGCCGGCCGGAGGCGCGGCTTTTCTGGTACGAGGCCCTGGTGTTCCCGGCCTGAGACCGCGTGACCGACCGGCGCCGGGCGGAGAGGCCCCCGGACTCAGATCTCCGCGGCCGGGCGCGCGCCGCCGGCGGGCAACCGCGTTGCGCTTGTTGTTGCGGTCGTTGCGGTGTTGTGGACCGTGCGCGGCGTTGTGGAGACCGTTGCCAGGGGCGCGTTCCACGGGCGGCTGCACCGCGCCAGCGGGATGGATGCCCCGGGGGTGTCGGGCTGTGCCGCGGCGCCGTCGGGCGCGTGCTGCACGGCCAGGGAGGGCGCGCTCAGGGGAGGCTGCGGCCGCCGCGTCATGAGCAGGCCCGGCTCGGGGTCGAGGGCGCCCGCCAGATAGTCGCTCACCGTGACGAACCGGCGACATCCGCCGGCCCGCAGATTGGCAATGATCCGGGGCAGGTCGTCCACGGTCCCCTTGTGCGTGTCATGAAAGAGAAAGATGCCGCGCAGCTCCCCGCTGCCGTACTGCGTGCCGCGCGCGGAGCGCAATTTGGCGTAGTCGGCGGGCAGGCGTTTCCAGTCGTTGCTGTCCAGTGACCAGAGGATCACCTCCAGCCCCAGGGCGCGCGCGATCTCCAGTGTCTGGACGTCAAAGGCGCCATAGGGCGGCCGCAGGAATGCGGGAGCGCCTCCCAGGGCGCGGAGCGCCGCATCCGTGGCCTGGATCTCCTTCAGCTGAAGTTCCGCCGGGAGCGTCCGCAGGTTGGGATGCGACCAGGAGTGGTTGCCCACCTCGTGCCCTTCCTCAATGATGCGCCGCACCATGGCGGGGTTGCGCTCCACATGGCTGCCCAGCAGAAAGAAGGTGGCGGGGATGCCGTATTCGCGCAGCATGTCGAGCAGGTGCCCGGTATGCCGCGAAGGTCCGTCATCAAAGGTGATGGCGCAGAGGTTCTCGCTCATGCGCTGATCCATGATGCGCGGCCCGTCAATGACTTGCGCCGGGGCGGTCGCGGAGAGGAGGGGGAGCAGGGCCACGCCCAGCAGCAGGCCCCGGATTCGTGCTGTCATCATCATGATGGTGTGATCCTTGCGTCGCATCGGGCAAGAACTACCACCCCTTGCGGGCAACGGCAAGGCATGGCGGCCGGGATTCGTCGGGCGTCGGAAAATCCCGCTGGAAAAGCAGAGGGTTAAGAAAAAACATCCGTAAAAAATTTTTTACAGAAATTTTGCCTTGACGTAACGGCTGGAGTGGAATAAACAAATTGCTCCGGGAGGGCAGTTAGCTCAGCTGGTAGAGCACCGCCTTCACACGGCGGGGGCCACAGGTTCAAGTCCTGTACTGCCCACCACAACTCGCCCGGCCCGGCGCCATCCCCGCACAGCGGGGCGGGCCATTACGGAGCGGTAGTTAAGACGGTTATAACGCCGGCCTGTCACGCCGGAGGCCGAGG
>NZ_CAJUBO010000024.1 GCF_910584445.1 uncultured Desulfovibrio sp.
CTCTCTCTCTCTCTCTCTCTCTCTCTCTCTCTCTCTCTCTCTCTCTCTCTCTCTCTTCTGTCTGGTAGATGGCGCGCACCAGCCTGGGCAGGAGAAACGCCAGCAGGTCGGCGCACGCCGCGTGGATGACGCCCAGCGTGTACGGGGAGGGAAAAAGGCCGATGACGGGCGCGAGCAGCGCGGAGAGCGGCGTCAGGTGATGCGCGTAGAACGGCGCGCCGTCCCCTGCCTCGGCAAAGGGGACATTCCAGTCGCCAAAGTTCCAGACGCGCCACGGCTGTGTGAGGAAGTAGCTGAAATCGCCGTCATTGAGCACGAACTCCCGGATCTGGAGCAGGCTTCCCGCAAGGAAGCAGAGCGCGAAAACCAGCGGCACTACAGAGAGCGCGAGCAGGCTGCTTTTTGAAGACGGCATGGGGGGATTCTCCTCGGGGAGCGTGGGGATGCTTCAGCGTTGCAGCCAGTCGGCCAGCGTCGCGTCCAGTTCCTCCGCGCCCATGCGCGGGGCGGCGTAATAGCCGGCGGCCTCGCGCTGGCGCGCGGCTTCGGCCAGGATGACCGCCGCCGCCACCGAGACGTTGAGGCTCTGGATCATGCCGTGCATGGGGATGTAGAGCCTGCCGTCCGCGCGGGCCAGGAGCGCTTCGTCCACGCCCTCGTGCTCGTTGCCGAGGATGACGGCCGTTGGCCGCAGAAAGTCCCATTCCCGCAGGGGGCGCGCCTCTGGCGAGCAGGAGGTGGCGAGCACCTGCATCCCCTGGTCGCGCAGGGCGGCGAACAGCGCCTCCTTGTCGCGGTGGCGCTCGCTCTCGACCCATTTGCGCGCCGAGGCGGAGCTTTTGCGCCCCAGGGCCGGGAAGGGCGTGTCGGTATAGTACAGATGCACCCTGCTCACGCCAAAGGCGTCGCACGAACGGTAGATGGCGGAAACATTGTGCGGGTCATGGATATTGGCGAGCACCAGGGTGAGGTCCGGCTGGCGCTGGGAAAGCACCTGAAAAAGGCGCGCCCGGCGCCGGGGCGTGACCGGCCGGGGGGGCGCGGCGTCCTCCGGGCTTTCCTCCCCGGCGAGAGGGGCCGGCGGCTCGTGCGGCAGGGTCATGTGGTCATCTCCGTTGTTTCGGGTGGTGCGCGTGCAGGAGCATATGTGGCAGAAAAAAAGTTTGCGGGCAAGCGCATTGCAAAGGGCGGGATTTTGGCCTACAGAAAAGGGAACCACCATGCCGGCGCGCGAGCGCCACACCCCAGTCAGGAGCGCACGATGTCACACCTCCGCTCATTGCCGTTGCTGTTGTCCGCCATGCTCGCGGGGGCGCTGCCCCTGCTCGCGCCCGAAGCGGCACTGGCCGCCGCCGGCCATCCCACCATTCCCGGTGCCCAGCTTTCGGCCATCTGGGTCATCCCCTTTGCCTGCATGTTGCTTTCCATCGCCATCATGCCGCTGGCGCTCCCCCATTTCTGGGAGCATCACTTCGGCAAGATCGCCGTTTTCTGGGGCCTGGCCTTTCTCGTCCCCTGCTTCATCGTCTATGGCATGGGCACGGCGCTCTATGAGTTCCTGCACATCATCCTGCTGGACTACATCCCCTTCATCGTCCTGCTGTTCGCGCTCTTCACCGTGGCGGGCGGCGTGCGCCTCAAGGGCACCCTGGTGGGCACGCCGGTGGTGAATACGGGCCTGCTCGCCATCGGCACCGTGCTCGCCAGCTGGATGGGCACCACCGGCGCGGCCATGCTGCTCATCCGTCCCCTGCTGCGGGCCAACGCGCACCGGCGCTATCGCGTGCATTCCGTGGTGTTCTTTATCTTTCTGGTGGCAAATATCGGCGGCTCGCTCACGCCGCTGGGCGACCCGCCGCTCTTCCTCGGCTTCCTCAAGGGCGTGAGCTTCTTCTGGACGACCACGCACCTGTTCTTCAAGACGCTTTGCCTCGCCGCCGCCCTGCTTGTCCTGTTCTTCATCATCGACAGCCTGCTCTTCAGCAGGGAGGGGCGCCCCACGCCGCCGCACGACCCTGACGCCGCGGAGGAAAAGCTCGGCCTTGAAGGCTCCGTCAACCTGCTCTTCCTGCTGGGCATCGTGGGCGCCGTCCTGGCGTCCGGCATGGTCAATCTCGGCACCTGGATCGAAGTTTACGGCGTGCCGGTGGAAGGCCAGAACCTGCTGCGCGACATAGCGCTCCTGTGCCTCGCGGGTCTTTCCTGGAAGTTCACGAGCCGGCGCTGCCGCGACCTGAACGGCTTCTCCTGGGCGCCCATCGAGGAGGTCGCCAAGCTGTTCTTCGGCATCTTCCTGAGCATGATCCCGGCCATCGCCATCCTGCGCGCCGGCACGGAGGGCGCGCTCTCCTCGCTCATCAAGATGGTCTCCACGCCGGACGGGCAGCCCGTCAATGCCATGTACTTCTGGCTCACGGGCGCGCTTTCGAGCTTCCTGGACAATGCGCCCACCTATCTCGTCTTCTTCAACACGGCGGGCGGCGATGCCCAGCACCTGATGACCGACATGGCGACGACCCTCATCGCCATTTCGGCGGGCGCGGTCTTCATGGGCGCCAATACCTATATCGGCAACGCGCCCAACTTCATGGTCCGTTCCATCGCGGAGAACCAGGGCGTCAGGATGCCGAGCTTCTTCGGCTACATGATGTGGTCGTGCGGCATTCTGGTGCCGCTCTTCGGCCTGCTGACCTGGCTCTTCTTCATTTAGAACCGATTGCGGAAAACGTGGTTTTTTGCGGAGTTTCGGGCGGGCTTGGCGCAGGGCGTCGAGTCCGCCCGTCGTGCTTCAGGAGGTGACGCCCATGGACCAGCGCGAACGCATGCTGGCCGGTCTGCCCTACAGGCCGGGGCGGGACGGCCTGCTGGAACTCTATATGGCCTGCCGCCGCAAGCTGTTCCGGTTCAACAGCCTGCCGCCGGACGCGGAGGAGGAGCGGGACGCGCTCCTGCGCGCGATCCTGGGCAAGTGCGGCCGGGCGTTGCGTATCGAGGGGCCGTTCTATTGCGATTACGGCTTCAATATCGAAGTGGGCGAACGCTTTTTTGCCAACTACCACCTCACGGTGCTGGATGTGGCCCCGGTACGCATCGGCGCCAACGTCCTGTGCGCGCCCAATGTGTCCATTTACACGGCCGGGCATCCCCTGCACCCCGCAAGCCGCAATTCCGGCTATGAATACGGGGCGCCCGTGACCATCGGCAACAATGTCTGGCTGGGCGGCAATGTGGTCATCAATCCCGGCGTCACGGTGGGCGAGAACGTGGTCATCGGCTCCGGGAGCGTGGTCACGCGCGACATCGCGGCCAATACCCTGGCCGCGGGCAATCCGTGCCGTCCGTTGCGCGCCATCACCGAGTCCGACCGGGACCTGTATTTCAGGGATCGCCGTTTTGACGTGGAGGATCATCTGGAGCCGTACTGGCCGTTTGACGAAAATCCCGGTCACGCCGGGAAGGCCGCCCCGGACGCGGAGGAGGAGCATCCGTGAAGACAACTGCGCTTCGGCTTTGGTATTTCAGCCCTGTTTTTCACACCCGCGCCCTGGTGCGGGGCCTGGGGCATGCGCTGGCGGAGCGGCTTGGCGTGGCGGAAGCACGGGAGCAGGACGCGACGCCATGGTCCGCCGCCGGGGAAGAGCCGCCGGCGTTGGCGCCGTCGGATCTGGCGGTCCTGGGGGTCCCGGTCTATGGCGGGCGTGTCCCGGCGCCGGCGCTGGAACGGCTGCCCCGCGCCGCGGGAAGCCCGGCCGTGCTGCTCGTCAGCTATGGAAACCGCGCCTTTGAGGATGCGCTCCTTGAACTCGGGGATGCTGCCGTCGCCCGCGGCTTCCGCCCCGTTGCCGCCGCGGCCTGCATCGCGGAGCACACCATCGCGGGCTATGCGGCCGGCCGTCCGGATGCGGCGGATATGGCCGCGCTCGGGGATTTCGCCGGCGCGGTGGCCTCCCTGGCGCGGCAGGATTTCCCCGGAAGCCCGGCAAATCTGGACATTCCCGGCAATCGTCCGTACAGGCGCTTCTCCCCGTCCGCGCTGCCGCAACAGGTGGACGACGCCTGTACCCGTTGCGGACGCTGCGCGGAGCAATGCCCCACAGGCGCCATCGCCGCCGACGAACCCGCGCGGGTCGATGCGGGGCATTGCATCTGCTGCATGCGCTGCGTCAACATCTGCCCGGCGCGGGCGCGGCGGGCGGATGCCGGATTTCTCGCGGCGCTTTCCGCGCGGCTGGCGCCGCTTTGCGCCGGGCGCAGGGAAAATGCGTTCTTCCTGCCGGAGCAGGCGCCGGGCAACGCCTGACGCCTGTGTGAAGGAACGGTTGGGGCGCTGTCGCCGCAAGGATCCGAAAAAATAAGATTTTTTTGCGCTGGCAAGGAAGTGGACGATTTTTGGAGGGAGTGTACTTAAGTACATGACCGACAAAAATCGCCCAGTGACGCCGCCAGCGCAAAAAGGGCTGTTTTTGACGGATGATTGTGGCATTGCACAAGCTGCCACATCCCAAGCCAGCAGTCACATTAAATTGATAGGTCCAGACCCTACCTCCGTCTTGGAGCGCGGCAGCAACGCAGCCGTCTGACAGCGTCAGGTTTTTTCCGGGGCGCGTATGCTCCCGGGACGAAAGGGCCGCCCCGTCAGCGGTCCTCCTGCCGCAGATGGAGGAGCGGCCAGGGCCTGCCCTCGCTGTCCACCGGGCTGCGGCCCGTCACCACAAAGCCCCGCGCGCGGTAAAACGCCAGCCCTGCGGGATTGTCCTCATTGACCTCCAGCGTCAGCGGACCGTGCAGGCGGCGCGCGTGCGCCAGCAGGAGCGTGCCCACGCCGCGCCGGAACCAGTCCGGCGCCACGAAGAGCATGTCCACATGGCTGCCCGCGCCGCCGAGAAAGCCCACGGGCCGCCCGCGGGCTTCGGCCAGCCACAGTTCCTCCACGGCCGGGAGCAGCCGGCGCACCTCTTCCTCAAGGGCCTCCAGATCGTCGGGCGCGAGAAAGCCATGGGTGGCTTCGCAACTGCGCCGCCACAGGGCGACGAGGGCGGGCCAGTCCTCCGCGCGGGCAGGGCGCACGCGCGGCGCCGGGGCATCCTCCGCGCCGCTCAGTAGTTGTATTTCCACTTCAGGCCACCCCAGGTGTTCTGCTGTTCGGTGCGGACTTCCAGACTCGTGCGCGGGGTCAGCTCCAGCTGGATGATGAAGGCGGTGCTGTCGGGCTTCATGCCCTGCTGCACGCCCATATAGATACTGTCTGTGAGGTATTTGCCCATTTCCAGGGTGGTGCCGCCGGCGGATTCGTCGCCCGGCTGCCCCGCGGCGCCGGTATTGGAGGTGCCGAGTCGCAGCACGTCCACGCCGAGCGCCTTCTTGGTGAAGTCAAGCACGCCGCCGCCCCCGGACCCGAAGCCGGCGAGCTGGGCCACGGCCCCGGCCAGCTGGAGCGCCTCCAGACGGCCAAGCTCATTGACGCTCCTGCCGAACAGGACATGCGAGAGGATGTCGTCGCGCGGCAGGCTCGGCTCGCTCGTGAGGGTGAGTTTCATCTTGCTCACCGTGCCGGTGATGAGGATATGCGCCGTGAGGTCGGGGGTCTCGTTGGTGAGTTCGATGTCCAGCAGGGGGTCGCTGAGCGAGCCGCCCGCAAAGGTGACGACCCCCCGCGTGAGGGCGAAGTTCTTGCCGAGAAAATCGAAATTGCCCTTGACCGCGTTGACGCTGCCCGTAATCAGCGGGGCGGCGGGCGTGCCGGAAACCCGGAGGTCGGCCTGCCACAGGCTTGTCAGGCCGCGTCCCTCCACGCTGAAACGGGGCAGCATGCGGATACGGACATCCAGACTGCCCTGCGGGCCGGCGGCCGGCGCGGGCGCCGGAGCTTGCGCCGCCGTGGCGGCTGCGGGTCCGGGCGCGGCGCTGATGGGCAGGGTGGTGACGCTGCCGCCCAGGGAAATGTTGTTCAGCAGGAATTCGCCCTGGTTGACGATGATTTCCCCGGTCACCCGGGGCGCGGCGGCGCTGCCCGTGACATCGGCCTTGCCCGAGAGCGCGATGTGGACATCCCGGCGGCGCAGCGGCCGCAGGTGGTCGATGCTGGCCCTGATGTCCAGGTCCTCGCCGTTGAGCGCGCCGGAACCGGTGATGGCGGCCTTGCCGCCCCGGCCGTCCGATGCCGAGAGCGTCAGGCGCATGCCGCCGGGGAGGCCGCGCGCGCCGCCGCGTTCGTCCAGGTCGAGGCGCAGGGTGATGTCCGTGAGCAGGACGCCGAGCAGCAGGTCCTCGAAGCGGCCCTGATCCACGCGCACGCCGCCACGGATACGCGGCGCCTCAAGCGTGCCCGCGGCATCGGCATTGAGGGCGAGGCGCCCGTTGAGGCGGCGGTCGGCCATGGGCACAAGACTCCAGAGCGGACCCAGGGCGCCATCCCAGCGCACCCGGGCCGAGAGCGGGCCGCGCATGTCGGGCGTGGGGATGCCGTCGGGTCCGAAACGCAGGGGCAGCCGCGCGGCGATGCTCGCCGTGTCGCCGCCCAGAGCCTTGAGGCTTGCCCGGGGCAGTTCCAGCCGCGTGGTGAGGACGCCGCCGCCATTGGCCGTTGGCTCTATGCCGCCGGTGAGGGCAAGGGACAACGGCGCCAGCGGACTTCCGGGCAGGCGCAGGCCGGAAACGCCCAGGCGGTAGCGCCCCGCTGGCCGCGCCGGGCTGCCGCTGAGGCTGGCCGCAAGCTCCACCGCGCCCTCGGGCAGCGCGGGAACGAGCGTGTGCCAGGGCTTGAGTTCAAGCCCGGCAATCCGCAGACCAAGATCGAGCCTGTCAGGGGCAAGTCCCCCGTGGGCGCTGATCCGGCCTGAGGGCGTGAGGGCCACATCCAGACTGTCCACGCCGATGCCCGCCGCGCCGTAGCGGAAGCGCGCCGGGCGCTCCAGCCGCAGGCCGAGCCGGGCGGCGCCGTTCCGGGCCGCTGTGGCGGGAAGGTCCGCGTGCGCGTCGAGAACGCGCAACAGGACCTGGCCCGGTTCCCAGACGGACTCGAGGCGCGCGGTCACATCCCCCGAGCCTGTCAGCTTCACGGTCAGCGGGCCGGCCAGCGGGCCGTCGGCCCTGAGCTGCGCGCCCAGACGCAGGGCGGCGGCGTGCGCTTCTTCCAGATCCAGCCGCGCGGCCAGAGCCGCCGCGCCGAAAAGGTCCGTCACCTGCGCCTCGCCCGTCAGGCCCCGCACACGGGCAACGTCAGCGCCGTCCGTTTTCGTCACGGTCAGGCGCGGGATGCGCCAGGCCAGCCGGCCGTCCTGCGATGCCGCCTTCTCCGCGTCCGGCAGTTCCCGCGCCGGGGACAGAGCCTTCAGGGCCAGTTCCACGGCGGCGTCGCCGTTCAGGGCATAGCCGGGCACGAGAGCCGAAAGTGCGGCCCAGTCTTTCACGGAGAGGCGCAGGCCGCCGTCCAGCGCGGGCGCGCCGCGCGCGGGCAGCAGGGCGGTGAGCGCGCCTTCTCCGGCAACGCCCGCGGCCGTGAGGCGCAGGTCGCGCACGCCGGCGCTCACGTCTCCGTGCCGGCCCGCGTCCGCGCCCGGCGCCGCGCCGTAGAAAAAGCGGCCGGCGGCAGTGAGGGCATGGCCGTCCAGTTTCGCCCCAAGGTCAAGATCGATGGCGGTCTCTTCGGCGGGCGGAAACGCGGCCTCCAGCGGCAGGGCCAGCTTTTTGCCCGTGACGGCGAGGACAAGCCCCTCCAGCGTGTGGCCGCCCGCGGCGAGTTCGGCGCAGTCCAGACGCAGGTCGAGATCGGGCCTGGGCAGCGCGCCTCCGGCCGTGAGAAGGAGCCGCGCCGGCGCCCTGAGCGGCGAGAGCGGGTCGCCGTCCGGCGCCGCGCCCGCAGAGCCGGGGAGCAGCGTTGCCGCGAGGCGCAGGGCCAGCGGCCCGTCGATCTCGCCCCGGCTCCAGCCCTGGCCGCCCTGCCATGAACCTTCGCCCTGAAGCGTGACGCGTCCCGCGGCCAGGTCCGGCCCGCGCAGGGAAAGGGCCGGCGCGGCCGCCGCATCGCCCACGTTCCGGGCCTCCAGGGCGAGGCGCAGCGTGGGCCTTGCGCCGAGCAGGTCGGGGGGCAGATCCGCCACTGTGAGCCTTGGCCCGTGCAGCGTGGCCTCCGCCTGCGCCGTGGCCGCAAGGCCCGGCGTGGCCGTTTCCGCCTGCGCCGTGGCCGTGAAGGTCAGTTCCGCCTGTTGCAGGCCCAGTGCGGCAAGGCGCGCTTCGCGGCCGTCGGCTCCGGCGAGGCGGGCGCGCGCCTCCAGCCGGGCGCCGGTGCCGGCGTTCAGGGTGGCGGTGAGGTCCGCGTCGGCGAGAAGCTCGGTGGCGGCAGCCTCGGGGACCGCTCCGGGAGGGGAAGCCCCGGGTGCGGCAGCGGGAACGGCCGTCTCCCCGCCGGGCAGGGCCGCGGGGAAGCGGGCGCCCTCCACCGTTGCGGCCAGAGACAGCTCCGGCAGCCAGAACGGCGGGTCCCGGAACAGGCGCGCGAACTCGCCGAGCAAGGTCTGGACATCCTTCAGCGTCAGGGGGGGCGAGGGCGGTTCCGGTTCGGGCGCGGGCGGAAGATCCGGCAGGCGCGACAGGCTGGGGCGCACGATGGCCGCCGTTTCGATACGCACGGCGCCGGGCAGGGCGCGCCAGTCCCATACCAGATGATTTTCCGGCGCCGTCAGCCAGACGCCGCGCCCGTCGGCGGCCTCCAGCCCGAAAACGCAATCAAAGGGCACCGAGCCTTCAAGCCGTGTCAGGCGGAAGGAAAGGCCGCCGTCCCTGCCCGCCAGCGCGGCATTGGCCGTCTTCAGCAGCCAGGCATGGCCCGCTTCGGTCTGGAAGGCCCAGAAGCACGCCAGGAACAGCCCCGCCGTCACTGTGAGCAGGACGAGCGAAAGCGCGGCAACGAGACGGCGCAGCCGGCGCCGCCGGACGGGGGGCGTCTGCCCGGCGACCGGCTCCGTTTCCGTTGCCGTTGCGGCCTGCCGCGCCGCGCGTTTTTTGAACCAGGCCATCAGAATGACTGTCCTATGCTGATATAGACCTGAACGGGCGGATCGCCGTCGATCCGGTGCAGGGGCGTCGCCACGTCCAGTCGGACAGGCCCGATGGGCGTATAATAGCGCAGGCCAAGCCCTGTGCCCCAGTCCATGTCGCCGATGATGCGGGGGACTTCGTCCTTGTAGACCATGCCGCCGTCGAGAAAGGGGACGATCCCGACATTTTCCGTCACCTTGAAGCGCGCCTCGAGGTTGACAACCTGGTAGGAGCGGCCGCCCAGCGGGTCGCCGTCCCTGTCGCGCGGGCCGATGGCCTGATAGGCGTAGCCGCGCACCGAACCCGCGCCGCCGGTGAAGTAGCGCAGGCTCGCCGGGATGCTCTCCAGCGAGGAGGCACCGAGCATGGCGCCGCCCTCGACCCGCCCGGCAAGCACCAGGCGGTCGTCTATGGCGCCGTCAGGCGTCCGTCCGTAGGGGGCGTAGTAGGCCGCCGCCGAAAGCGTGGTCGCGAAGGCGCCGAAAAATTCCTCGTAAAAGCCGCTGAAGGGGACGATCTTCAGCTCCGCCTCCATGCCGCTGCCGGGATTGAGCTTGTTGTTGCGGCTGTCGTGGCGCAGGCCCGCGCTGGGCCTGATGACGCCGTAGGCGTGTTCCGCATGCTCGTTGTCCTTGAGCGAGCCGCCCTCGGCGCCGAGATGGACGCCGCCCCACCACTGGCGCGCCAGACGCCGGTCGAGACCGATCTCTCCCTTGAGCGACTGCTGCCGGTAGGCGTCGGTATTTTCCCACAGGGCGGCGGCATTGGCGAGCAGGCGCTGTTCGCGTTGCAGGAAGGCCGGTTTTTCAAAGGCCGCCTTGAGTCCGATCTCCTGCTGCGAGATGGGCGCGTCCAGGGTGAGCCGTTCGCCGTTGTGAAAAAGATTGCGGTGCTCCCAGGTGCCTTCCACGCCGAAGCCGGTATCCGTGTCATAGCGGGCGCTTGCGCTTACCGAGCGCGCGGGTCCTTCCGTGACCTCGATGGCCGCCGGAACGACGGCCACGTCGCCTTCCGCGCCGTCCGGCCCGAGCACCCGGCGCTCCAGTTCCATGTCGTCGGTCAGGGGGGCCGCCTCCACCGAGCGGAACAGGCCGAGGCCGCGCAGGGTGTTGGCATAGTCATTGAGCATTTCGTCGTCCCACGGCTCTTTTCCCGGCGTCCAGGGGGCGAGGCGCCGCAGGTAGGCGGCGTTGACCTCCCTGTTGCCGCGCACCTCGATGCGTCCCATGAGGGCCGGCGGACCGGGATCGATGACGATGTCCGCATTGAGGGTGCGCGCCGCCGGGTCAAGGGTGTACCGGCTCTCCGCGACCTTCGCCAGCGGATAGCCCGTGCGGCGCAGGGCTTCAGGCATGGCCGCCACCGCCGCGAGCATGTCGTCGGCCACGATGGGTCTGCCCACGGTCACGCCGGGGACGGCATCGGGAAAGGAGGGCGCCGGCAGGTCTTCGCGTTCCAGCCCCCAGAAGCCCGTCACGCGGGTACGATGGAGGAAGGAGTCGGGCACCACCGGCGGCGGCTCATAGCGCACGGCCGCGCGGCCCACGGCGAAACGCGGCCCCGGGACGAGGCGCAGGGTCACCCGCACCGGCGTGGCGGCCCTGTCGATGCTGAAGGTGGCGCGCCCGTCATAATAGCACTGGGAGTGGAGGAGCCTGACGGCGGTTTCCTCATCGGCGCGGGCGCGGCGTTCCAGAGCGAGGAGACTGTCCGGCGGTTCCCTGACGAGTTTGGCGAGCTGGCTCACGTCGCGCATTTTGCCCTTGAGCGAATCCGGGCCGTCCACGACCTCGATGGCAACGGCATAGGGCACGGGGTCGCTGTCCCAGGCCGTTTCCGTTTTGGCGCCCTGAGCGGCGTCGGCTCCTTCCGCGCCGGGGTCGGTATTTCTGGCAAGCAGGCCGCAGCCGCAGAGCTGGCTCAGGAGGGCCAGGAGCAGAAGAACGAGCGCCACCCGTCCCGGCGCGCGCCGGGACGTCGCTCCGTACAGGGGAACAAGCCCGGAAGCGCGCCACATAGCTGTCGCAGTCTAGCGTGAGCGGTCTTCGGGCGCAAGCGCCGGGCCGCGCGGTCAATCTTGGCAAGGGCGGCCGCGTCTGGTAGCCTGAGGGCGTATCCCCCGCCGTCATGCGGGGCAAAAAACCGCGAGGAAAACGCATGAACTATAATGTCTGCCTGCATCTGGATGCCAGGGACCCCGCCATGCTCGGCCTGGTGCTCCGCAATGCCGAGAATTATCTCAACGGCCTGCCCGGCGAGACGTTCCAGCTGGTCGTGGTCGCCAACGGCGGCGGCGCGCCGCTCTTTGCCGGTGACGGCGCCGCGTTTGACGAACTCAGGGCAAAGACCGCGGCGCTCATGGCGCGCGGTGTGCGGTTCAGGATCTGCGCCAATGCCCTTGCCGAGAACGACATCGCGCATGACCGCCTCTGGCCGGGCTGCGAGGTGGTGCCGGCCGGTCTGGTGGAGGTGGTGCGCCTGCAGCGCGAGGGCTTCGCCTACATCAAGCCGTAGGGCCTTTTCAGGGAACCGCCGATGTATCCCGCGGATGCATCGGCTCCCCGGTTCCCCGGGTCCGTCTGTCGCCGCGCTGCGGACGGAAGACGGAGCATCCCGACGCCGCGCTTTCCGGGCGCGCGGGTTCAGAATCCCAGTGTGGTCTCCGGCCCTGGCCTGTCGGGCAGGGAGGTCCTGCCCGCTGTGGCGCGTCCGCCCGCGAAGCGGAGCAGGAACATGCCGGAAAAGCGCTTGCCGCTGTAAACTTCCACCCGGAACAGGGTCCCCCGCCGGTCCACGGAGAAGCGCGGCTGAAAATCCCCGCGCCGCAGGGGCAGGCCGCTTTCGTCCGCGCGCCCGCTGTCCATGCCGATGGCATTGACGCGATAGCCCGGTCGCGGGTGCACGATGGCCGCGTCCGTCACGTCGAGGATGCTCCCGAAGGCCACCGTTTCCTCCCGGCCGTCCACATGGACGGCCATGGCGTCCAGGCTCGGGTCCACCTCGCGCCAGTCCGGCCGGATGAGGGTGATGGTGCGGTTGCCGTAGTGGATGCAGATCCTGTCCGCGCTGCCCTCGCAGGGGAGCACGGCCATGATGGGCTTGGAGGTGATGGCGCGGGCGGGGCTGTTTTTCGGCAGCGGCAGATAGCCGATGGCCGGGCGCACATCCTCCAGAGGCAGGAAGACACGGTTTTCCGCGAAGGAGACCCCCAGGTTCTCGCGCAGGGCGCGGGCCACGCCGCCGGGCGTCAGCTCAAAATCCCGGAGGAAGCGCACCCCCGCGCGGCGCAGGAAGGACTCGATCATGAGCAGGTGGTAATAGGCGCGCAGCTCCACGGGAAATTCCTTGCTCGCCTCCAGGCCGAAGGCCGCCTTGCCGTGGCGCACGGCATAGTAGGAAAGGCTTTTCTCCATTTCCTTGTCGCCCGCCGCGGTGCGCGTGTTGTGGACGTGCAGGGTGTGGAGGGGGCGGATGAGGTGCCGGTTGGCCTCGCCGGCCACGGCATCGGCCTCGCGCGCGAGGTCGCCCATGAACGTGCCCGCGTCGAGCGTTTCCTGATCGATGATGACCGACTGCCCCCAGCGGCCGGGATTGCGAAGCCTGTCCTCATGCTTCGGGCGGTAGTAGCCGCTGCCGTCGTGCAGGTTGAGGACAAGCCCCACGTCGGGATGGCGGATCAGCTCCTGGATGCGGCGCACTGTGGCGAATTCCGGATCATTCTCCGCGAGGCGCGCGAACTTGCGGTTCATGTCGCCGTGAAGCCCGCGCGACCGCCTGATGATGCTCGGAAAATTGAGATTGGGCACCACCCAGACGGCGCCCTCGGCGATCTCGTAGCGGGTGGCAAGCAGGGTGGCCGCCGAAAAGCCCCCAGGCTCGTCCCCCTGGATGCCGCCCACGACGAGCACCGCGCGCGGCGCCGCCCCGAGGCGGATGGTGGTGAAGTCCAGGGGAAAGCTCTCGGCCCCGGCCTGGCGCGCCGGGCCGCAGAGCAGGAGCAGCAGCCCGCAGAGGAGGGCGGGGAAGGCCAGAACGCCCGGGCCGCGCCCCGGGAGGGCGGCGCGCGCAAGGGCGAGAGGCCCGGGGGGCCTTCCGGGAGCCGGTGGGGGGGGCGATGTCCGCGTCACTGCTGCACCATTCCTGATTCAGCGATACCTACGCCATTCGCGGGTGTCCGGCAAGAGAAAAGCGCGTCCGGCTGCGGCTTGACGCCGCGCGGCAAAGCCTCTATAAACTGCGCTTTCGCCGCCCGAAGCCGCGCCGCCTGCCTCCGGGCGTCGCTTTGGTCTTCCGGGCGCCCCGCGCGCAGGCGCCCGAATGCCGCCGCCATGGGCCGGAACCGGGGACCCTGGGCAGGGGGAGGTCCTCCCGCCGGCGGGGGGCGAAGCTTTTTGCGCCAGTGCGGAGTCCGCATGTTCGAGAGCCTTTCCGACAGACTTTCCGGCGTTTTCCGTTCCTTCGGCAGCCGTCAGCTCACCGAGGAGAACGTCCAGGCCGGCCTGCGCGAGGTGCGCCTTGCCCTGCTCGAGGCGGACGTCAATTTTCGCGTCGTCAGGGACTTTGTGGAAAGCGTGCGCGCCAAGTGCCTGGGCCAGACCGTGCTCAAGGGGGTCAGCCCGGCGCAGCAGGTGGTCAAGATCGTCCATGACGAGCTGGTGGCCCTGCTGGGCGGGGAGGCCGCGCCCCTGGCGCTGGAGGGCCGCGGCCCCGCGGTGATCATGCTGGTGGGCCTTCAGGGGTCGGGCAAGACCACCTCTGCGGCCAAGATCGCCAACCTGTTGCGCCGGGGCAGGCATCAGCCCTATCTGGTGCCGGCCGACGTCTACCGGCCGGCGGCCATCGAACAGCTCCACGTGCTGGCGCGCGAACTGGACATGCCTGTCTATCCCTCCACGCAGGACATGGCGCCCGTGGATATCGCCGAAAACGCCCTGGCGGCGGCGCGGGAGGCCGGCGCGGATGTGGTCCTGCTCGACACGGCGGGCCGGCTGCATGTGGACGCGCCCCTCATGGAGGAGCTTTCGGCCATCAAGGCGGCGGTGCGGCCGCAGGAGATCCTGTTCGTGGCCGATGCCATGACGGGGCAGGACGCCGTGACCGTTGCCGAGGCGTTCAACGAGCGGCTCGGGCTGACGGGCGTGGTGCTCACCAAGATGGACGGCGACGCGCGCGGCGGCGCGGCCCTTTCCATCCGCGCGGTGACGGGGGCGCCGGTGAAATTCGTGGGTGTGGGCGAAAAGCTCTCCGAAATGGAGGTCTTCCACCCGGACCGCATTGCCGGGCGCATCCTCGGCATGGGCGATGTGCTCACCCTTGTGGAAAAGGCGCAGGACGCCTTCGACGCCGGGGAGGCGGAGGCCCTGGCCCGCAAGATGCGGAAGGCGAGCTTCGACCTGGAGGATTTCCGCACCCAGATGCGCCGGGTCAAGAAGCTTGGCTCGCTGGAAAGCATCCTCAAGATGATCCCCGGACTCGGCGGCCTTGGCGACAAGCTGGCGCAGGCCAACGGCGCCCTGCCGGAGGCCGAGCTTGCCCGCGTGGAAGCCATCATCAATTCCATGACCCCGGCGGAGCGGCGCGACCCCGACATCCTCAACGGCAGCCGGCGGGCGCGCATCGCCAGAGGCTCGGGCACGAGCGTTGCCCAGGTCAACCAGATGGTGCGCCAGTTCGCGCAGATGCGGAAAATGATGCAGGGCATCATGGGCGGACGCGGCGGCGGCAAGGGCATGCCCCGCATGCCGCGCGGGCTGCCCGGCGCTTTTCCCGGCATGGGCGGGCTGCCCGGTATGGGCGGCATGCCCGGTCTTCCTGGCATGCCCGGCATGCCGGGCGCGGGCGGCGGCCCTTCCGCCGGGCATGGCGGCGCCAGGTCCGCGGCCGCGAAAAAACGCAAAAAGAAAGAGCGCCAGCAGAAACGCAGGAAAAAATAGCCATCGGCGCGGAACGCCGACGGCTTGCCCTTTTGCGGGCGCAACGCTACACTTGAAAAACAAGCAAGGGAGCTGAACTCATGGCTGTGAAACTGAAACTGACCCGTCTCGGCAGCAAGAAACATCCTTTCTACCGCGTGGTGGCCGCCAATGACGAGACGCGCCGCGACGGGCGCCCCCTGGAATTTCTGGGCTACTACGATCCCATGGTCAATCCGGCGCAAGTCCGGCTGGATGCGGAAAAGATCCGCACATGGCTGGGCCGGGGCGCGGAACCCACCGATACGGTGCGCTCCCTGCTCAAGAAACATCTGGCCTGACGCCCGTGGCGCGGCCCCGCGCGTCCGAGGATCGCGCCGTCTCCGCCTGCGCGCGGTGCCTTCATGGCGCTGTGCGGGCAGGGTCCGCAGTGGAGGTGCCTGATGAAGGCTCTGATCGAAAATATCGCCCGGTCGCTGGTGGATGATCCCGACGCCGTCCAGGTGCGGGAAGTGGAAGGCGACCAGGCCACAGTGCTGGAACTCACGGTCTCCGGCGAGGATCTGGGCAAGGTCATCGGCAGGCAGGGCCGCACGGCGCGGGCCATGCGTACCATCCTGGGGGCCGCATCCATCCGCGCGGGCAAGCGCACGGTCCTGGAGATCCTGGAGTAGGCCGCCCCATGGCCGGGCACGCCACGCCGCACCCCCCGCGCGGGCACAGTGCCGCCCGGGGGGCGGGAGGAGCAGGCGCTCCGGCCGTCGTTCCCGTGCCGGAGGGCTTTGTCCTTCTGGGGACCGTGGTCCGTCCCCATGGCATCCGGGGCGAGCTTGCCGTGGACTGGCATGCGGACGCGCCCCCCGGCGATTTCCCCCGCCTCTGGCTCTGCCGGCGCGGCGCGGACCCCCGCGTCGTGACGCCGCTCGCCGTTCGCGTCCACAAGGGGCGTCCCCTGCTGCTGCTGGAGGGCGTCGCCACGCGTGACGAGGCCGAGGCCCTGCGCGGGTCCGGCCTGTGCGTGCCGCGCGCCGACCTGCCGGAGCCGCCCGAGGGCGAAGCCTATCTCGCGGACCTGCTCGGCGCGGACATCGTGCTCCCGGACGGCAGCCGCATCGGCCGTCTTGACCATGTGGAGATGCCCGCGGGCCGGGAGGTCTGGGCCATCCTCACGGACGGCGGTCGCGAAATGCTGTTCCCGGCCCGGCCCGAATTTATCCGTTCGTTCGACCTCAACGCCCGCCGGGTCTGCATCGATCCGCCCCCCGGCCTGCTGGATATCTACCTTGCCTGAACTCCCCGAAGTGGAGACCGTGGTGCGGACGCTCGCGCCGCATGTGACGGGCTGCCGCATCACCGGCACGGAGGTGCTGCGGGCGTCGGCCGTCCATCCCCTGAGCCTGCCGCTGACAACGCTGCCGGGCCTCCGCATCACGGGCGCGCGGCGGCGGGGCAAGCTTGTCCTGCTCGAGCTTGCGCCCGGGTCCCGCTCCTCACCGGAAGGCGCGGCGGTGGCGGCCACACGGCCCAGCCTGCTCGCCGTCCACCTGCGTATGACCGGGCGTCTCCTGCCGCGGCCGGCCGGAAGCGCGCCCGGCGCCCATACCCGCTGGATCCTCGACCTCCGGGCGCCGGACGGCGCGGAACGACGGCTGTTTTTTGACGACACCCGCGCCTTCGGCACGGTTCTGGCAGCCACGCCGGCCCTGCTTGACCGCTGGCGCTTCTGGCGTGAGCTTGGGCCGGAACCGCTGGAACTCGACGCGGCCGGATTTGACCGGCGGCTCCGGGGGCGCCGGGCCATCAAGGCGGCGCTGCTGGATCAGCGGGTGGTGGCGGGCATCGGCAATATCTATGCGGACGAGGCCCTGCACCGGGCCGGGATCGACCCGCGCCGCCCCGTGGCGGACCTGGGACCGGCGGAACGCCGCGCCCTTCTGGCAGCCCTCAGGGCGGTGCTTTTGCTCTCCATCGCCCAGTGCGGCAGTTCCATCCGCGATTACCGCGATGCGGACGGTAATGCGGGCGCCTTCCAGAACAGTTTCGCCGTGTACGGCCGCGGCGGCCAGCCGTGCGCGGGGTGCGGGCGTCCGCTCGCCAGGTGCCGCGTGGCCGGGCGCGCCACGGTCTTCTGCCCCGCCTGCCAGCGCTGAAAGCCGGGGCGGCTGCGGGATGCATCGCTTCGGGAGGCGCGCTTTTTTGCGTTCCCCCTCTGCCCTCAGGGGGCATTGCGGGCCGTCGTCACGCGTAGCGGACCCGCTTCGGGGATGACCACGCTGATCCGGCCGCGGCTTCCCGTATCGAGAAAGGGGATGCCGCGCCCGGCAAGCCACGCCCGAAGGCGGTCGCCCGGATAGCCCCAGCGATTGCGGAAGCCGCAGCCGGCAAGGACGAGTTCCGGGCGCACCGCCGCATGGAATTGGGGCAGGAAGCTGCGGTCGGAGCCGTGATGCGGCGCCACCAGGATGCGGGCGGAAAGCTCCGCCCCGCTTTCGAGCAGGTGGCGGAGCGTCGGCGCCTCCGCATCGCCGGGAAACAGGGCCAGCCCTTCGCCGTTGCGGGTGAGGCGCAGCACCAGCGACGCATCGTTTCCCGTCCACGCGGCCTGCCCGCCGTTTCCCGGCTCCGGGCCGTTCTCCGGAGCGCGGGGCGGATGGAGCACTTCCAGCCGGCAGCCGTCGCCCATGAGCAGCACATCCCCGGCGGCAAGCGTTTCGGCCGCCGCAAGCCGCCGGACCTGACGCCACGGTTCGCGCCGGTCCGCGGCGGCCTCGCGGCCGTTATGGAACAGGCGTCTCACCCTGAAGGCGCGGAGGAGGTGGAACAGGCCGCCCGTATGGTCGCGATCCGGGTGGCTGTTGAGGATGGCGTCCAGGCGGGGCGCCTCGTTGTCCGTCAGGGCCGGGTCGAGCAGGGCCTTCCCGACATCAAAGCGGGGCGAGGTCAGGCCGCCCCCGTCCAGCAGCAGGCGCGTCTGGTCCGGGAGGCGCAGGCCGATGGCAAGCCCCTGGCCCACGTCAAAAACGTCCAGCCGGGGAGCGGGGTCCAGGCGGTCGCCCAGCCGTAGCGCCGGGCCAGCGCAGAGCAGCAGCAGCCCGGCGGCGATCCAGCGCCGCGCCCGGAGTTTGGCCCCGGGCCAGGTGCCGCCGCCCAGCAAGGCCAGCGCGATGCCCAGGGCGGCGAAGGCCGGCAGCGCCGTCCAGTGCGGCCGCAGCAGGGCCGGGCCGTCGAGCAGGCCGTGGTGCTGGAGCGTAGCGAGGAGGGCAAGCAGGGCTTCGCAGGGCAGGACCGCCAGCTCCAGAACGGCGCGCGCCGCGGCGTCCAGACCAGGGGCGGCGCAGGCAAGCCCCAGGGCCGCCCCCGGCAGGACCAGCAGGTCCACGGCGGGCAGCCAGAGCACGTTGAGCGGGAACCAGACGCCGGGAGTGCCGAAGCGCGCGAGCAGGAAGGGCAGGAGGCAGACCTGGATGCAGAGGGAAATGACGAAAATGCGGCCCAGGCCCTGAAGGCAGGCGCGCCCTCTGGCCGCCACAGGCCTTTCCGGCGGGGCGCGACGCGCGGGCGGGGCGCCCCCGGCCGGCGGCATGGGCCACAGGCGGCGCATGCCGGGCAGGCACAGACAGATGACGGCCACGCAGAGGACGGAGAGCTGGAGACTCAGGTCAAAAAGGCTCAGCGGCGAGATCAGGACGATGCAGGCAAGCGCCGCCAGCAGGGCGTCCAGCCCTGTGGCGGTGCGGCCGCGCAGGAGCCAGAGCGTCATGACGCCGAGCATGCAGGCCGCGCGCAGGAGCGATGCCGGGGCATCGCCGAGCCAGAGATAGAAAAGCGCCGGGGGCAGGCTCGCCAGGGCGACCCAGACGGCGCGCGCCCGGAACAGGTAGATGCCGGGGCGCAGGCGCGCGAGCAGGAGGACGCTGAACAGTCCGGCAAGCCCGGCAAGGGCGAGATGCTGGCCGGAAAGGGCAAGGCTGTGCGCCAGGCTGGCGGCGGCGAATCTTTCCAGCGTGTCGCTGGCAAGAAAGGACCTGTCGCCGAAGAGCAGGGCGGGCAGGATGGCCCTGGCCTGTGAGGCGGCATCCCCGCGCGCCGCGCCGAGTGAGGCTTCCGGCGCCGCCGCGCTGTCCGGCGGCCGGAGAACGCGCAGCAGATCGCGCCGCAGGGATTCCCGCAGGCGCGCGTCCGGCCGTCCCTCGCCGGAGAGCGAGGGGCCGCCCGACCAGCCCCGGCTCCAGATGCGCCAGAACACGCCCCGGGCCGCCCACCGGGCTTCCTGCGCCTGTTCCCGCGTGTTGGCGAAGCCCCGCACCGGTACGGGGCGGCGGCTCACGCAGACCGTCTGCCCCGCCAGCGGCCGGAAGCCCGGCTCCTCCCATGTCCAGACGCAGTCCCCGGGCAGGGGGGCATCGGCGTGCCGGGCGCCGGGGAGCGGCTCGGGCCGCACCGCTTCCAGCAGGATACGCAGCCGTCCGTCAGGCAGCCCCTGGACATGGCGCGCCACGCCGCAGATGCGCGGAGCCGGTTTTTCCGTCGTTTCGCCGTGTTCTGCGGCCAGCCAGGGCGGTTCCGGCGGCGGCGACCGCAACGGCCCGAGCCGCCACCAGCCCATGGCGAAACCTGCCGCGCACAGCGCGGCCGCCAGGAGGAAACGCCGGAGCGTCCTGAAGCGGCTGTCGGCAAGGAGGAGGAAAAGGACGGCGCACAGGCCTTCAACGGGGTGGAGCGCGGCCAGGACTCCCGCGCACCAGAACAGCAGGCAGACCTGCCGGACCAGGAGCGGCTGGAGCGGCGGAACGCGCATGCCGCCGGTTCAGGCCAGTTCGCGCGCCATGTCCCGCTCTTCGGCGCGGCGTTTGAGGGTCTCCCGGTGGTCATGGAGTTTTTTGCCGCGCCCCAGGGCGATCTCCACCTTGATCTTCCCGCGGCTGAAATACAGGCGCACGGGCACCACGGTCAGCCCCTTCTGGGCAACGGTGCCCGCCAGGCGCCCGATCTCGCGGGCGTGGAGGAGGAGGCGGCGGGGCCTGTCCGGGTCCTGCGGGGCGTAGCCCGCGTTGGCGTAGGGCGCCACATGGAGCGAGACCAGCCACGCCTCGCCCTGGCGAAATTCCACATAGCTGTCGATGAAATTCACCTTGCCCGCACGGATGCTCTTGACTTCGGGACCGGTGAGGGAAATGCCCGCCTCCAGGAACTCCGAAAGCTCGTAGAGGTGGCGCGCCTTCTTGTTGACGGCAATGGCTGAGGAGGGTGTTTTCTTGCTCATGGCTGGCCGGGCGTTGCATGGTTGGTGGCGAGAAAGGAAAACTCCTGCCCGAGCAGGCGGCGCAGCCGCTCATGGATGTTCTGGCGGGCCGCCCCCGCGTCGGGCATGGTCAGCACGGTGTGGACAAGCTCCGCGCAGGTGTCCGTATCCAGCTTGCGGAGCATGTGCTTGATGCCCGGCACGAAGCGCGGCGCGGCCGAGAGCGCGTCGATGCCCATGCCGAGCAGGAGGGCCACGCCGCAGGGGTCGGAAGCGAACTCCCCGCAGACGGAGACCGGGATGCCCTCCCGGTGGGCCGCGTCCACCACCCGCTTGAGCGAGCGTACCACGGCCGGGTGGAGCGGCTCGTGCAGATAGGCCACATGGCGGTTGTTGCGGTCGATCGCCATGAGGTAATGCACAAGGTCATTGGTGCCGATGCTGAAAAAATCGCACTCGCGCGCCAGCGTGTCGGCGGTCAGGATGGCGGCGGGCGTTTCCACCATGACGCCCAGGGGCAGGCGCCCGGCATGGGCAAGCCCCCTGGCCCGAAGCTCCTGCCGCAGTTCCTGAAGGATGCGCCGCACGCTGCGGACTTCCCGGCTGTCGGTGATCATGGGCAGCATGAGGGCCACGTTGCCCTCCGCTCCCGCGCGCAGGAGCGCCCTGAGCTGGGCGCGGAAAAGCTCCTCGTGGGCGAGGCAGAAGCGGATGCCGCGCAGGCCGAGCGCCGGGTTCGGCTCCCGCAGGGCCGCGTGCGCGGGCAGCGCCTTGTCCGCGCCCACGTCCAGCGTGCGGAAGATGACCTGTTCCGGCGCCACATGCGAGGCCACGGCGGCATATTCCGCGAAAAGCGCATCCTCGCCGGGCAGCTCCTTGCCCAGATAGGCAAATTCCGTGCGGTACAGGCCGACGCCGTCGGCGCCGCACCCGGCCAGCTCCCGAAGCTCGGCGGCGTTCTCCAGATTGACGCGCACGCTGACGCGCACGCCGTCCCGGCTCTCGGCGGGCCGGCGGGAGGTGGCGCGGGCATGGCGTTCCCAGCTTTCGTAGCTCTCCTTCCGGCGCGCGTAGCGCGCAAGGTCCTCCTCGTCGGGATCGAGAAGGACGCAGCCGGAAAGGCCGTCCACAATGACCGTCTCGCCATCGCGCGCCGCGTCGGGCAGGCCCGTGACCCCCACCAGGGCGGGCACGCGCAGGCTGCGCGCCAGGATGGCCGTGTGCGAGGTGGGTCCCCCTTCGGCGGTGAGGATGCCCAGGATGGCATCCGGCTCCAGTTCCATGACATCGGCGGGAGAAAGATCCTCGGCCACCAGGACGCCCGCGCCCGGCCCGCCGCGCGGCGCGGCGCCGCCCGCCAGGGCCTCCCCGAGCCGCAGCCCCATGGCCCGGACATCCTGCGCCCGGTCGCGGAGATAGGGGTCGTCCATGCCGCGAAAGAGGTCGCAGAGTTCCTCCACCGTTTCCTCCAGCGCCCATACGGCGCAGATCTTGCGGTGGCGGATGCGGGCCAGGGCCGTGCCCAGCAGGCGCGGATCGCGGGCCAGCTCCATCTGGGCGGCCACGATCTCGTCATAGTCGGCCAGAGGGGCGGGCATGGCCGCCAGGGTCTTTTCCAGCGCGGCGCGCACCTGCGCGGCCGCCCGGCGCAGGGCTTCCTCCTCGGCGGGGATGGTCTCGTCCGTTATGCGGCGGCGCTCCCCGCGCAAGGCGCCGTGCAGGTGGCGGATCCTGCCCAGGGCGAGTCCGGGCGAGACGGAAATGCCGAAAATGACCGCGCGCGCCATGTCATTCCTGCATGTCGGCGAGCAGGCCGCCCAGATCAAGCAGGGCCGCCCGCGCATCTTCGCCGCTGGCGAGAAGGATGAGCTGGGAATTGGCCGCCGGCGCCAGGGAGAGCAGGTCGAGCATGCTCTTGGCGTCGGCTTCGCCGGTCTCGCTGATGCAGCGGATATCCGAGGAGTACCGCCGCGCCGCCTTCGCCAGCCGCGCGGCGGGGCGAGAGTGCAGGCCCCCGCGCAGGGTGAGGACAAGGTTCAGGGCAAGGCCCCGGGGCGTCTCGCGGATGGAATGAGCCATGGCATCGTCTCCCGCGCCGTCTTAGCATGGAGCGCGCGTGGCGTCCATGGCCGCGCGGGGGCGGGGGAGGGGGCGGCGAGCGGAAAAACCTCTCTTTGGCACCGAAAACAAAAGGCGTGGTATACAAGGCGATTGATGGATATTCAGGTCCCATTCGTCGTTCCGCTCCGGCGGGAATGGGGAATATCCATCAATCACTCTGAGCCTGCGGGGCGAGACCGGGAATAAGGGCGTACAGCTCCTTGACGCTCCAGCCGGGCAGCCGGGCGCGCGCCTCGCGCGCGGCCTCGCGCGGTCTGGACCCCTGCGCGAGGCAGGCGCGCAGGCAGCGTTCCGCCTCTTCCCGGGAGGCGCGGGCCGCGTCCCCTTCCGGTGGCCCGAGGATGACCGTGATTTCCCCCAGAAGCTCCCCGGGAAGCTCTTCGGCGCGTTCCAGGCGGCCCAGGAGGAACTCCTCATGGGTCTTGGTGAGTTCGCGGCAGACGGCCAGTTCGCGCGGGCCAAGGATCCCGGCGGCAAGGGCGAGGCTTTGGCCGAGCCTGTCCCTGCGCTCGAAGAAAATGAGCGATCCGGGCACGGCCGCATAGGCCCGGAACAGGGCGCGGCGACCGGCAACGTCCCGGGGAAGGAAGCCCAGGAACGTGAAGGGCAGCGGCGGCAGGCCCGCGGCGCTGAGGGCCGCGACCGGCGCGGACGGTCCCGGCACGGGCGAAACAGGAAGCCCTTCGTGGCGGCAGGCGCGCACCAGCCGGTAGCCGGGGTCGGCCAGAAGCGGCGTGCCCGCGTCCGAGATGAGGGCCACATGGGCGCCCCCGCGCAGGGCCGCGAGCGCCTCCTCGCGGCGTTCCTCCTCGTTCTGTTCGTAAAAGCTCAGGAAACGCCGGGGCGCGAGGCCCAGGCGCCGAAAGAGCGCGGCCGCGCGGCGCGTGTCCTCAGCAAGGACAAGATCCGCGCCTTCAAGGATCTCGCGGGCGCGGGGCGAAAGGTCACCAGGGTTGCCAAGCGGCGTGGCGACGATCCACAGACGGGGTGAAGTCGAAGGCATGGCGGTAATGCTCGGCGCTGAAGGTTCCGTCGCGGGCGATCAGGCAGACGACATCGAAACGGCAGGGCGCGTCCCAGGCGTCATGGGCCGCGAGCCACGCCTGGGCGGCGCGTCCCAGGCTGCGCTGTTTGGCCGGGGTGAGGGCGCCTTCCGGGCCGCCCCGTTCCCGGCTGGTCCGGGTCTTCACTTCCACAAAAACCACGGTGCCGCCGTCCCGGCAGACAAGGTCCAGCTCCAGGCGGCCCTGGCGCCAGTTCCGGTCGAGAATACGCAGCCCGGCGCGGCGCAGGATGCCGGCGGCCGCTTCCTCGCCCTGGCGGCCGAGGGCAAGGTGCGGGGCGGTCCCCTTCAGCACAGTTTTCCCCATGCGGCGCCCGGGGCGTCGTCGGGCGGAAGATCGGCGGGGACGCCCCGGAAGGTGCGCCGGTGGAGCGGGCACGGTCCCAGGCGGCGCAGGGCCGCGAGGTGCTCGCGGGTGCCGTAGCCCATGTGGCGTTCAAGCCCGTAGCCGGGCCAGCGCCGCGAAAGCGCGCGCATGAGCCGGTCGCGGAACGTCTTGGCAAGGATGGAAGCGGCGGAAATGGCGGGTTCGCTCCTGTCGCCGCCCACCAGGGCGCGCTGGCGGGGCGGCGGCGCGTGCCGGTGCGCGCTGCGCCACGCCGTGGCGAGCATGTCGGGGGGGAGAGTCCTGTTGCCGTCGATGAGCAGGAGCGCGGGTGGCGTGCGGAGCGAGCGGACGGCGAGGCTCATGGACTCCAGTGTGGCCTGGAGGATGTTGACGCGCTCGATGCGCCGGCTCCAGACGACGCCCAGGCCCCAGGCGACGGCGCATGCACGGATGGCCGGGTCCAGCGCCTCGCGCTGGCGCGCCGAGAGCAGTTTGGAATCGGTGAGGCCCGGCAGGTCGAAACGCGACGGCAGAATGACCGCCGCCGCCACCACCGGACCGGCCAGACAACCGCGCCCGGCTTCGTCGATGCCCGCGACAGGAGACGGCTCCCGAACAGGAGCCGGCACGCTCCCGGAGTATCCGGGAAGGAGCGGAGCCGAGGCTCCGTCCGTGGCGGACGCCGGGCGCGCCCGGCGTCCGCGGGGCGCGCTCAGTAGCGGGCGCGCGGCTTGATGCGGGCCGCCTTGCCCTTGAGTCCGCGCAGATAGTAGAGGCGGCTGCGGCGCACGCGTCCCTGGGCCACGACCTCCACATGATCGATGAAGGGCGAGTTGATGGGGAAGATGCGCTCCACGCCCACGCCGTCGGAGATCTTGCGCACGGTGAAACTGGCATTGGTGTCGCCGCGCTTGATGCGGATGACATTGCCCTGGAACACCTGGATGCGTTCCTTCTCGCCCTCGACGATGCGCAGATGCACCTTGACCGTGTCGCCCGAACGGAAGGCGGGCATGTCCATGCGCATGTTCTCGCGCGCGATCTTCTTGATGATATCCATTTCGACTCCTTCATCGGGGCCTTCGCGGGGCGGGCCGCCGTCTTCAACAAAAATCGCCCAAAATCCTGTCGGCCAGGATGGCCGCCGCGCTCCGCACGGAAAGATGATTGTCGCCCAAAAAGCGCAGGGGCCTGAGGCGGCCGTCGCACCGGGCAAGGAACTCCGGCGCAAGACCGCGCGCCGTGCCGAGACAGAGCAGGACCGGCCCTTCCCGGCACCACTCGCGCACCTCAAGGGGCGCAAGCGGGGGCGCCGCGCGTTTCTTTTGCGGCCATGCCGCGGATGTCGCCACCAGACGGGGGCGCACGCCCGCGCGCGCGCCGGCCTGGGCCACGGCCTCCTCCAGAGAGGGCGCCCCGCGCACCAGCGCCAGAGCACGGCTGCGGTCCGGCCTGGCGCGGCCTCCGGCGCCGGCGCTCCAGTGGCGGAGGATGGACTCCAGCAGCCGCAGCTGGTCCTCAAGAGGCGTCACCACATAGAACGGACCCATGCCATAGCTGCGCGAAATCCGGGCTATATCGTGTACGTCAAGATTTGTCAAAGAGGACGCGCCGCATTTTTTCCCCTCCAGAAGCACCGGATAGTGGAGGAGGCAAAAGGAGAGGTTGCGGCCGGGGCGTTCGCGCGGCAGGGCGGCGAGGGCGGCGGCGTCGTCGCTGTCGAGGGGGGCGGCGTCCAGAAGGTCGGGCCTGAAGCGCAGGGTGGCCGCCAGCGCCGCCCGGCGGCGCCAGGCCGCGATGCGGGCGTGATCCCCGTTGCGGAGGATGGGCGGGACCTCCAGCCCCTCGAAGTTCTCGGGGCGCGTATAGTGCGGATATTCGAGGATGCCGCGCGAAAAGCTCTCCTCCTCGCCGGAGGCTTCCTTGCCCATGAAGCCCGGCACCAGCCGGCCCACGGCCTCCATGACGGCCAGGGCGGCGGTCTCCCCGCCGTTGAGCACGGCGTCGCCCACGCTGACCGGCTCCAGCGGCAGGATGTCCGCCAGGCGGGCGTCCAGCCCTTCATAGCGGCCGCAGATGAGGGTGAGGTCCTCTTCCCTGGCGTATTCGCGGGCAAGGGCCTGCGTAAAGGGGCGGCCGCCCGGCGTCAGGACGAGGATGCGGCCCGGCGCGCTGATGCCGCGCACGGCGGCTGCCACCGGACCCGGCTGGAGCACCATGCCCGGGCCGCCTCCGTAGGGGCGGTCGTCCACATGGCGGTGCCTGTCCTCGCTGAAGGCGCGCGGATCGTGAAAGCTCACGTCCACCACGCCCGAGGCGCGGGCGCGTCCCATGAGGCCCGCGGCCAGCGGCGAGGTGAAAAATTCCGGAAAGAGCGTGACAAGGTGGAAGCGCATGCCCGGAACTTGCCGGAAAAGCGGGCATCTGTCCATGCCGGGCCGGACGCCCGCGTCCTTCAGGCGAACGCGTGCCACGCGAGCCAGCGCAGGCGCACGGGAGGAGCGGCCGCGGCGCCGGGAAGCGCCACGCAGAGCACATGCCCCGGACAGGAAATCCGGCGCCAGGCCACGCGTTGCCCTTCCCACAGCCAGGCGCCCGCGCGCCGTCCGGCGCCCGCGTGCGCGGCGGCGGCAGCGGCCGTCCAGAGCGCGGGGCGGGCGCCAAGGGCCTTGAACAGGGCTTCCGCCAGGGTCCAGCGGCGCAGGGAAGCCCGCGGGGAACGGGCGGACCCGGCAAAGACGAGGTCCGCCGGGGGCGGGGCCGACAGGGCTTCCGCGTCCAGCGCGGCGGCGGTCCCGCCGGTCTCTCCCCGCGTTTCCTGCGGAGGGCGCACCAGGCAGAAGGCGGCGCGGCCGCTGTGGCTGAAGGCGACCTCCCAGCCGGGCGCGCCGGAAACGCGGGGCCGTCCCGCGGCATCCATGTCAAGGCGGGCGCCCGGGGGGAGGGCCTGCGCGGCGAGCAGCCGCGCCAGCAGGCGCGAGGCGCGGGCCAGAAGCGCATCTCCGGAAGGAGGGAAGCGGCGGACATGGGCATGCTGCCCGGGGGAAAGATGCGGCGCGGCGCGGCGTTCCCAGCGGGCGCAGAGGCAGCGCAGGCGGTGCCCGGCCTGGGCATCGGCAAAACCGGGCAGGGCGCTGGCAAACACGAGTGGCATGAAAACTCCGGGCGGCCGGGGCGGCGCTCTCCCATTCTGGCACACGCCGGCGCATGGGGCAAGAGAGCGGCGCGGTCCGCCGGCTGCGCCGGGTCTGGACAAGCGGCGCAAATTCCGCTATGGACTGTCTCCCATAATCTGGAGGTGCGGCCGCGTCTGCCGGCCCGGCCGCCGAAAGGAGATCCGACATGGCTGTTCAGCAGAACAAGAAATCGCGTTCCCGCAAGGGCATGCGCCGTTCCCATGACCGTGTGGCGAAGCCCGCCGTCATTTACTGCTCCTGCGGGGAGCCTACCGCCCCCCACAGCGTCTGCCCCAGCTGCGGCGCCTACCGGGGCCGCCAGGTGATCGCAAAGCCCGACGCCGAGTGATGCGCGAAAGACCCGTCATCGCCGTGGATGCCATGGGCGGGGATTTCGGCCCCGCCGTGGTCGTCCCTGGCGCCGTGGAGGCGGCGCGCCTCCACGACCTCCATATCCTCCTCGTGGGCGATACGCCCAAGGTGGAGGCCGAGCTTGCCAGGCTCGACCTGGAAGGCATCGGGTGCGAGATCGTCCAGGCCGATGACGTGGTGCACATGAACGAACGGCCGTCGGACATCCTGCGGCGCAAAAAGAATGCCTCCATCCAGGTGGCCTGCCGCCTTGTCAAGGAGGGCGCGGCCGACGGCGTGGTGAGCGCCGGGCATTCCGGCGCCACGGTGGCCTGCGGCATGTTCATCATGGGGCGCCTTCCCGGTGTGGAACGCCCCGCGCTGGCGGCCCTGCTGCCCACGGAAAAGGAGCCGGTGGTCGTTCTGGACGCCGGGGCCAATGTGGATTGCCGCCCCTACCACCTGTTCCAGTTCGGACTCATGGGCGACGCCTTTGCCCGTGACCTGCTCGGCTATGCGGCGCCGCGCGTGAGCCTGCTCAGCATCGGCGAGGAAGAGGGCAAGGGCAACAGCCAGGTCAAGGAAGCCTATGAGCTTCTGAAGATGGCCCACAACCTGAATTTCATCGGCAATGCCGAAGGGCGCGACATCTTTACCGGCGATGTGGATGTGGTCATCTGCGACGGTTTCGTGGGCAATGTGGTGGTCAAGATGAGCGAGGGGCTTGCGGCTTCGCTGGTGCGGATGCTCAAGCGGGTCTTCACTTCCGGCGTCATGCCCGCCCTTGGGGCGCTCCTCGCCCGCGGCGCCTTCCGGAACTTCGCGCGGACCATCGATTACGCGGAGTACGGGGGCGCCCCGCTGCTCGGCCTTCAGGGGCTTGCCATCGTCTGTCACGGGCGCTCCAACGCCAGGGCCATGACCAACGCCATCCGCATGAGCGGCGCCTTTGTCCGCAAGGAGACCAACGCGCGCCTGGCCGAAACCATTCTCGCCAACGAGGAGCTGACGCGGTTCTCCCGCGCCATTTGAGCGCATGGGCGCCTGCCGTTCCGCAAACCCCACGGACACTCCATGACTCTCAACTGCCATCTGCGCGCCCTGAGCGCCCATGTGCCGGAGACCGTCATCACCAACGACGATCTGGCGGCCCTTGTGGACACCAATGACCAGTGGATCGTCGAGCGCACGGGCATCCGCCGCCGCCACAGGCTGGCCGATACGGAAAACGCCTCGGATCTGGCCCTGGCCGCCGCGCGGCGCTGCCTGGACGAGGCGGGGCTTCCGGCGCGTTCCCTGACCCATGTGCTGGCCGCCACCTGCACGCCGGACCATCTTTCCCCCTCCATCGCCTGCATCCTTGCCGGCGCGCTGGATGCCGGGCCGGTCATGGCCCTGGATTTCGGCGCGGCCTGCACGGGTTTCATCTACGGGCTTTCGCTGGGGCGGGCCTTTCTGGCCCAGGCGCCGGAGAGCCGGATACTTTTCGTCTGCGCCGAGGCCCTGACCCGGCGCGTCAACTGGCAGGACCGCGGCACCTGTGTCCTCTTCGGCGATGCGGCCACGGCCTGCGTGCTCGACAGCGCGGGCGGCGAGGGGACGGCCCGCGTGGAGGACGTCCTCTGCCAGAGCGACGGCTCGCAGCGCGACCTGATCGTTGTGGGCGGCGGCACGAGCTGCCGGTATGCGCCCGGCGACGCGGTGGACGCCTCGTTCTTCATTTCCATGCGCGGGCGCGATACCTACAAGCACGCTGTCCGCCAGATGGTCCAGGTGTGCGAGACGCTCCTTGCCCGCAACGGACTCTCCATGGCGGACGTGGCGCTCTTTGTGCCCCATCAGGCCAACATACGGATCATCGAGGCCGTGGGTTCGCGTCTGGGCGTCGGCGCGGACAGGGTCTTCGTGAATCTGGCGGAATACGGCAACACCTCTTCCGCCTCCATTCCGCTGGCTCTGGCCGAAGCCCGCGCGGCGGGGCGCATCCGGCCCGGCGACCGCGTCCTTGTGACGGCCTTCGGCGCGGGGCTGACGTGGGGCGCGGCGCTCCTGCGCTTCTAGCGGTCCCGTAGCCCGCGCATTGAAATTCCCCGGCGTATGGAGTAGGAAGCATGTTCATGGCTCTCGACACTGAAAGCGGGGAAGCGGCATGACGAATTCTTGCACAGCATCGGCGGATCCCTGGGCGGATGCGCCCGTGGCCCTGGTCACGGGCGGCTCGCGCGGCATCGGGCGGGCCATTGCCCGCACGCTCGCGCGTGACGGATTTTGCGTCATCCTTACCTATGTGAGCCGCCCGGAAGAGGCCGAGCGCACGGTGGGGGAGATCGCGGCGGAGGGCGGCCGGGCGCGCGCCCTTGCGCTGGATGTGGGCGACGATGCCGCCGTGGAGGCGTTTTTTGCCGCACATATCAAGGACAAGGTCAATCTGGCGGTCCTGGTGAACAACGCGGGCATTACCCGCGACGGGTTCCTCATCCGCATGAAGACGGAAGATTTCGACCGCGTGCTGGATGTCAATCTCGGCGGCGCGTTCGCGTGCAGCCGCGAGGCCGCCAGGATCATGAGCAGGCGCAGGGCCGGGCGCATCATCAATATCGCCTCGGTGGTCGGGCAGATGGGCAATGCCGGGCAGGCCAACTATTGCGCCGCCAAGGCCGGACTCATCGGACTCACCAAGTCCAACGCGCGCGAGCTTGCCGCGCGGGGCATCACCGTCAATGCCGTGGCGCCCGGTTTCATCGAGACCGACATGACGGCCGCACTGAACGAGACCGTCATCGCGGGCTATGTGGAGTCCATTCCCCTGCGCCGCATGGGCACCGCCCAGGATGTGGCCGAGGCGGTGGCCTTTCTGGCCTCGGAAAGGGCCGCCTACATCACGGGGCAGGTCCTTGCCGTCAATGGCGGCATGTATTGCTGAAGGGGCGGGTGCGCCGCGGAAGAGCGCGGCGGCCGGCGGACAAGAGTTTTTTATGAATGCGCGAAAGGCCGCCGGAGTTTCCCGGGGCCGGCGCGAAACGAACATGGAACACCTGGAGGACGCCATGTCTGATGTCGCGGAAAAAGTCCAGAAGATCATTGTTGACCAGCTTGGCGTGAGCGCCGACGAAGTGAAGCCCGATGCCTCCTTTGTGGAGGACCTGGGCGCGGACTCCCTGGATCTCACCGAACTCATCATGGCAATGGAAGAAGAGTTCGACATCGAGATCGCCGATGAGGACGCGCAGAAGATCCTCAAGGTGCAGGACGCCATCAATTATATCGAAAGCAAGAAGTAGTCGGCGCCTGCCGGCGCTTTTGGGGGGCTGCCCCGCGTGCCTGCGGCGCGCCGTCGCGGTGCCGGCCCTTTTGGGCTGTCCGCCATGGTCCGCGGGGTATCGCCCCGCGGGCGCGGCATTTGGAACCGCTGGCGCGCCGTGAACCTGAGGTTTTGGAAAGAGCCGACCTGCATCCGCGGCAGAGCGGTCGGGTACTGAAAGTATCCAGGCCGCTCCGGCGGATGCGGGAGCAGGCGCCCGCCAAAAATGCTCGAAGGCCAAGGAGCTTCCATGAATCGTCCCCGCGTAGTGATCACCGGCGTTTCCGGCATTACGCCGCTCGCCAATGACATCAATACCACCTGGAAGCGCCTGCTGGCGGGTGAATCCGGCATCGGTCCCATCACGCTCTTCGACGCGTCGGACTATACTTCGCGTATTGCGGGCGAGGTCAAGGATTTTGCTCCGGAGACCTGGATCCCCGCCAAGCAGGCGCGGCGCATGGACCGCTTCACCCAGTTCGCGGTGGCGGCCGCCAGGATGCTTCTGGAAGACGCCGGTCTGGAGATCACCCCGGCCAACGCCGAGGACGTGGCCGTCATCCTCGGCATCGGGCTGGGCGGCCTGCACACTCTGGAGACCTGGCATACCAAGCTGCTTGAGTCCGGTCCCAACAAGATCTCGCCGTTCATGATCCCCATGCTCATCTCCAACATGGGTCCGGGGCAGATCTCCATCTTCACGGGGGCCAAGGGGCCGAACATCGTCACCACCACGGCCTGCGCCTCGGGCATCCACGCCGTGGGCACGGCCTACAGCGAGATCGTGCTCGGCCGGGCCACAAGCGTCATCACCGGCGGGGTCGAAGCCACGGTCACGCCTCTAGGCGTGGCGGGCTTCACGGCGCTCAAGGCCCTTTCCACGCATTTCAACGACGATCCGGCCAGGGCGTCGCGGCCCTTTGACGCCGGGCGCGATGGCTTTGTCATCGGCGAGGGTGCGGGCCTGCTCCTTCTGGAAGAGCTGGAGAGCGCGCGGCGGCGCGGCGCGAAGATCTACGCCGAGGTGGCGGGCTACGGCGCCTCCGGCGACGCGCATCACATGACCGCTCCGCACGAGACCGGCGAGGGCATGGCCGCGGCCATGCGGCGCGCCCTGCGCGACGCGGGCCTCCAGCCCGGGGCCGTGGACTATATCAATGCCCACGGAACGTCCACCCAGCTCAACGACAGCACGGAAACCAGGGCCATGAAGCTTGCCTTCGGGGACCATGCGAAAAAGCTCAAGATCTCGGCCACCAAATCCATGACCGGGCATCTGCTCGGCGCGGCCGGCGGCATCGAGTCCGTCTTCACGGCTCTGGCGCTCCATGAGGAGGCCCTGCCCGGCACCATCAACCAGGAAACCCCCGACCCGGCGTGCGATCTTGATTATCTTGCCGGGGGCACCGAGCATGTGGCCTGCGAATACGGCATGTGCAATTCGTTCGGCTTCGGGGGCACCAATGCCAGCGTCATTTTCAAAAAATGGGTCGGCTGACGCCGGAGCGCCGGAAATGACCGCCCGCGGCGGCTTTGTCCACGGCGGCCGGAAAACCGGCCGCCACAGTCTTTTGCCCGCCGCGCGCGGGCGCTCTTTCCGCAAAAGGATATGCCTCGATGGATGAACTCATTCTCCAGGACCCGGAACTCGCCCAGGCCATCGTTCTCGAATCCGACCGCCAGATGAGCAAGCTGGAACTCATCGCGTCGGAAAATTTCGTTTCCGCCGCCGTGCGGGAGGCCCAGGGGAGCGTGCTCACCCACAAGTACGCCGAGGGCTATCCCGGCAAGCGCTATTATGGCGGCTGCGAATATGTGGACATGGTCGAGGATCTGGCCCGCGATCGCGCCTGCCGCCTTTTTGGCTGCGCGCATGCCAACGTCCAGCCCCATTCCGGCTCCCAGGCGAACATGGCCGTCTATTTCGCCTGCCTCAAGCCCGGGGATACGGTGCTGGGCATGGACCTTTCGCATGGCGGCCACCTCACCCACGGAAGCCCGGTGAATTTTTCGGGCAGGCTGTTCAACGTGGTCTCCTACGGCGTCCGCAAGGATACGGGGCGCATCGACTATGACGAGGTCGCCGCCCTCGCGCGGGAGCATCGCCCCGCCATGATCGTGGCCGGCGCCAGCGCCTATCCGCGCCGTATCGATTTTGCCCGCTTCCGGGCCATCGCCGACGAGGTGGGCGCCCTGCTCATGGTGGACATGGCCCACATCGCGGGGCTGGTGGCCGCCGGGCTGCACGAAAGCCCCATCCCGCACGCGCACGTCACCACCACCACCACGCACAAGACGCTGCGCGGCCCGCGCGGGGGCATGATCCTCTCGGACGAGTCCAACGCCAAACGCCTCGACAGCCAGATCTTCCCCGGCATGCAGGGCGGCCCGCTCATGCACGTCATCGCGGCCAAGGCCGCGGCCTTCGGCGAAGCCCTGCGGCCCGCCTTTGCCCGCTACGCGCAGCGCGTGGTGGAAAATGCCGCCGCCCTGGCCGACGCGCTCATGGCCGCCGGTTTCGACCTCGTCTCCGGCGGCACGGACAACCACCTGCTCCTGGTGGACCTGACGCGCCGGGACGTCACCGGCAAGGATGCGGAAACCGCGCTGGACGCCGCCGGCATCACGGTCAACAAGAACACCATCCCCTTCGAGACGCGTTCGCCCTTTGTCACTTCGGGCATCCGTCTCGGCACGGCGGCCCTGACCACCCGCGGTCTTTCGCGCGAAGACATGGGCACGGTGGCGGCGTTCATTGCCGAGAGCATCGAAAAGCGCGACGATGCGCGGGCCTTGGCCGCCATCCGCACGCGGGTGGAGGAATTCGCGCGTCAGTTCCCGCTTTTTTCCTGGTAATTCGATACCGGACGCGAGTGCGGCATGGAACGTCTGCCCTGGCCCGACTATTTCATGAGCATCACCAGGCTGGTGAGTTGCCGCTCCACCTGCACGCGGCGCAGGGTGGGCGCCGTGGCCGTCAAGGGCAAGCGCATCCTCGCCACGGGCTACAACGGCGCGCCCGCCGGCACGCCGCACTGTCTGGAGGTGGGCTGCCTGCGCCAGCAACTCGGCATCCCCTCGGGGCAGCGCCACGAGATCTGCCGCGGCCTGCATGCGGAGCAGAACGTCATCATCCAGGCCGCCGTGCACGGCATCGACATTTCCGGCGCGACGCTCTACTGCACCACGCACCCCTGCGTGCTGTGCGCCAAGATGCTCATCAACTGCGGTATCAGCAGGATCTTTTATGCCGAGGAGTATCCCGACGAACTGGCCGCGACCATGCTCCGCGAAGCGGGCATCCCCGTGGAACGCCTTGCCGTGACATGGCCGCCCGAAGCCGGGACCAGCGCGGAATGACGCCATGCCGGAAATGCCAGCCCCCACAGCCGTGACGGAACAGGAGTTCGCCCCCTTCATGCGCGAGGCCATTGCCCTGGCGCGGCGCGGGCGCTGGCGCGCCTGCCCCAACCCCATGGTCGGCGCCGTCCTGGTGCGCGACGGCGCGGTGGTGGCGCGTGGCTGGCACCACGGCGCGGGGCTGCCCCACGCCGAGGTGGACTGCCTCGCGGATGCGGCGGCCCGGGGGGTGGACCCGGCCGGCTGCACGCTGGTGGTCACGCTGGAACCCTGCTGCCATCACGGGAAGACCCCGCCGTGTACCGATGCCATCCTGGCCGCGGGCATCCGCCGGGTCGTCTATGGCCTTCGGGACCCCAATCCCGTGGCGGGCGGCGGCGCGGCCCTGCTGGCGGCCGCGGGCCTTGCCGTGGAAGGTCCCGTGCTGGAGTCCGAATGCCGCGACCTCGCGGCGGATTTTCTCGTCTGGCAGACCACGGACCGCCCCTATGTCCTGCTCAAGCTCGCCGCCACGCTGGACGGACGCATCGCCACGCGCAATGGCGTCTCGCAATGGATCAGTTGCCCGGCGTCGCGCCGCGCCGTCCATGAACTGCGCGCGGGCGTGGGGCGCGCGGGCGGCGCCGTTCTGGTGGGCGGCGGCACGTTCCGGGCGGACGATCCGCTGCTGACGGCGCGCGGGGAGGACGATGTCCCCGCCGGGCCGCAACCGCTGGCCTGCGTCCTCACCTCGCGCCTGCCCGCGCCGGAGGGCGCGCGCCTGCTCAGGGAACGCCCGCGGGAGACGGTCTTTCTCGCTTCGCCCGCCATGGCGGCGTCCTCGGCGGCCCAGGCCCTGCGCGGGCGCGGCGCGCGGGTGCTCGCGCTGGGTCCGGCGCCCGGCGGCGGCCCGGATCTTTCCGGCATGCTGCGCCGCCTGCGGCAGGAACTGGGCGTGCGGTGCGTGCTGTGCGAGGGCGGCGGCCGCCTGGCCCTTTCCCTGCTGGAGGCCGGGCTGGTGGACGAGTTCCACCTGCACCTCGCGCCCCGCATCCTGGGCGATGCGGAAGCGCGGCCGCTGTTTGCCGGGCGCATGCCGCTGGATCTCGATGCGGCGCTGGGCCTGCGCCTCTGCGGGCTTGAGCGCTGCGGCGACGACGCGCACCTGCTTTTGCGGCCCGTGGCGGCGGACAAGGGGCGCGGCTGATGTTCACGGGCATCATCCAGTGCGAGGGCGAGATCCTCGCCTCCCGGCAGGAGGGGAGCGAACGCCGGTTCAGCATCCGGCCGCTCGTGCCCTTCGCGGAGGTGACGGATGGCGAGTCCATCGCCGTCAACGGCGCGTGCCTTTCGGTGGAGAGCCATGACCGTGGGATGTTCACGGCCTATGCCTCGGGCGAAACGGTGGCGCGCACCACGCTGGGCGCGCTGACGGCCGGGGCGCGCGTCAACCTGGAGCGGGCGCTGGCCCTGGGCGACCGCCTGGGTGGTCATCTCGTGAGCGGCCATGTGGACTGTGTGGCCGAGGTGCGGAGCATCGAGCGCCGGGGGCAGTCCCTGTGCTGCCGGCTGGCGTTTCCGGCGGCCTTCGGGCGGGAGGTCGTCCCCAAAGGCTCGGTGGCGCTGGACGGCATCAGCCTCACGGTGAACGCCTGCGGCGAGGATTTTCTTGAGGTCAACGTCATCCCGGATACCCGGCGGCGCACCACCATGCGCGCCTGGCGCCCCGGCAGCCGCGTCAATATGGAGACCGACCTGGTGGGCAAGTATGTGGCCCGTCTGCTCGGGCCGTGGCGGGAGGCGGGGGGCGGCGCCGGAAAGGATGACGGCGGGGATGCGTCCGGCCGGGCGGGCGGCCTGAGCCTTGCATCCCTGCGCCGCGCGGGCTTTCTGTAGGCCGGGCGCGGCGCCGCACAACCATGAACGGGAAGACGGGAGCGCCGGACGGGCGCGGCCCCACGGGAGCGAAGATGGACAGCGTTACCACCATTGCCGGGCAACTGGACGCGCGCGGCCTGAAGATCGCCATTGCGGCCACGCGATTCAACGATTTCATCGTGGATCGCCTTGTGGGCGGCGCCGTGGACTATCTGGAGCGGCATGGCCTGGACCGGGCCGGTCTGGTCCTGGTGCGCGTGCCCGGGGCCTTTGAGCTGCCGCTTGTCTGCCGCAAGCTCGCCGCCGCGCATGCCTACGACGGAATCGTGGCGCTGGGCGCGGTCATCCGGGGCGCGACCCCCCATTTTGACTATGTGTGCGCCGAGGCCTCCAAGGGCATCGCCCAGACCATGCTGGATTCGGGCACGCCCATCGGTTTCGGCCTGCTCACCTGCGACAATATCGAGCAGGCCATCGAACGCGCGGGGTCCAAGGCCGGCAACAAGGGTGTGGAAGCCGCCGCGGCCATGCTGGAGACCATCCGCGTTCTGGAGCAGCTGTAGCCCATGGCCGGGAGCAGGCGACCCACGCGCCGGAGCGGGCGCGAACTGGCATTCCAGGTGCTCTATGGCCTGTGCTTTTCGCCCGCGGCGGACCGCGCGGCGCTCTGGCGGCTGTTTGTGCTCTCGCCGCATAACGAGGGCATGGACGAGTCCGACCTGGACAGGGAGCCTTCGGGCTTCGCCTGGGAACTGGTGGACGGCGTATGGAGCCACACGGCCGCGCTGGATGCGTCCATCGCCCGGTTTTCGCGCAACTGGCGGGTGGACCGTCTGGGCCGCATCGAGCTTACCATCCTGCGGCTTGCGCTGTACGAGCTGCTATGGCGCGACGATGTGCCGCCCAAGGTCGCCATCAATGAGGCCCTTGAACTGGCGAGGGAATTTGGCGACGAGCGGGCGCGGGCTTTTCTCAACGGCATTCTTGACGCGGCGGCCAGGGCGCCGCGGGGCGGGGCGGGGACCCCTGACGCATGACTGGTGGAACCATGACGCACGATCGGTATCATCCGCAGGAACTTGAGGAAAAGTGGCAGGCGCGCTGGCAGGCGCAAGACGCCTTTGCCTGCGCGCACGGGGGCGACAGGCCCAAGTGCTATGTGCTGGAGATGCTGCCCTATCCTTCGGGCAAGATCCACATGGGCCATGTCCGCAATTATTCCATTGGCGACGTGGTGGCGCGCATGCGCCGCATGCAGGGCTTCAACGTCCTGCACCCCATGGG
>NZ_CAJUBO010000025.1 GCF_910584445.1 uncultured Desulfovibrio sp.
TTCCTTGCCAGCGCAAAAAAATCTTATTTTTTCGGATCCTTGCGGCGACAGCCCCGCCCGAAGCGGAGCCAAGGGCGGCCAGTGGAAAAAACTCTTTTCCTTGCTGAAAAAACCATAACGTAATTTAATGAGGTCTGAGCCTAGAGCGGTTTCGCAAGGAGACCGCGTAAACGCCCTGGCGCATGCGGGAGCGGACGCCTTTCGCACGCGGACACGGGCCTTCCGGGACAAGCCCGTTTCAGGGTGCGGCCAATGGGGATGGTCATGCGTATTCTTTTCATCGCGCTCCAGCAGGAGGCAGAGTCCACACGGCGGCCGGACGGGGCGCCCGCGGGGACGGACCCCGCGCGCCTGGCGCGCCTTGAAGCCGGGCAGGCCCTCGCCATGGCTGGCTCCCTGCGCGATGGCGGCCGTTTCGCGCCGCTTCTTGTCTGCCGCAAGGGGGGACGCCTGCATGCCGAAGCGCAGGCCCTGGGCCTCCCCGCGCTCGCGGTGGGCGGGGGCGGCGATGTGACGGCCCATGCGCGCCTCTGGCTGTGGCAGCGGCGGCACAAGGCCCTGCTCATCCAGACGGTGGGCGCGGAAGCCGTGGGCCTCGGGCGCCGGGTCCTGGGCATGCGCAAAAAGGGGAGCGCCCTTTTGTCCCATGCCTTTTTCGTGCGGCCGCCCGCGCCGGAATGCTGCCGGAGCCGCGCCATGCGCGCGGCGGCCCGCGTGTTCTGCGGTTCGGAGCATGTGCGGCGCCGCATCCGGGAGATCTGGGAGGGCATGCCTGAAAAGCGGCGTCCGGCCGCCGTTCTGGATATGCTCGCGCCGGGCGTCGCGCTGGCGGACTATCGCCTGGAGCCGGTGGCGCCGGCCGCCGGGGCCGCGCGCCGTTTTGTCTTCGGCATGGGCGAGAGCCTGGCGCCACGTTCCGGCGCTCTGCTCATGGTGCGGGCTATGGCCGCGCTCTGGCAGCGGGACGACCTGCCCCCCTGGGAGGTGCGGATGTTCGGCGCCGGGCCGCGCTTTGAGGAGGTCCTGCGCGAAGCCGCCAGCCTGGGCGTGGCCTCGCGGCTCTGCATCCTGGGCGATCAGGCCCCCACGGACGCCCTGCGGCATTGCGGCGCCTGGGTGGCGCCCGGCACCTCCCCGGAGGAGCTGCCGCAAACGCTCTGGGCGGGCGTGGCGGCGGGGCTACCCGTCATCTGCGCGCAGAGCGCGCTCCACCGCGAGCGCCTTGCCGGCGCCCCCGCGGCAACGGCCCTGCGCGTGGAGGAGAACGATCCCCAGGCCCTGGCGCGGGCCATGATCGGCGTCATGCGGGATGAACGCCTCCGGGCGCGCATGCGCCAGGCCGAAGAGCAGTTCCGGCCATCCATCGGCCTTGAGTGCATGGCGGAACGCTTCCGCGCCTGTTGCGAGGAACTCGCGGGAGACCCCGGAAGCTGGACCCCTACCGCGCCGGCTCGATGACCTCCACGCCATCCATGTAGGGCACGAGCGCCCTGGGCAGGACCACGCTGCCGTCTTTCTGCTGGCCGTTTTCCAGCAGGGCGGCCATGGTGCGGCCCGTGGGCAGGCCGGAGCCGTTGAGCGTGTGGACCCAGGCTGCCTTGCCGCCCCTGGGCTTGAAGCGGATATTGGCGCGCCGCGCCTGGAAGTCCGTGCAGTTGGAGCAGGACGAGATCTCGCGGTAGGTCTTCTGCGCCGGAAGCCAGACTTCCACATCATAGGTCTTGGCCGCGCTGAAGCCGAGGTCGCCCGTGCAGAGCGTGATGACGCGGTAGGGCAGTTCCAGCAGTTCCAGCAGGTTGCGCGCGTGGCCGGTCATCCGCTCAAGCTGGTTGAAGCTGTCGTCCGGGTGGGCGAAACGCACCATCTCCACCTTGGTGAACTGGTGCATGCGGATGAGTCCGCGCGTGTCCTTGCCGGCGCTGCCCGCCTCGGAACGGAAGCAGGGCGTGGCCGCGCAGTAGGCCAGCGGCAGCTGCGCCTCGTCGAGGGTCTCGCCCGCGTGCAGATTGGTGAGCGGCACCTCGGCGGTGGGGATGAGGTAATAGTCCCCCTCGCGCAGCTTGAACAGGTCCTCCTCGAACTTGGGGAGCTGGCCCGTGCCGGTCATGGTGACGCGGTTGACCATGTAGGGCGGCAGCACCTCCACATAGCCCTCGCGCTTCGTATGCTGGTCAAGGAAAAAGTTGACCAGCGCCCGTTCCAGACGCGCGGCCCAGCCCGTCTCCACCACGAAACGGCTGCCGGTGAGCCTGGCGGCGCGGGCAAAATCCAGACCGCCAAGGCGCGTGCCGAGATCGCCGTGTTCCGCGGGGGGGAAGTCGAAGGCGCGCGGCGCGCCCCAGCGCGCCACCTCGGGGTTTTCCGTCTCGTCCGCGCCCACGGGCACCGAGGCATCCGGCAGATTGGGCACGGACAGCAGCCAGGATTCTTCCGCGGCCTTGACTTCAGCCACCTGGGCGTCCAGCGCCCTGATGCGTTCGGAAAGCTCGCCCAGGGCGGCGAAGCGGGCGCTGGCGTCGCCCCCGGCGCGCTTGATGGCCGCCACTTCGTCCGAGGCCGCGTTGCGCTGGCTCTTGAGCGCCTCCACCTCGGCGAGCAGGGCGCGCCGCCGTTCGTCCAGAACGCGGAATTCCCGCATGTCGAGTTTGGAATGCCGCTCGGCGAGCGCTTTTTCCACCATTTCCGGCTGCCGCTGCGCCAGCTTGAGATCGATCATCGTTTCCCCCGCGTCTGCCCGGAGCAGGTTTGCCGCGCGCCGTACCGGGCCTGCGGCGCCGCACGGGATGTAGCATGCGCGCTTCCGCCTTGCAAGCGAGGGCTTTTGTGTGTATTTCTGGAGAAATTCTAGAATGAGTCACCTTTTTCCGTGAGGCAGCCATGAAGCATCGCCGCTCAGCGCCTGTGGTCCTGCTTGCCCTTGTGGGGGCGGTCTTTCTCCTGTCGGCCTGCGGGCCGAGCAATTCCGTGCGTCTGCTCCCGCCGCCGCCGCTGGACGCCTCCGTATTGCCCGCGCCCAACGCGCCCAGCGTGAGCGTGGTCAGCTTTGCGGACAAACGGGTGGATACCGCGTCCATCGGCGTGCGCCGCGACGGCAGCGCCTTCAGCACCACCGGGGATGTGGCCCCGTGGATCAGCCGCGCCCTGGCCGACGAACTGGCGCGCAGCGGTTTTCAGGTTTCGTTTGCCACCAACGTGAGCCAGGCCCGCAGCGGCAATCCCGACTATCTCGTCACCGGCCAGGTGGACGAGGTCTGGCTCAAGGAGAGTTCCTCCACGGAGATCTCCTCCCAGATGCGCGTCAAGTGCACGCTCGCCAACCGCAAGGGACGCCTCTGGAGCGAGTCGTGCAACGCGAGCCAGAGCCGGAGCGGCCTGCCCTCCGGATCCACGGCGGAGGACCTGCTGCTCGATACCCTGCGCGACCTTGTCAAGCCCATGGCCCAGAAGATCGTGCAGACCATCGAGACCAGGAAGCAATAGGTCCCCATGCGCTCCAGGTCCGCGCGCGGGACCGGCGCCTCCGCGCCCCGGCGCCGTTTTCGGCCACCGGTGGCGGGCGCCGTTCTTGGCGTGCTCCTTTGCCTGCTGGCGTGGTTCCCTTCGGGCGCCGGCATCCGCCATGGCGCCGGGGGGCCAGGGGAAGCTGTCGCCGCGTCCGCCCTGTCCGACGTGACCGAGCTGGTACGCAGGCCCTTTCCGCTCATCGTTCCGCTGGAATACCGGTGGGCCAGGGCGGCGGCGTGGCTGTGCGCGCTGGAGACGGCGCGTTCCGGCCTGCCCGCCGGGGCCAGGATCGGGCTTGCCGCTTCCGGGCTTGATGACCGCGCCGGCCTGCTCGCCCTTTGCGCCCGGCTCCACACGCTCGACCACCTGACGCCCGAGGATTCGCCGGAACTGGTGGTGGCCGTGCGGCTCGTGCCCGCGCCGGACGCGTCCGCGGCCATGGTCAGCGCCGTGCGCGAGGCGGATCTGCTTGCCGCGCGGCGGGCGCTCATCCTCGATCTGGAGCGGGAGATGCTGGCGGTGCGCCGCCACTGGCCCGCGTCATTGGCGGAGGCGCGCAGGCGCGCCGTCGAGCTTGAGGCGGCGGCCGCGCGGCTGGAGGCGCTCTGGCAGGCGCTGGCGGCCGCCCGCGCTGCCCCGGGGGGCTGGTTCTGCGCGCCGGAGGCCCTGCCTGCGCTGGAGCGGGCGGCCATGGGCGCGCGGGAGAACGCGGCGGTGTGGCTGCTTCTGGCCGAGGCGCAGATGCAGCGCGACCTGCCGCAGGCGGCGGTGGACTCCGCCGGCGAAGCCTTGCGGCTGCTGGCGCTGGACGGCACGGCGGATCCGGGCGTGGCGCGGCTGGCGGGCCGGGCGCGCTATGTGCGCGCCCTGGGGCACTGGCGGCTGGGGCAGCCCGCTCTGGCTGAGTCCGATCTGGACGCCTCCCTGCGGGCGCCCCGTTCCGAAAGCGCTCCCCAGGGGGAGGAGCTGGCGCGGCGTCTGCGCGCGCGGGGGGCGGTACGCATGCTGCGCCGCGATGTGGACGGCATGTGCGCGGATTTTCTGGCGGCCTGTGGCCTGGGCGACTGCGAGGGTCTGGCCGTGGCCCGGCGGCGCGGATACTGCCGCTCGGGCATGCCCGTGGGGAGCGGCGCGCAAACGGCGGACGGCGCGCCATGAGCCAGCCTGTCCTGCTCAAGGTCTACGGGAGCCTGCATCCGGCGGATGCAGAGACCCGGGACGCCGTGGCCGGGGCCTGCGAGGGGCGCATGCCCGCCGGACAGGAAGAGGCGGTCACGCTGGAGGGCGATCTGCTCCGCATTTCGTTCGAGGGGCTGTATTTCCCGGTGGAGGAGACGCTGGCCGCCGTGGCGGCGCGGCTCACGCCGGAGCGGACGGGCAGGCTCGATGTGCTCGATCTTGAGGCCTGGCGTCTGGAGCGGCATGTTTTCGCAAACGGCCGCATCAGCTCCGGCGCGGCGCCGCTGAACAATGTTCTGGAGTTTTCCGGCCACTAGGCATTTTGCTGAGGAAAATATCTGCAAAACGGATATTTCCCCTCACTTGCCGCTGCCATCATTTCGCGTCCGGAACGCGGCCTGGACGCGCATCCGGCGCGGCGCTGCCGCCCGAAACCACCCCCGGCCCAAAAGGAGTCGCCATGCCGGCCATACTTCCCGGACAGACGGATATTTACGCCCTCACCGACGCGCGCCTTTCCCTGGGCCGTCCCGTGGCCGAAGTGGCCCGCGCCCTGCTGGACGCGGGCGTGCGCCTGCTCCAGTATCGGGAAAAGCGCCTTCCCGCCGGCGCCATGCTGGAGGAATGCCGGGAGCTTCGGCGCATGACCCGGGAGGCCGGGGCGTGTTTCATCGTCAACGATCATGTGGATATCGCCATGCTCGTGGGCGCGGACGGCGTCCATGTGGGCCAGGACGACCTGCCTGTGCCCGAGGTGCGCCGCCTGGTGGGTCCGGACATGATCATCGGCCTGTCCACGCATTCGCCGGAACAGGCGCTGGGCGCCGTGGCCGCCGGAGCGGACTATATCGGCGTCGGTCCTCTCTTCGCCACGCGGACCAAGGAGGACGTGGTGGCGCCGGTGGGCTTCAGCTATCTGGACTGGGTGGTCGCCAATATCCGTCTGCCCTTTGTGGCTATCGGCGGCATCAAGGCGTGGAATGCCGCCGAAGTGGCGGCCCATGGCGCGGACTGCTGCGCCCTGGTCTCCGCCCTGGTCGGCGCGGAGGATATCGGCGCGGCCGTGGCCGAAGCGCGCGCCGCCGTGCGGGCGGGCAAGGCCGCGCGCGGGCGTTCCTGACGACGCGAAGACGGACCACCCGGGCGCAGTGTCCGGATGGTCCGCCGTTTTCGCGTCCCGGTCGGGCGGGGACGGGAGAGCATCATTGCAGGGCGTGGCCCACCGCCTGATGATAGCCCCGGATGCGCCGCTGTTCCCGGCGCGCATGGTTCAGGCTCTGGCGCACGTCGTTGCGCGCGCGGGCGGCGATGTCGCTGAGCTGCTCCTGCAGGCGCGCCTGTTCGAGCAGGCGGCTGCGGTATTCGTCCATGGTTTCCCGGGCGAGCAGGCTCCAGGCCATGCCCGTGAGTTCGCCACGCCGTCCGGCCAGTTCGATGGCTTCCTCATAGTTCGCGTTCTCCAGCGCGGCGCGCTCCTGACGGGCGAGTTCCAGCGCTTCATCGAGCAAGGCGATGCCCTGGCACATAGGGGCCTCCTGTCGGGGCTACTGGCGGCGCATGCCGGCGAGCTGGCGGTGCATGGCCTCGCCAACGGCGCGCCATTCCTCGCACAGGGGCGCGAATTCAAATTCCAGCAGGTCGGCCAGCAGGATCCAGTCCTCGCTTTCCATGACTTCGCTCATTTCCGAGATCAGGTCGGAGAGCTTCTCGCCGCGGGCCACGAATTCCGCGTCCGCGCCGCCGAGATACCGGTCGCGCAGGTGCGAGATCATGCCCATGAAATCACGGGTCACGTCAAGCTCGTCCTGAAGCAGCTCCAGAGCGTCGGCATCCGAAGCCTCGCGGAACAGGCGCGCCACGTTGCGCGCGCCGCTTTCGAGCATCCGCGCCACCTTGCCCAGTTCGCCGGCCATATCCACGGCAAGCTCCTCAGCGGGCTGGGAGCGCACCTCCACGGAAGTGATGCCGTCGCAGGTCATGTCCTCGGCCTGGTGCGGATAGATTTCGGAAAAGCTCTCGTTGTTGACGAAAACGTCGGTCACGATGCGGCCGCTCATTTTTTCGTCATCCATGACAGTGGCGAGCACTTCCTCAAGATTGGCAAAATTGGAAAGCTGCTGTTCACTCCGGCAACCGTCAACGATGATCATGTCTCCCTCCTTGTCCCCACCGGGAAGTATTTGCTGGCGCCATGTGGCGTGTCTTCAATTATGCAATAGCCATGCCATGAAATTCAGAAGCCCGCTTCCGGCATCGCGCCGCCATCGGCCGCGCGGTCGAGGCGCGCCGCGAAGCGGCGCAGATGGGCGGCAAGGATGTGGAGGCAGGGCAGAAGCTCGTCCATGCCGCCGCCGCGCGTCTGCCGCAGTTCGCGCCAGAAGGCGCCCAGGGATGCCAGCGGCGCGCAGGTGTCAAGGACCTGCTGGAGGCGCTCGCAGTTGCGGAGAAAAAGCTGCCCGGCCTGCCTGCTCTTTCCCGTGAGGGCGCCGGCGGCCGCGAGGGCGTCCAGCAGGGTGGACCCTTGCGTCAGGGCCGCCGCGGCCTCCGGCGCATCGGGGAGCGGCGCGCCGGGCGGTTCCTGCCCGTCCTGCGCGCGCGCCGCGCCATCCGTGGCGGAGCCTGCGCCGAGATCGTCAAGAAGCTGACGCCAGAAACGCCGGAGTTCCGCCATCCAGATGCTGCGGGCCTCGCGTTCGTGCCCCGAGAGGCAGCGGACCGCGGCAAATCCGTCCGTGTCGAAGCCGGTCCGCCAGACCCGCATGGCGGCGCACAGTTCCGGGGAGAGTCCCGCCTCCCACCGGCCGGTGTCCAGGTAGCCGAGCGCCAGCCGCGCCACAGGTCCGGCTTCCGGCAGCCAACGGCAGCGCTCCCCCTGCGGGCAGGCGCGGCCGAAGGCGCAGGGATGGCACGCCAGCGCCGGTTCCAGGCAGCAGCAGTCCGCCAGGTAGGGTCCGGTATCCCAGGGCTGGGCCGTGGCGAAAAAGAAGGCGAGGCTCGGCACGCCGAGTCCGGCGGCAAGGTGCATGGTGCCGGTATCGTTGGTGACGAGCAGGCGGCAGCGCCGGAGCAGGGCCGCCAGTCTGGGGATGTCCGTGGCGCCCACGGCATCGGCGAAGGGATGGGCGGCCGCCCGGGCATAGGCGGCCGCCAGCGGCGCTTCGGCGGCCGCGCCCAGAAGGACGGGGCGCGCTCCGGCCAAGCGCCAGAGCTGGTCGCCAAGGGCGGCGAAGCGTTCCGGGGGCCACTGGCGCCGCGTCTCGCTGGCGCCGAGCTGGAAGGCCACATGGTAGGAAGCCGCGGCGCCTTCGCCTGCCGCAAGAAAACTGTCGGCCCAGGCGAGGGCTTCCGCCGGAGGTTCGCGCAGGGCGAAGCGCCTGTCGCCGGGCGCGGCCGCTCCCGCGCCCCCCGGGAGGGGCTGCGCGGTCATGCGGAACATGTCCGCGATATTGAAGGGCGCGTTGAGGCGCTGGCGCGTGGCGACGCCGAGAAAGGTCGCCCACAGGCCGGTGTTGGCGCCGAAGCCCTCGGCATCCAGGCCGAAGCCGAGCGTCTCTTCCGGCCGCGGCGCGAGCAGGCGGCTGAGGAGGCGCGCGGGCAGCGTCGGCGTGAGATTGAGCACCCGGGCGGGCCGCGCCTGCGCGCGCACATGCCGGGCAAAGGCGAGCAGGTCGGCGGCGGCGCCCTGCCATGAGCTGTCGAGTTCCGCCATGAACCTGGCGCCGGGGAAGGTCCAGACCTGGTCCACATGCCGCAGGAGCGGCGTCGCGGGGGCGAAGTTTTCCAGACAGAGCAGGCCGACGCTGCGGCCGCCCGCATGGAGGTCGCTCATCAGGGGCTGGCTCTGCAAAAGGTCCCCGAAGCGCGTCAGGTTGCAGACAAGAACGTCAACGCCCATGTGAGGCTCCGTCGCTCCGCGCTCAGGCGAGGCTGGCGCGCTCCGCGCCGCCGTCCAGCATGTTCAGGGCCAGCTGCTGCTCCTCCCTGAACCGGTTGCGTACGGCCGCCCGCACCTGACTGGTGGAGGAACCGAACTGACCGGCGCGGATCCTGTAGACATTGCTGATGAGCTTGCGCTCGTAGGACGCGTCTTCGGGCCTGCCGCTCAGGTCGTCGGCGCGGTCGAAGATGCGCGCCGCGCCCGCCGGGCCGTGCTGCACGGCGGTGCTCCAGATGACTTCGCGCATGGCGGGCGAAATGGATCCCTCCTCAAGGCCGGTGCGCTGGACGATGGCTTCGAGCGCGGGCCGGTAGTGGCTCTCGCGGATGAACGCCTCCTGAAGCGCTTCAAAGCGCTCGGGCTGCTCGGCGGCGATGGCGCGCCAGGCGTCGGGCATGCCGCCGCGGCGGCTGCCGGTATTGGCCGGCCCGGCCTTGCGGAGACGCTGGGCGATGTCCGGCGCCTCGCCGTCGAGGAAACTGAGGAAGCTCTTCATGCTCCCCACGCGCGAGGCGATCTGGTACTTGCCGTAGGAAGTGCCGCCGGTGCGGTCGTAGCCGATGGCCGCGATGCCGTCGCCGCCGGATTCAAATCTGGCCGAAAGGCGTCCCATGCCGGTCTCTTCCTGGGAACGGGCGGCCTGACGGCTGCGCGTGGTCGCGCCGGCGCCCTCGGCGCGGTTCACGGCGGCGCGGGTATGGATGAAGTCCGCGGGCGTGAGCGCAAAGCCCCGGCCGTTGTTGGCCGCCGCGTTGGTGAGCGAGCGCAGCTGCCGGGCCGCGCCCATGTTGCGGGCGACATCCAGGGCGGAACCGCCGGAAAGCCCCTGCATGAGGCTGTCCATGGCCCGGGTCTGGGAAATGTCCGCCTGGGCCTTGGCAAAATTCCGCGAACGGAGAAGATCGCCCGGGCTGCGTCCGGCCAGGACAGGATTGCGCAGGGGAAGCGTGGTGTTCTCTTCGGGCAGGCGCGCCACCAGGGGACGGATCTGGGCGCCGCGGGCGGCTGCGCCCGCGTTCTGGGCGGGTCCGGCCGCGGCGTCGGCCTTCCCGGCGGCCCTGGCGTCGGGGCGTTCCCCGGCCATGAGCGTCGCAAATCTGGAAGCCTCGGGAGCGCCTTGCGCCTGGAGCCGCCTTGCGGCTGCCGGGATCTGCTGCCGTTGCTCTGCCGGTGGCCGTATGAGCCATGCGGAATATGCCATCGCTTCCTCCTCCTGGCGGCCCATGCCCGCCATGCATACAGGGAGATAGCAAGGAAGATGCCAATGGCGAAAACAGGGAAGCGGCGAGGAGGGGGAACGGCCGGCGGCGCGGGAACGGCGGGCGCCCGCCAAAATGCCGACAGCCGTCAGCGCTGGCTGAGCGCCGCCCCCAGTTCCCGCGCGAGCGCGTCCGCGAAGCTAGCGGGCAGGGCGGCGTGCGGCGGCGTTTCGTGCGGGACGAGCAGGCCGAGGCGCATCTGGCTCGACCCCACGGCGTTGCGGCTGGTGATGTTCTTGAGCCGGGCGCGGCTGGGGCGGCTGTGGCTCGGCACCTTGCGCTGCACCAGAAGGATGTCGGCCAGCAGGCCGGAGGCGCCGCCGCCGGAGAACCGGGCGGGCGTTCCGTATCCTTCTTTCACAAGGGTGGCGAACGTTTCCGGGTCCACCGTGCCTTCATCGAGCAGGGAGACCTGAAGGATGTAGCCGGCTTCGCTGGGTTTTTCCACAAGCTCGACGCGCGCGTTGCCGAGGTTGCGGCCGGCATGGGCGGGCAGGCGCAGGGCGCGGCCCGTCATGTCGCGCACGTCGACATACATCCTGTCCGGCACGTCCCCGTGCTCCATGGGCGTGAGCGCGCCTTCGCGCAGGACGCGGATCTCCGCGTCCACAGCCTCGCGCTGGCGCACGCAGGCGCAGCTCATGGCGAGGATCAGCACAAGAACGGGCAGCAGGAGGAGTCGCGAGGGCATGGCAGTCTCCGGGGAGGGGTCCGTCGTCGGCGCGGACGCCGCGAGGCGGGCATCGGCGGGGCCGCGCGGGGGCGGCCGGACTGTTGCGGCAATGCTCACCTATACCCCACAGCCCCTTTCCTGTCCACCGGGCCGCGCCTCCGGGCGCTCCGCACTTGACGCGGCGGGCGTATGACGTATCTTGCCCCTGCGATCGATGAGGAAACCGCAACCGAAAGGGCAGCAGCATGACCAGGCAACTGATCATCGTGGAGTCTCCCGCCAAGGTGAAGACCATCAAGAAGTTCCTCGGGCCGAGCTATACGGTGCAGGCGAGCGTGGGCCATGTGCGCGACCTGCCGGCCAGCTCGCTCGGCGTGGACGAGTCCCATGACTTCGCGCCGCACTACGAGATCATCGACAAGAAAAAGGATGTGGTGAGCGCCCTGCGCGCCGCCGCCGCCAGGGCGGACACGGTCTATCTTGCGCCCGATCCGGACCGCGAGGGCGAGGCCATCGCCTGGCATGTGGCCGAGCTTATCCGCGACAAGGCGAAGGACATCAAGCGCATCCAGTTCAACGAGATCACCGAGCGCGCCGTCCGCGAGGCCCTGGCCCATCCGCGCGGACTCAACGCCCATCTGGTGGACGCGCAGCAGGCGCGGCGCGTGCTGGACCGCCTCGTGGGCTACAAGATTTCGCCCCTGCTCTGGAAGACCATCAAGCGGGGCATTTCCGCCGGGCGCGTCCAGTCCGTGGCCCTGCGCCTCATCGTGGAGCGCGAGGCCGAGCGCGAGGCCTTCGTGCCCGAGGAATACTGGCCGTTCCATGCCGTGCTGGCCGCGGACGAGCCGCCGGTCTTCAGGGCCGAACTGACGAAGATCTCCGGCAAAAAGGCCCTGGTCCGCAATGCCGGGGATGCCGAAGCCCTGGAGTCCGCCCTGGCGGGCAAGCCCTTCACCGTGGAAAAGGTGGAGGAAAAGGAGCGCGAGCGCGCGCCGCAGCCGCCCTTCATCACCTCCACGCTCCAGCAGGCGGCCAACCAGCGGCTCTCCTACGGGGCCAAGCGCACCATGAGCATCGCCCAGCGCCTCTACGAAGGCGTGGAACTCGGCGACCGCGGTCTCACGGCCCTCATCACCTATATGCGTACGGATTCCACGCGCATTGCCGACGAGGCCCGCGCGGCGGCCAAGAGCTTCATCGCCGAAAAGTTCGGCAAGGAATACCTGCCCGCCCGCGCCCGCATCTACAAGGCCAGAGGCGGTGCCCAGGACGCGCATGAGGCCATCCGGCCCGTGGATGTGACCCTCACCCCGGACATGGTCAGGGAGTGGCTTCCGCCGGAGCAGTACAATCTTTACAGCCTCATCTGGTCGCGCTTCGTGGCCTCGCAGATGGCGTCCGCGCGGTTCCACGACACCACGGCCTCCATTGCCTGCGCCCATACGCTCTGGCAGGCCAAGGGCGAGCGTCTGCTCTTTGCCGGGCATCTCGCGGCCTGGCCGCGCGGCAGGGAAGAGGGGGGCGCGCTCCTGCCGCCGCTTGCGCCGGGGCAGACCCTGCGTCTGGAAAAACTGGAAAAGGAACAGAAATTCACCCAGCCTCCGGCGCGCTACAGCGAGGCGAGCCTGGTCAAGGCGCTGGAGGAACTCGGCATCGGGCGCCCCTCCACCTATGCGGCCATCATCTCCACCCTCCAGGACCGGGACTATGTGCGCCTGGACGCGCGCCGCTTCGTACCCACGGACCTGGGCCGCGTGGTCTGCGCCCAGCTGGTGGAACATTTCGGCCGGCTCATGGACGTGGGCTTCACCGCGCATATGGAGGAAGGGCTGGACAAGGTGGCCGAGGGCGGCGAGAACTGGGTGGATCTGCTGCGCGCCTTTGCCGCGGACTTCAACCCCACCCTGGACGCGGCGGCCAAAAACATGCGCAGCGTCAAGGCGGGGCTGCCCGCGGACATCGCCTGCCCCCAGTGCGGCAAGCCGCTGGTCATCAAGTTCGGCAAGGCCGGGGCCTTCCTGGCATGCACGGGCTATCCGCAATGCCGCTATACGAGCAATTTCGCGCGCAACGAGGACGGCAAGGTGGAGGCCGTGGCGCAGGAAAAGCCGCAGTACGAGAAAGTGGGGCAGTGCCCGCGCTGCGGGCGGGACCTGGTCATCAAGACCTCGCGCACGGGCAGCCGTTTCATCGCCTGCACCGGCTACCCCGACTGCGACTATGCGGCGCCGTTCTCCACCGGCGTCGCCTGCCCCAGATGCGGCAAGGGCAGTCTGGTGGAAAAGAGCACCCGGCGCGGCAAAGTCTTTTTTTCCTGCGACCAGTATCCCCAGTGCGATTTCGCCCTCTGGGACAGGCCCGTGCCCGGTCCGTGCCCCCGGTGCGGCTCGCCGTATCTGGTGGAAAAAAAGCGCCGCGACGGCGTGAAGGTCCTCTGCCCGGTCAAGGGGTGCGGCTTTGTGCGGGACGACGATGACGAGGACGCGGAGGGCGCCGGCGCGGAGGGGACCCATGGACTCCGGTGAGGTGCGGACTCCGCTCCGGGACGTCGCCCCGCTGGCGCTGACGCCGGACGCCGGCGGCGAAGATGTCGCCGTGGCGCCCGATGCGACCGGGGACCTGCCCGTGCTGCTTCTGCTGGGCGACGGTCCCGAGGCCAGGGCCGTGGCCCGCCTGGCGGGAGAGTGCGGCTTTGTGGTCGACATGGCCGTCTGGCCCGCTCCTGGAACGCCGGAAATGGCGCCCCCGGAGACGGAGGCTGGCCCGGAGATGGCCGCGGACCCGGCGGCCGCCGCCGGGACGGAAGCTCCCGGAGCGCCCGGAGCGCCCGGGGCGGATGTCCCGGAGATGCCGGGCCTGCGCCGCCGGATGCTCCTGCTGCCGGACGATGGCCTGGTGGAGCGTTGCGGCATCGGGCGGCGCCACCATGTCTGCATCTTTCCCCCCGATGCGGCCACCGCCCGGCGCGCGCTGGAAGACGTGCTGGCGAGCCATGCCTTTTATGTGGGCCTGTGGGCGACGCGGGCCGGACGCGACCGGATCTGGGCCGAATTGCGCGAGGCGGGCGTGCCGGACGCGGAACTTGCGGCGGTGCGCTGCCCGCTCGGGCTTGGCGAGCTTGCGGTCGGCGCCGCCACCCCTGTGGCCTCGGCGGTGGTCATCCTGGCGGAGCTGCTCGCGGCGCGGGCCGGGAGCCTCCAGCGCTTCCGCCTTGAGGATTGACGGCAACGTCCGGCCGGTTTACTGAAAAGGCATGGCGGCGGAAGGCCGGCACGCCCGGAAGCTTCGGGCCTGAGAGGTGTGGATGGAGTATGCGCTCGGCGCGGTATGCGTCTTTTTTCTGATCTTTCTCCTGGCGGAATCCAGGCGCAAGGCCGCCCGGATACTCCAGGCCGTTGCCGTGGAAAAGAGCAAGATCGCCGACGATTCCGGCATGACCGCGAGCCTCGGCGTCTTTACGCCTGACACGCAGACCACGGTCATCATCGGCGCTTCGGAAGAACTGGGCGTGTTCTATTACCGCATGCTGCGCCAGAGCAAGGTCATCATCCGCAGCCGGATCAATCTCGCCAATCTCGCCCGTGTGGAACTGCTCGTCAACGGACAGCAACTGGGCATCGCCTCGGGTTCGGAACAACTGACCACCTCGCTTCGGGCCACGGAGATCGCCGACAAGACCATCTCCCTGTTTTCCACGGACGCCATCCGCAACATGCAGCGCGCGGGCCTGCGCGTGGTCTTTTTTGACGAGAGCGGCGTCGAGAAAAGCCTGGAGATCACCTCCCTGCGCGCCGAGGACGAACGCCACAGGTTCGAGCGCGTCCAGCTGCTCAAGACCACCATCTGGTGGGTGGCCTTCCTCCAGATGTCGAGCCGCCAGGCCCGGCATGTGCGCGCGCGCCTTTCGCCGGACACGCCGGCGTAGGCGCCTGTTCCTTTTCCGCCTCCCTCCCGGGCATGGGGCGGAGAGGGCCGCGCGGCCCCTTTGGCGCATCGCCGGGCTAAAAATTTTTTCCAAAAATTCCACAGCGTTACGCGCTCGGGATACGTCGATATATCCCCCTGGAATCATTTGCTATTCTGGCAGGCTCCTTATGGCCGCCGGTTGTCGTCTTTCTTGCTTTTTCCCCGCCGATGTGCTTTGTAAACGGTTCCGGCCCGCGCCCAGGCGCCGGTGCCGGACCCGGCGGCGGAGACCCCGCCGGACCATGCCTCTCATGCCTGATTGGCGCGCGCCGCGCGTTCCGGAGTGACCCATGACACGATCCATACATTGCAGAACCACTGTCCTTTCAAGCCTTGTGCTCCTGCTCTGCGTGGCGCTTGCCGCCTGCGGCGACGACAAAAAGGCCGCGCAGGCGCCGCTTGTGCCGGTGGCCGTTTTTGACGTCGTGGCGGCGGACACGCCCTGGCCGGCCGAATTTCAGGCCCAGGCCTCGGGTTCGCGCGCTGTCGAGGTGCGCTCCCGCGTGGAGGCCATCATCGAGAAACGCCTCTATGAGGAAGGGGATTACGTCACGCAGGGGCAGCTCCTTTTCCAGCTGGAGCGCGACCAGTACGAGGCGCGCATGCAGCAGGCCCAGGCGCAGTTCGTCAACGCCGAACGCGAGTGGAAGCGCGTGCGTCCGCTGTATGAGAAAAACGCGGTCTCCCAGAAGGAGCGCGACGCGGCCCGCGCGGCCTATGAAACGGCCAGGGCGGAACTCCGGCAGGCCCAGATCAACCTCGACTACTGCCAGGTGACGGCGCCGGTCTCGGGCTACAGCAGCAAGGAGAACTATACGCCGGGCAACCTGGTGGGCAACAACTCGCTTTTGACCTCCGTCAACCAGACAGACCCCATGTATATCGACTTTTCCATCGCCGCGCCCGAGCGCATGGCGCGCCAGCAGCTGGCGGCGGCCGGGCGGCTGGAGTTTCCGCCCGACGGGCGCTATGCGGCGAAGCTGCGCCTGCTGGACGGCCGCATGTATCCGGGCGAGGGCGAAGTGACCTTCATCGACAGCCAGGTGCAGCCCGGCACGGGCGTCATCCGGGCGCGCGCGGTCTTCGCCAATGCGGACCGGTCCATCATGCCGGGGCAGTATGTGCGGATTTTCATGTCGGGCGATGTGCTGAAAAACGCCGTCCTCGTGCCGCAGAAGTGCGTCATGCTCACCCAGAAGGGCGCCACGGTCATGGCGCTGGACAAGGACGACGTGGTCTCCATCCTGCCCGTGAAGATCGGCGCCACCGTGGGGGACCGCTATCTTGTGGATTCCGGACTCAAGGGCGGCGAGCGCATCATCAGCGAAGGCCAGGTCAAGGCCCGGCCCGGCGCCAAGGTGCGCGTCATGCCGCCCGAGGACCAGCTCCGGCAGATCCAGGAGAAGGCGCAGCAGCAAAACCAGGGCCAGGAACAGGGCCAGCAATAACCGGCCGGGCGCAGGCCGCCGGAAATAGGTACGCGTAATGGCAGCATCAGCCAAACCCAATCTTTTTCTCCGCCGCCCCATCCTCTCCGCGGTCATCTCCATCATCATCACGCTGGTGGGCGCGCTGGCGATGACGGCCTTGCCCGTGGCCCAGTATCCCGAGCTTGTGCCGCCCACGGTCAACGTGAGCGTCAACTATCCCGGCGCCTCGGCCGAGACCATCGCCTCCACCGTGCTCGCCCCGCTGGAGGTGAACATCAACGGCGTGGAAAACATGCTCTACATGAGTTCCACGGCGGCCTCCGGTTCGGGTTCCGGCGCCATCAGCGTCTATTTCTCGCTGGGCACCGACCCGGACATGGCGCTCGTCAACGTGAACAACAAGGTCAACCTCGCCCAGACCCAGCTTCCCGAAGAGGTGCGGCGCCAGGGCGTCACGGTGACCAAGCGCTCGCCGGCCATGCTTCAGGTCTTTTCCTTCTTCTCGCCGGACGGACGCTATGACGAGATCTACCTGCACAACTGGATGCAGGTGAACGTGGTGGACGAACTCAAGCGCGTGGCCGGCGTGGGCGACTGCTCGGTCTTCGGCAACCGCAACTACTCCATGCGTATCTGGCTCCAGCCGGACAAGCTTGCCAAGTACGGCATTTCCACCACGCAGGTGGCGCAGGCCATCCAGGAGCAGAACTCCCAGTTCGCGCCCGGGCGCCTCGGCGAGATGCCCGCCCCGCAGAGCACGCAGCTCACCTGGCAGATCGACACCCAGGGGCGCCTTGTGACGCCCGAGCAGTTCGGCGAGATCATCATCCGCACCGGGCCGGACAGCGCCATGCTGCGCCTCAAGGATGTGGCCGACATCCAGCTCGGCGGCCTGGATTACAGCGTTTCGTCCAAGTTCAACGGCATGGCCGCCTGCATGGGCGCCGTCTATCTTTTGCCGGGCGCCAACGCCATCGCCACCGGCGACCGCGTGACGGCACGGCTCAAGGAGATCGCCCACACCATGCCCGACGGCATGGAATACGAGCTTGTGGTGGATACCAACGACTTCGTCATGGAATCCATCCACGAGGTCATCAGCACGCTCTTCGAGGCCATGATCCTGGTCTTCATCGTGGTCTATGTCTTCCTGCAGAACTGGCGCGCCACGCTCATCCCGTGCATCGCCGTGCCGGTCTCCATCATCGGCACGTTCGCGGGCCTGTATGCGCTCGGCTTTTCCATCAACACGCTCACGCTGTTCGCCATGGTGCTGGCTATCGGCCTGGTGGTGGACGACGCCATCGTGGTGCTGGAAAACGTGGAACGCATCATGAGCAGCGAGCACCTGCCGCCCAGGGAAGCCACGGCCAAGGCCATGAACGAAATCACGGCCCCGGTCATCGCCATCGTCTTCGTGCTCTGCTCGGTCTTCATCCCCGTGGCCTTCATGGGCGGCCTCGCGGGGCAGATGTACAAGCAGTTCGCCATCACCATCTCGGTCTCGGTGACGCTTTCGGGCATCGTGGCGCTGACGCTCACGCCGTCGCTCTGCGCGCTTCTGCTCAAGCCCCATGCCGCGAACTATGTGCCGCCCAGGGCGTTCACCTGGTTCAACTACACCTTCGGCAGGATCACCCACGGCTATCTGCGGACGGTGCGCTTCCTCAAGGACAACGGCGTCAAGTCGCTCCTTCTGGTCGCTGTCATGTGCGGCTGCATCGTCTGGCTCTTCAAGGTGATCCCCGGCGGACTCGTGCCCAACGAGGACCAGGGCTACACCCTCGGCATGGCGATCCTGGACGACGGCGCCTCCCTCAAGCGCACGGAAGTGGTGGGCGAGGTCATCAAGGACCAGGCGCTCAAGGACCCGTCCGTGCGTATCCTCGCCAACATCAACGGCATCGACATCACCACGGTCTCGGTCAAGAGCAACTACACCACCTTCTTCACCACGCTCAAGCCCTGGAGCCAGCGCAAGGAGAAGTCGCAATCCGCCGAGGCCATCACCCAGAAAATGATGGCCGTGACCATGATGCAGCCCGAGGCAGTGGTGCTGGGCTTCATGCCGCCGCCCATTTCCGGCATGAGCACCACCGGCGGTTTTGAAGGCTATATCCAGATGCGCGGCAATGGCACCATCTATGATCTGGAACAGCAGGCCAACGCCTTCGTGACCGAGGCCCTGAGCAGGAATGCCGACGGCACGCCCAAGTATCCGGCCATCGGCAGCGTGCAGAACCTGTTCTCCACCGGTTCGCCACAGCTCTACGCCAATCTGGACCGTGAGCGGTGCAAGGACATGGGCGTCAATATCAGCGACGTCTTCACCACCATGAGCGCCACCTTCGGCGGCCTGTACGTCAACGACTTCAACTACATGGGCCGCACGTTCCAGGTGCGCATGCAGTCCGAGGCGTCCTACCGCCTGCTGCCCGAAGACCTCTCGGATGTCTATGTGCCCAACAACAAGGGCGAGATGATCCCGCTCACCGCGCTCATGACTCTGGAGCGGCGCACGGCGCCCCAGGTGGTGGAACGCTACAATGTCTTCCCGGCGGCGCATGTCATGGGCAACCCGGCGCCGGGCTATTCCTCCGGCCAGGCGCTGGCCGCCATGGAGGCCGTGGCCGCCACCCTGCCCAACGACTACGCGCTCGGCTGGGTCGGTTCGGCCCTTCAGGAAAAGCTCGCCAGTTCGGACACCACCATGATTTTCGTGCTCGCGCTGGTCATGGTCTTCCTGATCCTCGCGGCGCAGTACGAGTCCTGGTCGCTGCCGCTGGCGGTGCTCACGGCCGTGCCCTTCGGTGTGTTCGGCGCCCTGGTGGCGACGTATTTCCGCGGGCTGGAGAATGACGTCTATTTCCAGGTGGCCCTGGTGACCATCATCGGCCTTGCCGCCAAGAACGCCATCCTGATCGTGGAGTTCGCGGTGGAGGCGTGGCACAACGGCCGCAGCCTTGATGTGGCGGCCATGCAGGCCGCGCGTCTGCGCTTCAGGCCCATCATCATGACGTCGCTCGCCTTCATCCTCGGCTGCGTGCCGCTGGCGATCAGCTCGGGCGCGGGCGCCAACAGCCGGCACTCCATCGGCACGGCGGTCATCGGCGGCATGCTGGCCGCGACCTGCATCGCCACGCTCTTCATCCCGTATTTCTTCAAGGTCATCATGCAGCTCTCGCTCAAACTGCGCGGCAAGACAGACCCCAACGCCGGCAAGGGCAGCGTGGACGAGGAGGTTGAGGATCTATGAGTTTCCCCGTGAAACGGGCTGTTCTGCCCGCGCTTTGCCTGGGCCTCGTCTGCATGCTGGCGGCCTGCTCCCTCGCGCCGCGCTATGAGCGTCCGGAGCAGGATATCCCCGCGGAATGGCGCTCGGTGGATCTCGGCTCCGCACCGCTGGACACGGACTGGTGGACGCGGTTCAACGATCCGGTGCTCACGGCCCTCGTCAATGACGCCCTTGCCAGGAACCAGGATATCGCCGAATCCCTGGCGCGCATCGACGCGGCGGCGGCCCAGGTGGGCGTCGCCACTGCCGCCCTCTTCCCGCAGGTGAGCGGCGCGGGTTCGGCCATGGCCCAGGGCGCGTCGGAAAAGGGACCCAACACCATGCCGTTCGATCAGAGCGGCATGTCCCGCTGGACCACGCAGTACCAGGGCGCGCTTTCCGCCGGCTGGGAGCTTGATTTCTGGGGCAAGTACCGCAACCAGCGCACCATGCTGAGCGATGTGCTGATGAACAGCGTCATCAGCCATGAGGCGTTGCGGCTCTCCGTGGCCGGGCAGACGGCCCAGGGATACTTCGCGCTGCTCGCCCTGGACATGCAGCTGGAAACGGCGCGCCGCACGCTCAAGAGCCGGGAGGAATCCTTCGGCATCTACACGAGCCGCTACGAACAGGGCGACATCACCGAGCTTGACTGGCAGCGCGCCCGCGCGGAGGTGGAAACGGCCCGCGCCCAGGTGCATACGAGCACCGTGGCCGTGGACCAGGCCGAGGCGGCCCTGGCGGTCCTCATCGGCCGTTCGCCGCGCGAGATCATCAACAGCGCCATGCCCCGCGGCCATGATATCGGCCGCCTGCCCGCGCCGCCGGTGCTTCCGGCGGGCCTGCCGTCCGAACTGCTCATGCGCCGCCCCGACATCCGCGCCGCGGAATACCTGATCATGGCCTACAATGCCAATATCGGCGTGGCGCGCGCCCAGTTCTTCCCCTCCATCTCGCTCACGGGCATGCTCGGGACCCTGAGCGCGTCGGTCGCCAATCTGTTCACCGGGCCGGCCGCCACATGGAACTACGGGGCCACCGGCTCCATTCCGCTGCTCGATTTCGGCAACAACTGGTACAACCTCAAGGGCGCCGAAGCGCAGAAGCGCGCGGCCGAGGCGGCCTACCGCAAGACCGTGCAGACGGCCTTTCAGGATATCCGCACCTCGCTCACGGCCCAGCGCGAAGCCGGCGCCATCGTGCGCAGCATGCAGATCGAGGTGGACAGTCTGCGCCGCGCCACGGAGATCGCGCGGCTCCAGTACGACAACGGCTATACGGATTATCTCACCGTGCTGGATGCGGAACGCCAGCTTTTCGCCGCCGAGCTTCAGCTGGCCTCGGCCCTGCGTGACCGGCTCAATGCCGTGGTCGGCGTCTGCATGGCCCTGGGCGGCGGCTGGGCGGACCCCGGCGCCACCCCGGCATTTCCCATCGTGGATACGGAGCGGCTGCTCGAAGCGGAAAAGGCTGTGGGCGTGCCGGGCGCCGGAACCGGCGCGGCCGCGCGGCCATGAGCAGGGAAAAGCCCGGCGCAGGCCGGGTTTTTCCGTTTTCGGGCGCTGGCGTCCGCGTCCTGCTGGCCCGCGCGTTGCTGGGGGCGGTGTTCTGCGCGGCGCTCGGCGCGCCGCTGTGGGCGGCGCCGGACACGGTCCTGGGAAAGGACGGCCAGCGGCAGCAGACGCGGAACGGGGCGCTCCACGGGCAGCCGTGGGCCTTTGGCGCGTCCGAGGACAGAAAGGCCGCCCTCTGGCAACGCGGCGTCCCCGCCAGGAGCCTGAAGCAACGGGCGGTGTCCTCCGCCGCCAGGGGAGCGTTCGGCGGCGTGACCGCGCCGCGCAAGGGTCAGGCGGCGGACGGCGCCATGAATACCGGGGCCGGCATCGACCGCGCGCTTGCCACCGCGCGGTCTGGAACAGGGGAGCGGAACGCGGCGCGCGGCGCACGGCCGAAAGGGGGCCTGGGCCTGCGTATGGAAAACGAGACGACCACCTGGAACGTCACACCCATGCGCGAATCCCTGCGGCCCGACGAGGTGCTCGCGCGCGACAGCCGCCATGTGGTGCGCGCCTTTGCCGATATGGAACCCACCGACGACCTCAGCATCAGCGTGGGTCCGGAACTCATCCTCAAGGACGAACAGCGCGGCGCCGAAAGCGCGGGCGCCAGCCAGCCGGACTCCGCCCTGGGCCTGGGCATGCAGTTCAAGCTGGATTTCTGAAGCCGACAGCGGCCCTCCGCAGCATTTCCGCATAGTGGCGCGACATGCGAATATTCGCGCGGCCCCGGGAAACGGGAAAGACGCCGAACGCCGTGGCGGGGCGCGGCAAAGGAGAGGCCTTTCCGCGCCGGCGGCGCATGTCCGCGAGGGCCGAAGCGGAAAGACCGGAAAACGCGGCGCCCTGTCAGCGCCGAGGCGTGAGCAGGAACGGGATGAGGTGGGTCTCCGCATCGACCTCTTCGGTGGGGCCGAGTTCCCACACGGGTTCGCCCTGCCAGCCGAGGCGTCCGGCCACGGCCCTGGCGACGCCCGCCACGTCAAGGACGGGATGGCGCTGGAACACCTGCGGCAGGCCGTAGGTCAGGCTGCACTTCAGGCACTTGCCCGGCCGCTGGCGCAGCTCGAAGGCCAGCCGCGCCTCGTCGTCCTTCACATCCAGCGGCACAAGGCGGATGTCATAGGCGCCTTCCTCGGCGCCGCCGAAGAGCGCGTCAAAAAAGGCATCCGTGCGCTCCGGGGGAAAGATCTCGTCCAGAAAGTGCTGATCCGGGGTTTCCGGCATGGGAAGCTCCTTGGGCTGGGTGGTTCCAGTGCGGACGGCGGCGCGGTCCGCAGCCGGGAAACCCGGGGATTTACCCCCCGGCTCCCGCCAGGCTGTCCATGTCGTTTTCCATAACCCGCAAATCTTCGCGGGGCAAGGCGTCCGGCGAAAAGCGGCCCACCAGTTCCCAAGGGCGCGCCGCGCCGCCGCCCGGGTTGATGCCCGCCAGTTTTGCGAGAAAGCCGACGATCCGTTCCGGGCGCGCGCCCCTGGCCCGCAAGGCCGCCAGCGACAGGCTGGCGTGACGCTTGGCGAGGCGTTCGCCCGTGGCGTCCAGCAGGAGCGGGATATGCGCGTAGCGGGGCGTCCGCAGCCCCAGAAAACGCATCACAAGCAACTGGCGCGGCGTCGAGGGCAACAGGTCCCGCCCGCGCACGACCTCGGTCACGCCCATGCGGCCGTCATCCACGGCAACAGCAAGCTGGTAGGCCACCACCCCGTCCGAGCGCCGCAGGGCAAAATCCCCGCCAAATTCCCCGGGGCTGAAGCTGCATGGTCCCATGACCGCATCGGTGAAGGAAATGCTCTCGTCGGGGCAGCGCAGCCGCAGGGCCGCATGGTGCCCGGCGGCCAGCCGCCGCCGCTGCTCGGCGGCGCCGAGAGTGCGGCAGGGGTCCGGCCGTTCCGGGCCTTCCTCGCCCGGATGGGGGGCCGAGGCCAGCAGCCGCAGCTCCCTGCGGCTGCAAAAGCAGGGATAGGTGTGTCCCGCCGCCTCCAGCCGCGCAAGGGCTTCGGCATAGACGGGGGCGCGCTGGCTCTGGACAAACGGGCCGCAGTCCGGGGCCAAGGCGGTGGGGGCGCATCCCGGGCCGGCGTCCCAGTCAAGGCCGAGCCATGCCAGATCTTCCAGAATGGCGGCGGCGAATGCCGGGCGTGACCGCTGCGGGTCCAGATCCTCCATCCGCAGGAGGATGCGGCCGCCACGGCCGCGCGCCGAAAGCCAGGCCAGCAGGAAGGCCCAGGCATTGCCCAGGTGGAGCAGCCCCGTGGGACTGGGGGCGAGACGCCCCAGAGGGGGGAGGTCGTCCGTGAAGTCCACGGGCACGGCGGTGCCGGCAGCGGGCGCCTGGCTACAGACAGTCATGCGTCCCCCTCACCGGCGCTGATGCGAAAAAACGCGGCGGGGCCGCGTTTTTTCGTTGCCCCCGGGGGCGGGAAAACAGCGGATGCGGTTCAGGAGCGGTTCCTGCCGTTCTTGCCATGCAGGGCGGAGACGGTCTTGTGGGCGCTCTTTTTGGGCGCCGGCTTGGCGGCATGGCGCGCCGCGCGGGAGGCCCTGGTGTTCTGCGCCACGGCCGAGACCTTGCTCTTGCCGCTTTTTGCGCCGGTCGTGACGGCGGCGCTCCTGCCGGACGTCTTGTGCGCGGAAGCCACGCTTTTGGCGGTTTTGCCGGACTTTTTGGTGAGGCTCTTGGTGTTCTTGGATTTGCCGGTGGCCTTCGTCACCCTGGAACTCTTGGCGGCGCGCTGCGCCGTGACGGACTTTCCGGCCTTGGCGGAGGCGGCGGCGACGCTCTTGCCGCTCTTCCGGGTGGCCCGGGCTTCGGCATAGGCGCCGAGGCGGCTTTCCGCCTGGGCCACGAGATTTTCGCCGTTGCCGAGGGTCACGCGGCGCGCGCCGAGCAGGGTCTTGCTGAAATAGGGGTCGGAGAGGGAATTGATCCGCACGCGGGTGCGTTTGCGGGGGCTGTGGATGAATTTGCCGTCGCCCACATAGATGCCCGTATGATAGCCGCGGCGGGGATGGCGGAAGGCCACGATGTCGCCGGCGCGCATGTCTTCGATATTGGTGATGCTTTCGCCGACAACGGACTGCTCGCGCGCGGTGCGGGGGAGCTGGACGCCCACATTCTTGAAGGCCCAGCTCACGAAGCCCGAGCAGTCAAAGCCGCCGGGGGTGGAGCCGCCGCGCACATAGGGGGTGCCGATGGCCGAACGGGCGTGCTGGAGCAGTTTCTGCCCGGCAAGCTCCTGATCTTCGTCCAGGCTGGCCTCATAGGAGTGGAGAAAGCGTTCCGCGCGCGCCTGTTCGGCGGCTTCGCCGCTTTTTTGCGCGGCACAGCCGAAAACAAGGCCACACCCGAGGACAAGCGCACACAGGTTCAGACATTTTCCCATCCGTTTTCTCCCCCCTGCAAAAAAAGAACGACCCCGCACGCGGAACCACGGCCCGCCGGGCGGGCGCATACAAACTCAGGAGACCCCGCGCGTCTGTTCCTTCGCGGAAAACACAGCGCCACGGCAGGAGCCGCTGCCGCCGCGGGTGCGGACGGCCGGGCGCGTGACCGGGCGTGACCGGAAAGACCGTCGCGGGATCAGGCTTTTATATTCAGCAAGGTGCCGAGCATGTCGTCAGCCGTGCGCACGGTCTGGGCATTGGACTCATAGGTGCGCTGGGTGATGATCATACGGGGCATTTCTTTAGCAAGTTCCGTGCCACTTGGGCGCATCGCTTCCGGCGGCAGCCCGGCCGCGGCGGAGACGTCGCCGGATGCTCCCGGCCTGTCCGGCGCGGATACCGCGCCCCCCAGGGGCGGCTCGCGGAGGACCGTGTCCAGCGTGACGCCCCGGCCGCCGGGACCGGTGGCGAAGAGCGCGCGCTGCGGCGTGAAGCCGTCGGTGGAGACATTGGCGACATTATGCGCGCTGACGGCCATGCCCCACGAATGGGCCTGCATGGCGCCCGCGCCCATATAGAGGGCAGAGCTGATGCCGCCGCTGCCGGAAACGCCGTCCATGATGTACTCCTGAAGATGGGTCTAGCACAAATGCGGACATCTGCAAAGACTTTTTCCGGGGAGCTTCGCGCCCGGCAGGCGAGGACGGGCCGCGCCGTCGTCATCGGCGGGACGGGGCAGGCCCCGGGGCGCCGGGGCGGGCTTGCCATCGGGCGCGGGGCGGGGTACTCATGAGCAGGGCGCCGTCCGGCCCGCGTTTTCCCGCGCGGGCCGGCGCCCGCAACAGCAGCCCGGGGGGCGGCATGCAGCGTCTTCTCCTTGTCGTGGATCCGCAGCTCGATTTCATCACCGGCAGCCTGCCCGTGCCGGGGGCGCAGGCGGCCATGGATGCGCTGGCCGGGGCGCTCCGGGCGGCGGACGGCGCGTATGCGGCCAAGATCGTCACCGCGGACCGTCATCCCTATGACCATTCCTCGTTTCGCGAGGCGGGCGGCCAGTGGCCCCGTCACTGCGTGGCGGACACGGTGGGCGCGGCCCTCTGGCCGGCGCTCGTGCCCGCGCTCTACGAGACGGCGGGCCGTTGCGTCGTGCTCCACAAGGGACAGGAGCGCGAGCGCGAGGAATATTCCATTTTCCAGAATGCCGACGCCCGCGAGCGCATCCTCGCCACCGTGGAGCGGCTGGGCGTCACGCGCGTGGACATCTGCGGCCTGGCCGGGGACATCTGCGTCCTCTCCACCCTGCGGGACGGGGTGGAACTGCTGGGCGCCGGGCGCTTTGCTGTTCTCGGGTCCTTTTCTCCCTCTCTGGACGGCGGGGCGGCGCTTGCGGACTATGCCGCCGGCGCCGGGGTCCCTGTGGAAGCGGTCGCGGCCCGGTAGGGCCTCCCGCGGGCGCGGGGCCACGATCTCACGGCAGGTCCGCCCGCGCCTGCCTTCAACCCGCGTGCGGAACGCGCGTCCATGCCGCCGCGGCCGCCTGTCAGGACGGCCGGCGGGGCATCGTGGACGCCGGGAGGTTCCGGGCGCCGCCGGAAAACGCCATGCGACAGATCATCACCCACTTCACCGACGACGATCTCTACAAGTTCACCATGTGCTGCGCGGTCATCGACAATTTTCCGCGCGCCCAGGTGAAGTATTCCTTCACCGACCGGGGGGGCACGGTCTATCCCGCCGGCTTCGGCCGCGAGCTTGAACGCCAGATCGCCATGCTCGAGGACGTGGTCATCACGGATGAGGAGATCGCGTTCATGAAGCGGCGTTGCCGCTATATCCCCCACTGGTTCTACAGTTTCCTGCGCGGCTTCCGGTACGACGCGAGCCTCGCGCGCGTGCGCCAGGACGCCTCGGGGCATCTCCAGGTGGAGTTCGAGGGCTGCTGGACCACTACCATCCTGCTTGAAGTCAAGGTGCTCGCCATCATTTCCGAGCTGTACCTCATGATGACCGGGCGCGATGCCGGGCTGGACCTCGCCGCCTTTGCGGAGAAAACGCGCGCCAAGGCCGAGCGCCTGATCCGCAACGGCTGCATCTTCAGCGATTTCGGCACGCGCCGGCGCGCGTCGTTCGCCGCGCAGGAGGCGGCCATCCGGGCGCTTGCCGGGGTGGATGCCGCGGCGACCGGTCCCGGCCGCTTCACCGGCACGAGCAATGTCTATTTTGCCATGAAATACGACCTCGTGCCCGTGGGCACCATGGCCCACGAGATCATCGCCGCCATCGGCGGCATGTACGGCCCGCAGATGGCGAACTATCTCGCCATGAAGGCGTGGTCGTCCACCTACCGCGGCTCGCTCGGCACCTTTCTGTATGACACCTTCGGCTGGGAGATCTTCAGCCTGAATTTCTCCGAGGATTACGCCAACATGTTCAAGGGGCTGCGCGTGGACAGCGGCGACAACCGCGAGGAACTCGAAAAGATCGCGGCCAAGTACCGTTCGCTCGGCATCGACCCCGCCACCAAGCAGGTGGTCTTCAGCAACGCGCTCACCGTGGACCAGGCGGTGGAGATCCAGCATTTCGCCGCGCCGGTCTGCCAGCCCTCGTTCGGCATCGGCACCCACTTCACCCATGATTTTCCCGGCGTGGACCCGCTGAACATCGTCATCAAGCTCGTGGCCGCCAAGATCACCGAATCCTGGCCGTTCTTCAACGAGACCTGCAAGCTCAGCGAAGAGGCGGCCAAGCATACGGGCGATCCCGCCGTGGTGCGCCGCTTCATGGAGTCCATCCACATGATTCCGCCGGCGGGCGCCGGGTCCTGAGGCTCCCGCGCCGCGGCACGTTCCTTGCATTTTCCGCCGCATCGCCGCGCCGCGCGGCAAAACTCCGGCAGGGCCACGCCATGCTCGTCTATATCCATGTTCCCTTCTGCCGCACGCGCTGCAACTACTGCGCCTTCCACTCCACGCCCCTGGGCCGCGGGGTGGAGGCGGCCACCTCGCCCCAGGTCCGCGACTATGTGGACACCCTGCTCATGGAGCTGGCCTTCCACGCCGACACGCTCGGCGGCACCGCCGTGCAGAGCGTCTTTTTCGGCGGCGGCACGCCGAGCCTGCTGCCGCCGCGCATCGTGGGCGTCATTCTGGAGCGCCTGGCCCGCCACTTCCAGCTCGGCGCCAAGACGGAAGTCACGCTGGAGGCCAATCCCGAATCCCTGCGCGGGCCGCGCGCCGTGGCCGACCTGCTGGCCGCGGGCGTCAACCGCTTGTCCATCGGCATCCAGAGCCTTGACGAGTCCATGCTCCGCACTCTCGGGCGCCCGCACAAGGCGCAGGACAGCATGCACGCGGTCTTTGCCGCGCGCGAGGCGGGGTGCGCCAATATCAGCATGGACCTCATGTGGGGCCTGCCGGGGCAGAGCGTGCGCCAGTGGCTCCAGACCCTCAAGGACGCCGTACGCATGGCGCCGGACCATATCTCGGCCTACGGACTCACGCTGGAGCCGGGCACGCCGCTGGAGCTGGAGTGCGAAGAGGGGCGTCTGGCCCAGCCGCCCGAGCGGGACCAGAACATCATGTTCATGGAGGGCGCGGCCTTTCTGGAGGCGCAGGGCTACCTCCACTACGAGATCTCCAATTTCGCGCGCATGGGCTTCCAGTGCCGCCACAATCTCGGCTATTGGGAAGGCGCGGAGTATCTCGGTCTGGGGCCGTCGGCCACGTCCACCATCGCCGGCCGCCGCTGGACGAATCCCGCAAGCCAGCGCGCATGGGACAGCCGGGTGCGTTCCGGCGCGCTGGGCCAGGCCCCGGAAGTGCTCACCCCCGGCGTGCGCGTGCTGGAACTCATCATGCTGCGCCTGCGGACGGCGCGCGGCCTGCGCCTGCGGGCCTATCGCGACCTTACGGGACGCGACTTTCTCCGCGATCACCAGCGGCTCATCCAGGCCCTGCACGAAAACGGCTTGATCCGCATCCGCAACGGCTATCTGCGGCTCACGCGCAGCGGCATGCTCGTGTCCAACGCGGTCATTTCCAACCTGTTCGAGCGCACCGAGGCCGTGCTGGCGCGCGAGCCGCTCCCGGCGGACGGCGCGGCGCCCCTGGCCGCGCGCGAGGAGATGCCCGCCCCGCCGCTGGCCGCGAAAAGCCCGCGCGAAGCGGAGGTCCGGCCCGTGGTCTGGCCCACGGCCTGAGTTCCGGCAGCCCGGCTTTCCAACTGGTCCGGGGCCTCGGCGGAGCCGTCGCCTCAGCGCCGGGAGGAGAGCGCCTGCATCACCTCGTTGGCCTCGGGCTGGTCGGGGTCGCCCTGGAGGGCGCGGATGGCGAGTTCCTCGGCCTTGTCGCGCTTGCGCCAGTCCCAGTACATCTTTGCCATCTTGCCGAACGTGTTGGGGTGGCCGCCGAAGGTGCGGAGGATGGCCTTGTAGACATTCTCGGCGCGTTCATATTCCCGCAGCTCCGTCCATGCGGCCACGGCGCCGGTATAGGCGGCGGAAGCGCGCGGCTCGTGTTCCATGGATTCCTCATACATTTCCGCGGCTTCCGCGAGCTGCCCCGCGGCCGCGAAGATCTGGCCGAGCTGGACGCGGATGCCCTCCTCCTCGCTGAATTCCTCGGCCACGCGCTTGAGGAAGGCGCGTCCCTTGGCATACTGGCCGTCGTTGAGCAGCTGGACGCCGGTCTCGATGAGGCTCTTCTTGCGCTCCAGTCGCGCCTCGGCCTCGCGGCGCACTTTTTCCTCGGCCTCGTTGACCATGATCTTGGCAAGCCCCTCGAGCACGGTGGCGATGGCCGCCTCCTTGCCCTGCTGGTAGGGGATGCTCCTGGGCTTGCCGCTGTGGGTGGGGTCGAGCAGGGACTGCATGGCCTGGTGGTGGGTGAGGGCGTTGAGAAATTCGCAGATCTGGATATCCATTTCGGCGCGGGGTCCGCGCATGAGCTGGACCCCGGCGTACTGCCGCAGGGCCGCGCTCATGGCGCCCAGGGCGCGGGTGACTTCGTTGCGGCGCAGGTAGCCGTTGGCGCGGGCGATGTTTTCGCGCAGTTCCTTGGGGGCGACTTTGAGCATGTCAGCGGTTCTCCCTCCAGGAGGCCGTGACGACCTCCCTGTGTTGTTCCAGCAGGTGCAGGACCTCGCGCGGCAGCAGGGCCGCCGGCGGATGGCCGGAAAGCCATGCCGCCCGGATCTCCGAAGCGCTCACCGCCTGTGGCGGCAGGGGCAAAAGCAGCGTCTCGCCGCCGCCGGGCAGGAGCATGCGCGGGACGGGGTCCGCCGCGTCCGGCCCTGCCGCGGGCAGGGGGGGCGCTTCCCGCGCGCCCGGCCAGTGTGCGCGCGTCACGGCGCGGAAGGCGTCGGCATCGGCCACATTGCCGCGCGGCGCCACCACGAGCCGGCACAGCGCCGGCAGTTCCAGACCCCGGCGCCATGTGGGCAAAAGCGCGTAGTCCTGTCCGCCCATGAGAAAATACGGCTCCACGCCGGGCGCGGCCGCGCGAAAGGCGGTCAGGGTGTCCCAGGTATAGGAAGGCCCGCTCCGCTCGCCTTCCATGCGGTTGCAGCGCAGCGGCGGGCGCCCGCCCGGCGCGTTTCCGCCGCCGGCGGCCTCCCGAATGGCGGCTTCCACCAGCGCGCAGCGCAGTTCAAAGGGCAGGATGCCCCCGCCCGGCTTGTGCGGCGGCCGCGCGCTGGGGACAAGATCCACGCCGTCCACGCGGCCGGCCAGCAGGCGCAGGGCGGCGAGGGCCACGTCCACATGGCGCTGGTGCGGGGGGTTGAAGGTGCCCCCGTAGAGGATGCGCCCCGGGGGCGCGGCGCCCGCGTCCCCCGTCATCGGCGGATCTGGCCCTCTCCCAGGACCACGAACTTGGCCGTGGTCAGCTCGTTGACGCCCATGGGTCCGTAGGCGTGGAGTTTGGAGGTGGAGATGCCGATCTCCGCGCCCAGGCCGAGCTGCCCCCCGTCGTTGAAGCGCGTGGAGGCGTTGACGGCCACCATGGAGGCGTCGGCCTCGCGCAGGAAGCGCCGGGCGCGTCCCTGGTCGCGCGTGCAGATGACCTCGCTGTGGCGCGAGCCGTAACGCGCGATGTGTTCCAGGGCCGCGTCCATGTCGTCGACCACGCGCACGGCCAGGATCAGATCGTGAAATTCCTGGCCCAGGTCTTCCGGCGTCTGGGGTCTCGCCGTCGGCCCGAGCAGCGGCAGCGAATCCGGGCAGGCCCGGAACTCCACCCCGGCGCCGCCCAGAGCCGCCGCCACGGCGGGCAGGAAGGCCGCGGCCTCGTCCCGGTGGACGAGCAGGCATTCCAGGGCGTTGCAGACGCCGGGGCGCTGCGTCTTGGCATTTTCCACGATGCTGAGGGCCTGACCGAGGTCCGCGCCCGCGTCCACATACAGGTGGCAGACGCCCTTGTCGTGCTTGAGCACAGGCATGGTCGCGGCTTCGCTCACGGCCCGCACCAGCCCTTCGCCGCCCCGGGGGATGATGACATCGATGCAGGTGTCGAGCCTGCAGAGCGCGGTGACGGCCGCGCGGTCCGTGGTGTCCACCAGCTGGACGGCATCGGCGGGCAGCCCCGCGTCTTCCAGGGCCGCGCGCAGCGCGTCCGCCAGCGCCCGGTTGGAGCGCACGGCCTCGCTGCCGCCGCGCAGGATGACCGCGTTGCCCGCCTTGACGCAGAGGATGGCCGCGTCCACCGTCACATTGGGCCGCGCCTCGTAGATCATGGCAATGACGCCGAGCGGCACGCGCATGCGCCCCACCAGAAGACCGTTGGGCCGTTGCCACTGCCGCTCCGTCACGCCCACCGGGTCGGACATTTCCGCCACATGCAGGCAGGCGGCGCGCATCTCCGCCAGGATGGCCGGGGTGAGCGTCAGGCGGTCCAGGCGCGGGGCGTCCAGCCCGGCGGCGCGGGCCTGGGCCACATCGTCGGCGTTGGCGGCCAGGATGGCGGCTTCGCGTTCGCAAAGCAGCTCCGCCACGCGGGAGAGGAAGCGGTCCTTGGCTCCCGGCGTGGCCGCGGCCATGCGCCGGGCGGCGGCGCGCGCCCGCAGGCCCAGCTCTTCCACCTGTTTCGTATCTTCCGCTGTCCAGGTCATCCTGCCCTCCGGCAACGCGCGTCCAGCCCACGGCTCCCGCAACGGGAGCAGGGCTTTTGCTTTGACAGGACGCGCGGCTTTGGCGTATGAAACGGGAATGTGACCGGGTCTCCCGGCCGGGCCATGGCGGCCCGGAGCGTGGATGCCCGCGCCCCTCCCCGAGGAGGTTTAGATACATGAATCCGCAAAAGAATCAAGACGAGGCGGCCTCTCCCCTCCTGCGTGACATCCAGGCGGAAGTCAGCGCCGAAAGCGCGCCGCTCTTGCGGTTCATCACGCGCTACGCGGGCGCCATCGCGGGCGTCGTGCTCATCCTTCTGCTGGCTCTGGGCGGCATGGCCGCCTGGAACTGGTACCATACCGGCAAGCAGGAGGAGGCGCGCCAGGAGCTTGCGCGCATCAACGCCCAGCTCAAGGGCAAGGACCGCGACGCCGCGCTCTCCAGGCTGGCGGCCGATGCCCCGGACAGCACCAAGCTCTTCATCTATATGAGCCTCGGCCAGAGCGCCCAGGAAAACGGCGACCCGGTCCTGGCCGCGGATGCCTATGCCAGGGCCGCCAAGCTCGACGGCGACGGCGCCCTCGGCCTCACGGCCGCCCTGGGCAGCGTGGGCAGCCTGCTCATGCAGAACGAGAATGTCCAGGCCCTGGCCCTGCTCCAGGAGCTGGAAGCGCGCCTGCCGGAGTCGCGCCGTTCGGTCCAGCTGCGGCAGATGCTCGCCGAGGCGGCCTCGCGCGCCGGGCAGACGGAGCTTGCCGCCGCGACCTACCGCAGCCTGGCGGAAGAGGTGAAGACGCCCGAAGCGGCGTATTTCCGCGCCCGCGCCGACGCGCTGGCGGCCGAGCTTGGCCGCAAGGATGCCCCCGCGGCGCCGGCCGGCGAAGCCGCGCGGCCCTGAACCGTACGCCGTTTCCGTTTCGGGAAGGCCAACATCGATCCCGGCGCCCGCGCGCCGGGCCGGAGACTGCCGTGGACCCACTCCTGCGCGACGCCCCAGGCGAACGTCATCTGCTCCTGGGCAACGAAGCCATCGTGCGCGGCGCCCTGGAAGCGGGCGTCCATATGGTGACGTGTTATCCGGGCACCCCGTCTTCCGAGGTGCCGGACACCTTTGCCCGGCTGCGGGCGCAACTGGCCGCCTCCGGCCGTGATCCCGGCTTTTCCGTCGAATATTCCACCAATGAAAAGGTTGCGCTGGAGGTCGGCGCGGGCGCGGCCCTGGGCGGGGCGCAGTGCCTTGTGACCATGAAGCATGTGGGGCTCAATGTGGCGGCGGACCCGCTCTTCACGGCCGCCTATGTGGGGCTGCCCGGCGGTCTTGTTCTCCTGAGCGCGGACGACCCCGGCTGTCATTCCAGCCAGAACGAGCAGGATAACCGCCAGTACGCGCGCGCGGCCCATGTGCCGTGCTTTGAGCCAGCGTCGGCGCAGGAGGCCAGGGACATGACCGTGGCCGCCTTTCGTCTTGCCCGCGAGCTGGAGCAGCCGGTCATGCTGCGTACCACCACGCGCGTGAGCCACATGCGCGGCCCGGTGACGCTGGGCGCCCTGCCCGCCGCCGCGGAACACGCGCCCATGCGCCGCGAGCCGGGCCGCTTCGTGCCCGTGCCCGCCGTGGCGCTGCGCCGCCACCGCGCGCTGGACGCCCAGATGGAACGGGCGCGGACCGTGGCCGAGGCAAGCCCCTTCAACAGCGTGCGGCCCGCCCGGGGCACGGAGCGCGGACCCCGGCGCGGCATCATCGTCAGCGGCCCGGCGCGCAACTATCTGGCGGATGCGCTCCACGCCGACGGGCTAGAAGGGGCGGCGGCCGTGCTGGAGCTGGGCATGACCTGGCCCCTGCCGGCGGAGCTGCTGGCGGGCTTTCTTGCCGGGTGTGACGAAGTTCTGGTGCTGGAGGAAGGCGCGGCCCTGCTGGAGCGGGACGTGCGCGCCCTGGCGCAGGAGCGCGGCCTTGCGGCGCATATCGCCGGCAAGGATGCGGGACTGACGGGCTTTGGCGAATTTTCCCTCGATCTGGTACGCAGGCGTCTGGCGCGCTGGTTCGGGCGTCCCGAGCCGGAAGCCCCGGCCGCTGCCGCGGGCGAGGCCCTGCCGGGCAGGCCGCCCAACCTGTGCCCCGGCTGCGCGCACCGCGCCGTCTATTATGCGGCGCGCAGGACGTTCGGGGACACGGCGGTCTATTCCAGCGACATCGGCTGTTACACGCTCGGGCTTTTGCCGCCGCTGCGCACGGCGGACTTTCTCGTCTGCATGGGATCGTCCATCTCGGCCGGGAGCGGCTACGCCCGCGCCTCGGGCGGCCCGGTGCTGGGCTTCATCGGGGATTCCACCTTCTTCCATTCCGGCATGACGGGCCTTGCCAACGCGGTGTTCAACCGGCATGACATCCTCGTGGTCATCCTGGACAACGGCACCACGGCCATGACCGGGCATCAGCCCAATCCCGGCATGGTGCAGGAAGTGCTCGGCGAGGCGGCGGCGCATCTGGACATAGAATCCATTGTCCGCGCCCTGGGCGTGGAGCACTGCCGCAAGGTGCGCGCCACCAATCTGGCGGCGCTCACGGCGGCCTTCGAGGAGCTGGGCGCGCTTTCCGGGGTGCGTGTGCTCATCGCCGAGGAGCCGTGCGTGCTTTATGCGCGGCGCAGGCTCGGCAAGGGGCGCCCCCGCGTGGCGGAAGTGGTCCGCCAGGGCGCGGAGGCCGTGCGCTGCCTTGAGGAACTGGCCTGCCCGGCCTTTTGCCGCAACGGGGATGAGGTGTCCGTGGACGAGAGCCTGTGCACGGGCTGCATGTTCTGCCTTCAGGCGGCGCCGGGCGTTTTCCGCGCGCGGAACCGGGCCTGACGGAGAGGGTCCCGCGCCCTTTGTTTTTTTTATGGTATACACTGCGGTTGACGGATATTCCACGTTCCGTCTGGAGCGGAGCGACAGACGGATGCTGGTGCCGAAAGAATCCTAAAAAATAAGATACTTCGAGGCTGGCAAGGAAGAAAAAATTTTTCGCAGGGAGTGTACTCATGTACTCGACCAAGAAAAATTTTCTCTGACGCAGCCAGCCTCGAAGGAGCTGTTTTTGACGGAGAATTTCGGCATTAACCACACAGCACAGGCGCGTCATCAATCAAAAAGTATACCATAACCTTGTTTTTTCCTGCGGAGAGCCAATGAAAACGGAAGCACGCGAAGCGCGGCTGCGCATCTATTTTGTCGGCGTGGGCGGCCAGGGCACGCTGACGGCCACCAATCTGCTGGCACGGGCGGCTCTGGACGCCGGTCTTGAAGCCGTTGGCGGCGAAGTGCACGGCATGGCCCAGCGCGGCGGCGTGGTGGAGTCCGCCCTGTTGCTCGGCGGCTGGCGCTCGCCCCGCGTGGATCACGGCGAGGCGGATGTCCTCCTTGGCTTCGAGCCGCTGGAGACCCTGCGCGGGCTGCCCTACCTGCGGCGCGGCGGCGCGGTCTTTTCCAGCAGCGACCCGCTGGTTCCCCTCAGTGTCGCTCTCGGTCAGGCGACCTATCCCGGCATGGAGCGCATCCGGCGCGAAGTGGCGGCCGTTGCGGACCGGCACTGTTTTTTGCCCTGCCGCAGCCTCGGCAGGGAGGCAGGCTCGGTGCAGAGCGGGGGCACGGCGCTTCTGGGCGCGGCCTGCGCCTCCGGCCTTTTGCCGCTGGACTTTGACGCCCTGACCGCCGCCATACGCCGCCATCTGCCCGCCAGGATCCAGGCGGCCAATCTGGCGGCCGCGGAGCTTGGCCGCGCGGCGCTGGCCTGAAGTCGTGGACGGGGCGCCGGTTTTCGGGCGCCCCGCTTTTTTCCGCCCGCGCGGGGGTCCGTTCCTCCCCTTGTTCCCGCGTTTTCCGCGTTCCGTTATTGACAGCCGTTGCGAAGCTTCATAATGAAGCCTTACGGTCCGCGGGAAATGGGGTTCCCGCGCGGCGGCGTCCTGTTCAGGCGTGTCCATTCAGGAGGGTAAGGATATGCCCAATTCCCTGTATTTCGTTTTGGCGACGGCGGCCCTCATCGTGGGCTACATCGTCTATGGCGGCATCGTGTCGAAAGTCTTCGGCACCCAGCCCGAACGGCCCACTCCGGCCAAAACCATGGCTGACGGCGTGGACTATGTGGAAATGCCCACATGGAAAGTCTGGCTCGTCCAGTTGCTGAACATCGCCGGCGTGGGACCGGTCTTCGGTCCCATCCTCGGCGCGCTCTGGGGACCGTCCGCCCTGGTCTGGATCGTCATCGGCACCATTTTCGCCGGCGCGGTCCACGACTTCATGGCCGGCATGCTCTCCGTGCGCTATAACGGCGCCAACGTCCCGGCCATCGTGGGCTACAATCTCGGCAACATCGCCAAGCAGGTCATGCGCGTCTTCGCCGTGGTGCTCCTCGTTCTGGTGGGCGTCGTCTTTGTGGCCGCTCCGGCCGGCCTGCTCGCCAAGCTCACGCCCGCCTCGCTCAATCTCACCTTCTGGGTGTGCGTGATCTTCGCCTATTACTTCATCGCCACCATCATGCCCATCGACAAGATCATCGGCAACTTCTATCCGGTGTTCGGCGCCATCCTCATCATCATGGCCGTGGGCATCACCACCATGATGTTCGTCAGCGGCACGGAATTCTACAATTCCGCGCACTGGGCCAACCAGCATCCCAAGGGCCTGCCCATCTTCCCGCTGGTCTTCATCACCATTGCCTGCGGCGCGCTGTCCGGCTTCCATGCCACCCAGTCGCCGCTCATGGCCCGCTGCATGGCTAATGAAAAGCTCGGCAAGCCCGTCTTTTACGGCAGCATGGTGGCCGAGGGCTTCATCGGCCTGGTCTGGGCCACGGTGGGCATGAGCTTCTACCACGGGCCGGAAGCCCTGCAGGCGGCCATCGCCGCGGGCGGACCCGGCAACGTGGTCACCGAGGCCTCCCTGGCGCTCATGGGTCCCGTGGGCGGCGTGCTCGCCATCCTCGGCGTGGTCGTCCTGCCCATCACCTCGGGCGACACGGCCTTCCGCGCCGCGCGCCTGACCATCGCCGAAGCCTTCAACTATTCGCAGAAGGCCATCGCGCCGCGCCTTTACCTGGCCGTGCCCATGTTCCTCATCGGCATCTTCCTTTCCCAGGTGGATTTCACCATCATCTGGCGCTACTTCGGCTGGGCCAACCAGACGCTCGCCACCATCGTGCTCTGGGCCGGCGCGGCCTACCTCGTGCGCCGCGACCGCTTCCACTGGATCTGCACCGTGCCGGCCATTTTCATGACCGCCGTCTGCACGTCCTATATCTGCTACGAGCCTACCATGGGCTTTGCCATCTCCATTGACATCGCCAACATCATCGGTGTCATCGTAGCCATCGTGGCCTTTGTGGCCTTCATGATGCTCGGCCGCAAGCCCGTGGCCGGCGCGCCCGTCAACTGCTGATGCGCTTTCGGCGGCCCGCGCGTGCGGGCCGCCGTGAAATCGACGCCTGAGCATGCAACGGATCCCCACGCGCCGGCAGGCCCGTTGCGCGGCATCGCAGTCATCGGGCCGACGACTGACCGTTAGGCTCAGGCCTCATTAAAACCCGTTATGGTTTTTTCAGCGAGGAAAAGAGGTTTTTCCGCTGGCCGCCCGAAGC
>NZ_CAJUBO010000026.1 GCF_910584445.1 uncultured Desulfovibrio sp.
GCGCCGTGCCCGTTCGAGCGTAGCGAGGTACGGGCATCGTCCGCAACGCGTCAGGACAGCGCAAAAGCCACCCGGAGGGCGCGCCGCAGGCGCGTTTGCGTTGCCGAGCGAAGCGCGGCTTACGCAAATGGACAGCAACGCAAGGCTGTTTTTGACGGATGATTGTGGCATTGCACAAGCTGCCACATCCCAAGCCAGCAGTCACATTAATAGGTCCAGACCCTAGTACGGCGTGCCCGTGGCGAGCATGTGGGCCAGCAGCGCGTCCCTGAGCCAGCGCGCCACGGGTCCGGGGCGCCCCCGGTCCCTGCCGGCGCCCACCGGGACCCCGTCGAAGGAGGTCACGGCCACACACAGCGTGGCGCTGGTAAAGAGCAGCAGCTCCCGCGCGCCGGCGATCTCGTCCCTGTGGATCGGACCCTCCACCACGGGCATGCGCTCCGCCGCGAGCCTGAGCGCGGCCAGCAGGGTCGTCCCGGGCAGGATGCGCCGGATCTCGGGGCTACGCAGGCGGCCCCCGGCGTCCACCATGCCGATATTGGCAATGGCCGCCTCGCCCATGTGGCCGTCCTCCTCAAAGGTGACGGCCACATCCATGCCCTTGCGCCGGGCCTCAACGGCCATGAAGACATTGGGGAGATAGTTGGTGTTCTTGATGCGCGCCAGATATTCCTGCTTGGGCGGGATGGCGCTGGCAAAGGCCGAAAGCCCCTTCCGGTACGTTTCCTCGTCGGGCAGGCGCGAGGCCAGGGCCACGATGTACAGCCCGGCCACCGGGCATTCCGCGGGCGAAATGCCGAAACCGCCCGGTCCGCGGCTCAGGAAGACCCGCAGGTCGCAATGATCGCGGTCGCCCGCGCGGGCCACGTCCAGGATGCGCTCGCGGATCTCCCCCCACGGGCAGGGCGGCGTGAGGCTCAGGGCCGCCGCGCCCTCGCGCATGCGCGCCAGATGGGCATCCAGGGCGAAGACGCGCCGCTCGCGGCAGCAGATGCTTTCAAAAAGGCCATCGCCCCGGTGGCAGAGGTGATCGTCCAGCGGCACGAAAAGCAGGCGCGCATCCGTGCAGATACGCCCCACGCGATGATCGTAGAAGGCAAGGATCCTGTCCGCGCCGGGCCTGGGCGCGGACAGCATGGCCTCCAGATAGGCCTGCGGATCAGACGTTTCCATCCCCACCCTCCCTGCGGCCGGGCCAGGCGCCGCTCAGGCGGTGAACACGGTCCTGTCGGGCACGCGCACGAGGCCGCGGCGCACAAGTTCCTCGGCGATCTGCACGGCATTGAGCGCCGCGCCCTTACGCACGTTGTCGGCCACGATCCACATGTTCAGCCCGTTGTCCACGGTCTCGTCCTCGCGGATGCGGCCCACGAAGACGGGGTCCTCCCCGATGCAGTCGGCGGGCATGGGATAGAGCAGCTCGCGCGGATTGTCGAACACGCGCACGCCCGGCGCCTGCGAAAGCAGGATGCGCGCCTCCTTGGGCGTCATCTTCTTGGCCGTTTCCACATTGACGGCCTCGGCGTGACAGAAAAAGACCGGCACGCGCACGCAGGTGGCTGTGACCTTCACCGAGGGATCGTCGAGGATCTTGACGGTCTCGTTGACCATCTTCATCTCTTCCTTGGTATAGTCGTTTTCAAGGAAGACGTCGATGTGCGGCAGGGCATTGAACGCGATGCGGTACGGATAGACCTTGTTTTCCGGATCGCGCCCGTTGAACAGGTCGCGCACCTGGCGCTCCAGCTCCTCAATGCCCTTCTGCCCCGTGCCGGACACCGCCTGATAGGTGGAGACCACCACGCGCCTGATGCCCGCCGCGTCATGGATGGGCTTGAGCGCCACCACCATCTGGATGGTGGAGCAGTTGGGATTGGCGATGATGCCCGCATGCGCGTCCAGCGCGTCGGGATTCACTTCCGGCACCACGAGGGGGCAGCGCGGGTCCATGCGCCAGGCGGAGGAGTTGTCCACCACCACGCACCCGGCTGCCGCGGCCAGCGGCGCGAACTTCTCCGAGGTGGACCCCCCGGCCGAGAACAGGGCGAGGTCGATGCCCGCGAAGGAATCTTCCTTCAATTCTTCCACCACAAGCTCATCGTCACCAAAGGGCACGCGGCTCCCGGCGGAGCGGGCCGACGCGAACGCGCGCACGCGGGCCGCCGGAAAGGCCCGGTCATGGAGGGTCTTGAGCATTTCACGGCCCACGGCGCCGGTGGCGCCGACAACGGCGACGGTCAGATTCTCGCTCATGGCGGTTTCGTTCTCCTTTGTGCTTCGCGCCGAACGGCCCGGCGTGCGGGCCACGGCTGGTCTGGCCGTCCACGGGGCACCCGGCGGCCCCTGCCGCCCCCCGCGGAACCGTTGGACTATAGCCCCCGCCAGAGCAAAAGTGAAGCGGATGGCGGCAGGAACATGCGCCCCGGGTCCGGCCAGAGTCCGGGCCAGGGTCCGGGCCAGGGTCCGGGCCAGGGTCCGGCGCTTGCCCCCGGGCGGCATCTGGCATACTCTGCCGGCAGCGGAACGCAGCCGCGCCGCCGCCCAGGGGAGACCGCATGCATATTCTCGTTACCGGCGCCGCCGGATTCATCGGCTACCATCTTGCAAGGCGCCTCCTTGCCGATGGACATACCGTGGTGGGCCTTGACAACTGCAACGCCTATTATGATGTCCGCCTGAAAGAGGCGCGCCTCGCGCAGCTCGCGGGCCTGCCCGAACACGACGCCTTCCGCTTCGTCCGCCTCGACCTGGCCGACGCCGACGGCATGGCGCGGCTCTTCGCCGCCGAGCATTTCAGCCATGTGGTCAACCTGGCGGCGCAGGCCGGGGTGCGTCACAGCCTCAAGGACCCCGCGTCGTACATCAGCGCCAACCTCGTCGGCTTCGGCAATGTGCTCGAAGGCTGCCGCCACAACGGCGTGGAGCATCTGGTCTTCGCCTCGTCCTCCTCGGTCTACGGACTCAACGCCGCCATGCCCTATTCCACGCGGCACAATGTGGACCATCCGGTGAGCCTGTACGCGGCCACCAAGAAAAGCAACGAACTCATGGCCCACGCCTACAGCCACCTCTACGGCATCCCGGCCACGGGCCTGCGCTTCTTCACGGTCTATGGACCCTGGGGCCGGCCGGACATGGCGCTGCATCTCTTCACCACCGCCATCCTGCGCGGCGAACCCATCAAGGTCTTCAACGAGGGCCGCATGCGCCGCGACTTCACCTATATCGACGATATCGTGGAAGGCATGGCGCGCCTCCTGCCGCGTCCCGCCGCGCCCGACCCGGCCTTCGATCCCGCGGCGCCAAGCCCGGCCGCGAGTTCCGCCCCCTGGCGCATCTACAATATCGGCAATCACGACACCGTGGAGCTTGGCGCCTTCATCGACACGCTGGAGGCCGCCCTCGGCAAAAAGGCCGTCCGCGAGCTTTTGCCCATGCAGCCCGGCGATGTGGAATCCACCTGGGCCGACGTGGACGACCTCGCCCGCGTCACGGGCTTTGCCCCGGCCACGCCGCTCTCCGAGGGCATCGCCCGCTTCGTGGCCTGGTACCGGGAGTATTACGGGGCATGAGCGCAACCACGCCCGAACCGGCGTCCCGGCCGGAGATCCTCGCGCCCGCGGGGGACACCCCCTCGTTCCTCGCCGCCCTGGCCGCCGGAGCCGACGCGCTCTATGTGGGACTCAAGCATTTTTCCGCACGCATGGAGGCGGAAAATTTCGGCACCGGCGAGCTTGCGCGCCTCACCGACCTGGCCCACGAAGCTGGCAGCCGCGTCTATGTAGCCATGAACACCCTGGTCAAACCCGGGGAGTGCGGCGCCGCCTGGCGGCTCATTGCCCGGCTTGCCGCCCGGGTGCGGCCCGACGGCCTGATCATCCAGGACCCGGGGCTGCTTGACCTTGCCCGGCAGGCGGGGTTCGCGGGGGGACTCTTCCTTTCCACGCTCGCCAATGTCACGCACCCGCTGGCCCTGCGGGAAGCCAAAAAACTGGGCGCCGACCGCGTCATCCTGCCGCGGGAGCTTTCCATCGACGAGATCCGCGCCATGGGCGCGGCCTGCCCGGAGGGACTCGATCTGGAATGCTTTGTCCAGGGCGCGCTCTGCTACTGCGTGTCCGGCCGCTGCTACTGGTCTAGCTATATGGGCGGCAAGAGCGGCCTGCGCGGGCGCTGCGTCCAGCCCTGCCGGCGCATCTACCAGCAGGGCGCCCGCATGGCGCAGAGCGGCAGGGACGGCCGGCGCCAGGGCCGGCGCGGCGCTGCGCCCCCCGATCGTCACGCCGAAGGCCGCGGCGGCCACGGCAGGTCCGGACGCTTTTTCTCCTGCCGCGATCTGGAGCTTGGCCCGCTGGTCAAGACCCTGCTCGACGTGCCGCATCTGGCCTCGTGGAAGATCGAGGGCCGCAAGAAAGGCCCGCACTACGTGTACCATACGGTGACGGCATACCGCCTGCTGCGCGACGATCCCGGCGATCCGGCGGCGCGGCGCGCGGCCGCGGACATCCTCGCCATGGCGCTGGGCAGGCCCGGCGGCAAGGCGCGCTTTCTCCCGCAATCGCCGGAAGAGACGGCCGCCCCGGACAGTCAGACCAGCTCCGGCCTGCTGGCGGGCAAGATCCGCATCGCGCCCGACGGCGGTTGCGAACTCAAGCCGCATTTTGAACTTCTCCCCGGCGATTACCTGCGCGTGGGCGTGGAGGATGAACGCTGGCACGCCACCGTGCCCGTCACCCGGCGCGTGCCCAAGGCCGGGACCCTGCGCCTGCGCCTGGCGCGGCACGCCACCCCCAGGGCGGGCACGCCGGTCTTTCTCATCGACCGCCGCGAGCCGGAACTCCTGCGCCTTCTGGCCGACTGGCGCGGCCGCCTCGACGCCCGGAACGCCCCGTCCGCGCAGGATACGGTCCCCACGGGCGCCCCCCGCTTCCCCCGGGCCATCAGGCCGCACCCCCGGCCGGACATGCTGCTCACGGCGACCCTTCCGCGCGGGCGCGCCCGCGAGGACGGCGCGGCATCCGCCCCCGGGCGCGGCGGCCGCGCACCGGGGCGCCGCTCCCTGCCCGCGCTCTGGCTTTCGCCGCGCACGGCGGAACTTTCGCGCACCATGGTGGCGCGCATCGCCTGGTGGCTCCCCCCCGTGGTCTGGCCCGAAGAGGAAGATGCGCTGGCGCGCATGCTCGGCCGTCTCTGGCGGCAGGGCGCGCGGCATTTCGTCTGCAACGCGCCGTGGCAGCGCGCCCTCTTCCCCGACAGGCTCCCGGAGGATGCCGACCTGCTGGCCGGACCCTTCTGCAACACGGCCAACGCCGCGGCGCTGGGCGTCCTTGCCGGGCAGGGCTTTGCCGGCGCCTTTGCGAGTCCCGAACTGGCCCGCGACGACGCGCTGGCGCTCCCGGCGCAAAGCCCCCTGCCGCTCGGCGCCGTCCTTTCCGGGTTCTGGCCCGTGGGCCTGAGCCGCTTCAGCCTTGCGGGCATCAGGCCCAACGAGCCGTTTGCCGGACCCAAGGGCGAGGTCTTCTGGGCGCGGCGCTATGGCGGCACGCTCTGGATCTATCCCGCGTGGCCGCTGGATCTTTCGGAACAGCGGCGCGAACTTGCGGACGCGGGCTACAGCTTCTTTGTCCGCATGGAGGAAACGCCGCCCGCCTCCCTGCCGGAATTGCGGCGCCAGGGCCTGTTCAACTGGAACGGCGCGCTCCTGTGACGCCGGGGGCAGAGGGTTCCGTTTCCGGCGCTGTCCCGTTCCCGCGCGGACTCCTCCAGCCGGAAGGCGCCTACCGTTTCGGGCTGGACGCCCTCCTGCTGGCGGCCTTCGCCGCGCGGACGCTGCGCGAGCGCGCCGCCGGGGGCCGCGCGTCGGGAAAGGCCCGTCCCCGCCGCGTGGCGGAACTTGGCACCGGCTGCGGGGCCGCCCTTCTGGGCGTGGCCCTGCGCTGCCCGGACGCCCGCTGCCTTGGCCTGGAACGCGAACCCGCCCTGCTGCGGGCGGCGGCCGCCAATGCCCAGGCCCTCGGCCTTGCGGACCGCGTCAGCTTCCACATGGCGGACCTGGCCGCGCCGGCGGCATGGCCGGGACGGCTGGGGGAAGAAGGGCCGCAGGATCTGGTGCTCGCCAACCCTCCCTGGGGCCTGCCCGGCCGGGGGCGACCCTCGCCCTCGCGGCTGCGCGAGGCCGCCCTGCGCGGGACGGAGGCGGACGGGAACGGAGGGGACGGCGACGCGCTCCCCGTCTTCTGCGCGGCGGCGGCGCGCCTGCTGCGCCACAGGGGCGCCTTTTGCTGCATCGTGGCCGCCGGGGCGCTCACGCGCATCTGCGCCGCCCTTGACGGCGCGCGTCTGGGTCTGCGCCGCGTCCTGCCGCTGCGTTCGCGGACGCGCGCGCCCAGTAGCCGTCTCCTGCTGCTCGCGCAAAAGGGCGCCGCCGCGGACGTGCAGCTGCTCGCGCCCCTCACCCTCCATGGCCGCGCCACGGCGCCAGCCGGAAGCGGGGACAGCCCCGCCTGGACGCGCGCGGCCCTTGCCTTCTGCCCCTGGCTCGCCCACTCCGGAACCACGCCCGCCGCATGGCGGCCCAGCCCCCGAGGCGCATCATGAGCTTCATCGCGGATCTCCACATCCATTCGCGCTTTTCCCGCGCCACCAGCACGGCGCTCACCGTGCCGCACCTGGCGGCCTGGGCGGCCTGCAAGGGCATCGACGTGCTCGGCACGGGCGACTTCACCCACCCGCGGTGGCGCGCCGAACTGCGCGACCACCTCGCCCTGGATGAGCAAAGCGGCCTCTACCGCTTCACGGGCGCGCCCGAGGCGCTGGAGGCTCTGGCAGGCGCGGGCCTCGCGCGCCCGGCAGGCGCGGAACACGCCGGCGGCCCGTACTTCTGCCTCCAGACGGAGATCAGCTCCATCTACAAGCGCGGCGGCAAGGTACGCAAGGTGCACAATCTCGTCTTTGTGCCCACCCTGGACGATGCGGACCGGCTTTCGGAACGGCTGGCGCTCATCGGCAACCTCCATTCCGACGGGCGGCCCATCCTCGGGCTTGATTCCCGCGATCTGCTGGAGATCCTGCTGGAGTGCGTGCCCGGGGGCGTCCTCATCCCGGCCCATGTCTGGACGCCGTGGTTCGCGCTTTTCGGCTCCAAATCCGGCTTTGACCACATCCGGGACTGCTTCGGCGACCTCACGGAACATATTTTCGCGCTGGAGACCGGCCTTTCCTCCGACCCGGCCATGAACCGCCTCCTGAGCCAGCTGGACGGCTACGCCCTCGTTTCCAATTCCGACGCCCACTCCGGGGCCAATCTCGGCCGCGAGGCCAACCTGTTCGAGGGCCGCCCCTCCTACGCGGGCATGTTCGCGGCCCTGCGCGCCACGGCCCGGCGCCTGCCACAGGACGATCCGGACTGCCGCTTCCTCGGCACCATGGAGTTTTACCCCGAGGAAGGCAAATACCATCTCGACGGGCACCGTGCCTGCGGCGTGGTGCTGGAACCCGCCGAGTCCAGGGAACTCGGCGATATCTGCCCTGTCTGCGGGCGTCCGCTGACCATCGGCGTCCTGCACCGCGTCCTGGAGCTGGCCGACCGGGAAACGCCCGCGGCGCTGCCTCTGGAGCCGGCCGTCCATCCGCTGGTGCCGCTGGCCGAAGTTCTGGGCGAGATCCTGGGCGTGGGCGCCGCCTCGCGCAAGGTGCGCGAGCGCTATGGCCGCGCCCTGCGCGAGCTCGGGCCGGAACTGGACATCCTCTGCCGCCTGCCCGAAGCCGGGGTGCGCGCCTGGTGGGAGCCGCTGGGCGAGGCGGTGGCCCGCATGCGCGCCGGCAATGTGCAGCGCCAGGGCGGCTTTGACGGCCAGTACGGCAGCGTGCGCCTGTTCCGGCCCGGCGAACTGGAAACGGAGCGCGCCGGCGGCCGGGGACGCAGGCGCCTGCCCGGGCTGGAAGCCGCGGCAAAACCAGCACCCGGCCGTTCCCGCCCGGTCCGCGCCGCCATGACGCCGCCCGCCGGCGAGCGCGAGGCGCAGCCGCCGCAGGGCATCGCCCCTTCCCCGGAACAACTGGCCGCGCTCCGGGCGGGAACGGAACCCGGCGATGCGGGACCGGTCTTTGTGGCCGCCGGCCCGGGCGCCGGCAAGACGCGCATCCTCGTGGGACGGCTGGAATACCTGCTCGCGCGCGGCGAGGACCCCCAACGCCTGCTGGCGCTCACCTTCACGCGCCGGGCCGCCGGCGAGATGCGGCAGCGCGTTGCCGCCGCGCTGGTCCCCGGCGCGTCTCTCCCGGCCTGCGATACCCTGCACGGACTCGCCTGGCGGCTGCTCCATGAAGCTCAAGAAAACGCGGGAGAAGAACGGGCCGCGGACGCCCCCGTCCTCCTGAGCGAAGACGCCGCCCTGCGCGCGTTCTCCACGGCCAATCCCGGCCTTTCCCGCGCGCGGACGCGCGAACTCTGGGAGGCCCTGGCCCTGGCGCGGGAGCGGGACCAGACGCCGGAACGCGAACTGGCGGAAGCCTCGGCGCGCTATGCGGCCCACAAGACGGCGCGCGGCCTCCTCGACTACGGCGACCTGATCGCGTGGCTCCTGGCGCGCGCGCCCGCGCTGCGCGGCCGCTGGCGCCACATCCTTGTGGATGAGGCCCAGGATCTTTCCCCTGTCCAGCTGGCGGCGGTGCGCGCCCTGCTGCCCGAAGACGGCAGCGGCTTTTTCGGCATCGGCGATCCGGATCAGGCCATCTACGGCTTTCGCGGCGCCACGGGGCAGAGCGCGGAAAGCCTGCGCCGCTCCTGGCCGACCCTGCGCGTCCTGCGCCTGGGGCAAAGCTTCCGCGCCAGCCAGCGGGTCCTGGATACGGCCCGCGCCCTGCTGGAAGGACGTGGCCGGTGCGGACCCCTCGCCGCCGCGCGCCCGCTGGGCGCGGAGCTTCGGCTCTTTTCCGCCCCGGACGGCCGCGCCGAGGCCCGCTGGGTGGCGCAACGCGCCCAAGCCCTCCTCGGGTCCACGGCGCACAGCCTGCTGGACGCGGCCCGGGCCAAGGCCGCGCCCGGGGAGCTTGACGGCAGCCTTGCCCCCGGCGATATCGCCGTCCTGGTGCGGCTCAAGGCCCAGATCCCCCCGCTGGCGGCGGCGCTGGAGGCGGCGGGCGTGCCCTGCGCCGCACCGGCGGCCGAGGAATTCTGGCGCGACGAACAGTGCGGCCGCTTTCTCGCCGCCGCCGAAGGACGCTGGCGTCTGTCCCGCGAAACCGGCGCCGCGCCCCTCCCGTCGCCGCAGGCCCTGATGGCGGCCACCGGACCCGGCGGCGGCGATCTGTGGCCGGACAGCGGGAACAGCGAAGCGGAAGCCCTGCGCGAAAGCCCGGCCTGGCGCGACCTCTGCCGCCTCTGGAACGACTGCGGCACCTGGGACGCCTTTTTCGACCGTCTCGCCTGGCTCCACGAGGCGGAGCTGGTGACCGCCCGCGCGGAACGGGTCCGCATTCTCACCATCCATGCCTCCAAGGGGCTGGAATTTCAGGCCGTCTTTCTCCCCGGTCTGGAAAACGGCCTTTTGCCGCTGCACCGGGACCTCCTGTTCGGCAACGCCACAACGGGGGCGCCCGACGCCGCCCATCTGGAGGAGGAACGGCGTCTGCTCTATGTGGGGCTGACCCGCGCCGCGCGGGGCGTTTTTGCGAGCTTCGCGGCCGGCCGCACCCTCTACGGCCGCGACCTGCGCCTTGCGCCCTCCCCGTTTCTGGAGACCATCCGCGCCTTCTGCCGCCAGAGCGCCCTGACGCGGCATGTGCGCCGCAACGAGGAGCCGCTCTCCCTGCTCTGACCCCTGCAGGGAGAGCCAAACGCCTCCACCGCATCACCGCACGGGAAAAATCTGGCGTCGTTCCGCTCCAGACGGACTCACGGAGTATCCCGCATCAGCAGAGGAGACCAGCGCCAAAAAATTTTCTCCGCCTTCGTTGCCGCCTCTTGACTCTATAGCCGCTATAGCGCCTATTCTGGGAATGGATCGCCGCCGGAGCCTCGGCTCCGGGATTCCGGCAAAGGAGGACCCATGTCCCACTGTCATTCCTGCTGCGCCCATCGTCACGGAAAGGATGTCCCCTCTTCCGCCGCTCCCGCCGCTCCCGCCGCCACGGACACGCGCGCCGTGTACCGCATCCCGAACATGGACTGCCCGGTGGAAGAGGCGCTCATCCGCAAGAAACTGGCCGGCGTGCCCGGCGTCACGGGGCTGGAGTTCGATCTTCTGCGGCGCCTGCTCATGGTGGACCATGCACCCGGACCCACCACGGCCATCGAGGAGGCCCTGGCGGCCATCGACATGATCCCGGAGCCTGTGGACGCCTCCGGCGGCGCGGCAGCGGCGCAGCTTCCCCCGGCGCCCGCCATTCCCTGGAGGAGGCTCTGCCTGGCAACGGCCCTGGCCGCCCTGGCCGAGTGCGCGGCACTGGGCGCGGAGTGGGCGCTCCTGCCGGCCGCCCTGGCCGCGACGGCGGAAGCGCTCTCGGCGGGGCTTGCGCTGGCGGCCATCCTGCTGGCCGGGCTGGGCACGTTCCGCAAGGGCTGGCTCGCCCTCGTCAACCGGAACCTGAACATCAACGCGCTCATGGCCGTGGCCGTCACCGGCGCCTTCTGCATCGGCCAGTTCCCCGAGGCCGCCATGGTCATGGCGCTGTTCAACCTGGCCGAGTCCATCGAGGCGCGCGCCCTTGACCGCGCGCGCACCGCCGTCCGCGACCTGCTGGCGCTGGCGCCTCCCACGGCCACGGTGCTCCAGCCGGACGGCTCCTGGCGCGAGGAGTCCGCCGCCGATGTGCCCGTAGGGAGCCGCGTGCGCGTGCGCCCCGGCGAACGCGTGGCCCTGGACGGCGTGGTCGTGGCGGGCCGCTCCGCCCTCAACCAGGCGCCCATCACCGGCGAGAGCATCCCCGTGGAAAAAGCCCCCGGCGACGCCATCTACGCCGGGAGCGTCAACGAGACCGGCGCCTTTGAATTCACCGTCACCGCCGCGGCGCGCGACACCACGCTGGCGCGCATCATCCACGCCGTGGAGGAGGCCCAGGCCACGCGCGCGCCCATGCAGCGTTTCGTGGACCGCTTCGCCCGCTGGTACACGCCGGCGGTCTTTGCCCTGGCCCTTGCCACGGCCATCATCCCGCCGCTGGCGCTGGACGCGGGCTGGACGGACTCCATCTCCACGGCGCTGGTCCTGCTCGTCATCGGCTGTCCCTGCGCCCTGGTCATCTCCACGCCGGTGACCGTGGTCTCCGGCATGGCGGCCGCGGCGCGCAAGGGCATTCTCGTCAAGGGGGGCGCCTGGCTGGAACAGGGACGCCTGCTCGATCACCTCGCGCTGGACAAGACCGGCACCCTCACGCGCGGCGAACCCCGGCAGACGGACGTTCTGCTGCCGGACGGGGACGACGGGCGCGGCGACGAAGCGGCCGTCATGGCGGCCAGCCTGGCCGCGCGCTCGGATCACCCGGTCTCGCGGGCCATTGCCGAGGCGGGCGCCCATCTGCCCCTGCGGGAAATGGACGCCATCGCCGCCCTGCCCGGCGAGGGCGTCGCCGGCAGCAGCGGCGGCCGGCGCTGGTATCTCGGCAACTTGCGCCTCATGGAACGTCTGGGCGCCGCAAGCGCGGATCTGGCCGGGCGTCTGGCCGCGCTGGAAGCCCGGGGCAAGACCACGGCCATCCTGGCCGAGGCGGATGCCGCGCAGCCGGAATGCGCCCGCGTCCGCGCTATCTTCGCCGTTGCCGACGGCCTGCGCGAAACCAGCGTGGAAGCCGTGGCCCAACTGCGCGCCCTGGGCGTGCGGACCCTCCTGCTCACCGGCGACACCGAGGCCACGGCGCGGGCCATGGCAGCCACGGCGGGCGTGGACGACTGGAGGGCCGGCCTGCTCCCGCAGGACAAGCTGCGCATCGTGGAAGAACTGGAGCGCCGTGGCGCCCGCGTGGGCATGGTGGGCGACGGCATCAACGACGCGCCCGCCCTCGCCAGGGCGGACATCGGCTTCGCCATGGCCGCCGGCGGCACGGACACGGCCATCGAAACGGCCGACGTGGCCCTCATGGACGACGACCTGCGCAAGATCCCGCGCTTCATCCGCCTCTCACGCGCCACGCATGCCGTCCTTGTGGAGAATATCGCCTTCGCGCTGGGCATCAAGGCCGTCTTCTTCGCCCTGACCTTTGCCGGCATGGCAAGCATGTGGATGGCCGTCCTGGCGGACGTGGGCGCGTCGCTGGCCGTGGTGGGCAACGGTCTCAGGATTCTGCGGAAATAGCGCGGGGCGGCCGCCCGCTTGCGCCCCCACCGGTGAACGGATAGAATCGCGCCATGGATACTCCCCCCTCCTCTCCGGCCGGGGACGCCTTTGCCCGGCTGTTTCCCGGCGAGAGCATCCGGCCCGTGGTTCCGGCGGACCTGGCGGCCGCGCGCGCGTATCTTGACAGCCTCACCAAGCCCGTGGGCAGCCTCGGCCGGCTGGAGCATCTGGCGGCCCGCCTCTGGGCCATGGCCGGGGGCGCGCGTCCCCTTGCCGTGGAACCGGGACTCATGCTCACCGTGGCCGGCGATCACGGCATCGCCCGGCAGGCGGTCTCGCCCTTCCCGCAGGCCGTGACGCGCCAGATGGTCGCCAACTTCCTCGCGGGCGGCGCGGCCATCAATGCGCTCTGCCGCTGCAACGGCCTGGAACTGCGCGTGGTGGACGCGGGCTGCGCGGGCGGACCCTTTGCCGCGCATCCCCTCCTGCTGGACCGCCGCCAGGGCGACGGCACCGCCGACATGAGCGAGGGACCGGCCATGAGCCTCGCCACCTGCGAGGCGGCCCTGCGCGCGGGCTTCGCGCTGGCGCGCGACGCCCGTGAACGCGGGTCCCGCTGCCTGGGCCTGGGGGAAATGGGCATTGCCAACTCCACGGCGGCCACAGCCCTCTACTGCGCGCTGCTCGACCTTGCGCCGGACGAGGCGGCCGGTCCCGGCGCGGGCGCCGAACCGGCCATGGTGGCGCGCAAGGCGCGCCTGGTGGCCCAGGCCCTCAGCGTCAATGCGGACGCCGTGGCCCGAGGCCCGGTGGAGTCCCTCGCCGCTCTGGGCGGCTTCGAGATCGCCGTCATGTGCGGCGCCATGCTCGGCGCGGCGGCGCGGGGCATGCCCGTGCTCGTGGACGGCTTCATCAGCACCGCGGCCTGTGCCGCGGCCCTTGCCATTGCGCCGCAACTGGCGGGCTACGCCATCCTGACCCACGTTTCGGCGGAGCCGGGCCATGCGCGCGCCGTGAAGCGCATGACGGAACGCGCCGCCCCGCACGCCGGGGCGCCGGACTGGGGCCTCCCCCTCCTTGCGCTTGGCCTGCGCCTGGGCGAAGGCACAGGCGCGGCCCTGGCCTGGCCGCTGGTACGCAGCGCCGCGGCCATCTGCAACGAAATGGCGACCATGGGCGACGCCGGCGTCTCCGCCACGGAAAAGGACAGGATCTCGTGAACCGGGGCGACGCCCCTCCCCTGCTGGAAGCCCGCGACGTGCGCCGCGCCTTTGCCGTGCGCCGGGGCATTTTCGGCCCCACGCGCAGCCTTCTCGCCGTGGACGGCGTGAGCTTCACGCTCGGTCCCGGCGAGAGCCTCGGCCTCGTGGGCGAATCCGGGTGCGGCAAATCCACGCTCGGGCGCCTTGTCTGCGGTCTCCTGCGGCCGGATGGCGGCCAGGTCCTGATGGACGGCCTGCCCGTGCCCCCGGCGGACGCCGGGAGCCGGTGCGCCGGACGCATCCAGATGGTCTTTCAGGACCCGGCCTCGTCGCTCGATCCGCGCCTCACGGTGCGCGCCTCCGTGGCCGAGCCTCTGGCAGCGCGCGGCGTGCCCCGCGCCCGGCGCCGGGCCGAGGCGGACGACGCGCTGCGGGCCGTGGGGCTGGACGGCGCCGGGGAGCGCTATCCGCACGCGTTTTCCGGCGGCCAGCGCCAGCGCATCGCGCTTGCGCGCGCCCTTGTCACCCGGCCGGATGTCATCGTCTGCGACGAACCCGTTTCGGCGCTGGACGCCTCGGTGCAGGCCCAGATCCTCAACCTGCTCCGCGAGGTGCAGGAACGGTTCCGGCCCGCCTATCTCTTCATTTCCCACGATCTCGCCGTGGTGGGCTTCATGTGCCGCCGCATCCTGGTCATGTATCTCGGCCAGATCGTGGAGGAAGCGAGCGCCGAACGCCTTTTCGCCGGGGCGGCCCATCCCTACAGCCAGGCCCTGCTGGCGGCCATGCCCGCAGGAGAACAGGCCTGGGCACACGGCCGGGGGCTGGATGCCCCGCCGCCGCCCCTGCGCGGCGAACCGCCCAGCCCGCTGGCGCCGCCCGCCGGGTGCCGTTTCCACCCGCGCTGCCCCCGCGCGCGGGACATCTGCCGCCGCGAGGCGCCCCCCTGGAAGGAGCTTGCCCCGGACTGGCGGGCGCGCTGCCATTTCGCGGAGAGCGGTTAGGCAATGAAAGTGCGTAAGCGCCCTATCCCGTGGATGTCACCACGCGCACCAGAAGCTCATCACCCGGCCAGATGCGGCGGTCCGGCGTGAGCAGTTCGCCCCCCCGCGCCACCAGGGCGGTCTCTTCCATCAGCCCGAGGGCATCAAGCAGCTGGCGCGCGGTCTTGGGGCGCCGCAGGCGGAAACGGCGCTCCTCCGGCTGGAGCAGGATGCTCACAAAATTTTCTCCGCCCGCCGCGCCGCCGCGTGGCGATGTGTCTTCCGGCATGGCCGACCTCCCGGCTTCCGCAGAACGCTCGTTCAGAAAAATGCCTCATCCGCGCGTCCATACGTAATATATCCAGGTCATGAGCGCCATGCTCGCGGCGCGCAGGGCCTGGTTGGCGAGGATGAGGCGCAGGGCCTCGGCCGGGCGGAAAAACCCCGCGTAGGCCGGAAACTGGTGGCGCACGGCGCGCACCGGCGTGGACAGGATATTGCCCACCAGGAGCGCCAGCACCACATCGCGCGGCGTGAGTCCCCCGGCGGCCAGCAGGCTTCCGGCGGCGCCGAGCGCCGCGCCCAGCTCGGCGGCGAAGTGGAGGACGATGACCCCCACGGCCTGCGGCCGGAGAAAGGCCAGCCAGTCCATGTGCCCGGCCAGCCACGCCTCCAGCGCGGCGAACGCGCCCAGCCGCTGGAGCGCGTACATGAGGATGTAGACGGGCACCGTGAAACCCACGAGCCGGGGCAGGCGGCGCCGGAAGCGGCGCCACGCCGTCCTGAAGGCGGCCGCAGGCCCGGCGCCCCCTGATGCCGGCGGCGGGAGCGCCGCCGTGTCGCGCGCCGCATCTTCGGGCGCGGGCAGGAGCAGGCGGCTGAGCAGCACCGTGAACCCGGTACGCAGGCAGGCCGCCACCAGGGTCAGCCCCACATAGATGACGGCCGGAGCGCCCAGCACGGGCCAGGTGAGCAGAAAGATGGCGGGCGTGTGGACGAGATAGGCGGGCAGGCTGTTGAACAGGTTGGCGAGCATAAGCTCGCGCCCCGAAAGCTGACGCGCGTCGCGCCGTTCCGCCAGCAGGGCATTGGCCGAGGCCGGCGACGCGAACGCCAGGGCAAAGGCCGCCCCGGCCACGGGGGGCATGTGCGCGGCGCGGGCCAGGGGGGCGGCGAGGCGCGCCAGCCCGCGCGTCCAGCGCAGGGCCTCGAGCAGGTTCGCCACCAGAAGGCCGCAGGCCAGCCCGAGGAGCAGCCGGAGCAGCGGCCAGCCAAGCGCCTGCCAGAGGCCGCCAAGGGCGGCCGCGTCCCCAAGCGACGGGAGCCACGCGGCCACATCAGGCATGCGCGCCTCCGGAAGGACCCGGAAGCTGCGGAAAAACGCTCACCGCTCCCCGCCCCGCGCCATGCCCGGGTCCGGCGGCAGGTCCGCCGCGCCGGCGCAGGCCCGCGCCAGTTCGTCGCAACGCTCGTTTTCCGGGTGGCCGGCATGGCCGCGCAGCCAGTGCAGGCGCACCTGATGCCCTTCCAGCAGGGGAACGAGCCGCTGCCAGAGGTCGACGTTGAGCACGGGCTTCTTGTCCGCCTTGACCCAGTTTTTCTTCTGCCACGAGGCGAGCCAGCCCTTTTCCACCGCGTTGCGGACGTATTGCGAATCCGTGAACAGCTCCACGGCGCAGGGCTGCTTCAATGCCTCCAGAGCGGCAATGACGGCCATGATCTCCATGCGGTTGTTGGTGGTGCGGCGAAAGCCGCCCGAAAGCTCCCTGCGCGCCGCGCCGCCTTCCAGCGCGAGCACGGCGGCCCAGCCCCCCGGCCCCGGATTGCCGAGGCAGGAGCCGTCCGTATGGATGATGACACGCTGCATGAGGCTTCCTTCCGGCGCGCCGGCAGGGACGCGTCCGCTCAGGCCCGGCTTTCCGAAGGGCCGGGCGTCCAGTCGGGCGCCATGGATTCAAAGGAGGTGTACGGCGAAAGGTACATGAGTTCCACCGCGCCCACCGGGCCGTTGCGCTGCTTGCCGATGATGATCTCCGCAACGCCCTGGGGCGGCCGCTCGGAGGGTTTCTGGTACTTGTAGACATCCTCGCGGTACACGAACATGATGACGTCCGCGTCCTGCTCGATGGCGCCGGATTCGCGCAGGTCCGAGAGCATGGGGCGCTTGTCGCCGCGTTCCTCCACCTTGCGGTTGAGCTGGGAAAGCGCCACCACCGGAATGTCCAGCTCCTTGGCAAGGCCCTTGAGGGAGCGGGAAATGTCCGAAATCTCCAGTTCGCGCGAGTCGGTGCGGCGGCTCGTACGCATGAGCTGGAGATAGTCCACCACCACGAGTCCAAGCCCCTTTTCCGCCTTGAGGCGCCTGGCCCGCGCGCGCAGCTCCAGCGTGGAGAGCGCGGGCGTGTCGTCGATGAAGATGGGCGCGCGCGCCACCACGTCGGCGGCGGTGTAGAGGCGCTGCCAATCCTCGTCCGTGAGCTGCGAGGGACGCCGCAGGCGCGAAAGATCTACCTTGCCCCATACGGCCAGCATGCGCTGCATGAGCTGTTCCTTGCTCATTTCCAGCGAGAAGACGCCCACCGGCACTTCCTGCTCCACGGCCGCGTGCAGGGCCATGCACAGCGCAAAGGCCGTCTTGCCCATGCTGGGCCGGGCGGCCACGATGATGAGGTCCGAAGGCTGAAGCCCGGCGGTGAGCGTGTCCAGCCGCCGGTAGCCCGTGGTCACGCCCGTGACCACATCCCGCGCGTCCGCCAGCTTGGAAAGATTTTCAAAGACCTTGTCCAGCAGCTCGCGCGTGGGCGAAAAATCGCGCCGGGCCGTGCGCCGCGACACGGCGAAGACCGCCTGCTCCGACTCGTCCAGCAGGGCGTCCACCTCGCGCGAGGCGTCGTAGCAGTTGCCGATGATGCCCGAGCAGACGTCGATGAGTCCGCGCTGGAGCGCCTTGTCGCGCACGATGCCCGCGTAATACTCGGCATTGGCGCCGGAAACCACGGCCTGGGCCAGGTCGGCGAGATAGACCGCGCCGCCCGCTTCTTCCAGGGTGTTCATGGCCTTGAGCTGCTCGGCCGTGGAAACGAGGTCGATGGGCGCCGTTTTGGAATACAGCTCGAGAAAGGCGCGGAAAATGGCCGTATGCGCGGGCAGATAAAAATCCGCGGGCACCAGGATGTCCGCAATGGAATGCATGAGCTGGGGCCGCATGAGCAGGCCGCCGAGCACGGCCTGTTCCGCTTCGGCGCTGTGCGGGGGCACCCGGCGCACCAGGTCGGCCCGGGCCTGGCCGGAAGCCCCGCCGCCCCCGGAAGGCGCGCCCGTCTGGCCCGCAGACGCGACGCCCCCGGCCTTGCGGCCGGGGGCGTCCGAAGCACTGTTTGCACCAGCCACGCTAGGCCCCGGCTTCGGCCTCGGCCACGGCTTCGGCCACTTCCACCGCTTCGGCGGCAGCCTCGGCCACGGCCTCTTCCTCCGTGGCGGGCTGATGGTCGGAGACCACCTTGACCGGCACCACGGCGATGACGTCCGCGTGCAGGCGCACCCGCACCGGGTGCTCGCCCAGCGAGCGGATGGGCGCGTCCATGAGGATGCGGCGGCGGTCCACTTCCACGCCCAGGGCGGCGATGGCGTCACCGATGATGGTGCTCGTCACCGAGCCGTAAAGCTTGTCGTTTTCGCCCACATGCATGGGGATGACCACTTCCAGGGCCTCAAGGCGGGCGCTGAGGCCGCGGGCCTCGGCGCGCAGGGCGTCCATGCGCGCCTGGAGCTTGTTGCGCTCCTGCTCAAAAACCTTGAGGTTGGCCGGGCTGGCGACCATGGCAAGCCCCTGGGGCAGCAGGTAGTTGCGCCCGTAGCCGGGCTTGACCTCGACCACATCGCCAAGGCTGCCGAGATTTTCCACATCGGCGCGAAGAATGAGTTTCATGTGCGCCTCCTAGATATTGCTCTTTTTCTTGACGACGGAATCATGCGTGGCCGTGTAGATGAGCAGGGCCATCTGGCGGGCGCGCTTGATCTCCCGGGTAAGCTCGCGCTGATGCCGGGCGCAGGTGCCGGTGATGCGGCGGGCGATGATCTTGCCGCGCTCGGTGATGAAGTCGCGCAGCACTTCGGGATTCTTGTAGTTGAGGGGCAGCTCCTTGTCGGCGCAGAAGCGGCAGAACTTGCGGCGCGGGGCGAACTTCTTCCTGAAGGCCATTTACGCATCCTCCCCGGCCGCTTCATCGGCCAGCTTGACGGTGATGAACTTGAAGATGCCGTCGGTGATCCGGATATTGCGCTCCAGTTCCGCCACCAGCGCCGCCGGGGCCTCATAGACGAGGCGCACATAAAAGCCGCGCATGAGCTTGTGGACGGGATACGCCAGATCGCGCATGCCCCACTGGTCGACCTCGGCCAGCTTGCCGCCTTCGCGCTCAATGATGCCCGTGAGCGCGGCCAGGATGCCCTCGCGGCTCTCGGCGGACAGCTCCGGCGAGAGAAGGAGGAGGGTCTCGAACTTCCGCATGATGCTTCTCCTTGTGGATTGACAGCTCGCACCAGAGGTACGGGCAAGGAACGCATAGCAATACCCGCACGGCATGCTCTTGTCAACCGCGCGGGCCACCGCGGCGGAAAAGGCGGCGCCGCGCCTCTTGGCGAACGGCGCAAAAACGTGTATGCTGTTCCGCTGCATGAAGGAATATCGCGACCATTATTTCCTCAAGGCCAAGCGCGAGAACTATCCGGCCCGCTCCATCTACAAGCTGCGCGAGCTGGACGCCCGCTTTCGCCTGCTGGCCCCGGGCATGCGCGTCCTCGATCTCGGCGCCGCGCCCGGCTCCTGGTCCATCGGGGCCGCCGAGCGCGTGGGCGCGCGCGGGCGCGTGCTCGCCTGCGACATTCAGGACACGGCCACGGTCTTTCCGCCGCAGGTGGTCTTCAGGCGCTCGGACGCGCTGGCGCCGTCGGCGGAATTTTCGGCCCTGCTGGCCGAAACGGGACCGTTCGACCTCGTCATGAGCGACATGGCCCCGGCCACCACCGGCTCGCGCTTCACGGACCAGGCGCGCTCGCTGGAGCTGGCCCTGGCCGCGCTGGAGGCGGCCCTGCGCCATCTGAAGCCGGGCGGCAATTTTGTGGTCAAGATCTTCATGGGTCCGGACATGGGCGAGCTGCTCGCGCCCATGCGCCGGGCCTTCCGCAAGGTCGCGTCCTTCAAGCCCAAGAGTTCGCGGGCCGAGAGCAAGGAAACCTTTTACACGGGCCTGGGGTTCCGCGGGCCGGCGCCCGGAACGGACGGCGCCGACGGGACGCCGGAGGCGGCGGCCGACGGGACCATCCGCCCGTAAGACGTGCCGGCCGGCGCCGGAAATTTTCAGCACATTCCACCATTCCCACACGGGGAGGTCACATGTCCGGTCACAGCAAATGGGCCAATATCCAGCACCGCAAGGGACGCCAGGACGCCAAGCGCGGCAAGGTCTTCACCAAGGCCGCCAAGGAAATCATCATCGCGGCCAAGAACGGCGGCGACCCCACGGGCAATCCGCGCCTGCGCGCGGCCATCGCGGCGGCCAAGGCCGTCAACCTGCCCAAGGACAAGATCGAGGCCGCCATCCGCAAGGGCACCGGCGAGGACGCGGGCGGCGACATCGCCGAAGCCTTCTACGAAGGCTACGGTCCGGGCGGCATCGCCATCATGGTGGAAGTCGCCACGGACAACAAGAACCGCACCGTGGCCGAGGTGCGCCACCTCTTCACCAAGCACGGCGGCGCCATGGGCGAGAACGGCAGCGTGGCCTGGATGTTCGAGCGCAAGGGCGTCATCGCCGTGCCCAGGGCGGACTATGCCGAGGACGCCATCATGGAGGCCGCGCTCGAGGCCGGGGCCGACGACGTCATCGACGACGAGGATGTCTGGACCATCCAGACGGCCATGGCCGACTTCGCCGCCGTGCGCGACGCGCTCGAGGCCGCCGGCGTGACCATGGAGTCCGCCGGGCTTGCCATGGTGCCCGCCAACCTTGTGGCCGTCAACGCGGACACGGGCGTCAAGCTCCTGCGGCTCATGGACGCGCTGGACGACAACGACGACGTGCAGAACGTCTACGTCAACGCGGACTTCCCGGACGACATGCCCGCGGAGTAGCGGGTTTCGGGACGCCCGGCACCGGATGGCCGCCCTCACCGTCATTGGCATCGACCCCGGCTCGCAACGCACGGGCTGGGGCGTGGTGCGCGAAGTCTCGGGCGTCCTTTCGCTGGTGGAGTGCGGCGTGGTGCGCGCGGCCGCCGGCCGCGGGGAGGCCGCGCCGGCCACGAGCGGAGACAGCGGCTTTTCCCGCAGGCTCGCGCGCATCTATCACGCGCTGGGAGAGGTCCTTGCCCGGCACCGGCCCGACCAGGCGGCCATGGAGCAGGTCTTTACGGCCAGGAACGCGGCCAGCGCCCTCAAGCTCGGACAGGCGCGCGGCGCCGCCGTGGCGGCCTGCGCCGCCGCCGGGCTGGATGTCTGCGACTACGCGCCCACCCTGGTCAAGAAGTCCCTGGTGGGCACGGGCCGCGCGGAAAAGGAGCAGGTGGCCTTCATGGTGCGCCGCCTGCTCAATGTGCGCGCCGAAGTGGCGGCCGGCTGGCCCCTGGACGCCTCGGACGCCCTGGCCGTGGCTATCTGCCACCTGGGCATGCGCCGCCTGGCAGCGCTGCAACGCCCCTGACGAGTGCCCCTGACCAGTGCCCCTGACCAGTGCCCCTGACCAGTGTCGCTGACCGGCGGCCAGGTCACTGGCGCAGGCCGCGCACCAGCAGCATGACCGCCGAAAGGGCGAGGATGGTCAATAGCACCTTGCGGAACAGCCGGACATCCATGCGCCGCACCAGCGGGATGCCGACCGCGATGCCGCAGCAGGCGAACACCGCCCCCCACAGGCCGAGACCGATCTCCAGCCCGTCATAGAGGCCCTGCATGTACTGCCAGGGCAGCGCCACCGCCATGATGGCAACGCTGACCACATTGACAGTACCCAGGGTGGCCTCCTTTTCCAGTTTCCGCAAATAGGCGTAGGCCACCAGGGCCGGGCCGCCCATGCCCAGGGCGCTCATCATGGCGCCGGAGGCCACGCCCAGCGGCAGGGCAAGCCAGCGCCCGACCGGGGGACGCCGGCCGCCGCCGGGCAGCCATTGCCAAAACAGGAACGCCCCAAGACAAAAGGCCGCGCCCAGCAACAGGGCGCGCGGCCCGGCATGCGCCAAGGCCCAGACGCCGAGCGGGATGCCCGCCAGGGCACCCGCGGTCAGGAGCGCGGCGCCGCCCCAGCGGATGTGCCTGGCATAGATCGCGCTCATGGCCGCAAAGACGGCCGTGCCCGAAATGCAGCCCAGAAGGATGGACTCCCGCGGCGGCAGCAGGAGCGCCACGAACGGCACGGCGAAAAGATTGGCGCCAAAGGAGGCGACGCCGGTGACGAACCCGCCGCCGAACCAGAGCAGATTGTAGCAGATGGCGTTCAGCATGGCCGAAAAGGGGGCGCCGGCCCGGAAACGCGCCGGCGCCCCGGAAAGCGTCAGGCGTTCCCGTCCGCGCCCAGGCCGAGGATGCGCCGGGCATTCTCATACATGACCTTGCGGCGCGCGTCCTCCCGCAGGGGGAAGGCCGCATACGCCTCCAGCGCGTCGGCCAGCTCCACGAAGGGATGGGCGCTGGCAAAGACGACCTTGTCGGCGATGCTCCCGTTCATGGCCTGCACATAGACATCCACCATGGGCGCGCGCTCGTATTCGGAAATGTCCATATAGACATTGGCGTTGCGCAGGCAGGTGTAGATGGACTCGTTGACGAAGGGATAGCCGCCGTGGCTCATGATGAGCACCAGCTCGGGAAAGTCGCGGGCGACCTTGTCCACGTCGCGCGGGTCGGCATATTCCAGGATGGCGCCCGGCACCTGGGGCGGCGGGGCCATGGTGATGAAGACCGGCACCCCCAGCTCGCAGCACTTGGCATACAGCGGATAGAACCGGGCTTCGGAGGCCGGGATGTGGGCGAGATAGGGATCGATGGCGATGCCCTTCATGCCCAGCTCGCGCACGGCGCGCTCCACCTCGCGCACGGCGGCCATCTTCTTGTGCGGGTCGATGCCCCAGAAGCCCACGAACTTCTCCGGGTACGCGCGGCAGAACTCCAGCACGCTCGGATTGTTGGCCGGGAAGCCGTAGGTGGTCTCGCAATCACGGCCGGTGATCACGCCAAGCTCCACGCCCAGGCGGTCCAGCCCGGCGACGATCTCCGGCAGGGGCTGCGCCTGCCTGGCGTCAAAGCCGATGGCCTTGCAGGCGGCCTTGAACATGGCGCTGTTCTTGATGCCGTTGATGATCTCCGGCGTATTGGGCCGGAAACGGAAGTCGATCACTTTCTGGCGGGTCTGTGTCATTGCGGTACCTCCGGGTTATTTTCCGCTGACAAGGCAAAGGGGAACTTCCGGCACATAGGTGCAGAGCAGGAGCACCAGAAGCATGAGTCCGATCATGGGCAGCGCCATGGCGGAAATGCGCTCCAGCCGGGCCTTCGCCACGCCGCTTGCCACAAAGAGGTTGACGCCCACCGGCGGCGTGATGAAGCCGATAGCCAGGTTGACCACCATGATGATGCCGAAGTGCAGCGGCGAAACGCCCACGCCCGTCACCACGGGCAGCAGGATGGGCGCCAGGATGACGATGGCGGCCAGGGCCTCCATGAAGGTGCCCACGATGAGCAGCAGGACGTTGATGAGCAGGAGCACCACGATCTTGCTTTCCGTGAGGCTCAGGATGCCGCGGGCGATGGTGCCCGGCACGTCCTCCAGGGTCATGATGTTGCCGAACAGCGTAGCCATTGCCATGAGCAGGATGATGATGGATGAGGTCTCGCAGGATTCCACGCAGGAATTCCACAGGCCCTTGAAGTCCATCTCGCGGTAGAGGAACAGGCCCACGATGAGACCGTAGAAGGCCGAGACCGCCGCGGCCTCGGTGGGCGTCATGATACCGCCGTAGATGCCGCCAAGGACGATGACAGGCACCATCAGCGCCCACTTGGCCTCCCAGAAGGCGCGCCCCAGCGTGCCGATGTCGCGCTTTTTCTCCTGGCCGCGCCAGCCGCGCCGCCGGGAATAGAAGAAGCAATAGCCCATGAGCACAAGGCCGGTGAGGATGCCCGGCACGATGCCGCCCATGAACAGGTCGCCGATGGAGACCTGCGCCGCCACGCCGTACACCACGAAGGGATTGGACGGGGGGATCATCACGCCCACGCAGCCGGCGGCGGCCACCAGGGCGCAGGCGAAGAACTTGTCATAGCCGCGTTCGATCATGGCCGGAATGGTCAGCCCGCCGATGGCGGCCACCGTTGCCGGCCCGGAGCCGGAAATGGCGCCGAAGAACATGCAGGTCACGATGGCCGTCAGGCCCATGCCGCCATAGAGGCCCCCCACGATCTCGTCGGCCAGCGTGAGCAGCCGGTGAGAAAGACCGCCGGCCCCCATGAAGACGCCGGCGGCGATGAAGAAGGGAATCGCCATGATGGGGAAATTGTCGATGGACGTGAAGGCCACCTGCGCCATGTACTCGATGGGCAGGGTATCCGCGCTGATGATGGTCGCGAGAGTGGAAAGCCCCAGCGAAATGGCGATGGGCACGCCAATGGCGCACAGGACCACAAAGTAGCCGAAGAGCGCCGTGAGCGGCTCGATATAGTCGCACAGGAAGCAGGGCGAAATGATGAGCGCCACCAGGCCGAAACCGATGCAGGAATCCAGCGGGCCGCAGCGGCGCATCTGGGGCACCAGGTCCTGGAGCAGGCGCAGGCACATGAGTCCGAAGCCCAGGGGCAGGATCAGGTAGGGGACCAGGAACGGGATCCGCAGGGCCGTGGTGTACTGCGGAAACTGCATGAGCCGCTCGATCTGCCCCCAGCCGTACCAGGCGATGACCGCCGTGAGGCAGAAGAAAAGGCTGTCCACCACTATCCAGCTGATGCGCTGCCAGCGCGGGGGCAGATGGTCATACAGGATGTCCACCCGGATGGAGGACCGTTTCCTGATGGCGACGGAGACCGCGAGATAGGAGATCCAGATAAAGATATACCGCGAAAGCTCCTCCGTCCAGACGGCGGCGCCCGCGCGTTCGATAAACTGCGTAATGATATATCTGTAGATGACCTGCCATGTGATGAACAGGATGATGCTCAACAGACCGGCGACCATGAAAACGCTTTCAAAATTCTCATTCAGCCATGAGAGTATCCTGCATTTGCGCTTTCCGTCTTCCATGCTTTCCCCCTGGAACAGTTTGGTCCCCGCTTTTTTTTGCGATCCGGGGACTTAAAAGGCACGGGCATTCCACTGCGCGGGAAAAGCGACCGGGAATGCCGGGCGGGGCGCCCCTTGCGGGACGCCCCCGTTGCTGTCTCAGTTCTGGGTCTCTTCGATGAGCACCTGGATCTCCTGAGGGATCTCCTTGGAGAACTTGTCGCGCACGGGCTGCGTCTTGCGCTTCAGTTCCGCGCGCTGTTCGGGGGTGAGGATGGTGATGTCGATGCCCTTGTCGCGGAAGGCCTGCCAGGCCTTTTCCTCAAGCCTGACGGATTCCGCGCGCTGCCAGGCGGTGGCCTCGCTGGCGGCCTCGCGGATGATCTTCTGCTGCTCCGGGGTCAGGCTGTCCCACTTTTTCTTGTTCATCAGCAGGATGTGCATGGAGTAGTTGTGCTGCGAATCCATGGCGTGCTTGAGCACTTCGGAATGCTTGGCATCATTGAGCAGGGAGAACGTATTGCCCTCGCCGTCCACCGTGCCCTGCTGGAGCGCGGTATAGGTTTCGCCCCAGGCCACCGGCGCGGGGTTCATGCCCAGTTCCGTCGCCACGGCCACTTCCACGGGCGAGTCCGTGGTGCGGATCTTCATGTTCTGCAGGTCCTTCACGTCCTTCAGCGGCTTCTTGGCCGAGGTGAAGTTGCGGTAGCCGTATTCGCTGAACATGATGGTCTCAAGGCCGATGTCGTTGGCGACCTTGCGCAGCGCCTTGCCCAGCTCGCCCTCGTCAAGGGCCTTGTACAGCTTCTGCTGGTTCTTGGGATCGGTGACATAGGGCAGGTCGATCGCCATGTAGGCGGGCGAGAAGCTTGCCAGGTTGGGCGTGGACGAGGACGACATATCCAGCGTGCCGGCCTGGGCGGCTTCGGTGGTCACGCGGTCGGAGCCGATCTGGCAGTTCCCGAAGATCTGGATCTTCATCTTGCCGCCGCTTTTCTTCTCCACCAGTTCCTTGAACTTTTCATAGCCCACGGTCACGTTGTTGCCGGGAGCCATGGGATGGCCGATACGGAGCGTGACCGGTTTTTCCGCCGCCAGCGCAAGGGACCCCCCCAGGATCAAACCCGCCGCCACCAGCGCGCCCGCTGCGCAAAACAACTTTCGCATCTCAGTCCTCGCTTTTTAGAGACCCTGCGGACGGACCCCACTGGCCCGCCCTTGTGATTTTTTGAATAAGCACAAAGCATGCCAGCGGGGTCTGGAGCCACCGCGCGGGGAATTTTAAAAATAAACAAATAAATTCATGGTGTTAATAACTAATAACCCCTCCTGATAAGCACAGGGGCGCCGCACGCCGCAAATTTGCATCGCCAGCTCCCCGCGGGGGAAATTTTTGTTCCATCCTGCTGGAAAAATTCTCTTTTTTTGGAAAATCCCCCACCCTGGCACCGGAAGGGACGGGCAGCACCGTCGCAGATCCGCATCGCCCTTTGCGGACACGTTCCGAATTTCCCATGCGTACCGACGCAAACCTGCAACATCCGGTCCCCGTCCCCCGCTTCCAGGCGTGCGCCGCCCCTGTCCGGCGGCATTTGTCGTGGAAATCTGGTGGATTGGAAATCTGGCACAGGCGATGCAATGTCCCGGGCACGCCAACATCGCCCGCCTCCAACGGGCGGAAACCTTTGTATGGGGGAACATCATGAGCGTTATGGAATGCGCCTGCCGTTCACCGCAGGAACAGCGACTTCAGGATCGTATCCAGGGCAAGGAAAACAAGTTCCGCAACACGCATGCCCGCGTTTTCCGCCTGCTGGAGCGGTTCGACGGCCAGAAGCCGCGCATCGACATCGAACGCGCGCGCTATTTCACCGAATCCATGAAAGAGACCGAGGGGCAGCCCCTGGTGCTGCGCTGGGCCAAGGCGCTCATGCACATCGCCAAGAACATCTCGGTCTGCGTGCAGGAGGACCAGCTGCTGCTGGGCCGCGCCGGCTGCGACGGCCGCTACGGCATCCTCTATCCCGAACTGGACGGCGACTTCCTGGACATCGCCGTGCGCGACCTGCCCACCCGCAAAACCTCGCCGGCCACCATCACGCCCGAGGACGCCAAGGTCGTCATCGAGGAGATCGCCCCCTACTGGAAGGGCAAGACCTACCACGAGGCCCTCAATGCCGCCCTGCCGCCGGAAGTCCACAAGCTCACCTATGACGACCCGCAGGGACTCATCTCGCGCTTCATCGTCAACGAGACCTCGTCCTTCCGTTCCTCCATCCAGTGGGTGCACGACTACGGAAAGATCCTCAAGCGCGGCTTCAACGGCATCAAGAAGGAGGCCCAGGAAAAACTGGCCGCCCTTGACCCCATGAGCGCCAAGGACGACCGCGAGAAACGCCCCTTCCTGGAAGCCGTCATCATCGTCTGCGACGCCATCGTCCTCTGGGCCAAGCGCCACGCCAAGCTGGCGCGCGAAATGGCGGAGAAGGAGACGGACCCCGCGCGCAAGGCCGAGCTGCTGCGTATGGCCGACAACGCCGAGCGCGTGCCCGGCGAACCCGCCCGCGACTTCTGGGAGGCCTGCCAGAGCCAGTGGTTCACCCAGATGTTCTCGCGCATTGAGCAGAAGACCGGCACCACCATCTCTAACGGCCGCATGGACCAGTACCTCTATCCCTTCTACAAGAAGGACAAGGCCGAGGGGAAACTCACCGACAAGGAGGCCATCGAGCTTCTGGAGTGCATGTGGGTGGGCATGGCCGAATTCATCGACATGTACATCTCCCCCACCGGCGGCGCCTTCAACGAGGGCTACGCCCACTGGGAGGCCGTGACCGTCGGCGGCCAGACCCCGGACGGCCGCGACGCCAGCAACGAGCTGACCCATCTCATCCTCAAGTCCAAGCGCGAATTCCCGCTGCACTATCCCGACCTGGCGGCCCGCATCCATGCCCGCGCGCCCGAGCGCTACCTCTGGGACGTGGCCGAGACCATCAAGGACGGCACGGGCTTCCCCAAGCTGATCAATGACGAGGAAGTGGTGCCGCTCTACGTCTCCAAGGGCGCCACCTTCGAGGAGGCCCTGGACTACGCCGTCTCCGGCTGCACCGAGGCGCGCATGCCCAACCGCGACACCTATACCTCCGGGGGCGCCTACATCAACTTCGCCGCCGCCGTGGAAATGGTGCTCCGCAACGGCCGCATGAAGAAATACGGCGACGAGCTTCTGGGCGTGGAAACGGGCGACCCGCGCAACTTCAAGACCTGGGAAGAGTTCTGGAACGCCTATGTGCAGCAGCACCTGCTCTTCCTCAAGACCGCGTTCGTCCAGCAGTACCTCATCAACAAGCTGCGCGCCGAGCACTTTGCCCAGCCCATGGGTTCCGCCATGCACGACCTGTGCATGAAGCACTGCATCGACCTGCATCAGGAGCAGATCCCCGAGGGCATCAACCTGGGCTACTTCGAGTACATGGGACTCGGCACGGTGGTCGATTCCCTGGCGGCGGTGAAAAAGCTGGTCTTCGAGGAAAAGAAGCTGACCATGGACCAGCTCATCAAGGCCATCGACGCCAACTTCAAGGGCTATGAGGACGTGCAGGCGCTGTTGCGCTCCGCCCCGTGCTATGGCAACAATGATCCCTACGCCGACGCCATCGGCCGCGAGATCGACCGCATCTCGGTGGAATACGGCGGCAAGTACTCCATGAAGGATCTGGGCATGCACAACGATGTCCGCTATGTGCCCTTCACCTCCCATGTGCCCTTCGGCAAGGTGGTGTCGGCCACGCCCAACGGCCGCACCGACGGGTTCCCGCTGTCCGACGGTTCCTCGGCCTCGCACGGCGCGGACGTGAACGGTCCCACCGCGGTGCTGCTCTCCAACTACAACACCAAGAACATGGGCATGCGCGACCGCGCCGCCCGCATGCTGAACATCAAGTTCACGCCCAAGTGCCTTGAGGGCGAGGCGGGGACGGAGAAGCTGGTCTCCTTCATCCGCACCTTCTGCGACCTCAAGCTCTGGCATGTGCAGTTCAACGTGCTCAACAGGGAGACCCTGGTGGCCGCCCAGAAGGACCCGCAGAAATACCGCAACCTCATCGTGCGTATCGCCGGCTACAGCGCCTATTTTGTGGACCTCTCCCCGGATCTGCAGAATGACCTCATCGCCCGCACCGAGCACGAGACCTGCTAGCAGACGCTGAAATGACGCCCCGGCCGGTTTTCCGGCCGGGGCGTTTCCTCCAAGGCAAGGATGTGGCATGTACCAGGAAGACTATGATGACGATCAGGACCTCGCCCGGGAAGGCATGGTCTTCAATATCCAGAAGTATTCCGTCCATGACGGTCCCGGCATCCGCACCATCGTCTTTCTCAAGGGCTGCGCCCTGCGTTGCCGCTGGTGCAGCAACCCCGAATCTCAGAATACCGGGCCTGAGCTGGCCTGGAACGAGGGGCGCTGCATCGGCCTGGAAAAATGCGGCCACTGCCTGGAGGCCTGCGACAGGGGAGCGCTGACCCCGGGAGCGGACGGCAAGCCCGTTCTCCATCGCGAAAAGTGCGGCGACTGCGCCCAGGCCTGCGCGGGCGCCTGCCCCCCCCAGGGGCTGCTCGTCTATGGCAAACGGCGCACCGCGGGCGATGTGCTGGATGCCGTGGAACAGGACATGGCCTTCTATACCCGCTCCGGCGGCGGCATGACGCTTTCCGGCGGCGAGCCGCTCCTGCAGCGCGATTTCGCCGTGGCCCTGCTGCGTCAGGCCCGTCAGCGCCGCATGAAAACGGCCATCGAGACCTGCGGCATGGTGCCGGAAGAGAATATCCGCGCGGCGGCGCCCTGGCTCAGCTACGCCCTTTTTGACATCAAGCACATGGACGCGGCGACGCACAAGGAGCAGACCGGGGCGGACAATGCGCGCATCCTCGCCAATTTCCGCATCCTGGCCGAAGAGTTCCCCACGCTGCCCATCCTGGCCCGCACCCCGGTCATTCCCGGTTTCAACGACACGCCCGAGGCCATCGAGTCCATCGCGCGCTTTCTCGAGCCTTTCGGCCATGTGCGCTACGAGATGCTCCCCTACCACCGCCTGGGAACGCAGAAATACCACTTCCTTCACCGTGAGCCGCCCATGGGCGACATCACGCTGGAAAAAAGCCGGATGCCCCGACTGCAACAGGTCGCCCTTGACATCCTGGGGGAGCGGGTGCAGATTCCCAAATGATCGGGAGTCATCGCCGGATTCCCGGGAACTGACTTTCAGCGGCCATTGCCGCGACGCCAGCCATGCCCGATCGCGTCACCGAGCTTCTCGGTCCCATGTGCAAGCACATTCTGGACGCCATGCCTTCCGGCGTCTTCATTTCCGATGTTTCCGGCCGCACGCTCTATGTCAACCGCACCTATGAGCAACTGACCGGACTCCGGCAGGAAGAGCTGCGCGGCAAAAATGTGCGGAGCCTGGTGGGCGAGGGCATCTTCGACAATATCCTCAACCCCGAGATCGTGCGTACCTGCCGGCCCGCCACGCATGTGCAGCAGTTGAAGAACGGCACGCGGCTCGTGCTTTCCGGCTTTCCGGTCTTCGACGAGGACGGCATCATCCGCCTGGTGGCGACCTTCGCCCGCGACATCACCCTTCTGACCGACCTTCAGGATCAGGTGGCGGCCCAGCGCAACCTCATCGACCAGATCAGCGGGCAACTCACCCATGTGGCCCGGGAAAGCCCCCACCAGCTGCCCATCTATGCCAGCGCCGCCATGGGGGAGGTCGTCTCCCTGCTGCGCCGTTTCGCCGCCACGGACGCCACGGTGCTCATCCTGGGCGAGACCGGCGTGGGCAAGGATGTTTTCGGCCGCTACCTGCACGGCATTTCCGCCCGCAAGGACAAGGTCATGCTCAAGGTGGACTGCGGCGGCATCTCCGAAACGCTCACCGAATCCGAACTTTTCGGCTACCTGCCCGGCGCCTTTACCGGGGCCTCCGCCAAGGGCCGGGCCGGGTACTTCGAGATCGCCGACGGCGGCACCATCTTCCTCGATGAGATCGGCGAACTGCCGCTGCCCATCCAGACGCGCCTTCTGCGCGTGCTCCAGGACAACGAGATCGTGCGCGTAGGCTCCTCGGCGCCGCGCAGGGTGAACGTGCGCGTCATCGCGGCCACCAACCGCGATCTTGCGCGCTGCGTGGAGGAGGGCACCTTCCGGCGCGACCTTTTCTACCGCCTCAATGTGGCGACCCTGCGTATCCCCCCCCTGCGCGAACGCCCGGAGGACGTGCGCCCCCTGGCCGAGCATTTCCTGCGCCAATATACGGCCAAGTACCGGAAGACCCTGGCCTTCATGAACATCACCCTCGACCTTCTGGCGGACTATGCGTGGCCCGGGAACGTGCGGGAACTCCAGAATCTCGTCCACAGTCTCGTCATCACGCGCAACGGTCCCCTCATCGGGCCTGGCGACCTGCCGGAGGAGATCTCCGGCCGCGAAAAAACCGACGTCGCCCTGACCGTGCCCGGCGAAGGCAGGCCCCTGAAAGACATCGTGGCCGACATGGAACGGGAATTTCTCCGCAAGGCCATTGAGGTGCATGGCTCCGTGCAGAAGGTGGCCGCGCTTTTCCAGGTCAACCGCAGCACCATCTTCCGCAAGCTCCAGGAAGGCAGGGACAGGAAGGCCGGAGCGGGAGGCGATGGCGGCGCGGAGCCTGCCCCCGCTTCCGGGCCGCAACCCGGGCCGCAATCCGGGCAGCAACGCTGAGACGGGGACGCATGCGTCCCCGCGCGCCAAAGGCCCCGTTCCCGGCGGAGATGCCGGGAACGGGGCCTTTCGATTTTCGGGCGACCAGCGGAAAACCTCTTTTCCGCTGCAAAACCGCTCTAGTGTCTAATTGCAAAAATTCTGCGCAGAATTCTGCGCAGAATTTTTGCAGG
>NZ_CAJUBO010000027.1 GCF_910584445.1 uncultured Desulfovibrio sp.
TTCGCTCCGCTTCGGGCGGCCAGCGGAAAAACCTCTTTGCCTCGCTGAAAAAAACATAACGTAATTTAATGAGTCCAGACCCTAATTGCAAAAATTCTGCGAAGAATTTTTGCAGGATCGTTCGCGAAAAAGCGTGGTTTTTCGTGAATGAACCCGGCTATGCCGTCGCAAAACCCTTACGGGTTTTGTAGTGTCTACTTTTGCAAGTAGACACTAGTCCCGGCTTTCCGGGGCGCGGGCGAGCAGCTCCCTCAGCTCCCGGACGGCGCTCGCGCCGTCCATGCCCTGCCGGGCCGCAAGCTCGGGCAGATTCTCCGTGGCGTCGCACGGCCGGACGTAGGTCGGCTCGATGTCGCGCGGAAAGTAGTCGCCATGCCGGGCCAGCAGGGCCAGGGCCTCCGCGTCCGGGTCCACGAGTTCGGGCATGACCACGGCATCCGGCGCGCCCGGAGGACCCATGCCCGTGGCTTCAGGCTCGAAGAGGCGGCCGTTGCGGCCGAGTCCGCTGCCGCAGACATGGCAGGGCCGTTCGCTCATGAGCCGCAGGGCTTCCGCCGGAGGGAGGAGGCGCACGGGTCCCAGCGGCTGCGCCGGGATCTGCGGGCCATAGGAGCAAAAGGGCCGATAGTGGACAAGGTCGCGCCGAGCGTGGGTGATGACCACGACCGGCGCCGGATAGAGCAGCGCACGGCGCATGACTGCGCTGGTGGCGAGCGCCTGGAGGTAGTCCAGCCCGGCAAGCTGCGCGTGTCCGGCGCGGCGCAGGGCCGCCGCCGTGGCGAGGACGAGGCGGATGCCCGTGAACGCGCCCGGGCCGGAGACGCAGGCGATGCGGCGAAAGGCCGAGGGCGCCATGCCCAGGGCCGCGCACATCTGCTCCAGCGCGGGGGCGAGCAGTTCGGTGGCGCGGTTTGGCTCGCGCCACTCCTCAAAACAGCGCCGGCGCCCGTTTTCCGTGATCAGGATCTGGAGCGCGCCCTCGGCGGCGTTGAGAACAAGCTCCGGCCCTGTGGACCATGTCCGTTCCGCCGTCCGCGCCATCATTGGAAGATCCGCCAGATATCGTTGAACGTCGCCAGGAGCATGAGGGCGATGAGCAGGAAAAGCCCCGCGCGCGTGGCGATTTCCTGCGCCCTTGGAGGCACGGGGCGGCGGAAAAGGATCTCGATGAGGCAGAAGACGATCTGCCCGCCGTCGAGCACCGGCACGGGCAAAAGATTGAGGATGCCCAGGTTGACGCTGATGAGCGCGGTGAGCGCCAGAAGCCCGGAAAGGCCCTGATGCGCCTGCTCGCCCACCATCTGGGCGATCATGATGGGACCGCCCACCTGGTCCAGAGGCACCACGCGCTGGGCCAGCTTGACGAAGCTCTGCCAGGTGAGCGAGACCATGTTCCATGTCTGGTCGGCGCCGGCCAGCGCCGCGCGCCAGAAGCCCTGCGGTTCGGCGCTCACGCTGTTGCCCGCGCGCACGCCGATGAGCCAGGCGGTCTCTTCCTCGCCGAAGATGGTCGTGCGGGTGGCCCGCTCCGCGGTCAGTTCAAGGGAGATGACATGCCCCGCGCCCGCCGCGTCGCGCGTGGGATGCGCCCCGGCGGAAGCCGCCTCGGGCGGCGCGGGCCGCAGCACCTCCAGGCGCAGGGGGCGCCCGTCGCTGGCGGCAATGGCGGCGGACATGGCATCCCAGCTTTCCATGGAAGCGCCGTCGATGCTGAGGATGCGGTCGCCGGGGAGCAGCCCGGCGCGGGCCGCCGGGCTTTCGGCAGTGACCGCGCCCACCACCGGTTGGAGCACGGGCACGCCCCAGCCGAAGGCCAAGGCCCAGCAGAGCAGCCACGCGAGCAGGATATTGGCCGCCGGGCCGGCCGCGACCACCAGGAGCCGCTGCCAGGCGGGCCGCCGGGCGAAGCTCTCCGCCGGGGTGAAGCCCTCGGGAATGTCCGCCTCGTCACTTTCGCCCACCAGGGCCACATAGCCGCCCAGGGGGACAAGGGAAAGCGCGTATTCGGTCTTGCCGACCTTACGCGTGAGGATCTTGGGACCGAAGCCGAGGGAAAAGGTGGACACGCCCATGCCCAGGGCGCGGGCCACGGCGAAGTGCCCGAGTTCGTGAAAGAAAATCAGGCCGCCGAGGACAATGATCACCGCAAGAATGGTCGTCAGCACGTTGGCTCCTGGGGATGGGCGGCGCGGCGGCGCACCAGGGCGCGGCAGGTCCCGTCAAGGGCGTCCACGCGTCCGGCGAGTTCCAGGGCGAGCCGCGCGGCGCGGGCCTCGTCCAGGGGTCCGCCCGGGAGGCCGTCGGGGAGGGAAGGGCCGGGGTCCGTCGCGGCGCCGGCCGCTTCCGGCAGCTGGGGGAGCGCGGCCAGGGCCGCCTCCACCAGGTCGGGAATATCCGTGAAACCGCAGCCGCCGTTGAGAAACAGTTCCACGGCCGCTTCATTGGCCGCGTTGAGCGCCACGCAGGCCGGCCCGAAGCCCGACGCGCCGGGTGCGGCCCTGTCCGCCGCCAGGGCTTCCCGCGCAAGGCGCAGGCAGGGAAAGGCCACGGGGTCCGGCTCCTCGAAGGTGAGGCTGCCCACCGCGGCGAGATCCAGGGTCGGCGCGCCCGAGGGCCGGCAGCGCGGCCAGTGGAGGCAGTGGCCGATAGCCAGGCGCATGTCCGGCGCGCCCATCTGGGCGAGAATGGAGCCATCGGCGAATGCGGCCAGGGAATGCACCACGGACTGCGGGTGGACGAGGATGCGGACGCGTTCCGGCGCCACGCCGTAGAGGTGGACGGCCTCGATGAGTTCCAGGCCCTTGTTCATCATGGTGGCCGAGTCGATGCTGATCTTGGCGCCCATGCGCCAGTTGGGATGGGCCAGCGCGGCCTCGGGCGTCACCTGGCGCAGCTCCGCGGCGCTCCGGCCCCGGAACGGGCCGCCGGAAGCCGTGAGCACCAGCGTTTCGGCCTCCTGCCCGCGCCCGGCAAGGCACTGGAAGAGCGCGTTATGCTCGGAATCCACGGGCAGGATGGCGGCGCCCGTGGCCGCGCAGATGGCGCGGAGCAGGCCCCCGGCCAGCACCAGGGATTCCTTGTTGGCAAGGCAGACTATCTTGCCCGCCAGCGCGGCGGCCAGGGTGCCCGTGAGTCCGGCGGCCCCCACCTGGGCCGAGAGCACGGCGTGCGCCCCGGAAAGGGCGGCAAGCCGGGCGTAGCCTTCCCGGCCCGTGAGGATCTCGGGGGCATAGCCGGCGGGCAGGAGCGGGCGCAGGGCCGCGGCGGCCGCGTCGTCAAGGACGGCCAGGACCGGCGGGCGGTGGCGCAGGGCCTGCCGGGCGAGGCGTTCCACATTGCGCGCGCAGGCCAGGCCCGTCACCTGAAGGCGCCCTGCCGACGCCTCCACCACGGCGAGCGCGTTGCGCCCGATGGAGCCGGTGGCGCCGAGCAGGGCCACGCGGCGGGGCAGAGGGTCCGCAAGCGCTCCCGGCGGCGGCGCGGAAATATACCCCACCGCCGGGCCGCCACGGCCGGGCCAGAGTGCCGCCATCAGCCGCACCGCCCGTCGAGGGGGTCAGGCGCGCCGTCGGAACGGGGGATCAGAAGAAGGAAAACCATTGGTCCACCACCGCCACCATGGGCATGGCGAAAAGAAAGCTGTCCGCCCGGTCGAGAACGCCGCCGTGCCCCGGCAGCAGCGAACCGGAATCCTTGACATGCACCGAGCGTTTGAGGGCGGACTCAAAGAGGTCGCCGAGCTGGGCAAAGGCGTTGACCGCCACGCCGAGCAGGGCGAAGGCCAGCCAGCCCGCCTGTCCGAAGATCTCGCCGTAGATGGCGCAGAACAGCACGCAGGCCGCGAGGCTGCCCACCGCGCCCTCGGAACTCTTGTTGGGGCTTACGCGCGGCCAGAGCTTGTGATGCCCGAAGCGCGTGCCGATGAAATAGGCGGCCGTGTCCGACGCGGCCACCGCCGCGAGCACGAAGATGAGCTTGGTCGTGGAAAGGTAGGTCGCGGGCAGGAGCAGGAGCGGCACATAGGCAAGCCCGGCCATGAAGATGCCGCTGGAGGAAAAGGCGTTCTCCTCCTCGATGACGTCCCAGCGGAAAAGGAAGCTCAGGGCCGCCAGCACAAAGCCCGCGCCCAGGCAGACCAGGGCGTCCTGCGGGCGGCGCATCCAGGTGAGCAGGAGCATGGCCCAGCCAAGGCCGATGGCGCAGAGGCGGCTCGGGATGCGGCCGCGCGGCCCCCAGAACAGGGAGTAGAATTCCCACAGCCCCAGCGCCGCCACGAGGAGGATGACCCCCAGAAGGGGCCAGCCCCGGCACCAGAGCACAACAAGAAGCCCGGCCGCAAGGATCACGCCGGTGATGGTTCGGCGGATATCCGCGGCATGGTCAACAGCCATCGGCCTGCTCCCGGGTTTTGCCGAAGCGGCGCGAGCGCCCGGCGTAGTCTTCCAGCGCGGCGGCGAGTTCCGCAGGTCCGAAATCGGGCCAGAGGACCGGCGTGAAATGAAGCTCGCTGTACGCGCATTGATACAGCAGAAAATTGCTCAGGCGCAGTTCGCCGCTCGTGCGGATGAGCAGGTCCGGGTCCGGCTGGCCCGCCGTGTCAAGACGGGCCGCCAGCGCCTCTTCGGTGATGGACTCCGGCGAAAGGCCCTCGGCCGCCAGCGCCCGGGCCGCGCGCACGATCTCGGCGCGGCCGCCGTAATTGAGGGCGAGGTTGAGGGTCATGTCCGCGCAGGCGGCGGTGCGGGCCATGGCGTGGCGCAGGGCGCCGCGCTGGGCCAGCGGCAGGCCGTCCAGGTCGCCGAGGACCCGGAGGCGGATGCCCTGCTCTTCCATGTGCGGCACTTCCGCGCCGAGAAATTCCAGCAAAAGGCCGAACAGGGCGCTGATCTCCGTTTTGGGGCGGTTCCAGTTCTCGCTGGAGAACGCGTAGAGCGTGAGATGCGGAATGCCGAGACGGCGGCATTCGCGCACCACCGCGCGCACCGCGTCCGCCCCGGCCCGGTGCCCTGCCGTGCGCGGCAGGCCGCGCGCCTGCGCCCAGCGGCCGTTGCCGTCCATGATGATGGCGATATGCGCGGGGAGCCTGCCCGCGCCGCCCTGTGCTTGCGTCATGCCGTGTCCCGCCGCGCCGGCGTCAGATGTCCATGATTTCCTTTTCCTTGGCCTGGCAGCGGCTGTCCACCTCGCCCACGAAACGGTCGGTGAGCTTCTGCACATCGTCCGTGGCGCGCTTGAGCGCATCCTCGGTGATCTCCTTGTCCTTTTCCGCCTTTTTGAGGCTGTCATTGGCGTCGCGGCGCACGTTGCGCACGGCCACCTTGGCCTCCTCGCCATACTTGCGCGCCACCTTCACGAGTTCCTTGCGGCGTTCTTCGGTGAGCGGCGGGATGGAGATGCGGATGATCTTGCCGTCATTGACCGGCGTGAGGCCCAGATCGGACTTGAGGATCGCCTTTTCCACAGCGGCCATGCCGCCCTTGTCCCAGGGCTGGATGGTCAGGGTGCGGCTGTCGGGCACGGCCACCGAGGCCATCTGGCTGATGGGCGTGGGCGTGCCGTAATAGTCGGCCTTGATGCCGTCCACCAGGGCGGTGGAGGCGCGCCCGGTACGCAGCTTGGCGAAATCGCGCTCAAGGGAGGCGACCGCTTTTTCCATGCGGTCCTCGGCGTCCAGCAGGGTGGTGTCGATATCCATGTGTGTACCTCGCGGGGCGGACCCCGGCTTGATGACCCGTGTATGCTCCGGCGCGGGCGTCATTCCTCGCGGACGATGGTGCCCACCGGCTCGCCCCGGACGGCGCGGCGGATGTCGCCCCCGAACATGCGGCAGACGATGATGGGCAGGTGATTGTCGCGCACGAGGGCAAAGGCCGTGGCGTCCATGACGCCCAGACGGCGGCGCAGCGTGTCATCGTAGCTGATGTGGTCGAATTTCACGGCGTCGGCGTTGGTGGCCGGGTCCTTGTCGTAGATGCCGTCCACCTTGGTGGCCTTGATGATGGCGTCGCACTTGAGTTCCATGCCGCGCAGGGCCGCCGTGGTGTCGGTGGTGAAATACGGGTTGCCCGTGCCGCCGGCGCAGATGACCACGCGGCCTTTCTCCATGTGGCGCAGGGCGCGGCGGCGGATGAACGGCTCGCAGACTTCCTTCATGTTGATGGCCGAAAGCACGCGCGTGGGATAGCCCTGCTTCTCCAGCATGTCCTGGACCGCCAGCGCGTTGAGCACTGTGGCGAGCATGCCCATGTAGTCGGCCGAGGAGCGTTCCATGCCCTTGGCCGAGCCGGACAGGCCGCGGAAGATGTTGCCCCCGCCGATGACGAGCGCCATTTCCACGCCCATGTCGAGGACGGAGCCGATCTCGCGGCAGACGGCGGCCACGGTTTCCGGGTCGATGCCGGTCTTGTGCTCGCCGGCCAGCGCCTCGCCGCTGAGCTTGAGCAGGACGCGTCCGTATTTGAGTCCGTTGCCGTCTGCTCCGTTGGTTGCCGTCATAGCTCCGCCTTGCTGTAGGAGGTGGAAGGAGTCCTGGACCGGCCCTTGCCGCAACGCGGCGAGGATACCAGAAAGTTCGGCATCCTCAAAGTCTTTTTGCGGCGCCGCGCCGTGGCTCACGCGCCGAAGCGGCCCGCCGTCAGCTCCCCAAGCCCGAGCTTGGGCACATGGTGGACGCCGCGTTCGTCGCGCCAGTAGTTGAGGCTGCCGCTTTCGGGCACGGGCGCGATGACGCGTTCCTCCTTCGCCACGCCAAGGCCGAGCACCAGGGAGAGCTTCATGCCCTCCGGCACCTTGAGCAGCGGCGCGGCGGCCGCGCGGTCCACGGAATAGATGACGCAGCAGCCCCAGCCCCTGGTGGTGGCGGCCAGCTGGATGGTCTGGCAGGCGATGCCCGCGTCATAGGCGACCAGTTCGCCGCCCTTCTCGGGCGCCAGCACGGCGATGAAGGCCGTGGGCCGTTCGCCGGGGTGCGGGCCGCCCCAGTCCTTGAGGGCGCCGGCCCAGCGCGTGAGGCGGAAAAGCTCGTCGCAGACCGGACCCCGCGTCACCAGAAGGAAGCGCAGCACCTGCGCGTTGCGGGCCGAGGGCGCAAGGCGCGCGCAGTCCACGAGCCAGTCCAGATCGGCCATGGACAGGGGCCTGTCCTCCACAAAGCGGCGGCAGGAGCGGGCGGACTCGACAAGGGCATGGAAATCCTGCGGGGTGATGGGCATGGGGCGTCTCCTTGGGGTGCGCGGTAGGGAATATATCTCAACCGCATTGGATACCAGGGCCTTCGGGACGCCGCCGAAGCGGCGTTACAGCGTCAGCAGCAAAAAGCAGAGGGTGCCCTCCTCGATGGCCGCGCCGAAAAAATCTCCGGACAGGCCGCCCTCGCGCCGGGCTAGGGCCGCCACGCGGCGCAGCAGGAAAGCCTGGACCGCCAGCAGGAGCAGCGCCCGCCACAGCGGCAGGCCCAGCAGGACGAGCAGCCCGGCGGTCCCCGCTGCGGCGAGGGCGTAGCCCGCGCGCAGGCGCGGTGACGCCCCCGAGCAGGCCATGCCGCCGAGGGATGCGGCGTCCCTGGCCGGAACGGCGTGGGCCAGCAGGACCGCCACGCCCCGGCCCCAGGCGGGCGCAAGCGCAAGGGGCAGCGCCTGCGCCAGAGGCCATGAGGCGCGCAGGGCGTCGAAGATCAGGGCGCCGTGCCAGGCCGCGGCGAGCCACTGGCCGCCGAAAACCAGAAGCAGGCGCAACGCGCCGAACGCGCCCAGGCGGCTGTCACGCAGTATCCGGCGGAAGCGGTCGCCCCTGGCGCCGCTGCCCTCCGCGTCCCCCAGGTCGGCAAGGCCGTCCCAGTGCAGTCCGCAGGTCGTCCAGACAGAGAGCAGAAGCCAGACCCAGCCCGCGAGCATGCCCTGCGCCCAGAAGCCCGGCGCCGCGGGAGCTGTGGCCGCCATATGGGCGGCTCCCACGGCCGCGAGGGTCCATACGGCGCCGAGCATGAATCCCACGGGCGCGAACCAGGCCAGCGCCCGGCCGAGGTCGCCCGTGCGGCCGGGGAGGGCAAGGCGGCTCAGAAAGGCGAACGCGTCCGCCAGGCCGGCCCATGGCCGGGGCGCGGACCCGAGGCTCACAAGCCGTGGCCCCCTTGCGTCTGTTCAAAGGCCAGGGCGTAGAGATGGTGGAAAAAGTCCACATATTCCACATGCACATGGTCGGGGACCCGGATGCGGGCCGGCGCGTAGTTGAGGATGGAGGAGATGCCCGCGTCGATGATGTGGTTGGCCGCGCGCTGGGCGCGTTCCGGCGGGGTGGTGATGATCCCCATCTCGATGTTCAGGTGCGCCGCCAGGGCGGGCAGATCCTCGGTGCAGCGCACCTCCAGCCCGTGCATGATCTCGCCGATCTTGAACGGATCGCAGTCGAAGATCCCCACGATGAGGAAGCCGCGCGCGCGGAAATCACCGTGATTGAGCAGGGCGCGGCCGAGATTGCCCGCGCCCACCAGAGCCATGCGCCATTCCCGGTTGACGCCCAGAGCGTTCTTGATGGCCGCGATGAGCGCGTCCACGCGGTAGCCCACGCCGCGCACGCCGAATTCGCCGAAGTACGCGAGATCCTTGCGGACCTGCGAGCCGTTGACGCCGCAGGCCTCGGCCAGGGGATTGGAGGACACCACCTCCACGCCGTCGCGGGCGAGGTTTTCCAGCACCTGCACATAGATGGCGAGGCGCTGGATGGTGGCGCGGGGGATATGCTTGCTCTTGGGCTGGGTATTCATGCTCCTGTCCTTAGAACGGGATTTTGCCGGCGAAAAGCGGGACGCGGACGCAGGGCCGCGTCATGCCGGGGCTTCCGGCGCCGCGCGCGGGGAGGACGGGCGGCGTTTCCCCTCCGGGTGCCGCCGGGATGCCCTCCAGCACAAGCGATTACGTGAAAAAACGGCGGTGTGCAAGCGTCCCCGCGTGGCGGAGGGACCAGCCGGACGATGCGCCGGGGATCATCCCCTGCGGCCGGGTCCCCTGTCCAGAAGGCGCAGGCCGATGGCTTCGGCAAGGTGGGCCTCGCCGATGGCCGCGGACTCGTCCAGGTCGGCGATGGTGCGGGCCACCCGCAGGATGCGCGTGCAGGCGCGCGCCGAAAGGCCGAGACGGCCCATGGCCGCTTCCATGAGGGCGTGGCCCGCCCTGTCCAGGGCGCAGTGCCGCTCAAGCTCGCGCCCGGAAAGCGCGGCATTGGTGCGGGGCGCCACCGCCCGGCCTGTTCCCGCGGCCGGGCGCTCCGCGTCCGGGGGGAGAGTGCGGCGGTCCTGCATCTCCCGCGCCGCGAGCACGCGCCCGCGCATGGCGGCCGTGCTCCAGCGTTCCGGCGCGGCGGCGCCCCCGGGCCGGAACTCGGCATAACTCACCCGGGGCGCGTCCACATGGAGGTCGATGCGGTCCAGCAGCGGACCGGAGAGCCTGCGCCGGTACCGGGCCACTTCGTCCGGGCGGCAGGTGCAGGGCTGGCCGGGGTCGCCATGGTGGCCGCAGGGGCAGGGGTTCATGGCCGCCGCCAGCATGAAGGCCGCCGGATAGGTCACGCTGCCCGCCGCGCGCGAGACGGTGACCATGCCGTCTTCCAGCGGCTGGCGCAGCGCCTCCAGCGCGGCGCGCGGAAATTCCGGCAGTTCGTCGAGAAAGAGGACGCCCCTGTGGGCCAGGCTCACCTCGCCGGGGCGCGGCGTGCGGCCGCCGCCCACCAGGGCCACGTCCGAGACCGTATGGTGCGGCGCGCGAAAGGGGCGCTCGCGCGCAAGGCCCGCCCCGGGCGGCAGCAGGCCCGCCACGCTGCGGATGCGCGTGACGTCCAGCGCCTCCTCGAAGGAGAGCGGCGGCAGGATGCCGGGCAGGCGCCGGGCGAGCATGGTCTTGCCGCTGCCCGGAGGACCCGCCAGCAGGATATTGTGGCCGCCGGCGGCGGCGATCTCCAGGGCGCGCTTGGCCGCCTCCTGTCCCTTGACGTCGGCGAAGTCCGGCGCGTCGGCGGCCGGGGGCGGACTGTCGGCGGGGGCGGGTCCTGCGCGCGCCTCCGTGAGCGGAGCCTCGCCGGCGAGAAAGGCCGCGCACGCGGCGAGGCTTTCGGGCGCGAACACGGGCAGCCCCGCCACCACGGCGGCCTCGGCGGCATTGGCCGGCGGCACCACAAGACCGTCCACGCGTCCGGCGCCGCGCTGTTCGCGGGCCAGCAGCGCCAGGGGCAAAACGCCGCGCACCGGCCTGAGTCCGCCGGAAAGGGAAAGCTCGCCGGTGATGACATGGCGCTGGGCGCGTTCCGGCGGCACAAGCCCGGCGGCGGCCAGCAGCCCGAGGGCCAGGGGGAGGTCGTAGCCCGCGCCGGACTTGCGCTGCCCGGCAGGGGCCAGATTGACGGTGATGCGGCCCGGCGCGAGCCGGAAGCCTGCGGCCCGGAGCGCGGCAAAGACGCGGTCGCGCGATTCGCGCACCTCGGTTTCCGGCAGGCCCACCAGGCTGAAGCCGGGCAGGCCCTGGCGGGAGTAGTCCACCTCCACTTCCACGGGGTAGGCGTCCACCCCGGAGAGGCCGCCGCTGAGGAGCCGGACGATCATGCGGCCGCCGGCCTAGAGGATCTTCCTGCCGATGCGCGACCAGCGGATGTCGTCAAGACCGCCCCAGGACCAGTAGATGCGCCAGGCCTTGGCCTTGATGGCGCTCTTGTCCACAAAGCCCCAGAAGCGCGAGTCCAGCGAGTTGTCGCGGTTGTCGCCCATGACGAAGTACTTGCCCGGCGGCACCGTGACCGGCGCGTAGTTGTCGCGCAGGGGTTCGCGCCCCGTGGGGTCGGTATGGCGGATATAGCTCTCCCTGACGGGCTGGCCGTTGCGGTAGAGCTGCTTGTCGCGCACCTCGATGACATCGCCGGGCACGCCGATGATGCGTTTGATGTAGTCCACGCTCGGGTCGTTGGGATAGCGGAAGATGATGATGTCGCCGCGCGCCGGTTCGTCGCCCTTGTAGAGATAGGTGTCCGTGAAGGGGATCCTGATGCCGTAGGCGAACTTGCTCGCCAGCAGGTGATCGCCCACCAGGAGGGTCTCGAGCATGGATTCCGAGGGGATCTTGAAGGCCTGGACCACAAAGGTGCGGATGACCAGGGCCAGGACCAGGGCCACGGCGAGGGCTTCGGCGTATTCGCGCCAGAGCGGTTTTTTGCCGCGGGTCCGTCGCTGAAGGGGGATGGGCTTCATGAGCGTCCTTTACTGGAAGGAAAATTTCCGCAACGGAGCGGAGAGCTGCGGAAGTATGCCCCCTTGCCCGGCGAATGGCAAGCCGGCGGCCGGCCGTCTTGACCTTGCGCCCGCTATTTCCTACACATCAAGGAGGAAAAGGCCCCCCGGGGACGGTGAGGAGCGCGCGTGATCCTGCTGGAAAAACTGAAAGAAGCGGCAACATCGGTCATTCCCGTCATGGGCGTGGTCTGGCTGCTCCATTTCACGGCCGCGCCCCTCGGCGCGGAGCTGGGGCGTTTTCTCGCCGGGGGCGCCCTCCTCATCTGCGGACTCGCGGTCTTTCTTCTCGGCGCGGAGATCGGCGTGGTGCCCGTGGGGCAGCGCGCGGGTTCGGCCCTCACCGCGCGGCGCAGCCTGCCCCTGCTGTTGGGCGCGGGCTTCGTCATCGGCTTTTTCATCACCGTGGCCGAGCCGGACGTCCATGTGCTCGCCCAGCAGGTCTCGGCGGTGGACCCGGGCATCTCCCATCTCGTCCTCGTGGGCATGATCGCCGTGGGCGTGGGCATGTTCGTGGCCGTGGCGCTGGGGCGCATCGTTTTCCAGATTTCCCTGCGCCTGCTGCTCCTTGGTTTTTACGGCCTCGTTTTCGCCTGCGCGGCATTCACCTCTCCGTCCTTTCTCGGCGTGGCCTTTGACGCCGGGGGCGCCACCACAGGACCCATGACCGTGCCGTTCATCATGGCCCTGGGCGTGGGCGTGGCGGCGGTGCGCGGCGGAGACGGCCGGGACGACAGTTTCGGACTCATCGGACTCGCCTCCATCGGGCCGGTGCTCTCCATCCTCCTGCTCGGCATGCTGCACACGGGCGGCGGGGGCACGGCGCAGGCCGTTGCCGGGGCGCCGGCGGGCGGCCTCTTGGGGCATTTTCTCGCCCTGGTGCCGGAAACGGCGGCCGAGGTGGGCATGGCCCTGGCCCCGCTGGTGGGCCTGTTCGCCGTGTTCCGTCTTTTTCTGCTCAGGCGGATGACGCGCGTTCGTCTTCTGCGCGTCGCCATGGGGCTGGTCTATACCTTTCTTGGCCTTGTCTGCTTTTTCGTGGGCGTCAAGGGCGGCTTCATCCCCGCCGGGGGCGCTCTGGGCAGGCTCATCGCGGTTTCGCATCCCGCGTGGCTGCTGGTGGTCACGGGCGTGGCGCTCGGCGCCCTGGCCGTTTTGGCCGAGCCGGCGGTCTGGGTGCTGACGGCCCAGGTGGAAGAGGTCTCGGGCGGCAGCATCCGCAGCCGGGTCATCCTCGTCACGCTCTGCATCGGGGTGGCCTGCGCCGTGGGGCTTGCCATGTTCCGCGTGGCCGGGGGGCTGAGCCTCTGGTTCTTTCTCCTGCCCGGCTATGCCCTGGCGCTCGGCCTCACCTTCGTGTGCCCGCCCATGTTCACGGCCATTGCCTTCGATTCGGGGGGCGTGGCTTCCGGCCCCATGGCCTCGACCTTCATCCTGGCCTTTACCCTGGGCGCTTCCGGCGGCCTGGGCGGTGATCCCATCACCGATGCCTTCGGCGTCATTGCGCTCATCGCCATGACGCCGCTCATCGCCATCCAGGCGCTCGGCATCCTTTACGGACGCGCGTTGCGGCGGCCCGCGGCTTCCGGCCGCCCGGCGGTAACGGTCCCGGCGGCCGGGGAGGGCACGCATGCGGAATGAACCCATGGCGCCGGTCGGCGGCAAGCTCCTCGTCATCGTGGTGCGCCACGGCGCGGGCGACCGGGTGGCGCGAGTGGCCCGGCGGGCCGGCGCGCTCGGCGGCAGCATCCTCACCGGGCGCGGCGCGGTGGGGAACCGCCTGCTGCAACTGCTCTGCCTGGCGGACACGGAAAAGGAACTCGTGTTCGTCCTCGCGCCGGAAGGGGACATGCCGGGCATCATCGGCGCGTTGCGCGCCTCGCCGGAGATCTGCCGCAAGAGCACGGGTATCGGCTTCGTTCTTGACGTCACCGCTGTTGTCCGCAACGTCCGGCAGGCCCTGGCGCCCGCGCCGGCGGCGGACGCCCGCCCCCAGGGAGAGGCCATGAAGCACAGCACAGGGCATCAGCTCATCTTCGCCATCGTCAACGCGGGCTACGCGGATGACCTCATGGCCGCCGCGCGCGCCGCCGGGGCCGGGGGCGGCACCATCCTCAAGGCGCGCGGCACAGGCACGGAAGAAGATGCCGGCTTTTTCGGCATCACCATCGTGCCGGAAAAGGAAGTCCTCCTGGTGCTCGCGGCCAATGACGCGGCGCCGGCCATTTTTGCGGCCGTGCGCTCCGCGCCCTGCCTTGCGGAGCCGGGATCGGGCATCATTTTCCGCGTGGCGGCGGAGGATTTCTTCCCTCTGGGCGCGCAACGCCCCTGAAGCCGCAGCGCCGGGGAAGGAGGGCGGCGCCCCGGACCCCGGACGCCGCTTTGACGCACAGGCGGAACTGCCATGCTGTTCAGCTCCTATGCCTTTCTTTTCTGCTTTTTGCCGCTCGCCCTCCTGGCGTGGCAGGTCACCGCGCGCATGGCGGAACGGCCCGCCCGGGCGCTGGAGCGCGTGCTCCTGCTCCTCTCGCTGGCGTTCTATGGTTTCTGGGGGCTGGAGTTCCTTGTCCTGCTCCTGGGCATGATCGTCATGAACCACGCCTTCGGCACCGCCCTGGCAGCGCCTGAGACGCCGTCCGGGGGCGTTGGGGCGGCGCGACGGCGTTCCCGCGGGGGGCTGCTCGCCGCGGCCGTGGCGTGCAACCTCGCGCCCCTGCTCTGGTTCAAGTATTCGGGCTTCCTCGTGGAGAGCGCGGCCCGGCTGTGCGGCGCGCACTGGGCCTTCACGCCGCCCGGCCTGCCGCTGGGCATCTCGTTCTACACCTTCATCCAGATCGCGTGGCTCGCGGGCGTCTATCGCCGCGAGGTCGTCCCGGAGGGACTGGCGCGGCACGCGCTGTTCACTTCCTGCTTTTTCTGGGTCATTTCCGGGCCTATCGTCCGCTACGGGCAGATGGGCCGGCAGCTGGACGCGCTTGCCGGGAGCGGCGCCGAAGATCTGGCCCGGGGCTTTGCCCTCCTGGCCCTGGGTCTGGGCAAGAAAGTCCTGCTGGCGGACAGCATCGGCGCCTACGCGGACGCGGTCTTCAACGCGGCCGGCGCGGGCATCGCGCCGTCCCCGCTGGAGGCATGGCTCGGTTCGCTGGCCTATACCTTCCAGCTGTATTTCGATTTTTCCGGCTATACGGACATGGCCCTGGGCCTGGGCCTCATGTTCGGGCTGCGCCTGCCGGAGAATTTCGCCTCGCCGTACAAGGCCACGGGCGTGGTGGAGTTCTGGCGGCGCTGGCATATCACCCTCGGCGCCTGGCTGCGCGATTTCCTCTATATCCCCCTGGGCGGCAACCGGCGCGGACGCGTGCGCCAGTACGGCAATCTCTTTCTCACCATGCTCATCGGCGGCGCCTGGCACGGGGCGGGCTGGACCTTCCTCCTGTGGGGCGCCCTGCACGGACTCATGCTTTCCGTCAACCACTTCTTCCGCGCGCGCGTGCGCGGAACGCGCCTGGAACGGGCGCTGACGCGCGCGCCCGCGCGGATTCTGTGCATCGCCCTCACGTTTGTGTGCATCGACCTGTGCTGGGTGGTCTTTCGCGCCGCCAGCCCCGACGCCGCGCTCACCATGTACGCGGCCATGTTCGGCGCCGGGCCTGCGGTCTGGCCGCCGCTTCCCGCGCCGGACGCCGGGGCCGGGCTTGCGGGCTTTCTGGCGCGGCTCGACCCCTCCGCGCCGGACAGCCTCATGGCCGCGCTCCTGCCCAACCGCTTTTTCGCCGGCTGGCTGCCGTTCGCCCTGCTCGCCGTCTGCGCGGTCATCGTCTGGTGCTGTCCCAACAGCCGGGAACTGCTGTACGGCGGGGAGGGCGCCCGGACGCGCCTGCGGTGGCGGCCAAGCGCCGCCTGGGCCACGGGCCTGGCCGTGCTGACCTTTGTTTCTCTGGTGCTGGCCTCGCGGGAAACGGTCTTTCTCTATTTTCAGTTCTAGGCGGAAAATCATGCGCGCATCCCTGCCCCCTGACCCGGAAGCTCGGCCCACGCCGTCTGACGCGGCGGCCGCCTGGCTGCGCCGTTACTTCCTCACGCTGCTGCTCCTGGGGCTGGCGGGGCTGCTGCTTCTGGCGCCCTATGCCGCCTGGTGGCTCCACGCCAGCGGCGACGCGGCGGTGGAGCGCGCCGTGGCCGCCCAGGCCTCCGGCAGGTTCGCCCTGTTCGGCTCGGGCGTGTCACAGGATTTTGTGGACTACAAGCTGCAACTCTACGCCGCCCTCAGGCCGGACATCGCCGCTGTCGGCTCCTCGCGCGTCATGCAGTTTAGGGGGGCCTGGTTCCGCAGGCCGTTTTGCAACATGGGCGGCGTGGCGGGCAATCTGGCGGTGCTGCGCTCCACCGTGGACGCCATGCTGCGCCTGCACAGGCCCCGGGCGGTCATTCTGGGGCTGGATTTCTGGTGGTTTCTGCCCCAGTGGGAGGCGGAGCCGTTCCAGGAGGTGCCCCCCACCGCCGGTTCCTACAACTATGGCTTCGCCAGCCTGAAAAAACCGTGGCAATGGCTGCTGGAAGGCAAGATCTCGCTCCGCGAGCTGGCCGCGCCGCTGCTCGGCCTGGCCGGGTCCGGCTTCCGGGAGGACCGTTTCGGCATCATGGCCCAGCAGACGGATGACGGCTTCGGGCCTGACGGCTCGTGGTATGCCACGGCGGAAGTCACCGGGCAAAAGCCGCCGCTGGACTTCCAGTTCCGCGACACCCTCGCCCAGGTGGCGCAGGGTTCCAGGGCGTTTTTCAGGGCGCGGCCGGGGCAGGAGGGGCCGAGCGAAGAGCATCTGGACGCCCTGGCCGAGATCTGGTGCCGGCTGCGCTCGCGGGGCGTCCAGACCTTCGTCTTCATCGCGCCGCTCTCCGGCCGGGTGCTGGACGCCATGCGCCGGACGCCCGAGGCCTGGCCGCATCTCTTCCGCCTGCGGGAGGCGCTCGCGGCGCGGGGCATTGACGCGCTCGACTGCACGGACCCGCGCGCCCTCGCTTCGGACGACTGTGAATTCATTGACGGCTTTCACGGCGGTGAAGTAACCTATGCGCGCATCCTCCGGCGCATGGCCGACCGCTGGCCCGCGCTGCTCGCCTTTGTGGATATGGAGAGGATCGACGCCGTCATCCGCGACTGGCCGGGGCACGTTCTGGTGCCGGACAGCCGCGTGACCACTCTTCCGGAAACGGATTTCATGCGCTTTGGCTGCCCCGGGCGGGGGACCCGCGGCGGCGGGGAAGACCGGCCATGACTCACTGCCCTTCGAGCATACAAACGGGGACCGCGCCATTTCCTGCGGGTTTTTGCGGCGCCGTCTGCCGTGGCGTCCTGCTGGCCGTCCTGCTGGCTGTCGGGAGCGCGTCCGCCCCGCAGGCGGACGCGGCCGTGCAGAAGCAGGCCGCCGGGAACGAAAAGGCGGCGCTTGCCAAGGACAGGCGCCCGGTGGCGCGTCCTTCCGCCGGAACGCGGGTCCCGGGGGCGCCCGGCCCGGGGGCTTCGGCCTCTCCGGCTGCTGCGGCCGCCGTTTCCGGGACGGACGCGACCGGGCAGGAGCCGGCGCCCGCTCCCGGCCCGGCGCGGATCTGGCCCCAGGGACCGGCCGGGGATGCGGCCCGGGCGTTTGCCGCCGGAGACGTGGCAACGGCCCGCGGCATCTGGGAACGCCTGGCGGCGGAGGGCGACGGGCAGGCCATGAACAATCTTGGCGTCCTCTATGATCAGGGCCAGGGCGTGGAGCCGGACGCCGGGCGCGCCCTGCACTGGTTCGCCAAGGCCGCCGAGGCGGGCAATGCCTCGGGGATGAGCAATTACGGCCGCATGCTCGAACAGGGGCGCGGCATGGAGTCCAACCCCGCCGAAGCGGCGCGCTGGTTCGACCTGGCCGCGCGCAAGGGCCAGCCCGAGGCGCAGTATAATCTCGGCTTTTTGTATGAACACGGGCGCGGCGTGCCCAGGGACGACGCGGCGGCCGCGGCCTGGTACAGCCGGGCAGCGTCACAGCGCCAGCGCGAGGCGCTCGGGCGTCTCGGCCATTTCTACCGTGTGGGGCGCGGCGTGACAGCCGATCCGCAGCGGGCCGTCCTGCTGCTCTATGCGGCGGCCATGGAGGGGCTGCCCGAAGCCGTGGAGGAGCTTCGGCTCATGGCCGGGAAAGGGCGTCCGGCCGCCGTGCTGTTCGGGCAAAAGCTCGACGCGGCCACGCGCGCGGGCATGCGCGCCGCCCTGAAAAAGGCCGGGGCCGTCGCCCGGAGCGAGGACGACGGCAGGATCTGCGACAGTTACGACGCCGCCCGCGTGGTGCCCGGCGCCACGGAAATGGCCGTCTGCTACGGGCGCGGCGCGGATGCGCCCCTGGCGTTCCTCAAAATCGATTATCCCGCGCCGGACAGGGCGCGCGCCCAGGCCATCCTCGACATGGTGGAGGGCCGTTTCGGGCCGCCCTCGGCCGGAGAAGGCGAGGATTCGCGCCTCTGGAACCTCGGCACCACCGTGGTCGCCACCCAGTACGCGCCCACCCACAGCCAGATGAGCCTCATGTACATGGTGCCCGCGGTCTATCACCAGACGCGCGGGCAGCGCTGAGATGCCGCCGGGGGCGCGACGTCACAGCCCGAATTCTCCGGCATAGACGGCCATGCCCCTGACGGGCCGGGCGTCTTCCGCCAGCCGCGCCGCAAGGAAACAGGCCGCGGGAAGGCCCGGCGGCGCCTCGATGCCCAGCCGGCGGGCGTTTTCGTAGCCGAAGCGGCGGTAATAGCGCGCATCGCCGAGCACGAGGGCATAGGCATAGCCCAGGCCGCGGCCGATGCGGTGCCCTTCCCGCACCAGGGCGCTGCCGACGCCCTGCCTGCGGTATGCCGGCAGGACGGCGAGGGGCGCCAGCGCAAGCACCGGGGACCGCCCCACATGCGCCCGGGTGAACAGGACATGGCCCGCGAGGCGGCCGTCCACGACGGCCACCAGGGAGAGGGCGGGGAGGAACGCCCCGCTCCGGCGCAAGGCCGCCACAAGGTCCTGCTCGGTCCCGTCGCTGTGCTCCGCGGCGGCAAAGGCCGCGCGCACGAGCGCATGGACGTCGGCGACATCCTCCGACGTCTCCCGCCGGATACACAGGCGGCGTCCTTCCATGCTTCCCGCCTCAGCGGCCGCCCGCGCCCACGCTGAAGACCGTCTGGCCGCGCGGCTTCACCTCCAGGCGCTGCCCGGCGCAGGCCGTGAGCAGGGCACAGCACAGCAGCGCGGCCACTGCGCCCGCGAAGGCGCGTCCGGCCCGTGTCCGTCCCGTTCGGCCGCTCACCGCGTCCCTCCGCCGCTGCCCGTCCCCTCCGCCGGCGCGTCCGCCCGTCGGCCGCCGGTGTTCCGCCGCCCCGTTTTCTCCTGGGAGATGCGCGCCCCGGCGGGCACGTCCTCGGTGATCCAGACATTGCCGCCGATGACCGCGCCCTCGCCGATGATCACCCGGCCGAGGATGGTGGCCCCGGCATAGACGGTGACGTTGTCGCGCAGGACGGGGTGGCGCGGGATGCCCTTGGTCAGGGTGCCGTCCGGGTTTTTGGGAAAGGAGAGCGCCCCCAGGGTCACGCCCTGATAGATGCGGCAGCCGCGCCCGATGACGCAGGTCTCGCCGATGACCACGCCCGTGCCGTGATCGATGAAGAACTCCTCGCCGATGGCGGCCCCGGGGTGGATGTCGATGCCGGTGGCGGAATGCGCCATCTCCGCGATGATACGCGGGATGAGCGGCACCTGGAGCCGCTGAAGCTCATGGGCCACGCGGTGGTGGAACATGGCGGTCAGCGAGGGGTAGCAGAAGATGGTCTCGCCGGGGCTGCGCGCCGCGGGGTCGCCCTCGTAGGCGGCGGTGGCGTCGCCCGCCAGCAGCCGCCGGATCTCGGGCAGGCGCTCCATGAAGGCCCTGGCGGCGGCGATGCCCCGCTCCTCGCAGCGGCCGCAGGGACCGGCCAGGGGGTCGTCCTCGCCGTCCGCGCAGTCGAAGCAGAGTCCGCTGACGATCTGCTCGCCCAGCTTGCGGAGGATGCTGTCGAGATTGGCGGCGAGATGATAGCGCATGGACTCGCGGCGCACGCGCACGGGACCGAAATAGCCGGGAAAGATGGCGGCCCTGAGCCGGCCCATGATTTCTCGCAGGGCCTCCAGGGAGGGCATGGCCGCGCCGTGGGCCTGGCGGTGCCAGACCGCGTCCAGGGATTCGGGGCGGCAGAGGCGTTCCACCACCTCGTCCAGCATGGGCATGGCGGTGTCGCTTGGGGAAAGAGACATGGGAGCATCCTTTTTGGCCCTGGCATACAACGCGAACGTATGACAGGGTCTCCTTTTTTTCCCTTGTGTACACGGGGCGGCCGCGCCCCGCAACTGTCGCGGCAGGCGTTGCGGGCGGTCAGCGGAAAAACCTCTTTCCCTCGCTGAAAAAACCATAACGGAGTTTCATGGCTCCAGACCCTAGAGTATTTTGCGATTGAAAATATCTATTTTCAATCGCGGCGTCGCCTGCCATTTCGCGTCCAGAACGCGGTCTGGACGCTGCTTCAGCCGTTGCGACGCAGGAAGCTACGGCTGAAGACAGCAACTGGTTAACGCAACAGGCAGTCAACGCAACCGCTGTCGCTATCCGTAAGCCGCTGAAGCGGCAACGGCTACCGCCATTCGGCGCGGGCGTCTGCTCCCGCAGCCGCCAGAGCGTTTACGCAATTTCCTTGCGAAAACGCTCTAAAGTTCTTCGCCGCTGCGCCGAAAAGAGGACGAATACCAATGAAAAGCGCCGCCGGCGGGCGGCGGGAGGGTGTCATGGATGACGTGCAGATGGGCATGAGTGTGGCCGTGACCAGGGAAGCCATGGATTTTCAGGCCAGCATGAGCGCGAACCTCATCAACGGCTCGCTGGAAAAGGGCGCGGAAATGCAGCAGACGCTTGCCCGCAGCCAGGGACTCGCCGCCGAGGGCATTGGCGGCAAACTCGATGTGGTGGCCTGAGGGCATGCGCCCGAAAGGATGAAGAGGACAGGGCCGCGCCGGGGAATAGCCGCGCGCGGCCCTGTGGAGTTCAGGCATTGAGTTCCGAGCGGAACTTGCGGGAAAGGCGGAAGACCATGACCTTGCGCGGAGGCAGGGTGATGGTCTCGTCCGTCTGGGGATTGCGTCCCTTGCGCGACGCCTTTTCGTAGCATTCGAATTTGCCGAAGCCGCTGATCAGAAGGGAACGGTCCTTCTTGATGGCGCCTTTCATGATCTCCAGCAGCTTTTCCACCACCTGTTTCACATCGACGCGGTTTTTGTCGGTCTCCTCATAGATGGCCTCGACGATATCCGCTTTCGTGAGTGTTTTTTTCATGGCAGGCTCTCCACATTCCGCCGCGCGGCATGCGCCGGGGCGCCCGTTTCCCGGGCCGGCATGCCGCTTCCCACGGGCGGGGATCTTTTGTAGAAGCCACTTCCCGCCTTGCGGAAAATGACGCTTGCGCCGAAAAACATATCGTCCGGCGCGGGAACCTCCTGCTCCGGCCCTCTTGGGCTGAAACAGGAGATGTTGTATAAAGCTACGCGCAATGCCCGCAAGGGGCAAGCGCTTTCTTGCGGGCACCCCTGGCTGCCGGCGCCGGCGGCGGCCTGAAAACCGGGTTCCGCTCCCGCCTTTGCCCTGCGGTTGCGCGGCCCGCGCATGTGCCCGGCGGTTTCCGTTGTCAGCCCGGGGTGCCCGCGCATGAGATCTTCCCCAGAGTTTCGGCCCGCACTGCCGGGGGCGGCCCGCGGCACAGGCTCCCGCTCCCCGTTCTCCGTGGCAGTGCCCTGGCCCGGCGCCGCGCCGCGCCGCGCCATCGTGCCTGTCTTTCTTCCCTTTCTCGGCTGCCCCCGGCGCTGCCTGTTTTGCGCTCAGGAGGCGCAGACCGGGCGGCGGGCGCCGACCGGCGCGGACATGGCCGCCCTGCTCGCCGCCGCGCGCGCCACACTCGAACGGCGAGCGGCCAGGGGACTCGCCCCGGCCGAACTTGCCTTTTACGGTGGCACGTTCACCGCCCTGCCCCGGGAGGCGCTGGACCGTTGCCTGGCCTTTGCCGCCCGGGCGCGCGGCGATGGACTCATTCCGTCGTTTCGCTGTTCCACCAGGCCCGATGCCGTCGATGCGGCCGTTCTCGAGCGGCTTGCCCGTGCGGGGTGCGCCACGGTGGAGCTGGGGGTGCAGAGCTTTTCCGCAACGGCGCTTGCCCTGGCGCGCCGTGGCTACGGGCGGACGCGGGCGCAGCGGGCCTGCGCGCTGGTGGCGGACTCGGGCCTGGAGCTGGGCGTGCAGCTGCTGCCGGGCATGCCGGGCGTGGGCCGGGCGCAGTTCCTCCACGACGTGGGCATGGCCGTGGAGCTGGGGGCGCGGGCCTTGCGCTTCTATCCGTGCCTTGTGCTGGAGCATACCGGCCTTGCCGCGCTCTGGCGCGCCGGACTTTATGAACCCTGGGAACTGGAGGAAACGCTGGAGACCCTGGCGCGCGCCTGGCTGCTGGCCCGCCGGGGGGGCGCGGTGGTGCTGCGTATGGGGCTGGCGCCGGGGGCGGAACTGGCGCGGGTGCTGCTCGCCGGGCCGTGGCATCCGGCCCTGGGCGCGCGCGTCCTGGGCCGCGCCCTGGCGCTCGCGGTGCGGGAGCTGCTGCGCGGCATTGAAGGAATGCGCGGACCCGGCCGCCGGGTGCTGCTGGAAGTCCCGGCCGGGTGTCAGGGGCATTTCTGGGGCCATGCCGGAGAATTGGGACCGCGCTGGGCCGGTCTGGGCATCGGGCCTGAAGCTGTGCGCTATGTCCGCGGGCCGTGGCTGCGGCTGCGGGTGCCGGGCGGGACCTTCCCGGCGGACGCGCCAAAGAGGGGCGGCCACCGGGGGGGATCCGGTGGCCGCTGAGAGGGAGGATGTTCCGATGGGTTTCAGGGTTCTGTCAAAGGAGGAGGGTTTGGGGGGGAAATCGCGGCGTTCCTGATGGGGGTTCAGAACGTCACGGAAATTTGCTTCATGTGCGCCTCGCTGATCTGCCTATATGTTGACCGCCGGTGGCGGAGAAAAAGGGTTTTGGGGGGATGCGGGCCGAAGCTCCGGCATCCGCGATATATGTGTACTGGCATCCCGGCGCGATGGCCGCTGGTGGATCCCAGGTTTCTTTCACTCTCTCTTCCATTTTCTCGCGCCCCGTTCCGGTGCGCGCTTGCCTCTCTTATAGCAACCGGCGTGCCAAGAGATGATTTTTTCCATAACCAATGATGATATAAAGATTTTTCCTAGGCTCTCCCCCATGTTCCGCCGGGGAGGGACGGCGAAGAGTATGGTTTTTATACAGCTGCACAGTCCGGCTGCATAAATATTATCCAGGTGTATGAATATTGCCCGGCAGGGGCGCGCCCCTCTCCCCGGCAACGCGCGGACGCGGCTGACGCTGCCGCCAGAGCGGTTTGGGGAAACGCTGATTAAAGCGTTTCCTGCGGTCTTGCTCCGCAAGACCGCCCGCGAGTCGTGAAGAGGAAAAATTTACTTTTTCCGTTAAATGAACGACTTGGCGTGCCTTTCCCAAAGAGGCTTTTGCCTCTTTGGGCATGGAGCTGATGTATTCGCAGAATAAATCAGCGGTTCCTTGGCTACTTTCCTCACCAAACCGTTCCCGGTGGCTGAAACGAAGAGGGGGGGGGACGGGAAGCGGGCGCGGCGCGCCGGGGCGCGGACCCCGGAATGCCGGAATGCCGCGCGGCGCAGAGAGGCGCGGCAGGCGGTCCCGCAAGGGAAGCTGCCGCACACCGGGGACCGGGCGCGGCAGCCATGGAAACGTGGAAAGATCGGGCGCTGGGGTCCGGGT
>NZ_CAJUBO010000028.1 GCF_910584445.1 uncultured Desulfovibrio sp.
CCGCCGCAAAACCCTTACGGGTTTTGTAGTGTCTACTTTTGCAAGTAGACACTAGATTTTCTTCACTTCCACATACCAGGCCGCGGCCTCGGTGAGCAGCCGGCTCTCGCGCGCGGCCAGGGCCTGCGGGTCCTTGAGGTAGCCGTCCAGCAGGAGGCAGCCGTCAAAGAGGTTGCGCGTCATGTCGGCGAGCACGCGGTCGTCCCTGTCCGCCTTGAAGATACGCAGCATGCTGCGCAACAGCGGATGGTCGCGGTTGACCTCGAGGATCTTGACCGGCAGGGAATCGTCCTTGTTCATGACCTTGAGGAGCTTTTCCATGGAGGCGGTCATGCCGCCGTCCGGCGCCACGAGCACGGCCGGGCTATCGGCCAGGCGGTGCGAGACGCGCACCTCCGTGACCGTGTCGCCCAGGATCTCCTTCATGCGGGCCATGAGACCGTCGAACGAGGCGCTGTCGTCCTCCGAAAGCGGGGCCACGGCTTCGGGTTTCTCCTTGTCCTCAAAGGCGGCGAGGGCGTCGTCGGCGGCCGTCTCCACGGCCTTGAACTCCCAGTCCTTGTAGGAACCCAGGCCGTCCATGACGAACTCGTCCACCGGCTCGAAGAGGAAGAGCGCCTCGATGCCCTTTTTGCGGAAGATCTCCATGTGCGGATTGAGCCGCGCGGCCTCGCGGTTGGGCGCGGTGACGTACCAGATGGTCTTCTGGCCCTCGGGCGCGCGGGCCATGTAGTCGTCGAGGCTGGTCAGGGCCTCGGCGTCGGCCAGCGCCGAGGAGTTGAAGCGCAGGAGCGCGGCCACGCGCTCGCGATTGACGAAATCATGGTAGCCCAGCTTGAAGACCTTGCCGTGCAGCCGCCAGAAGCGGTTGTACTTTTCCGCGTCGTCGCGGGCCATGGCTTCCAGATGGCCGAGGGTCTGCTTGACGATGACCTGGTTGATCTTGCGCAGGATGACGTTTTCCTGGAGCGTCTCGCGCGAGATGTTGAGCGGCAGGTCCTCGGTATCCACCACGCCCTTGAGGAAGGCGAGGTATTCGGGGACAAGCTCCTTGTTGCGGTGCTGGATGAGGACGCGGCGCGCGTAGAGGTCCAGGCCCCAGTAGTCGCGGTCCGCCCCGAAAAAGTCCATGGCCGCGTCGGGGATGAAGAGCAGGGCCATGAACTGCACGGGGGCGTCCACCGCGATGTGTTCCACATCCAGCGGGTCTTTCGTGTCGTAGGTCAGGGCCTTGTAGAAGGCGGCATAGTCTTCCTTTTTCACGCCGGCCTTCGGCTCGCGCCAGAGCGCGGGCTGGGTGTTCACGCGCTCCCCGTCCACGAAGACGGGGAAGGGCACAAAGGCCGAATGCTTGCGGATGACCGACTCCACCCGGAACTTCTCGGCGTATTCCAGGCAGTCTTCCTTGAGGTGGGCCGTGATGACGGTGCCGCGCACGGGTTCGGGGGCGGCGCTCTCCTCCACCGTGTAGCTGCCGAGTCCGTCGCTGGTCCACACATGGGCCGGCGCGTCCTCATTGGCGAAGGCCGGGCGGGAGGTCACCTCCACCTTGTCCGCCACCATGAAGACCGAATAAAAGCCCACGCCGAAACGGCCGATGATGCTGGCCGCGTCCGCAGTGGCGGCCGCGGTCTCGCCCCCGGCGTTCCCGGCGTTTTCGGCGGCCAGACCGGCCAGGAAGTCCTCGGAGCCGGACTTGGCGATGGTGCCGAGGTTTTCCGCCAGTTCCTCGGCGGTCATGCCCAGCCCCGTATCCGCAATGGTCAGGGTCCTGGCGTCCTTGTCGAGGGTGATGCGGATCTCCAGCGGCAGGTCGGGATGGCGCGGCGTTTCGCCCCGGTTGACGCGGAAGCGGAGCTTGTCCAGCGCGTCCGAGGCGTTGGAAACAAGCTCGCGCAAAAAGATCTCGCGGTTGGTGTACAGGGAATTGGTGAGGATATGGAGCACCTTGCGCACTTCGGCGCGGAACTGACGTTTTTTCTTGCCGTTTTCGGCCATGGGGAACCTCCTGAAAAATTCCGTGCGCGGCCGCCGGGCGCGGACGTGACGGCGGGACGAAGCGCGGTGTCCCTCCTGCAGAATTAAGGCCGCCCCGGCAGACGTCAAGGGCGGCGGACACCGGGAAAGCGCCGGGGCGCGGCCGCTGCGGCGTGGACTTTGCGCGCCCCTTGGGCTATGCTCGTCCGTCATTCTCCCGAGCGCAGGAAGGTTCCATGATCCCCCAGAGCCGTATCCGCAACTTCTGCATCATCGCCCATATCGACCACGGCAAGTCCACCCTGGCCGACCGCATCCTTGAACTCACCCGGGTGGTGAGCGCGCGCGAGGCGCGGGAGCAGTATCTGGACAGGATGGACCTGGAGCGCGAGCGCGGCATCACCATCAAGGCCCAGACCGTGCGCATCCCCTACACGGCGGCCGACGGGCAGGAATACGAGCTGAATCTCATCGACACGCCCGGCCATGTGGACTTTCATTATGAGGTCTCGCGCTCGCTGGCGGCCTGCGAGGGCGCGCTGCTGGTGGTGGACGCCACCCAGGGCGTGGAGGCCCAGACCCTGGGCAACGTCTATCTGGCCCTGGACCATGACCACGAGATCGTGCCCGTGCTCAACAAGATCGACCTCCCCAGCGCGGACCCGGCCCGGGTGCGCGCCGAAATAGAGGAAGGCATCGGCCTGGACTGCGCCGGGGCGCTGGAGGTCTCGGCCAAGACGGGACTCGGCGTGGATGCCGTGCTGGAGGCCATCGTCGCGCGCCTGCCCGCGCCGCAAGGCGACCGGGAAGCGCCGCTCAAGGCGCTCATCTTCGACTCCTGGTACGACAGCTACCAGGGCGTGGTGGCGCTCTTCCGCGTCATGGACGGCCGCATCCGCAAGGGCGACCGCATCCGCCTCATGAGCACGGGCAAGGAATACGAAGCCCTGCGCCTCGGCGTGTTCTCGCCCGAGGCCGTGGATGTGGACGAACTCCTCGCGGGCGAGGTGGGCTTTCTCTCCGGCTCCATCAAGGAGCTGGGCGACGCGCGCGTGGGCGACACCATCACCCTGGCCGCCCGGCCCGCCGCCGCGCCTGTTCCCGGCTTCAAGGAGGTCAAGCCCGTGGTCTTCTGCGGGCTGTACCCCACGGAATCGGACGAATACGAAAATCTCAAGGCCGCGCTGGAAAAACTCCAGCTCAACGACGCGGCCTTCAGCTTCGAGCCTGAGACCTCCCAGGCGCTCGGCTTCGGCTTCCGCTGCGGCTTTCTCGGCCTGTTGCACATGGAGATCATCCAGGAACGGCTGGAACGCGAGTTCGAGGTGGGGCTTATCGCCACGGCGCCCTCGGTCATCTACCGGGTGGAGACCACCGACGGCCAGACCCTGGAGATCGACAACCCGAGCCGCCTGCCCGACCCCTCGAAGATCCGCGCCCTCTACGAGCCTTTCGTACGCATGGACATCCATGTGCCCAACGAGTTCGTGGGCAATGTCATGAAGCTCTGCGAGGAAAAGCGCGGCGCGCAGAAAGACCTCCACTACCTCGCCGCCAACCGCGTGGTCGTGACCTACGAGCTGCCCTTTGCGGAAATCGTCTATGACTTTTTCGACCGGCTCAAGTCCGTGACGCGCGGCTACGCCTCCATGGATTACGAGCCGGTGGACTACCGCCCCTCGGACCTCGTGCGCCTGGACATCCTGCTCAACGGAGAACCCGTGGACGCCCTGGCGGTCATCGTCCACCGCGACCGGGCCTATCCCTACGGGCGCGGCCTGGCGCTCAAGCTCAAGCGCACCATCCCGCGCCAGCTCTTCCAGGTAGCCATCCAGGCGGCCATCGGCCAGAAGATCATCGCCCGCGAAACGGTCTCCGCCTTTCGCAAGGATGTCACCGCCAAATGCTATGGCGGCGACATCACCCGCAAACGCAAACTGCTGGAAAAACAGAAGGAAGGCAAAAAGCGCATGAAGCGCATGGGCAACGTGGAACTGCCCCAGGAGGCCTTCCTCGCCGCGCTGAAAGTGGGGGACGAGTAGGGACTCCCCCTTCTTCCCCTTACGGCCAGAACACAGCCTTCAGCCATCTCCCAAGACCATCCAGGCCGGGGAAGAGGGCAAATTCGTGGATGCCGAAAGTTTCCAGCATCTTCTTGATGTCTGCCTTATGCTCAGGTGAAATACGGATTTCCGCAACGATCTCGTCCGTCATCGGGGTAAAGGGGTCCGGATGAAACGTCAGCATGGACGCTTGCGCGTGCATGCGTTGTGAAATGCATATTGGTGGGAACTGATAAATGTCACTTGTCTCCCTTTTCAATATAAACTCTTGATATTCAATAAAAATTTTTTCATCGTCCACATCAAATTTTCCTTTCTTGTTCTTTTTGAATTCGATTGTCTGTGCATCATCAAGAAAAAGAACATATGCGCCATAATCAATTCTTGTTTGGCTTGTAAAATTTGGTATATTTACAACATACACAATTCCTGTTTCTTTGCTCAGGCTCCGGACAGCAAAGTACAACGCAACTAACGGATTGCGAGTCCAATCCAGAAAACGCGTAGGGATGCCATGGTGCTGAGCCAGAACGGCCAAGGCGGTAAAGTCCGCACACTCCTGATATGTAGGTGAACTTTCATGGAAATTCGTTAGAAGCTTGTACTCCCTTTTAAGGGCCACACAGCGATTTTTCTCAGAGTCTTTCTCTCCGATACGGCCAACGCCAGGGCGTAATGGATACGCCTCCGTCGAGACGCCGCGATAAAGCGTCCCCCTCCTATTCTTTGCAACGATTTCGATATACTCCGGCATGCTCTTGATCGTGTATTTTTCCATTTGTACAACCTCCTGAGCTTTTATAAAATAATAAATATAAAAAATAAATATATTTGATCCCATGAATTTGCTTTTCCGCATTTCTTTCGAATAATCTACTGAAATAACTGGAAATAAAAATAGTTTTGCTGGTCTTTTTGTTGGTATTTCTTGCGGATCAAACCATAAACTCAGTATTTCAAGCCAATTTTCAGGCATCTATATAGTCCGTCCATCCTCCGGCAAAGGGGAGGACCGTCGTTCCACTGTCGGGGCAGGATCGGATCCACCTCTCCCCCTCTGCCGGGCCGTTCCCTGCTGTTTTTTGCCTGGAACGACGGGGACGGATCGCGGCAGGCGGAAGCCTCCGGCATGGACAGCGAGCCGCTTAGTGGGTATCTGCAGGACATGAAAGGACGCACCGCCCGGCAGCTTGCCATCAACACGCTCTCGAATCTCTCCGTCATCGGTTCGGCCTTGGTTTTTTTGAGGGCCGCGCCATGCCCTTCATCTTGGCGGCGCTAGCCTATGGAATAGCTTTCATCCTTGCCAAGGAGGCGGACAATGATTGAGGCCATCGCCATTGCCTTTATCGTTCTGGTCAGCCTCTCCGGTTATTATGCCACCCGCAGACGCAAGCAGAACTGACCACCTCCACCCATGCAACCAATGGCCGCTCTCTCCGGGCGGCCTTTCTTTTGCCCTTGCGTGCGCGCGTACTGTCCCCCAATCTGCCCCGGAAATGCCCTTCAGGGCCACGATAATAAAAAAACCGGATGCCCGGCAGAGAGGAAAACGTGTCTCCTCCTGCTGGGGTCTCCTCATGGCTCAAAAGAACATATTGGGTCGTCGGAGGCCACAGAACCCGTTCCGCCCTGTATGTCCGGATATGGACGCATGGGCTGGACGCCCCCCGAACTCGTTGTAGGCGGCATACTGAGCGACGCTCTTGCCCTGATACCTGGCGTTTTCCAGCACCCCGGCGCACACCTGGACTTTTTGCGCCAGCCGTTCCAGCGCCTTGCGCCACTTGTCGCCGCCGCTCACTGTGATGCTCGCCTTGCCCGCCTCCACGCCTTTGCCGACCATCCTACAGGAAAACCGCTCCGGGAATTGCTTTTTCGATGTGGGTATTTTAGGACAATTACATTCTGCCTGCGCTCTTTGGCCGACAGCATAGCACGGACACGCAGGCAACGCTGGAGACAGTGGCCGATAGTCGCGATAGTTTGGAGAAGTCTGCATTGGAAGGGGGAAACAATGGACTTTGAGGAACGAATTTTCGAGTTGGCAAAACGTGTCAGGGTACACCGCGATAAGCTGGACAACGAGCAGATGACCAAGAACACGCTGGTCATGCCCTTTATTCAGGCTTTGGGCTACGACGTGTTCAACCCGGCGGAGGTCGTCCCGGAGTTCTCCGCGCCCATCGGGGAATACAAGGATGCCCGCGTGGACTATGCCATTCTGGCGGATGGCAAGCCCATCCTGCTCATCGAATGCAAGACCCTGGGAACCGAGCTTGAGTTCAAGCACTGCAACCAGTTGCAAATTTACTTCCACGGCACAGACGCACGCATCGGCATCCTCACAGACGGCAACCGCTACCGCTTCTATTCCGACCTGGAAGCGCCCAATGTGATGGATACCAAGCCCTACATGGAGTTCTGCCTGGATGACATGGAAGAGGCGCTCATCCCCGAGCTTCGCAGGCTTGCCAAGGGACGCTTTGACTGCGACGCTTGTGTGGATAAAGCCAACGAACTCAAGTACAACCGCGAGTTCAAGCAGGTCATAGCCCGGCAGATGGAAGAACCGGATGAGGATTTCGTGCGTTTCTTCATCGCGCAGGTCTATGAGGGCAAGATCACGCAGAACGTACGGGAACGCTTCACGCCAGTCCTCAAGGCAGCAATGGAGCAGTTCCTTACCGACCGCATCAACGAACGCCTGAAAAACGCCATGACCCAGCAGAAACCGGAAGCCCAGCCGAAAGCCGCAGAGGAGACGCCGGACGAGCAAGACCACCGCATCGTCACAACGGAAGAAGAAATAAACGGCTACAATATCGTCAAAGCCATTATGAGCAAGGTGGTCGATCCTGAGCGCGTTTATATACGCGACCAGCAAAGCTACTGCGGCGTCATCCTCGATAACAAGAACAACCGTCCCATATGTCGGCTGCATTTTAATGCAGCCAGCGTCAAGTATATTGAAACTTTCGACGCGGAAAAGAAGGGGACAAAACATAAAATCGAAAAATTGAGCGACATTTACAAATATGAAGATGTCTTGCGCGCCACTGCCGGATATTACGAAAAGGCTTAACATCTTCAAAAAATATGGCGTCCTCTTACCACGGAGCCTGAAAAACTCCTTCTGAGACGGATGCCCGACCGTGAACCGGGTCTTTTTTGTGCATGTCAAGCTGTTTTCTCTGCATGACATGGCATAAATACGGCATCAAAGCCGGGAGTGTGGTAGCGGTAACGCCACGGCCGTTCTCAGACGGTTTTTCAGCTCCCGGCTCTGTTTTGTTTTAAGCAGGGCCAATGAAAAAAAATCTGAGAGGTTTCACCATGACCACGGCCCTTACCTTCAACGAGTCACCTTTTCCCCTGTCACTCACCAAAACGCCCTTTGGATTCGTGCTGTGGAACTTTCCAAAGACCTTGGTTTTAAGCGCGAAGATCAGGCTGCAAAAATCTACCGTGCCCATGTGGACGAATTCACGTCGGACATGGCGCAAGTGGTTGAAATCTCCGACAACGCCGATTCGGCGTTCCCTATAAAAAGTCTTCGGTTTACCCTTCGCGGATGCCACCTTCTCGCCATGTTCGCCCGTACGCCCGTAGCCAAGTCGTTCCGCCGCTGGGTTCTGGATGTGCTTGACAAGCTCGCGGAGCAGGAGCAGGCGCGGCTTGCCGAACCTGTCGGAAATCCTGACAGGTTGGCCTCGCCCGATAGCCTTTCCACCGCAGCCAGCCGGAAGCCTCTGCGGATACTGGTGCATGCCTGGGCGCAGATATCCGGCCACGGTGCTTGCGCGGCTGATCTGGGCTTCCAAGCTGGCGCAAGGCGCGGAGGAGGCGGCAATTGTGCGCAAAGAACTTGCCCTTTCCGGCATACCGCGCCCGCTCTACCCCGGAGAGCTTGGCGAGGACGCGGTGGAGGTCTTCCGCTTCGGAGACTTTGTAGGATGGATAATCGAAGGCTGAAAATGTGTGTGTTTTGACACATGCGGACAAGAGAGCGCGAGAACTATACAAAAAAACGTGCCAGAGCGGAAAATCTGCCCCGGCACGTTCTCATTTATCGTGAAAAAATTCTCATTTTGCGCGACAGCTCACAGCCATGGCATCGCGTCTTGTCGGTATTTCGCCTGTATGTCTCTGGACTTTCCCGGACTACATGAGACTACACGATTTCCCCAAAAGCAAAGCCCCGTAAGGCTTTCCGGCTCTTACGGGACTTTGTGAGATTTTTAGGTGGTGCCGAGGGACAGAATTGAACTGCCGACACGGGGATTTTCAGTCCCCTGCTCTACCAACTGAGCTACCTCGGCCCGCGTGAAGGCATTCATATGCTCCTGACGCGGAATTGGCAAGCACTTTTTCGCCGCCCGGCGACGCGGCCGCCCGCCGGGGCGCGGCCGGCGCTATTCCTGCGTGAAGCGGTACAGGCGCACGGCCAGCGGCTGGGAGGTCTCGCTCTCCATGGCCGAGACCACATAGGCATAGTCCCTGCTCTTGCCGGCGGGCGGGCAGGGTCCGCGATAGTGGCGGGTCAGCGCGCCTTCGGGGATGACGCCGCTGCCGTCCTCGACCCAGGTGCCGCCGCCAAAGAAGCGCTCTTCCTCGCCGTACTCGATGAGCCGCACATCGTAGAATTTCGTCCCCCTGGGCGCATACGCGACCGTGATCTCCGGCGAGAGGCGCGAACAGCGGTGCACTTCACGCACGTCCACACTGAGGGTCATCCCCTCGTCACGGTCGCCTTCCTCCCTGGCCGCGCAGGCCGCGAGGAGCAGCGCCGCGAACAGGAGCGGCAGCATCAGCGCCCGCGCGGGATACAGCAGTTCCATCTTTTCCTCCATGCCGCGCGGGGTCCCGAAGCGGGCAGCGCGGGGCGTGATGATTGCATTCCAGTGTTCTTTGGGACTATACTGGTTTTTCGTATCAAAGACAATCATCCGGAGTTTCGCATGTCCATTCTTGCAAAAAACGTCTCCGCCCACCTGGGCAACGCCTCCTGGATCCGCAGGATGTTCGAGTCCGGCACCCAGCTCAAGGCCAGGTACGGCGCGGAAAACGTCTATGATTTCAGCCTGGGCAATCCCGACCTGCCCGCGCCCCCGGCCGTGGGGGAGGGGCTTGCCGCCTTTGCCGCCAGGGCAGGGGAGCCGTTCGCCTTCGGCTACATGCCCAACGGCGGTTTTCCGTGGCTGCGGGAGCGGCTTGCCGCCCATCTTTCCGCCGAGCAGGGCGTGAAGCTCGGCATGGAGGACGTCATCCTCACCTGCGGCGCGGCCGGGGGGCTGAATGCCTTTCTGCGCGCCGTGCTCGACCCGGGCGAGCGCGTGCTCACCTTTGCCCCCTATTTTGTGGAATACGGCTTCTATGTGGCAAACCACGGCGGCGAACTGGCGCCGGTGCCCAGCCGGGCGGAAGATTTCGCGCCCGATCTCGCGGCCCTGGAACAGGCCATCGACGCAAAAACGCGTGTGGTGCTCATCAACTCGCCGCACAACCCCACGGGCGCCGTGTACAGCCGTTCCGACCTCACGGCCCTGGCGCGCCTTCTGGAAAACAAGAGCCAGCAATACGGGCGCCCCATCTGGCTCCTGGCGGACGAGCCGTACCGCTTTCTCGCCTATGACGGGGCCGAGGTGCCCTCGGTGCTGCCGCTCTATCCCTACGCCGTGGCCGTAAGCTCGCTTTCCAAGAACCTTTCCCTGCCCGGCGAACGCGTGGGCTATGCGGCGCTGGCGCCGCAGATGCCCGAAAAGGCCGAACTCATGGCCGCGCTCACCTTCACCAACCGCATCCTCGGTTTTGTCAATCCGCCGGTGATCGGCCAGCACCTCATGGCCGCGGCCCTCGGCAGCTCGGTGGACCGCTCCGTCTATGCTGCCCGGCGCGCGGCCATGGCCCGGGTGCTGACCGAAGCGGGCTATGAGTTCGTCATGCCGCGCGGCGCGTTCTATTTCTTCCCCAAGGCGCCGGGCGGCGACGATGTGGCCTTTGTCAACCGGCTCATGGAAGAACGCGTCCTGGCGGTGCCAGGCTCCGGCTTCGGCTGGCCCGGGCACTTCCGCCTGGCCTTCTGCGTGGACGAGAGCGTCATCCGCAACGCGGCGCCGGGCTTTGCCCGGGCCATGGCCGCCATGCGCGGCCAGGCGGACGCCGCGAAGGGAGGACGGGCATGAACAGCTTCCACTCCTGCGCGCGTCTGGTCCTGTTTCTGGTTCCCCTTTTTCTTGCCCTGACGCTCATCGTCCCGTCCGGTTCCGCCCGGGCGGGGGACACCGCCGGGGCGGGCGCCGCCCTGCCCGAGGCCGGCAATATCAGCGTGCGGGACGCGGCGGCCCTGCTGCAAAAAGCCCCCGCCGGTCTCATTATTCTGGATGTGCGAACGCCCCGGGAGTTCCGCGAGGGGCATCTTGCCGGGGCGCGCAACGTGGACTTTTTCGGCGGCCGGTTTGAAATGGAAACGGCGGACCTGCCCAGGGACGCCACCCTGCTCATCTATTGCCGCAGCGGCAAGCGCTCGGCGGCCGCCGCCGAGAGCCTGGGCGAAGCGGGCATGAAGCGCATCCTGCACATGCATCAGGGCATCGAGGGCTGGAAGGACGCTGGCCTGCCGCTGGTGCACTGAAGTAAACTAAGGCTTATTTGTCTATAAAATTGACCACGGATGAAGTTTTATTGGATTATATTGGTAATCACGTATAATCTTTCTACACATTCTGCTAGCCTGTTGTGCAAGAACTATAATTTCTGCGTCGCAGTTATCAGAAATTACATTGGATAACGCCCCTACCTCAATGCCTTCTATATATTTGGGTAAGTTTTTGACATAGGCATCATCAACCATGATTGCTTTGGGGACAATATTACATCGGATAAACAGCGGATAATGTTTTCTGAATATTTCGCCGCAGCCATAAAAAATAACATCTTTATCTGCAAGACTCTCCAATTGTTTAGTTGTCTCAATTTTTTGAACTTTGTTAAAATATGTATCTATAAATCTTTTTAATTCCATAGGGTTCTCTTTAAAAATTCTGCTATGTATTGCGTAATCCATAATTTCGTCAGAAGCTAAACGCCTTCACTCCATTAATAAACTTCTTCGCCACCATTCATTAGCAGGCATGGGATTTAATACTACATTTGGAGCTAAATTACGGATTGGTGCACCTGGAAAAATTTTTAGACGCGTTACGTTAAAAGCATTACGTAGAGGATCAATAGGATCAAATGGTAACTGCTTGATAAACTCAAGTGTCTGCATAAACTCATCATCCTGTTCATAGCAGTTGCCTTGTATGAATTGTATCTTCGACGTAACGAATGTATTAAATAGTAACCATATAAAGTCTCTATATATACTATTCCTTCCACTCCTCCGGTAATATTTTTTAGCGAATAATTCAGAGCCAGTCTGAATACCAACTGCCGTTGAATCCAAACCACTGTCCAGAATAAGTTGATAGAGCTTGGGGTCCGAAAGTGTTTTTTCGTAGTTCAAGTACATGTTAAAAGGTAAATTAATTCTTTTACGATATTCCTGGAAAAAATAGTATGCTTCATCTTTGGTAAGCGGAAAACATTCATCAACGAAGTTAATATAACCAAATCGCGAGAGATCAATACCTTGCAATTCATTCAATACATCATCAAGATTCCTTTTTCTACATTTATATGAACGAGATGAACTTGCATCATAAATTGAACTCCAATAACCTCCAGAACAATACGTACACTTTCCAGTACATCCTCTACTTATAAAAGTACTGTAAGATCCCGTAACAGATTGTTCAACATAAGCCATTCCTCGCGGGTCACAATTACGATAGAGGAAATCATTGTCAATATAAGAAAAATAGGCGTCTCCATGGGCTGCTACAGGGTACGAACTTATATCCTTAATTTGAGGCCGAAGTGGATTGCACAAAATTTTACCATCAAAGATTGAACATATATTAGGGTAATTTTGCCAGCTAGACTCAGAATCGACAGCGTTTGCCAAATCCAGCAAAGCTTCCTCACCGTCTCCCCTGATAACTGCATCAAATCCAAAGTTGAGAAAACCTTCTGGATTAAATGTTGGCCCATACCCCCCAGCCACAAGTAATGCATCAGGAGAAGCAATTCTCAAGGACGGAACAATCTTTTTGGCGAAATCTTCTAGCGGTGAGCGTGTACTCATTCCGATTATATTAGGAGATAATTCCTCGATCCGCCTCTTTAAAAGATTGAGTTCTTTCTCGCTCCAGATTTTTGTGTCATACTCAACGCCAACGATCTTGCGATCGTGCATAATTTGGTATCCTACATGGTTTTCGAGAGGTTCCTCACGTAATTCCCATCTCATATCCTTAAATAGAATATTATGAACAACATGTCCTTTAGAACGAAGCCACGATGCAAGCAGTCTGGTTCCCAGATAATTCACTTCATAGAGGCTGATTAATACAATTTTTGCCATTTTTACCTAATTCTCCTTCTTTTCCATGGATCAAAATAAGATCCACTATTGAACGCTCCACAGGATAAATACGTTCTAGTCCCTGCTGAAGCGGGATGAAGTCATTCACCATCAATCCGGAATGTGTCATCCACTTCCTGTTGCTCAATGTATTGTTTGATAATCTCATCGGTCACATTGCCACTGCTGCAACAAAAATAGCCGCGTCCCACATATGGCCTCCAAAATACTGGCGGTGCAACAATGGAGATGAGATGCTCGGGAGCTATATGCCATTTGAGTATCTCTTCTTGATGTTTCCCACAAATGTCGCATATCAGCGAGCTGATCCTTTGGGCAATGTCACCTGACAAAATCTTTTTTCGGTACTTGGTTATCCAGACCAGGTGCAGGTGAATTGAAAAAATACTGTGGGAGCCTTTACGATAATTGCCCCTACCCATAGACTACAAAAAAAACGCTAAAGCCGCCACCCAAAGGTGGGGTGGTGGTGGGGAGGGGACCCATCCCTAGAGTGGGCTAATGACCGGTCTCGGCACTGGCACGAATACTGCTTTCCTGAAGGCGGTGGGGAAGAATTTTCCCCATCGCCGCTTTTTTTCCGGAGGCAGCAGCGTGAACTCGTCGCTCTATATCGGCGCCACCGGCATGAAGGGCCTGGCCCAGGGCATGCAGGTGACGACCAACAATCTCGCCAATGTCAGCACCATCGGCTACAAGCACCAGAGCATCCTCTTTTCGGATATCCTCTACCAGAGCCAGGCGGGCATCGGCAACTGGTGGAACGCCCAGGAGGACTCGCGCGTAGCCATCGGCCAGGTGGGCATGGGACTCCAGGTGGAATCCGTCCGCACCATCTTCCAGCAGGGCGGCCTGGAATCGAGCAATACGGTCACGGACATGGCTATCAACGGCAAGGGCTTCTTCCAGGTCATGGACGAAAAGGACGGGGGCGTCTATTACACCCGCGCGGGCGACTTCCGCCCCGACAACGAGGGCGTCTGGCGCACGCCCACGGGCCTTGCGCTCATGGGCTACCAGATCGGCACGGACGGGAGCAGGGGCGGCCTCGCGCCCGTCCAGGTGGACACCTTCGCCACCATTCCGGCCAAGACCACGAGCGCCGTGGAGCTGACCCTCAACCTCAGTTCCCGCGCCGACAAGAGCGCCAGCGCGGAGAATCCCTATTTCGCCCTGCTCGACCAGTATGACGGCCGCTCCTCCACGCCGCTCTCCACGGATGCCTATACCTATTCCCAGCCCATGACCGTCTATGACGCCGAGGGCAACGCGCGCACCGTGACGGCCTATTTTGACGGCGCGCCTTCGGATTCCCCCAACCGCTACATGGAATTCATCCTCGCGGCGGAGCCGACGCCCCGGTATGACGAGGAGGGCAACGCCATCGCGCCCGAGCCGGGCGACGGCCTGCTCATGAGCGGCGTGCTCCAGTTCGATTCGGCGGGCAACCTGCAGAGCGTGTCCGCCTTCACCCCCGCCACCGAAGGCAGCAAGGAGCTGGAGGACTGGGTCCCGGCGCAGCTTGCCGGGGGGCTGCCCCAGTTCACGCTCGACGGCGCGCCCATGACGCTCGATCTGGGCATCCGCGCCGCGGGCGGCTGGGAAAACGCGCCCGCCTCCGCCGCCGAAGTGGGCACGGACATGCATCTGCTCCCCTCCATGGGCGAGGGAGCCGTCACGTCCCAGTACCCCACCACGGCCTTCACCAGCAGCACGCCCACCAGCACCTACACGCAGGACGGCTACGCCGAGGGCTTTCTCAGCACTGTCAGCATCCGCAACGACGGCACCGTGGTCGGCCACTTTTCCAACAGTGAAAGCCTCGACCTCTGGCAGATCCCCATCTGCCGCTTCACCAGCGAGGACGGCCTGCGCCGGGAGGGAAGCAACCTCTTTTCCGCCACGCCCGATGCCGGCCAGATGGAGATGGGCGTTGCCGGCACGGAGAACTACGGCACGGTCCAGGCATACAATATCGAGCTTTCCAATGTGGACATGGCAACGGAAATGGTCAACATGATCATCACCCAGCGCGGCTTCCAGTCCAACAGCAAGGTGGTGACCACGGCGGACCAGATGCTCCAGAAGGCCATGGAACTCAAGCGCTCGTAGCGCGTTTTCACGAGGGAAGCGCGCGACCGCTCCGGCGCATGCGCGGGCGGCAATTTCTGCCGGGCGCGGGCAGGGCGGGGAGGCCCGCCTTCCGGAGCGCCCCGCGCCCCGATGGCCGGACCCTTCGCGCGCGGTCGCGCCGCCGGACACTTTCCGGCTTTACGAAATCCTGAAAAACATTTAAGGTCATGGCCCTGTGTCATGATTCGGAGCGGCCGCCGGCGGCTCCGGGCCGGCCGGGGCACATGTCCGGCCGGTCACGCCGCGCCCGCGAAATCCCCTTTTCCCACCTCTCTCCGCCGCCAGCGCCGACCGCCATACCCCCATGTACAGAAGCCACGCCATCCTTGTCGGTCCTCTTTTTCTCGCGCTCCTGGGCACGGCCTTTTGCGTCTGGAGCGCCCTGGGCAATGACGTCAACTTCTGCGTCACCACCGGCTGCACCCTGTATCAGGATTTCACCGTCGCGGGCATCTCGCTCTGGTGGTTCGGCACGGCGGCCTTCGGCGCGCTGGCCGGGCTTTCCCTGCTCGGGGCCGCCGACTGGGGGCGCATCCTGGCCGCGCTCGCCCTGTTGGGCGACATCTGCCTGCTCCTGCTCATGGCCTTTACGGCCCCCTGCGTCAGCTGTCTGGTGGCGGCCCTGCTTTTTGCCGTTGTCTATGTCCTCCTGCGCCGCGCCTCGGCGCCGCAAAGCCGCATGCGCGACAACGAGCGGCACAGCTCCGTCCTCCTCTGGGTCTGGCTCGCGCTTTTTGTGGTCAATCTGGGCGCGGTGGCGCGCTCCCAGACGGATGTCTGGCCCATTCTCGGCGAAGGCGAAAACGCCGCCACGCGCATGTTCTTCTCCCCCTCCTGCCGCTACTGCATCGAGGGCATCAACGCGCTTTCCGGCAAGGTGGACGTGGCCTTCTACCCCCTGGCGGAAACCGACGCCGATGTCTGGAAAGTGGCGCGCATGCGCGCCCTGCTCGACGAAGGCTTCAATCTCGCCCAGGCCCTGGCCCAGAGCCAGAATGCCACCGCGCCCTCCGGACTCGGCTCCTGGCGGCCGGACATGCTCCTGCTCCGTTTCCGGCTCCTGCGCAACAAGGCGCACATCTTCGCCGCCGGTTCCCAGGGCGTCCCCTTCTTCGAGCAGCGCGGCCTGCCGGGCGACATCCGCGAGCGGGTGGAACGCCCGCGCCAGCAACGCGACCGGGCCGGCTCCACGGCCGGAAACGCCGCCACGGGGACCGCCGCCCCCGGGGAGGAGACGCCGCGGGATGAACGCCTGCCGCTGGACATGGGCGGCGCCCCCTCCGACGCCATGTCCGACGCCGGCGCCGGCTTCCAGTGCGGAGGCAACCGTCCGTGCCCTCCGGGCGTCCAGAGCCGTTGACCGGGTTCCTCCTCTCCCAGCCGACCCGCCGTTGCCGTTTCCCCCGTCCGCCGCGCTTTTCCCTCTGCGGCCGCCGCCCGGCGCCTCCGGCCAGAGGGGACTTCCTTGAAATTTGCCGCGTCAGCGCGTAAACTGTCGTCTTTCCGAGATCCTCATTTCTGCGGTCCAGGCCGCAGCCGGGAGCGTCCATGCTTGACTATATCCGCACCAGCGCGCAGTCCTTCGGCGTCAAGGTGGCATTCGGCATCATCATCCTTGTCTTCGTCTTCTGGGGCGTGGGCAATTTCAATGACCGGGACTACACCAACGTGGTTGCCATGGTGAATGGCGAGCCTATCCTGGCGCAGGAATTTGAGCGCGCCTACCGCAACGCCGAGGAATACCTGCTGCGCGCCAACCCCGGCCTGACGCGCGAGCAGCTCATCAAGGATCATCTGGGCCGCAGCGTGCTCAATGACCTCATCAGGCAGACACTGGTGCTCCAGGAGGCGCGGCGCACGGGCATCACCGTGACGCCGCTGGAGCTGCGCCAGGCTGTGGGCAAGATCCGCGCCTTTCAGGACGACGCGGGCCGCTTCGACCCCGAGGCCTATACCCGCGTGCTGGCCGCGCAACGCAAGAGTCCGGCCCAGTACGAAAAGGAGCTTGCCGACGAGCTGCTCGCGGGCAAGATCTTCGCCCTGGTGACGGCCCCGGTCTGGAGCGATCCCGAAGAAGCGCGCCACCGCTATGACTTTCTCCGCGAGCGGCGCGGCGTCGACTATATTTTCGTGCCGGCCTCGCGCTTTGCGGACAAGGTCACGGTCACGGATGCCGACGCGCGGGCATGGTATGACGGCCACAAGGAAAATTTCGCCGTCCCCGCCAGGGTCAATGTGGCCTATGTGGCCGTGCGTCCCGAAGCGCTGGTGCCGCCCGACAGCATCAGCGACGCCGACGCGCGCCGGTGGTACGAGTCCAACAGGGGGCGCTTCGAGGAGCCGGCGCAGGTGCGCGCGGCCCACATCCTCGTGCCGCTGCCCGCCGATGCCGACGCCACGGCGGAAGCCCGCGCCCGCGAGACCCTGGAGGAAGCCCGTGGCCGCCTCAAGGCCGGCGAGGCCTTCGCCAAGGTGGCCGACGCGGTCAATCCCGAGGGCGCGGCGGGTCCCGGCGGCGACCTGGGCTGGCTCACGCGCGGCAAGACCGTGCCGGCCTTCGACGCCGCGGCCTTTGCCCTCGAGCCGGGCCAGGTCTCGGAGCCGGTACGCAGCCCCTTCGGACTCCATCTGATCCTGGTGAAGGAAAAAAAGCCCGGCGGCGTTCCCTCCTTTGAAAAGGTCGATGCCGCGGCGCGCAGGGGCGTGGCCTTTGAGCGCGGCTCGGACAAGCTCCATGACGCGCTCGACAGCCTCATCGAGGACAACATCCTCAACAAGCCCCTGGCGGAGAGCGCGGCGCGCCACGGCCTCACGGCCGCGGAAAGCGGCTTTCTCGACAAGGACGGCCTTGTGAAGACCCTCGGCGTCACGCCTGAAGGCGCGGAGGCCCTGCTTGCAGCCGGGGCGGGCCTTCCCGTGGACAGCGCCCTGGAAGCGGGCGACAGCTATCTGGTGGCGCGCGTGCTCGCTACCGAGCCTCCGTCCACCCGGCCCTTTGCCGAAGTGAAGGATGGCATCCTCACGACGCTCCGCGCGGAAAAGGCGCTGGCCGACGCCCTGGCGAACGCCCAGGCCACGCGCGCAGGTCTCAAGGATGGTCCCCTGCCGGAAGCCGAGGCCAAACGCCTGGGCGTCAAGCTGGCGCCGCCCATGGAACGCGGGGGCGCCCTGGCGGACTTTGCGCCCGACCCGGCCCTTGCGGAAGCCATCTTCGCGGACAAGCCCGGCGACTGGCTGCCCCGCGTCTACAGCGTGGAAGGTCCGCAGGGACCGGGCGCCCTGCTCTGCCGCGTGGCGGCTGTCCTGCCGCCGGACGGCGCGGAATGGGCCAGCGTGGGCGAAGCCATGACCGAAGGCGTCAGGCGCGAGCGGCAGGACGCCGTCTATGCGCTCTTTCTCCAGGCCCTCGCGGACGGCGCCAAGGTGGAAGTGGTCAACAGCAATCTTGTGGACCGCGTCAATATGTAGAAGTCGTTTCCTCCTTTGCAGAAAATGGCTTCTCCCGCCGGACGAGAGTCTGGCGCGGCGCGAAAAGCGCCGTGAATGAGCCAAAAACCACGTTTTTGGCGAAGGATCTTCATACTTCAGCTCTTGGGCTGAAGTATACAAGAGTTCTTGGCGGTCCCGCCAGGAGGGGACACAGCATGTGCGGCATCATCGGCTATGTGGGGCACCGCCCGGCGGTCCCCGTGGTGGTGGAAGGGCTGGAACGGCTGGAATACCGCGGCTATGATTCCGCGGGCGTGGCCTGGGCGCTCCGGGGGCGCATCCACGTCACGCGGGCCAAGGGCAAGCTGGCCGCCCTCAAGGAAAAACTCGCCGCTTCCCCGGCCGTCACCGCCACCTGCGCCATGGGCCATACCCGCTGGGCCACCCATGGCGTCCCGGCCGAACGCAACGCCCACCCGCACCTGAGCAACGACCGTTCGCTCGCCCTGGTGCATAACGGCATCATCGAAAACTACCAGGAACTCAAGGCCGAGCTTTCGGCCAGGGGCTATGTTTTCCATTCCGAGACCGACACCGAGGTCCTGGTCAACCTCATCGCCGAACGGCGCAAGAGTGAGCCGGACCTGCTCCACGCCTTCGCGCGCGCCCTGCGCGAGGCGCACGGCGCCTATGCCGTCTGCCTGCTCGACTGCGCCGAGCCGGACACGCTCTACGCGGCGCGCATGTCCGCGCCGCTCATTTTCGGCCTGGGCACGGGCGAAAACTTCGTGGCGTCGGATATCCCGGCCTTTCTGCCATATACGCGCCGCGTGCTCTTTCTGGAGGACGGCGAGATCGTGCGCGCCACGGCCTCGGGGCATGCGCTGTTCCGCCTTGCCGACCTCTCCCCCGTCGGGCGCGAACCCCAGACCATCCAATGGGACATGCAGGCGGCGCAAAAGGACGGCTACCGGCATTTCATGCTCAAGGAGATCTTCGAGCAGCCGCGCGTCATCACGGACGGCCTTGCCGGCCGCGCGGCACCGGCCGGTGACGGCGTCCTTCTGCCGGAACTGGCGCACCTGCCCGTGCCCGCGCGCCTGCATGTGGTGGCCTGCGGCACCTCCTACCATGCGGGGCTGTGGGGCAGGCACCTGCTGGAGTCCTGGGCGGGCATTCCCGTTCAGGTGGAGATCGCCTCGGAATTCCGCTACCGCGAGAGCCCGCGCTTCGGCGAGGGCGACATGGCCCTGGTCATCAGCCAGAGCGGCGAAACGGCGGACACCCTCGCCGCCCTGCGCCTGATGAAGGAACGCGGCATGCCGGTGCTCGGCCTGTGCAACGTGGTCGGCTCGTCCATTGCCCGGGAGGCGCAGGCCGTGCTCTTCACCCAGGCCGGCCCGGAGATCAGCGTGGCCTCCACCAAGGCCATGTGCAGCCAGATGCTCACCCTGGCCCTCATGGCGCTCCACTGGGGCGAACGCACGGACACGCTGGAGCCGGCGCGCAGAAGGGAACTGCTCGAGCTGCTCCGGTCCCTGCCCGCGCTGCTGGACGACAACCTGCCGGAAATGCACGCCACCGCGCGCGAGCTTGCCCGCAAGTATGCCCAGGCGCGCAACTTCTTCTACCTGGGCCGGGGGCACTGCTTCCCGCTGGCGCTGGAAGGCGCGCTCAAGCTCAAGGAGCTGTCCTATATCCATGCCGAGGGCTATGCGGCGGGAGAGATGAAGCACGGTCCCATCGCCCTTGTGGACCCCTCCTTCCCCACCTTTGCCCTGGCCCTGGATGACGCGCTCTTTCCCAAGGTCAAGTCCAATATCGAGGAAGTGCAGGCCCGTCAGGGCAAGGTCATCGCCCTGACCAATCCCGGCATGGAACTGGGCACGGACGATGTGTGGCGCATCCCGCGCCTGCCCGCGCCCCTCTCGGCCTTCGCGGCCCTGCCGGCGCTCCAGCTCTTCAGTTACGAAGTGGCCGACTACCTCGGCAAGGATGTCGATCAGCCCCGCAACCTTGCCAAGAGCGTCACCGTGGAGTGACGGGCGCGCACGCCGGAGCCGTGATGCTGAAACCCTTCTACCAGGGCAAGCTCGATACCTTCTGCGCCATTTACGCGGTGCTCAACGCCCTGCGCCTGCTCTACGGCATCCGCGTGCTCAAGGCGCGCGACATCCTCAACGAGACCCTGCTCGGCCTGGCGTCCCGGCCCGAGGCGTTCCGCGCGGTGCTCACCCAGGAAACGGACTATGTATCGCTGGTGGACAGCCTGCTCCGCATCCAGGCCCGCGCCTTTCCCCTGGAGATCCGGGCGCCGTTCGCCCCGCCGGAAGATGGCCGCCCCGCGCCCTCTGGACGGACCCAAACGCCGGACCCGGACACCTTTTTCGCCACCTGCCGTGACTGGCTGGCCCCCGGCCGGGGCCGGGCCGTGGTCTTCCGGTTTCTCCGCAGCCTCACGCCCGACGGCGGTCCCATGAACCGCCACTGGACCACCGCCGACCGCGTGGACGGCGACATCCTCCACCTCTTCGATTGCAGCCATGAGGCGGAGGCCATCCTCAATATCGACAGGGCCAGCTTCGTGACGAACGCCGCCCATGTCTCCGCCGACCGGCTGCTCCACATCCAGCCCGAAAGCGCGCGCTTTTTGCGCGTGCCCTTCTGATGCCATGTCCCCGGCCCCTCGCCCCGCCCGTCTCACCAGCCGGAAGCAACGCCCCCTGCCCGTGTGGGCGCTGAGCCTCGGCTGCCCCAAGAACCGCGTGGACAGCGAACGTCTGCTCGGCTCGCTGGGCGTGCCGGTCAAAACCGTGGCCCATATGGGCCGCAGCCGGCTCATCTTCATCAATACCTGCGGATTCATCGAACCCGCGGTGCGCGAATCCATCCGCGCCGTGCTCGATGCGGCCCGACATGCGGGCAGACTGCGCCGGCGCCCGCTGCTGGCGGTGGCAGGCTGCATGGTGGGGCGCTACGGCGTGCGCGAGCTGGCGAAGGAACTCCCCGAAGTGGATCTCTGGCTGCCCACGGAAGCGCTGGAACGCTGGCCCGAACTCGTCACCGCGGCCCTGGGGCTTGTGCCCCCGCCGGAGGCCCGCCCCGGCGCGGCCGGCGGACGCCTGCTCTCCACCGGGCCTTCCTATGCCTGGCTCAAGATCGGCGAGGGCTGCCGCCACCATTGCGCCTTCTGCACCATCCCGGGCATTCGCGGTCCCCTGCGCTCCACGCCCATGGAGGCCCTGCTGGCCGAGGCCCGCTGCCTTTTGGCGCAGGGCGTCCGCGAGCTTGACCTGGTGGCCCAGGATGTCGCCTCTTGGGGCGGCGACAGGGCCACGGCCGACGGAGGGCGGGAACTGGGCGACCTGCTGGAGGCGCTCGCCGGGCTGGACGGCCTCGCGTGGCTGCGCCTGCTCTATCTCTACCCCACCGGCGTCACCGAAGCGCTGCTGCGGCGCATGCGCGCTCTGGGCGGTGCCAACGGCGCGGGAGGTCCGGTCCTGCCCTATCTGGACATCCCCTTCCAGCATGCCGAGCCGCGCCTGCTCCGGGCCATGGGGCGTCCCTTCGCCGGCGATCCGCGCCGCGTGCTCGACCGCGTGCGCGCCGTCCTGCCGGACGCGGCCATCCGCACCACCATGATCGTCGGCTACCCCGGCGAAACCGAAGCGGACTTCACGGCCCTCTGCCGCTTTGTGGAGGCGGCCCGCTTCACCCATCTCGGCGTCTTTGCCTACCAGGCCGAAGACGGCACCCCGGCCGCGGCCCTGCCGGACCAGGTGCCCATGCCCGTGCGGGAGGAACGCCGCGCCGCGCTCATGGAACTTCAGGCGGACATCAGCGCGGAGATCCTTGCCAAAACGGTGGGCAGCCGCCTGCCCATCCTGGTGGACGCGCCCGAGGCGGAGTGGCCGGGGCTGCACCGGGGCCGCGTCTGGTTTCAGGCGCCGGAAGCGGACGGTACGACCTGGACGAGCGGTCCGGGCGTGACGCCCGGCGCCCTGGTGGAATGCGACATCGTGGAAAGCTCGACCTATGACCTCAGCGCGCTGGCCGAGTCATGACCCAATTTTTCCCATTGCGGCGCGCCGTTCAACAGACGCCGGGCGGAAACGACGCCCGGCCAGCCCATGGAGCCGGCCGGCGGCCACCGGCCGCGGGAACCAGCCGCCAGGAGGTATCTCCCATGTGTCCGCATGCCGCGTTGTTGCAGCGTCTCCTCATCGCCATCCTCGCGCTCGCCATGCCGCTTGTGGCATCCGGTCCCGTACGGGCAGAAGATAATGGGGCCACGGCCCGGGGCATGTTCACCATGCTGCCGACCAGCATTTTTGAAACGACGGCGGAGGGCCTTTCCGAAGCGGACAAGCAGCGGCTGCTCGCCGAGGGGCGCACCGAGTTTTGGGAGATCGCGGGCGAAACCTCCGATGTCCTCGTGTTCGCCAGTCTGCCGTTCCGCGACAGGGCTGTCGGGCTGCGCCTGTTCCACAATACGGCGGACGGCTCCACCGAGGTGGCGGTGGGAACGCTCGGCGAACCCATCTGCACGGTGGAGCTTTGGCGCCTGGATGCCTCGGGGCGCGTCGTGCCCATCGATACGCCGCAGGAGCCGGATGCGCGGGAGTTTCTCGGCAAGGGGGAGAAACTCCCGGGAAATGTCACGCCCACAGTCCTCATCTGCCTTGGCCTTGGCGGCCTCAAGGCGGTGCCGGTCTTCTGGAGCAGCAAGGGGCAGGTGGATGTGCCCCTGCGGAATGACGTTTCGTTCCAGTGGACGGGAAAGGGCTTTGAAAAACGCGTGACTCCCCGGGAAGCAGGCTCCCGTTGATGCTTGACCGCCTGCGTGGCTGCCGGCAAAAAAAGTGAAAAAAGCATTTGACACAGGCCGCCGCTCCGGCTATGTTCTTCAGGCCGTGGGGCTGTAGCTCAGTTGGGAGAGCGCTTGAATGGCATTCAAGAGGCCGTCAGTTCAATTCTGTCCAGCTCCACCACTT
>NZ_CAJUBO010000029.1 GCF_910584445.1 uncultured Desulfovibrio sp.
AAGGCTGTTTTTGACGGATGATTGTGGCATTGCACAAGCTGCCACATCCCAAGCCGGCGGTCACATCAATAGGTCCAGACCCTAGGACGTGGCCGCCGGGGCGGCTGCACGAAAGCCGCCGTCCGCCGGGCACCGGCGGGCGCTGACGAAACACGCGCGGGCCGCCGCGCGGAGGCAACGCATGATGACATCTTTCCCATCCGCGCTTCGCGCGCTCCTGTTCCTGCTCCTGACACTGTCCGCCGCCCTGACGGCGCCCGGCCGCGCCGACGCGGCCCAGCCCCTGCTGCAGGAAGGGAAAAAAAGCGTTTTCCAGCGCGTGGTCACGCATCCCGGCGCAAGACTCCTCGCCGGGCCTGAGTCCGGGGCGAAAGTCCTGCGCGAGAGCATCCCCACCTTCTCCGTCATGTATATCTACGACCGCAAGGGCGACCGCCTGCAGGTGGGCGCGGGCAGCGACGGGGCGGACGGCTGGATCGACAAGGCCCTCGTCACCGAATGGCCCCAGGCCATCACCATGGTGCTCACGGACAGGACCGGCCGGGACCCGGTGCTCTTCTTCCGCACGCATGACGCGCTGGAAGCGGTCTGCCGCGCCGACGACCTCAAGGGCACTCTCGCCCGCTATGCCGGGGAGCTGGCTTCCGGCCGGGAACTGCCCGCCGACTACCCGGTCGTCGCCACAGAACCGGCGGCCACGGCCGTTGCCGAAAAGAATTTCTATCTCCTTCCCGTGCTTTCCATCGACGACCAGTTCCACGGCCAGCACGGGCCGCGCCTCATCGAGGTGGCGTCCATCGACCCCGGCATCGGCGCCGCAGGGTCCGCCGGCGGCGGACATGGCAAAAGCCCGGCGGGAGCGGACTTCCGCACCGGTTTCGCCTTTGTCATCGACACCACCATTTCCATGAAGCCCTATATCGACGAGACCCTGCGCCTTGTGCAGGGCCTCTACGACGAACTGGAAAAAAGCCCCTACGCCGACAAGATGGCCTTCGCCGTGGTGGCCTTCCGCAGCAGCACCAAACGCACGCCCGGCCTTGACTATACGGCCAGGATCATCTGCGACTTCACCTCGGTCAGGGACCGCAAACGTCTGGAGGACGCGCTGCGGCAGGTGGACGAGGCCACGGTCTCCAGCCATGGCGTCAACGAGGATGCCTTCGCCGGCGTCAAGGCCGCCGTGGACGGCCTTTCCTGGCAGGACTACGGCAGCCGCGTCATGCTCATGATCACCGACGCCGGACCCCTGGGCGCGGGCGATCCCGATTCCTCCACGGGATTTTCGCCGGAGACGCTTGCCGACTATCTCAAGACCAACCGCATCTATCTCACGGCGCTCCATGTCAAGAATCCGCGCAGCGCCAAAAACCAGCCCTACGCCGCCGAGGCCTACCGCACCCTGACGCGCCAGAGCGACAATCAGGCGAGCTATATCGCCATCGACGCGACCACGCCCGCCAAGGGAGCCAAAGCCTTCGAGAGCGCGGCGCGCGTGCTCGCCCAGTCCTACGGCAAGGTGCTGGCGGCCACCGCCGAGGGCAAGCTCCTCGCGCAGCCCTCGAGGATCAGCGGACCCAGGGCCAAACTCAGCCCCGAGGAAGAGGCGCGCCGCATCGCCGACAGCACGGGCTATGCCATGCAGCTCCAGTTTTTCGGCAACCGGCAGGGCAGCACCGCGCCGCATGTGGTGGACGCCTGGATTGCCGACGCCGACCTGGCGAAGCTGGCGGCCAATCCCGGCGACGCGCCCGTGCTCGCTGTCGAGCCGGCCGTCCTGCTCACCAAGGGCCAGCTGAGCAACCTCTACAAGCAGCTCAAGCTGCTGCTCGCCGGAAGCGAGAAGGCCTTTCTCAACGGCGATGCCGACCTTTTCGGGCAGATCCTTTCGGCGGCCGCCCAGATGAGCCGGGACCCCAACCAGTTCTCGCTCCATCCTGACAGGAACCTGGCGGAAAACGGCCTGCTGGACGAGGTGCTGGTCGATCTGCCCTACAAAAGCGTCATCGGCTCCATGACGCGCAAGGACTGGGAAGATATGTCCACCGGCCAGCGCGACGCCTTCGTGCGCCGCATCAAGGGCCTGCTCGCCCGCTATGAGGCGTATGACAAGGATGCCTCCCACTGGGAGAGCTTTGGCGCCACCAATCCCAATGACCGGGTGTATCGCGTGCCGTTGAGCATGCTGCCCTGAAGCGTTTCGCTGGGGAAAAGATCTGCGGGACAGATATTTTCCTCAGACTTCGCTGCCGTCATTTCCCCGCAGAGCGGGACAAGCGGCGAAAAAACGCGGTTTTCCGCCGTATTGCGGCGCGGGCGCCTGCCCCCGCATCCGTCAGGGCGATTCGGCAATGGACGCATCCAGACCGCACAGGGGAGCGCTGGCCGCGGGCGGCTCTGCCTGCGCCCGTCGTTGGCGGGCCTTGCGAAAGGAAGGCTACTTCCCCCGGCGCTCGGCCGGGGGCTGGAGATAGCGCGGCAGGACAAAGAGGCGATAGCTTTTGACCGGGGAACGGCCCGCGGGGCGGACGGCGCGGCCTTCGATGGAAAGCGGCTCGTCGGAGAGGCCAAAGGGCTGGAGCTTGCCGGGCTGCGCCGCCAGGGCGGCGAAGCTCTCGCCGCTGAGGGCGATGACCGGCAGGCTGCTGGTGGCATTGCCCGCGAACAGGGCCGCGCCGCCGGGCACCGCCATGGAACGCGCCACCGTGGCGTTGAGCAGGCTGGGGAGCGGCATGTCCGTGGCCCGCAGGGCTTCCAGAAAATCGTTGCCCGTGCGGCCCACAAAGGTAAACAGTGACGCGCCGTCGCCGGAAACCAGCAGGCTCACGGGCATGGTGCCCCCGTGGATGCCCATGTAGGCGGGGCGGCCGCCGGCGGGCATGACGACCCAGCCGTCATCGTCGCCCGACGCCCATGCCGTGGCGGCGTTCACGAGAGGCGCGAGCAGAAGCGCCAGACGCAGGAGCCACGCGCCGAAACGGACCGGCCAAAATCCATATCGTTCCATGCTGTCACCGAATGGCGGCACATGCGCCCCGACTGGCGGGATGCCGCACATTTTGACGGACGCTCCAAGGCGTCCCGGAATCCCCCGGGCAGGCGCGGCAAGAGGCCGCCGTGCCCGCGCCCCGCGCCGCGGCATGTTCCAGCGGCAGGCCAGGGCATGCACTGAGTTCTAGTGAGGCGGCCGCGCCATGTCAAGCCGGGCTTCTTGCCTTGTTGGCCTTTTTTTTGCATACTTTTGGAAACACCGCCGCATCCCGCAGGGATGCGAGAGTTTTTTGGCACTTCCGAGGCGCATATGAATAAAGTTTTGGCCCAGGACGAGGTCGATGCCCTGCTTCGCGGCCTTTCCGGCGGCGAGATCGAAAGCGAGCAGGACGTTCCCGAAGACGATTCGGGCGTCGTCTCCTTTGACCTCGCCAATCAGGACCGCATCATCCGCGGGCGCATGCCCGTGCTGGAGATCGTCAACGACCGTTTTGCCAGGCTCTGCACCAACGCCCTTTCCAACGCCGTACGCAAGCGCGTGGAGCTGAACCCCATCTCCATCGACATGACAAAGTTCGGCGAATTCATGCGCTCGCTGCCCGTGCCCACCTCCATCAACATTTTCAAGATGGACCCCCTGCGCGGCAACGCCATCATGATCGTGGATTCCCGCCTGGTTTTCGCCCTGGTGGAGAACGTCTTCGGCGGGGCAGGCTCCCAGCCCAAGATCGAAGGCCGCGAATTCACGCGCATCGAGCAGGCGGTGGTGGACAAGATCGTCAAGATCGCCCTCGACAACATGGAAGAGTCCTGGCGGCCCGTCCACGATGTCAAGCTGGAGCTGGTACGCAGCGAGATCAACCCCCAGTTCGCGGCCATCGTGCCGCCGAGCGACGTGGTGGTGGTCATCACCTTTGAGGTGGAGCTGGATACCTCGCTCGGCTCCATGATCATCTGCCTGCCCTATGCCACCATCGAACCCATCCGCTCCAAGCTCCACGCCAGCTTCCAGACCGAACGCCTGGAAGTGGACCACGCCTGGGTGGCGCGCCTCAAGGAACGTCTGCTGGAAACGCCGGTGGAGCTTAAGGTGCATTTCGGCGACACCACCATCACCGGCAACCAGCTCTTACGCATGCAGGTGGGGGACGTGCTCGTCCTGGATACGGATGTGGAGGACCTGCTCACCTGCACCGTGGCGGGCGTCAAGAAGTATCAGGGCATCGCGGGCACGGTGAAGGCCATGAAATCCTTCCAGATCATCAAGGAAAACGAACCGCAGTACACATGATGCCCGCCTGCGGGAACAGGCGCTGCCAAACCCGCTGGCTGTCGTTCGTTTGCGCTGGCGCTGCGCCCGCGCTACGGAAAACGGCTCTCAGCGGCCGTCATGGCCGTCCGGCTTTGCAGTGGCTGAAGCTGGCCGTATCCCGCAGCCCCGCATCCCCGCATCCGGGAGAGGCCCCCTCCCGGCTCCTGAAGCCGTGAAAGATACCGTGGGTGCATCATGAGCGGTCTTTTCCTTATCCACAGTTTCGGACCCTCAAGCTTCTGGCTGTCCGCAACGCTCCATGCCAACAGGGACCTTTTCGCTGAACAGGGCCTCGAATTCTGGCCCCTCCCCGCATGGTTCCTCGGACAGCTGCCGCACCATGGTCATTTCTGGTTCCAGGCATCCCCCCTTCCTCCGTATCTGGAGGAGCAGTGGAGCGCGCTTGCCGCCGCGCTGGACTCCGGCAGGAACATCATTCTGTTCCAGCTTTTCCCCTCGCGGGGGGCATGCCGGCAGTTCGGATGCCAGGCGCGCGCATCCTTCAGCCGCGCCCACTCCATCAGGAGCCTTTTCCTCCTTGGTCAGCCGCCGGTCCTGCTGGAGCAGCGCTTCCGCACGCAGCCCCCCCTGACAGACCCCCAGGCATCGTTCCAGATGGACGGATACCGCGCCCAGGCCGAGGAGATCGAAGCCGCGCGGGAGTTCTCCGACGAGCTGACGCTGCTCGCCGACCCGAGCGGTTCCCCCGTGTCCGGGCCGGATGCGGAACTGGCCCGCCGCGTCTTCGCCTTCCTGGGCTGTCCGATGCCGGTATTGCCCGCGCCCCTCCCGTGCCATCCCCTGTTTCTTGGCTCCGTCACGGGCCGGCGCCTGGCCGCCGTCACCGAGGTGCGCTACAACACCTGGCCGCCCCTGGACGATGCACAGTACATGGATGCGCTCCTTTCGCTGGACAGGACGTGGGGCACCGCGCCGGTGAGTCCCCTTGATGCCCGCAAAAAGCTTGCCGCGCAGGCGCTGGAGGAGCGCGAAGCCCTGAACGCGTTGCCCGGGCTTGAGGTTGGGGCGTGGACGCTCCCCGCCTGGTTGCTGGAAGAGGAGTCCGTAGCGGCGGATGCGCCACTTGAGCCTGACCGCGTGCGGGCATTTGCGGAGGCGCTCAGCGCCCAAAACCGCCATGCGCTCCGGCAGCGTTTTTCCCAGGACGCGCCGCTGCTGTCCGAAGATCAGCGGCTGTTCGGCGCCATCCTGCGCGAGGGGGGCGACTGCGCGCATCTCGGCGAACCCGAAGCGCCGGTCGAATTGACTGTCCTGACCATGACATTCAATCACGAAAAGTACATCGGCCAATGCATGGACAGCGTGCTGGCGCAAAAAACCTCTTTTCCCGTCCGCCATCTGGTGCTGGATCATCATTCCTCGGACGCCACCCCGGCCATCATCGCGGAGTATGCCTCCAGACACCCAGGCGTGCGCCCGGTCCTGCTTTCCCGGCATCTTCCCCAGGAAAACGTGCTCGGGCTGTTTCTGCGCGCGCGCACCAGGTATGTGGCCCTGTGCGATGGCGACGACTATTTTTCCGACCCGCTCAAACTGGAAAAACAGGTGGCTTTTCTGGAGAGCCGCCCCCACTGCGCCCTGTGCTTCCATCCGGTGGCGGTGGTCTTTGAAAGCGGCGAACCGACGCGCCTTTTCCCCTCCCCGGGGATGCTGCCGCGCGGCGTCAGGGAGGAATACTATCTTGCCGACCTGCTTCGCGCCAATATCATCCAGACCAATTCCGTGGTCTATCGCTGGCGCTTCCGCGAAGGCCTGCCCGACTGGTTCCGCGCCGATCTCTGCCCCGCGGACTGGTACTGGCACCTGCTCCATGCCGAAACGGGCAGGGCCGGCTTCATCAATGAGATCATGGCGGTCTATCGGCGCCACGACGCCGCGCTGTACAGGAAAGCCTTCCGCAACATGAAGGAGCACATGCGCGAGCACGGCCTGGCGGAATTGTACGCCTATGCCGCCTATAACGACCACTTCGGCGGCCGCTATTTCCGCCTGCTGGCAAATCCGGCCAATACGGTCCTTGCCGCGTTTTTTGAGATCGCAACCACCGAGGGGGACGCCCGCCTCTTCCAGTACGCGTGCGCGCACTATCCGGATTTTGCCGCAAACTTCTTGCTGGAATACAAGAACCGCATGAGATCTTCCGGGACGAACGGCGGCGCCCCCGGAGAGGCGCCCCCCGGCGACGCCCGGCATCCCGGCCGTTGACGGCGGCGCGGGCGCGACAGGCCACGGCGCCTTCCGGGACAGGTCGGGCGCCTTCGCCCCGGCGCCGAAAAAAGGCTTGACCGGCGGCCCGGGATGGAGTAGAAGCCTATTCCTGTTCGCCCTTGTAGCTCAGTCGGTAGAGTGCATCCTTGGTAAGGATGAGGTCACCAGTTCAATCCTGGTCAAGGGCTCCAGAATTTCAGGCGGTTACTCCTTCCGGTAGCCGCCTTGTTTTTTGGCGCGTGCGCCGCAGGCCCACGTGCCACCCCCCGCAACCCCTGACCCCGCCGCGTCCCGGCGGCGCCCTGCGATCCTGCCATGAACATTCCGGTCCCGCTTGTCACCGTCGGCCTGCTCGTGCTTTCCAATGTCTTCATGACCTTTGCCTGGTACGGGCATCTGCGCTACAAGGGGCTGGCGCTGCCCATCGTCATCCTCACGAGCTGGGGACTGGCCTTTTTTGAGTATCTGCTCCAGGTGCCGGCCAACCGCATGGGGTACGGGCATTTTTCCGCCGCGGAACTCAAGACCATCCAGGAAGTCATTTCCCTGACGGTCTTCATGCTCTTCTCCACGCTCTGGCTGGGGGAATCCCTGCGCTGGAACCACCTTGCCGGGTTTGCCCTCATCGTGCTGGCGGCCTGGATCATCTTCAGGGAGTGGTGAAATGCCGGCGCTTACCCTGAGCATGACGGCGGCCTGTGGCGGCGCGGCACTGGTCGGCGGCTTCATCGACGCCATCGCCGGGGGCGGCGGTCTGCTCACCATGCCCGCCCTGCTGCTCACCGGGGTGCCGCCCCATCTGGCCCTCGGCACCAACAAGATCAGCTCCAGCCTGGGCACGGCCGTGGCGCTCGGCACCTTCGCGCGCAGTCATCTGGTGCTCTGGCGGCTGGCCCTGGCGGGGCTGGCCTTTTCGCTGCTCGGCTCCTGGGTCGGCTCCCTGCTTGCCCTGCATATCAGCGCCGCCGTGCTGGGCAAGATCCTGGTCGGCCTTTTGCCCGTGGGCATGCTCCTGACGCTCGCGCCCAAGCGGGAACGGCAGGCGGGCGCATGCTCCGCCCCGCTCCACGGGCCGCGCTTCTGGCTGCTGGTGCCGCTGGTCTGTCTGCTCATCGGCGTCTATGACGGCTTTTTCGGCCCCGGTACCGGCAGTTTTCTCATCCTTGCCCTGCACTGGGTCTTGCGCGCCGGTCTCATCGAGGCCTCGGCCACATCCAAGGTGCTCAACCTCGGCTCCAATGTGGGCGCGGCCGCGGCCTTCATCTGGCATGGCACGGTCTTCTGGCCGCTGGCGGCCATCATGACGGCCTGCTCCATGCTCGGCAACTGGTTCGGCAGCCGCACGGCCATCCGCATTGGTCCGGCGGCGGTGCGCCGCTTCCTCATGGTCTCTCTCGGGCTTTTGCTCCTGACCCTGATCTGGCGCTATTTTCTGGACCCGGCGTGAGCGCCGGGGGGCGGACAAAACGGACATCTTCAGCGGGAAAGCGCTGAAAACGCCGCTCCATGACGGCCACGGCCTCGGGATTCCCATCCACCAGGATGCAATGACGGCCCAGCGTGTAGGCAGCCTCGCCCAGGGTCCCGCTGCCCGCAAAAAAATCGCAGAGCGTATCGCCGGGATTGGAATGCACCCTGACGATGCGGGAAATGATGCCCAGGGGCTTTTGCGTGGCATAGCCGGTCTTTTCCCTGCCGTTGGGGCTGACGATGGTGTGCCACCAGACATCCGTGGGCGTCTTGCCGCGCGCCGCCTTTTCCGCGCCCACGAGGCCGGGAGCCATATAGGGGATCCTGTCCATCTCGCCGTAATTGAAGGTATAGTTGCGGGGGTCGCGGGCATACCACAGGATGGTGTCGTGCTTGGCGGGCCAGCGCGTTTTCGAACGCGCGCCGTAATCATAGGCCCAGATGATCTCATTGAGGAACGAGTCCCTGCCGAAGATGCCGTCAATGAGGACCTTGCAGTAATGGATCTCCCGGTAGTCGAGATGGAAAAACAGGGAGCCGTGAGGCTTGAGGATCCTGCGGGCCTCAACGATGCGCGGTTCGATAAAACCGGAAAAATCGTCGAAGCGGTCATCAAAACCCTGTGACGCCCGAGGTTCCGTGCGGTACGTCCTGCCCTGGAAGCCCCGGCGGCTGCCGTGTTCGTCCCGAACGGCCCGGAATCGCGCGCGCTCCTGCCGCACACCGGTATTGAACGGCGGATCGATATAGATGAGGTCCACGCTTTCCTTCGCCAACCGTGGCAGCACCGCCATGTTGTCTTCCTGATAGACCGTCAGTTGCGGCATGGCTCCTCCGTGGCGGCCGGCATGTTCACGCGCCGCCCGCGCCCGTCAGCCTGCGCAGTTTTTCGCGCAGGGCCGCGGCCCTGGCACGGCCCACGCCGGGGAGCGCCCGCAGCTCCTCCTCGCCGGCGCCGGCCATGGCCTCAACACTGCCGAAATGGTCCCAGAGCAGGCGCGCCGTGGCGGGTCCCACGCCCGGCAGGCGCATAAGCTCCCCGGAAAGCGCGGCCCCGCGCCGCGCGCGGCGGTGGCGGCCGATGGCGAAACGGTGCGTGGCATCGCGCACCTGCTGCAGGAAGAGCAGCTCCTGGCTGCCTTCGCGCAGGGGCAGCGGATTAGCCCTGCCGGGCACAAAGATGCGGTCGGCCACATTGCCCGCCCGGCGGTCGGCGTGCCCCTCTTCGTCACGGGCCTTGGCAATGGCCGCCAGGGGAAAAAGGCGCTCCTCCCCGGCTTCGGCCAGAGCGCGCCCCACAGCCGCCAGCTGGCCCCGGCCCCCGTCGATGAGCAGAAGATCCGGCCACGGCGGCCCGCTCTCCAGACGTCGCGCCACCCAGGCATGGAGCGTGGCATAATCGTCCGCGCTGTCCGGCATGGCATAGATGCGATACTCCTCCCTGCTCGGCAGGCCGTCCACATAGACCACCATGCCCACGCGCGTCTGCCGGCCGCCGGTATGCGAAACATCCACGCATTCGATGCGCCCCGGCGCGTCGGGCAGGGAAAGGGCCGCCCCCACGCGCGCGAGCAGGGCGGCGCCGTCCTGGCCGCGCCGGCGCCGCGCCTCTTCCCGCGCATTGGCCGCGGCCATGTCCACCAGCTGGTTGTCCGCCGTGTTTTGCGGGGCCACCACCCGCACCGGGCCACCGCGCCGCTCCGCCAGCGCCTGCTCCAGCACGTCCCGGCCGCCGAAGCCTTCGTCGGCATCTTCGGGGGGGATGGCGCCGTCGTCTTCCCCACCCCGGTCCTCATTGCGCCCGTCCGCCGGCGCATCCGCCAGCTCCGACGGCAGCCACGGCACCAGGATGCGCGGCGGCGGCACCACCGTGCCGTAAAACTGGCCCAGAAACGAAGAAAGCAGCTCCGGCGCGTCCTCAAAGCCCAGGCCGGGCCAGAAAAAGGCGCGCCCATCCGTGACGGCGCCCCCGCGCACAAAGACAATGCCAAGGCCGAGGCCCTTCTCCGCCTCGCACAGGCCGATGGCGTCCATGTCGCCGCCCGCGGGGAGGATGGCCGCCTGCCGTTCCACCGTGCGCTCCACGGCGCGGAGCTGGTCGCGCAGGATTGCGGCGCGCTCAAACTCCAGCTGCTCGGCGGCCCCCTCCATTTCGGCGCGCAGGGAACGCAGGAGCGGGTCGGCGCGCCCCTCCAGGATGTCGCGCACGCGCTGGACGGCCAGATGGTATTCCGCCGGCGTCACTGCGCCCATGCAGGGCGCCGGGCACTGGCCCATGTGGTGGTAGAGGCAGGGGCGCACACGGTTGCGCATGGCCCTGTCCGAACAGCGGCGCAGGCCGAACGCGCGGTGGATGAGTTTCCAGGTTTCACGGGCCGCCAGCGCCGAGGTGAACGGCCCGAAGTAGCGCGCCCCGTCCCTGCGCGCGGCGCGGACGATCTCCAGCCTTGGGAAGGGGTGCTTCACGTCCAGGCGGAAGAGCGCGTACTGCTTGTCATCGCGCAGGACGATGTTGTAGTGCGGCCGGTATTTCTTGATGAGGCTGGCCTCAAGGAGCAGCGCCTCCTTCTCCGTGGTGGTGGAGAGGTAGTCGAGGCTTTCTGCATGGGCAAGCATGGCCCGGGTCTTGACCGGCAGCCCCTCGGGACGAAAATAGGAAAGCACCCGCCGGCGCAGCACGCGCGCCTTGCCCACATAGATGACCCGGCCGCGGCCGTCCCTGTAAAGGTAAACGCCGGGCGTGAGCGGGATGCTGGAAGGTTCCGGCCTGTCCATGCGCGCATCCTACGCCCGGACGGCCAGACTGCCAAGCGTCGTCCCCGGACGGCAGGGACACGGCAAAACGCCCGGTTTTTCGCCGCGGAGAAGCCCGGTCTGCCCGATGATGCCACGAGCATCCGTCAAAAACAGGCCTGCGTTGCTGCCCATTGGCCTACGCCGCGCTTCGCGGGGCAACGCAAATGCGCCTGCGGCGCGCCCTTCGGGTGGTTTTCGCGCTGGTCTGAACGGTTAAGGCGCGATCCCAGTGCGCGCGAATCCTGTTTTGTGGCTCTTGTCATATCTTCTTCAGCCGCGCCGCATCTCCTCTATGAGTTGGTTCAGGCGCTGCGCCTGCTCCGAAAGGGACTGCACGGCCCGCGAGGACTCGTCCATGGCGTTGGCCGTTTCGACCGCGATGTTGTTCACTTCCGAAATGGAGCGGTTGATCTCCTCGCTGGCCGCCGACTGTTCCTCGCTCGCCGCGGCTATGGCGCGCACCTGATCGGCGGTCTGGTCGGCCATGCTGACGATCTCGGCCAGGGCCTCGCCCGACTGGTTGGCGCAGGCGGTCGCCTCTTCGATGGCGCCCACGGCGGAATCCACATCATCCCTGCTCTTGGCGGCGCTGCCCTGGATATTTCGTATTGCTTCATCCACGCGGCTGGTTGCGGCCATGGTCTTTTCGGCCAGCTTGCGCACCTCGTCGGCCACCACAGCGAAGCCCCGACCGGCCTCGCCGGCCCTGGCCGCCTCTATGGCCGCGTTCAGGGCCAAAAGGTTCGTCTGGTCGGCGATATCGGCGATCACCGACATTATCTCGCCTATGGACTGGGCGCTCTCGGAAAGCTGCGTCATCCCCTGCTTCAAGGTCACGGAGCGCTCCCGCGCCTTGTGGATGCCGGACACGACCTGCTCGACCACCTTTTCGCCAGCCTCGGCCTTCTGGCGGGTGGAGGAAGCCACCCCGGCCGCGGCGCTGGCGCTTCGCGACACCTCCAGCACAGTGGCGTTCATCTCCTCCATGGCAGTGGCGGTCTCGGCCATGCGGCTGGCCTGATGGCCCGAGCCTTTTCTGGACTCCTCGATCTGGGCGGAAAGCTCTTCGGATGCCGAGCCGAGCACCTCAACCACGTTCTCAAGCTGCGTGGCGGCCTCCTGGATGCCCTCGCCGCGGGCGCGCTCCGCCTCCTTCCTGGCCTCCTCGGACTCATGGATCGCCCTCACCGCCTCAGCTGCCGCGGCCTCCGCCTCCTTTGTTTTCTGCTCGCTTTGGGCAAAGAGGCGCTTCAGGCCAAGCAGCATTTCCCTGGTGCCGCGCCCAAGCACGCCAATCTCATCCCCGCGGGCGGCCACGCGGCCCAGGGAAGCCTCCTCGGCCGCATCCAGCTCCAGATCGCCATGGGCGATCTTGTCCACCAGGGCGGCTGTGGAACCCAGGCTCCGGGATATCCCCCGCGCCACAAAGACGATGATGCAGCCAATGAGCAGCATGGCTATGGCGCACACCAGAAGGCTGTTGCGGAACATGCTCGCCACAGGCGCCAGGATGTCGTCCCTGTCGGCGCTGACGGCCACCAGCCAGTCCACAGTCGGCACATGCTCGAAGCGGGCCACCTTGGTCACGCCCTCCACTTCATACGAATACCCGCCCGCGGGCGAGTCCAGCATATGCCGCAGCCATTCCAGGCCGCTGTGATTGACACCCACCAGTTTCTTGTCGGGATGCATCAAAAGGACGCCATTTTTATCGTACACAAAGCTGATGCCGGTGTCGCCAACGCGCACATTGTCTGTGGTGGCGGCCGCCAGCTTCTCCAGCGCCATGGTCGCGTACACCACGCCCACGATCTTGTCCCCGCTTTTCACTGGCAGGCCAAGGGCGCTGGAAAGTTTCCCATTGGCCTTGCTGATGATGGTGAAAGGCTCGGGTTTGTCCTTCATGGCCGCCTTTATATGTAGCCCCTTTCGCCAAGGGCGGCGCCGATGAAATTCAGATTGGAATGGGCCACGACCTTGCCCGACCCGTCCACCACGCCAATGTCGCGCAAGTCGGAGAAACTCTCCGCCATGCGCTTCACAGCCTGCAAAAGCTTCATGCGCATGGCTTCGGCGCTGGCCGAATCGTCGCCTTCGGCCAGGGCCGCCAGATAGGAGCGGGCCACATCGCTCCGGGCGAAATCGCCGAGGGCGCTCCCCAGCAGGGAGACTGTGTTCGCCAGCTCGTTTTTCTGGTCACGGGTCACAAGGGCGATCTCCTCCACGATCTGCTTCTCTATGTAGTCACGGGCAACGAAGTAGTTGACCAGTGTCAGGGCCGAGAAGCCCAGGACAACAGGCAGAAGAATAAATAAAAGCATTTTTTGCAAAATCGACATTTTCACCTGTCATCCCCCCCAAATTGCCGACCATGAAGGCGTCAATCCCCAGCCGGTTCACAGATTTTCAGGGTTTAACTTTAATAACCACGCCATTCCCTGCAAGAAATTTTTGTTTGAGGCTCTCCTGGAGAGTATCGTCAATTGATGATAAATCTTAAGAGTATATAAGGGGCCGTCCTCGCCAAAATCAATGTTTTTTATTGATGTGGCTGCTGGCCTGGGATGTGACGGGGCGCGCAATGCCACGATCATCCGTCAGAAACAGCCCCGCGTTGCTGTCCATCCGTCAGCGCGCGGACAGCGGACGGGGGCGCGGGGCGCCGCCCCGCAGCGGGAAAAACGGCGCCGTTGTTTCTCTTCCGGCCCGGACTCAGCGGATGAAGTTCGTCGCCTGCCACGGCTCCGGCGTGGGCGGCATGATGCCCGCGGCCTTGCCGGCGGCGATGCATTTGAGCAGCCAGGCCATATTGTCGCCCAGAGTACGCATGGTCTGCAGACCTTCCGCATCCTGCGCGGCTTCTTCGGGGGCGTTGCCGTGGATGGAGTTCCAGTACTGGGAGGCCACCACGGGCATGCGGGCGATGGTGAAATACTTGTTCAGCCGGTCAAAGGAGGCGCTGGCGCCGCCGCGGCGGCAGCTCACCACGCAGGCGGCGGGCTTGAAGGCGTAGGGCGCGGCCTTGAGAAAGAAGACGCGGTCCAGGAACGCGCACAGCGTGGCGTTGGGTCCGGCGTAATAGACCGGGGAGCCGACGATGATCCCGTCGGCCGCGCGCAGGAGGTCGATGCCCTCGTTGACCGGATCGTCCTTGAAGATGCAATACCCGGTTTCCCTGCATTTGCCGCAGGCGATGCAGCCGCGCACGGCTTTGCTGCCCACCTGGAGAAGCGTCGTTTCCACGCCGTTTTTTTCCAGTTGCCGCGCCGCCTCGTTGAGAGCCGTCCAGGTGCAGCCCTTGGGATGCGGGCTTCCGTTGACAAGCAGGACGTTCATGGCAGCCTCCTTCTGTGCTGGCGTTGAGATGCTTTTGCGTCGATGACACGCCTGTACTGTGTGGGCATAACGTGCCGTTTCCGGGGATCTCCCGTGCGGAGCGCAAGTATAGGGCAGACGCGGCGGGGGCGCAATCAGCGGGCGCCCGGCGTGGCGCGGTCCGCGCCCATGCCGTGCAGGAAGCTCACCAGATCCCCCACCCGGTTGGCCCGGCAGGAAAGGTAGGCGGCGGTATATTCCTGATGAGTGAGGCTCGTCCCAAAGACCGGGTAGCGGCGTTCCCGTGTCGCAAAGGGCAGGCCGAGCAGGGGGCCGAGCGCCGGGTGCAGCGGCAGCCAGAAATCCTCCTGCGGGTGAACATAGGCGCGGCGCACGCTTTCCGGGAGCGGTCCCAGGCCGAGCAGGCGGAGCAGTTGGTCCGCCACATGGAAGAGCAGCACACGGCCCGGATGGTTGACGGTGATGAAGAGCTGCTCCCCGCGCCAGCGTTCGCGCAGGAGAGCGGCGCAGCGGAAGGGGGAGTCCGCTTCCTTGGCCTCCTCGCGGGCGAGGGACGCTTCGGCCACAGCCGCCACATCGCCCAGCAGGGCCGGGTCGCCGCGCAGGTAGAGGCGGAGCGCGTCTTCCGGCGCAAGGCCGCGTCCCAGCAGGTCTTCCAGCAGGCTGTCCGCGAAGTCGATGCCCTGAAAGGCATTGGTCCAGAAGGGCCAGTACCCCTTGAAAAAGAGGTTGGGCAGGATGATGGCCCGGCAGGAGGGGGAAAGGCGCGGCAGCAAGCGCTCCGTGGAGAGTTCGCCCCAGCGCGGGGCCAGGCGCTGGTGCAGGAAAAGCCCGCAGGCCGCGAGATCGCGCTCCGCCACTTCCTCGCGGGTGTAGTTGCACAACCGGCGGATGCGGAACAGCCGGGCGAAGGCCGGCGTGTTTTCCAGGAGCGGGCGCAGGGCGTCACCCTGGCAGTTGGCGTGCAGGATGCAGAGTGTCTTGGTCATGGCGGATGCGTCCGCGCGCGGCGGGGAGCCGTCAGGCGCCCGGGAGACCGCCGGGCGCCCTGATTTTTGGGAATCCTTGCGGCGACCGCCCCCGCCCATCGCGAAGCCAGGGGCGACGAGCGGAAAAAACGCTCTTTCTCACCGACAGGCAAAAAACATGGCGTACTTTTTGCTGAGGTCCGCGCCTACGCTTCCAGATAGGTGGCGCTCTGGCTGTTGCGTTCGCTCACGCTCACGCTCACAAGGCGCACGTTCCCGGCCTGGGGATCGGCGCTGGCGGCCAGGCGCGCCGCCACATCCCGGAAGATATGGCGCGCGAGGTTCTCCGATGAGGGATTGCGGACGTCAAAGGGCGGCGTCTCGTTGAGCATGCGATGGTCCAGCCCGACCAGGGACGCGCGGAGCGCCCCCTTGAGCGTGGCGAAATCCAGCAGCAGTTCCGTGTCGGGAGCAAGCGTGTTCCCCTCCACGCACAGCTCCACCGCGAAATTATGGCCGTGGGGATTTTCGCATTTGCCGCGATAGTGCCGCAACGCGTGCGCGGCGGCAAATTCGTCGCGCACCGTGAGCCGCCAGAGACCGGCGCCGCTCATGCCACGATCCACCACATGATGAAGGCCGAGAGAACGGTCACGATGATGGCCGTGACGATGCGCGTATTCTGGTTCCATTCGAAGGGCGAATGCTGCGGTTCAAGCTCCAGTGTGCCCTCGGCCTCGTTTTCCTGAGACGTTGTGGGCACGAAGAAGTGTTCGAGCCAGCTGAGAAAGGACATGCTCTCTCCTTGCAGGTCTGGAGGTCAGCGGGGCGGCCTCCTGTTCCGCGGCCCGGCGGCGCGTCCCTGAAAGGCGCGCCGCCGGCCACGCGCGTTGCGGCCATTCCCCGCGAAGCGCGTTATTTCCTTCCGGCCATGGCCTTGAGCGGTTCGCCGTAATATGCCTTGCGGTAGAGTTCCCGAAGCTCGGAAATGAGCGGATAGCGCGGGTTCGACACCGTGCACTGGTCGTCGAACGCCTGTTCGGACATTTCCTCCAGCCTGCTCAGGAAGTCGGACTCGGCGATGCCCGCGTCGCGCAGGGACGCCGGGATGTTGAGGTCGCGCTTGAGCGCCTCGATGGCCCGCACCAGGCGCGCGGTCTTTTCCGCCCGGGCGTCGGGACCGTCGCCCTCCACGTCATCGGCCAGATGGAGCATGTCCGCGATGCGGGCATAGCGCCCCTTGACCCAGGGGTACTTGTACTGCGGCAGCATCCCCTGCTTGGTGGGCGTATCCGTGGCATTGTATTCGATGACATAGGACAGCATGATGGCATTTGCCAGCCCGTGGGGAAGATGGAAGTACGAGCCGAGAGTGTGCGCCAGCGAATGGCAGACGCCCAGAAAGGCGTTGGCAAAGGCCATGCCCGCCATGGTGGCCGCATAGTGGATCTTTTCGCGCGGCACCAGGCGGTCCTCGCCGCCCGCATAGGAACGGCGCAGGTACTTGAAGACCAGGCGCACGGCCTCCATGGCCTGGCCGTCGGCGAAATTGGTAGCCAGGGTGGAGGTATAGGCCTCGATGGCGTGGGTCAGCACATCCAGCCCGGCGTTGGCGATGAGCGAGGGCGGCAGGTCCATGACGAATTCCGGGTCCACGATAGCCATGTCCGGGGTCAGGGCGTAGTCGGCCACCGGATACTTGACGCCGGTCCTGTTGTCCGTGATGACCGCGAAGGGCGTCACCTCCGAGCCGGTGCCCGAAGTGGTGGGGATAGCCACCATGAGCGCCTTCTTGCCCAGCTCGGGGAAGGAGACCACCCGCTTTCTGATGTCCATGAAGCGCAGGGCGATATCCTCGAAGCGGATGTCCGGCTTCTCGTAGAGCAGCCAGATGATCTTGGCCGCGTCCATGGGCGAGCCGCCGCCAAGCGCGATGAAGAGGTCCGGCTGGAAGGCGTTGACCATGTCCAGGGCCTTGCGCGCGGTGTCGATGTCCGGGTCGGGAAGGACACCGGAGAAGACGCGCACCTCCATGCCCATGCGTTCCAGCACTTCCTCCACCTTGCGGACATGGCCGAGCTTGACCATGGTCTCGTCGGTGATGACGCAGGCGCGGCGGCGGTCGGTGAATTCCTCCAGAGCGGGGCGCAACGCCCCCAGCTTGAAGTAGATCTTGGAGGGCACGCGGAACCAGAGCATATTCTCGCGGCGCGAGGCCACGGTCTTGACATTCATGAGGTGCTTCACCCCGATGTTTTCGCTCACGGAATTGCCGCCCCAGCTGCCGCAGCCCAGCGTGAGCGAGGGCGCCACGCGGAAGTTGTAAACATCGCCGATGGCGCCCTGCGAGGCGGGCATGTTGATGAGCACGCGGCCCGTGGTCATGGTGTCTTCAAAGGCCCGGATGTGGCCGGCATTGCTCTCGCGGGTGTAAAGCACCGAGGTGTGCCCCGCGCCGCCCAGCTCCACAAGGCTCTGGGCCGTGGTCACGCACGCCGCGAAGTCCGGCGCGCGGTAGAATCCGAGCACCGGCGAGAGCTTTTCATGGGCAAAGGGATCGTCGGGCCGCACTTCGGGCCGTTCGGCCATGAGCACCTTGGTGCCGGGCGGCACCGTGATGCCCGCCATTTGGGCGATGCGCTCCGCGGACTGGCCCACGATGGCGCTGTTCAGGCCGCCGTTGACGAAGATGGTCTTCGCCAGGGCCTCGGCCTGCTGCTCGTCGGCAAACCAGGCCCCGCGCCGGAGGAACTCCTCGCGCACGGCGTCGGCCACCGGGGCTTCGGCCACCACGGTCTGCTCCGAGGCGCAGATCATGCCGTTGTCAAAGGTCTTGCTGAGCAGGATGGAATTGACCGCCATCCTGATGTCGGCCGTGGCGTCCACAACGACCGGGGTATTGCCCGCGCCCACGCCGATGGCCGGGGTGCCGGAACTGTACGCCGCGCGCACCATGCCCGGTCCGCCCGTGGCAAGGATGAGATTGATGTGGCGGTGGCTCATGAGCGCCTGCGTGAGTTCGGGCGTGGGGTCCTCGATGCAGTCGATGATGCCTTCGGGGGCGCCGGCTTCCACGGCGGCGCGGAGAATGGTCATGGCCGCGGCGCGGGTGCTCTTTTTCGCCCTGGGGTGCGGCGAAAAGATGATGCCGTTGCGCGTCTTGAGGCAGAGCAGGGCCTTGAAGATGGCCGTGGACGTGGGGTTGGTGGTGGGCACGATGCCCGCCACCAGGCCCAGCGGGGCGGCAATCTCGCGATAGCCGGAGACCGGGTCGTCCTCGATGACGCCGCAGGTCTTGCTGTCCTTGTATTTGTTGTAGATATATTCCGAGGCGAAGTGGTTCTTGATGACCTTGTCTTCCACGATGCCCATGCCGGTCTCGGCAACGGCCATCTTGGCAAGCTCTATGCGCTTTGATGTGGCTACGGCCGCCGCGTGCTGGAAGATCTCGTCCACCCGGGCCTGGTCATACTGCGCGAAGCGGGCCTGGGCCGCGCGCACGCGTTCGACCATGGCGTCCAGTTGCGCCAGGGCCTCCGGCGCGGAGGGCGTTTTTGCCGCTGTGGTTTCCGAAGTTTTCTTGCTCATGGTTTCCTCGTTGCGGTGTGAGACGGGAGGCTAGGGTCAGACCTTATTGTTAAGGCGCTGCCGGTTTGGGATGTGGCGGGTTGTGTACTGCCGCAATTATCCGTCAAAAACAGCCTTTTTTGCGCTGTCGGCGTCACTGGGCGATTTTTGTCGGTCATGTACCTGAGTACACTCCCTCCAAAAATCACCCATTTCCTTGCCAGCGCAAAAAGTTCTTATTTTTTAGGATACTTGCGGCGACAGCCCCCGCCCTTCGCTCCGCTCCGGGCGGCGAGCGGAAAAACCTCCCATTTTCACCGGCAAATAAAAAATCATAGCGTACTTTGTCTTTGTAATGTGGTCTGAGGCTAGGCAAGCCGGCGCAGGCGCGCGATGGCTTCCTCGGTGTCGGCCGGGGAGCCGAAGGCCGTCAGGCGCACATAGCCCTCGCCGCTGGCGCCGAAACCCACGCCCGGCGTGCAGACCAGGGCCGCCTCGTTGAGCAGGCGCTCGAAAAAGCCCCAGGAGTCCATGCCCCTGGGCACGCCCACCCAGATATAGGGCGCGTTCACCCCGCCGAAGACCGGCAGCCCCATGCCGGAGACCGCCTCGCGCAGCAGGGAGGCGTTGCGCTGGTAGCCGCGGATGACGTCCATCACCTCGCGGCGGCCGGCCTCGCTGTACACGGCGGCGGCGGCGCGCTGCACGATGTAGGGGCAGCCGTTGTACTTGGTGCACTGGCGCCGGTTCCAGAAGCCGTTGAGCGCCACGCGCCCTCCCCTGCCGTCATCCACCATGAGACTTTCGGGCACCACCGTATAGGCGCAGCGCAGGCCCGTGAACCCGGCGGTCTTGGAGAAGCTGCGGAACTCCACCGCCACCTCGCGCGCGCCTTCCAGCTCGTAGATGCTGTGCGGCACGTCCGCATCCTGAATATAGGCCTCATAGGCTGAATCATAAAGGATGACGCAGCCCTCGCGGCGCGCGTAGTCCACCCAGCCCTGGAGCTGCGCCCGCGTGAGCACGGTGCCCGTGGGATTGTTGGGATAGCAGAGATAGATCAGGTCCGGCCGCGTGGCGGGAAAGGCGGGGACGAAATCGTTTTCGCGGGTGCAGGGGAGATAGACGATGCGGCTCCAGTGGCCGTCGGTCCAGTCGCCCGCGCGGCCCGCCATGACGTTGGAATCCACATAGACCGGATAGACCGGGTCCGTCACGGCCACCACGCTGTCGCGCGAGAACAGTTCCTGAAAGTTGCCCACATCGGACTTGGCGCCGTCGCTGACGAAGATCTCGTCGGGCCGGATGTCCACGCCGCGGGCCTTGTAGTCGTATTCCATGATGAGGTCGCGCAGGAAGGCATAGCCCTGTTCCGGGCCATAGCCGTGGAAATGCGCGGCATCGCCCATTTCGTCCACCGCCGCGTGCAGGGCGCTGATCACCGCCGGAACGAGCGGCCGGGTCACGTCGCCGATGCCAAGGCTGATGACGCGGGCATCGGGGTGGCTGTCCTTGAAGTTCGCCACCTTGCGCGCGATGTCGGCAAAAAGATAATTGCGCTGGAGCTTGAGAAAACTGGGATCGACCCTGGTCATGAAAGCCTCGCTTGCCGCGGCGTCGCGCCGCGTTCGGGAACTGTTGTTCAAACTGTTGTTCAGAGGTAATACACGCCGTCAAAGACCGTGACCGCCGCTCCTGACATATAGACATGGCCGCTGGCTTCGTCCCAGTCCACATGAAGGACGCCCCCCTTCAGCTCCACGTCCACGGAACGGCCGGTATAGCCGTTGAGGGCGCAGGCCACGGCCGCCGCGCAGGCGCCCGTGCCGCAGGCGAGCGTCTCGCCGGCGCCGCGCTCCCAGACGCGCATGCGGATGCTCGTGGAGGAGAGCACTTCCACAAATTCGGTATTGGTGCGGCGCGGGAACAGGGGATGATGCTCGAAGAGCGGCCCCAGGGCGGGCAGGTCCAGCTCGTCGATGCCCTGCATGAACACCACGGCGTGCGGATTGCCCATGGAGACCGCCGTGACCGCATAGGTGCGGCCATCCACCTGGATGGGGTGGGCGATGCAGCGGCGATCTTCCTCGTCCACGCTGAGCACGGGCGCAAGCTCCACCGGGATGCGGCTCGGCACCAGGATGGGTTCGCCCATGTCCACCGTGGCGCCGCAGACGGTGCCCGCCTCGAACTTCAGGCGGATGATCTTGATGCCCGCGGCTGTTTCCAGGCGGATGACGTCCTTTTTCACCAGACCGCGGTCATAGGCATACTTGCCCACGCAGCGCGTGGCATTGCCGCACATTTCGGCCTCGGTGCCGTCGGCATTGAACATGCGCATCCTGAGATCGGCCACCCCCGAGGGCAGGATGAGCACCAGACCGTCCGAACCCACGCCGAAATGCCGGTCGCTCATGCGCGTGGCAAGCTCACCGGGATTGTTGATCTCTTCTTCAAAACCATTGATGTAGACATAGTCGTTGCCGATGCCCTGCATCTTGGTGAAGCGCAATTCACGGGCCATGCCGCCTCCTTGATCCGCCGCGTTTCGGACGCCGGCGGAAAGAAAAACGCTAGCCGGAAGCGGCGAAAAAGTAAAGGAGCGGGAGGCCTGGAGTCTATGCAGCCCGCTGCCTCTTGTGTACGTACCAAGAGTGCGTATCGGCTTGACGTGCGTTGTGCCCTCAAGTATCTTCGGTCTAAAAGGCAATGTACTTTGTATCCTTAATCGGGATTTGCAGCATGCCGCCGGCTCTCTCTCTCTCTCTCTCTCTCTCTCTCTCTCTCTCTCTCTCTCTCTCTCTCT
>NZ_CAJUBO010000030.1 GCF_910584445.1 uncultured Desulfovibrio sp.
TGCCGCCGCAAAACCCTTACGGGTTTTGTAGTGTCTACTTTTGCAAGTAGACCCTAGCGCGCGACACAGCCTTTTCCCAAGACGCGCACAGATTTTCCCCACCACATCGGTGGCAGCACCGGAGGGGCGTCAGCGTTTCCCCGTTTCAGGCATTCCCGCGCGCTTCCTGAATTTCAGCTTGCAGATCGCCTGTGTCATGGTGCCCATGGGGCAGAAGGCGCACCAGGTTCTCGGCCTGTACAGGGCCATCATCACAAGGCCGAGAAGAAACGAGGTGAGCATGATGCTGTAAAAGCCAAAACTGAACTGGGCCGCCCATGCCGGTACGGATGTTTCCGTATATGCCCAGTGCCAGGGGAGCTGGAATGTCCAGAACAGGCTGACGGTCTGCCGCAGGGAGCCTGCCCCGGCGCCCACCAGCCAGGTCTGGAAAAGCATGTTCCCGAAAACCGCCAGAAAAAAGGCCAGAAATCCGTACCTGAACCATGGGGAATACAGCCACGCGGGTGTCGGCCTGTTCCGCGAGCATTTTAAGTCATGCCCGATTTTCATGCACAACTGGCCGCGTCCGCAAAAATGGTTGCAAAACAGCTTGTTCCCTCCAAAAACGGCAAGAGCAAGAGGGACCAAGAAGTCGATCATTCCCAGCCAGGCGAAAAGGATATTGAAAAACCCCAGGCTGAAATAGAGGAGTGTCCATAACCACAGATAGTCGTACCAATGTCGCTTCATTGCCCGTCCCGCCCTTGCCTCTCCACGAGTTCAATGCAGTTTGCCGGACAGGATGCGGCGCATCTGCCGCAGCCGACGCACACGTCGTCCCTGATCTCGGCCCAGCAGCCATGCATGACCAGAGCGGCGCGGCGGGGACACACAGTTTCACAGGTGCCGCAGGCGACACAAGTTTTTTGATCGACCCTGGCATGGCGTCTGGATGGCATCAGTATCCCCCCTTGTCTGCCCGACTCTTTTCCGGCGAACGGCGCGGCGTTCGGTTCCCGACAGCATGACGGCCTCAGGGCAACGGTTCGATGCGACAGACCTGGCGCACGCTCCGTCCCTTGTCATCCACGGCCACCAGTTCCACACGGCCCTGCCCCACTGGCGGCCGCCAGAACAGTATCTCGTCAGGCGCGGAAACGCCAAGGTAGTGGGCGCCCGCGAACCAGTGGACGCGCTTCACGTCCGCCTCGGTGGAGGCCTGGAGAGGTATGCCCCGCCCGCGTGCTCCGGCGTGATGATAGGTGACATGCTTTTTGGGCAGGAGGATGCGCGGCGGCTTTCCCCCGTTCCCGCGACGGTCGGCGCCCCGGCATTCCGGCAGCCACTCCGGCGGCAACGGCTTGTGTATTCCCGCCTGGGCGAAAATGCGGCGCTGTTCCGTGGACCAGAACTCCCAGTAAACGGTCGTTGTGCCGCCGGACGCTTCATCGCAGGCCCGAAGCCCGGTGGCCCTGTCGATCAGAAGGGGCCGGAGCACCCCGCTGTCCCGCGTGGGCGACACTCCGGGGATGAACAGCGTTTCCGCCGTATCGGCGCAGCGTGAAATATCCAGATCCCCCGTGGCCGCACAAACCTGAAGCGTGACGATGTTCAGCTCCCGCTCGGCATCCCGCAAGCGGTCGCGCAGGGGCTGCCGCGCCGCCACGCCACGGCCGATCTCCATAAAGAGCGGCAGGGCCGCCTCCGCGCCCACAAGCCGTGGATCGGCGCTGTTGTCAAAATTCCCCACCCAGACCACAAGCACATAGTCCCCGAAGGACCCGGCCGTCCAGGCATCACGAAAGCCATTGGAGGTGCCCGTCTTGCAACGGACGGGAAGGGCGGTCCCGCCCATGCCCGCAAGGACCAGATCCTCGCGCTCCAGCATGCGCAATGCCACATGGGCCGCTTCGGGAGAAAGCAGCCGCCGTGGCGGTTCCCGCCGGTCATCCGATGTCAGCCGCAAGGGCTGCCACAGGCCCTGGTTGAGCAACATGGCGTAAAGGCCGGCCAGTTCGCGCGGGGAAACTTCCGCCCCACCCAGAACGAGGGCAAGCCCGTAGTGTTCGGGACCCTGCGCCAGCCGCACCCCGGCCTTGCGTAAAAATCCGTACAGGCCGGGCCGGCGCAGTTGCTCCGCAAGGGTAATGGCGGGCAGGTTGCGGCTGGAGCGGAGCGCCTCGCGCGCGGGCAGCGGCCCGCGAAAGCCCTTGTCGAAATTTTCCGGATCATAGCCGCCAAAGGAACGGGGGCTGTCATTCAAAAGGGTCATGGGATGAATGAGTCCTTCTTCCAGCGCCAGGGCATAGATGAAGGGCTTGAGCGTCGAACCGGGCGAACGCCGGGCGCGGGTGCCATCCACCTGCCCGGAAATGGCCGCCGAAAAAAAATCCGCCGAACCGGCCAAGGCACGGACCTGCATGGTCGGCGCATGGACAAGGATGGCGGCGGCATTGGTGATGCCATACCGGTACCCGCGCGCCGCATGGACAGCCAGGGTCTCTTCCAGCAGGCGCTGAAGACCGGGCGCAATGCATGTCTGGACCGTGCCGCCTCCCCCCGGACCATCCCCCAGGAGTTCCGTGACAAGATGCGGCGCGCCGAACGGCAACCGGGCCGGAGAGCGCACGCGCAACGGTGGCACCAGCGCCTCCGGACCCGATCCGGAAAGCTCCCGCTCAAGCCGCGCCCGTGCCGCCTGGAACTCCGTGCCGCCTGCCGGGGCGCGCCGCACGGGATTCTGCGGCACCACAGCCAGGGCGTGACACTCAAGCTCGCTCAGCCGGGCAGCCGTTTTGCCGAAATAGATGCGGGCCGCAGCTTCGATGCCCTCGATATTCCCCCCGTAGGGGGCGAGGTTGAAATAGGCCTCCAGCAATTCCTGCTTGGTATGGTGCCGCTCCAGCAACAGGGCCGCCCAGATCTGGCGCAGCTTTCCCGAAAGGCTCGCGGTACGCAGCCCAAGGCGCAGCCGCGCCACCTGCATGCTGATGGTCGAGGCGCCCAGACGCCGCGAACCGCCCAGCCAGGTCTGCGCCGCGGCCCGGAGCAGGGAAAACGGGTTGACGCCCGGATGCAGAAAAAAATACCTGTCCTCATAGTGGAGCAGCGCGCGCACGGCTTCGGGCGCCACGGCATCCAGCCCCACCCGCAGGCGGTATCTGCCGTCCTCCGCAAGGCGCAGGCGCAGGATGCCGCCCTCCGCGTCAAGCGCCACGCGGCCGAAGGGAACGCCCTCCAGCAGGGGCGGCGGCGTCACCAGCCCCAGAGCCGCATACGCGAGGAGGAGCACCGCCAGGCCCGCCAGCGCCGGCAGGAGGCAGCGTCGCGGGCGCCTGATCATGGCCGCGGCATGCGTCGCCCGACGGAAAAGCGCCGTGCCGATGTTCACGGCAGCTCCCCATGGGGATCTTCGTTCATGGCCGTACCTCGATCGCGCCTGCCGCGCCGTGCCCGTATTTCGCCTGCTCATACATGGCCTGCCCGTGGATGGGCGGAACGGCGAACGCGCCGCGATTCACCGCGCGGATGCGATAGGTGAAGACCAGCGGCTCACTGGTAAGATCCGCGAACAGGAGCAGGCGATCCTCGCGCCGGTCCGCAAGCCTGACACCGGGGGGAAGCGGCGCGCCCTCCCCGTTTGCGGCAAGGACCATTTCAAAGCCCCCGGGCAGGAGATCGCTGATGACGCACTCCGCAAGCCGCGCCTCCATGGCGCGGGCCGTGATCCTGACCGTCACCACCTCGCCCTGGCGGACGGACTGGAGGGGGCGGCCCGCCGCATCAAGATAGACGCGGCTGACTTCAATGCCATGGCTCCGGGCCTCAGCGGGGGGAGTGCGGCCAAATCCCGTGGTCGCCACCTGCCAGTAGAGCGGCGGCGCGTCCGGCGCCATCTCCACTCCGTAGCGGCGGCACAGGGGCACCGCCAGTCGGAGCAGGGCGCCTTGGGCACGCATTTCCCCGGGTTCGCCGCCTTGCACGCAGGCAAGCCGTGTCGCGCCCATGTCCGGCGCGGCGGCGCCGCCCAGCGCCAGAAGCGCCCGAATGCCCTGGCTTGCCGAAAAGGTGGCGAAACTCCCGCGTATGAGCGCCTGCTCCGTGGCCGCAAAAAAGGCGGCCTTTTCCTGCGGGCCGCAGAGATGCGGGAATGAGCGCGCGAGGACAGTCATGTACAAGGCCTGCTGGGCGTATCCATCAAACCAGCCTTCCGCCGCGCATGTCGGGCTGACCAGTTCCACCGTGGGGCGCATGTGCAGCTCGCGCTGGCTCGCGGCCACCAGAACGGCCGTGATGTCCGAGCGCCAGCCGGGTATCTGGCGTTCCTCCAGCGCCATGAGCAGATTTTCCAAAAGCTGGGTCGTGATGCGTCCTTCCCGGGTCAGGACCCAGATGCCGTAGGCGGCGGTCCGCGCCGCCGCAAGCGTGGACTCGTTGAGCGCACAGCCCCGTTCCACGGCATCGCAGAGAGGCTCCAGCAGGTCCTCCGTCCCGGTGGCGCCTGTTTCGCGCAGGGTGAGCAGAAAATCCACCGCATAGGCCGTGAGCAGCTTGTCCGCGGGCGCATCAGGCCACAAGCCGACGCCGTTTCCTCCCGTGCCCGCGGAACGGCTGCGGATGGCGCCAATGGCATCGCCGATGGGGTCCCCGGCGGTCGCCGCCCCTTCCCCCGCGCCGGTGGACATTGGCGGATACTGCCGCAGGAGCAGGGCGGCAAAGGCCCGGCTCACCAGTTGCTCGGTGCAGCCATACGGCCAGGATTCCAGATAGGCGGCGAAGCCGCGCGCCAGCGGCAGGGGCAACGCGGAAACCGCAAGTTCGCTCGCGGCGCCAGCGGCATAGACGTCACGCCCTTCCGGCAGCAGGGCCGAGCGCTCGAGAACACCGGCCTGAAGGGTCGTTGCCAGCGGAGAGGCCGGGCGCACGGAGAGGGAGACACTCCGTGTCGTGGCCGTATCACCGCTGTACACGCTGAAATGCACCTCCGCCGCGCCCGGCGTTTCCAGCGCCCGCATCCGGAAGGGAACGACGGTTTCCGCGCCGGCCGCCACCGTGAGCCGCTCCGGCAGCGGCTCCTCAAAAGTCAGGGAATCGTCCGCCCGCGCCGCAAGCGTCACCTCCGCGGCCCTGTCGGAGGTATTGGCAAGGATGAGCGCGCCCTCGAAGACATCCCCGGGCGACACGGCGAGCGGCAGCCGGGGCGTCAGCACCAGGGGAGCCGTCACCACGGACGTGAGGGCGGCCGAACCCGCAGCGGCATCGGCAACGCCCACGGCCATGATCCGCAAGGTGCCGGTATAATAGGCGGGCAGGGGGATCTCCACCGGCCGCGCTTGCGGACCCACGTCCACAAGCGCTGACCAGGTGGCTACCGGCGGCTCGTTCCGGCGCTTGAACGGATTCTGGAACCGCGCGCCAAAGGGCGCGCCCGCCATGCCACCGCCAAAGGCGGAAATGCGCCTGGCAAGGCGGGCATGGTCGGGCATGAGCAGGTCAAGCGCCTGGAGCGTTTTCACCTCCAGCGCGCGATCTTCAAGCAGGGCGGCAAGGGGCGCGGGCGTTGCGGACCGCGTGAGCTGGAGCACCCCCTCATCCACAGCGAAAATCACGGCTTTGCCCTTTTTCCCGGCGCGCGCCTCCACGCGCAACGTGGTCCCCGGCAGGACCGTTTCCGGCGCGCTGAGCCGAAGATCCATGTCGCGCGCGCTGATGCCCGCGCTGAACGGGGCCACGGCGAAGCAGTGCGGCGACATATAGATCGCCGGCGAGTCCGGCGAACGGGTGAAGGAAACATTGACGTAGCCGCGCCCTTCAAATCCCTCGGGAATGACGATGCGTTCCACCCTGTCGCCCGCCGGGGCCTCAAACCAGGCGAATGCCGCGACGCCTTCGCGTTCAAGGGTTATCAGACCGGTGCCCGCGTACGGCAACGAAAGCGAAAGAGCGATGCTTTCCCCGGCCGCATACCGTTCCCTGTCCAGCCGCAGACGCAAACGGGCGGCAGCCGGCAGGGCGTCCGGGGCTTCTGGGCGCTCGCCCGCCACGGCATACGGCACCGAGGCAAGCACTGCCCCCGACGCATCGCGCACGGTCAGCAGATACTCTCCGGCTTCATCGACCGGCAGCGAAAAGCGCAGCCCGCTTTCCGGAATGGCATGCCGCACAGTGGTGGACGCCGCATCCACGGGCACTTCATCATAGCGATACCCGCCGTTGCCGTCGGAGACCAGACTTGTGACATAACGGCGCGCGGCAACGGAAAACTCCAGCCCTTCCAGAGAGACCCGGCGCAGTTCCGGATCAACGGCAAGAAACTCAAGCTCCGCCCGCTGCCCCTGGGGAATGAAGTCCAGATTGGTCAGCGCGCCCACCGGGCGATACCCGACCATCCGGGTCAGGGGGGAGGCAAGAAAGCTCCCCGTGCCCAGCGTCGCCCTGCCGCCGTCCGCCTCAAATCCCTCAGCGGCAACGGCAACGCGCACCGAGGCGCCCCCGAGCATGTCCGCGGGCAACGGCACGGCAGCCGTGCCATCCGGCCCGGTCACGACCTCGGGCAGACGGCGCTCCTGCGGACGGCCTGTGAAGCGGGCGGCATCGGTGAAAACATAGCCCTCATACCCCGTGAACCGGAACTCCGCCGGCGCCAGCGCCACACGCGCCCGGACCTTGCGGCCCGCGGCGGGCGCGCCGTAAAGATTCCGCAAGGCCACGGTGACAGCGGCGGCGGTATCGTCCGTCACCGGCAGCCAGCCCTTTCTTGTGGGCACGCCCACATGGAGCCGCAGCGTTTCGGGCTGGAACTCCTCCACCCGCACGGCGGCAGAGCCGAGCACCTCCCGGGAACCGGCCGGGCGCACATCCAAGGTATAGGTGCCGCTGGCAGCGCCCTCGGGCGCCATCCAGTCCAGAAGCGCCATGCCGTATTCCCCGGCGGGAAAATCGCGCCTCAGGACGACTGCACCGCGCGGGTCGCGCATTTCCGCGCGCAAGGGCAGGTCGGCGGGAACGCAGGCAAAATCCGCGCGGCGCGTGATGCATCCGAAATGCAGGGTCTCTCCCGGCCGATAGATGCCGCGCTGGCTGAACACATAGGCAATAAGGCCGCCAGGAGCGGAATGCCGGCCGCCCACAGGAAATTCCGAATACTTCGCTTCCCTCGTGGCATCCTCCAGGGGCAGCCACGCAAGATCGCCGTTCGATTCCGCCACAGCGGCCACCGGGCGCGCCTCCCGGCGAAGGCCCGACAGGGAGGGGAACGCCACATGCCCGCGTCCGTCGGTCCTGCCCTGGGCCACGGGGCGGCCATTGGTCCCGAGGATGCTGACCATGGCGCCGTCCACGGCGGTGCCCCCGGAGAGGGAATGGACAAAGCAGGTGAAGTCGCCAAGGGGCGCGCGCTTGACCATAAGCCCCAGATCCGTTGCCAGGACGAGGCGCGAAACCGTCGCGACCTCCTTGCCATTGCGGACCCCGATAAGCTGCACGCGCATGAGGCTGCTCCCGTCGGCGCCGCGCCTGTCCAGGACCGGCCCGAGGTCCAGAGCCGTGAACTGCGCCTCCCCGGGCGCGGCCGGCGCCAGGGGAAGCTCGCCCTCCGCGCTGGAACTTACGACATCCATCTCCAGCCCCGCGCGCCCCAGCGGGGCATCAAACGCCGCCCCGGAACCGGCCGCCAGCAACGCCAGAAAAGGCTCGCGCGTTTGCTGGACGCGCCAGCGCACGGCATCGAGGTCCGTTGCGTAAATATCCAGAAGGCGCTTGCCGGAAAGCGGCAGCACATTGCCGGGCTGAAGAAAGCCCAGTGCGGCGTCGCGCGGGTGCGCGCGCAAAACCTTGCGCCAGGGCCGTTCCAGCGTATGTCCCGAGGCGGAAGCGCACCCCTTGCCCACCGTCACCAGCACATAGCTGCCGGAAGTGACGGCAGGCAGACGGAAACGCAGTTTCGCAAGCGGGGCGTCGTCCTTTTCCAGCGCTTCCGGCGTCAACCTGCGGCCGCGCTCCAGGGCCGCGGCGGGAACCGCCGGTGCGGACTCCCAATCACAGGGGCGCGCGGCTTCCTGCGAGGCAAAGATGGGCAGTTCCCGGACCTCAAGGTGTCGGAGCACTTCTTCCGGCCGCGCGTACAGCGACGCCTCAAGCTGGAGCACATACCCGCGGTCAAGCTCCTCGTCCAGGTGTTCCTCCACCCGTGCCGCCGTGATGTGGAAAAGGGTGTCCGTACCCGGGATGTTCTGGCGAAAAACGGTCCCCTTTGCCTGTCCGGACGGCGGAAAAACCACCGGCTTGCCGTCGTCGAGTCCGAACTGTCCCAGACCGCCGACAGTGATGCGCGCCTCGCCGCCCCGCTCGGGAAGCCGGAGCACGGGCCAGGAAAGATTGACCGCGTCCCGTTCCTGGTTCCAGACCATTTCCGGCTGCCCGAAACGCGCACCGGCAGGAGCGGCAAGCGTGATGTCCGGCGCGCCGGCGCCCACGGGATAATTGAATTCCAGCGACGCCGAAAGGCGATGCCCGGCCCTGGGCGCAGGGTCTGTCCAGAAGTGGCTGCCCACCAGACGCACGCTCAACGGCGGGGTGGTCAGGGAAAGCCGCAGCTTGTCCAGGACAACGGAGGGCGGCAGGGGCAGATCCTCCAGGTCCGCGCGGTACGCTGTGCCGGGCCGGATGGCCGCGCCCTCGGCGGGCACGAACCGCAGGGTGGCGCTGTCACGCCATTGCCAGTGCCCCGGCACCTCGGGAGAAAGACGGATGCCCGTCGCCGTGTCGCCGGGCCGGCCCAGGGCGGTGGCGCATCTGACGCGCCATTTGCCGCCGTAGGCGGCCCGGCAACGGGATTCGTCCGGTCGCAGGAGGATGTCCAGACCTTCCTGCCAGGGATAATTGGCGGTCAGGGTCGCCGCGCGGTATGCCGGTTCCCTTGCCGTGGCCGCATGCGCGCCCGGCGCAGCGGCAACGGCGAGGAAAAGGCAGACAAGCAGGGCAAGGGCCGGAACGGAAACGGATCCTGGATACTGACGCATATGCAGCCTCGAACAAAAAATGCGGCGCACGGCAGCACAGGGGCACGCCGCCTCCACCCGCGTTCCTGCGCCTTTCCCCGGGGCGGGCAGCCAAAAGGACCGGCCGGATATCATGCCAGGACCCTGTGCAGCAGTTCCGCCCTCTCCAGCACGCACCGCCACGCGCTTTTGGAAAAATCCGCATTCTGGAGCGTCATCTGGGCGTGGCCCGCGAAGATCCGCAGCAGGGGCGGCTGCGTCGCCCAGAAGTTTTCGGGGAGCGGGCGACCGCCCCCGCGCGCCCAGCCCGTGAGCATCCTGTCCAGGGCCAGGCGAAGGCGTTCGCCCAGGGCGGGCGCGGCCGCACGAAGGGCATCTGCCCGGAGCCGCAGCTGAGGGGCGAGATCCTCCCCAGCAAAACAGAGGAAGGCGGCCTGCCAGAAATCTTCCAGCGACCTCCCCACCGAAGGGACGTTTCCCACCGGGACGAGGGTATGCAGCCCCAGGGCATCACGCCCGGTCCGCAGCAGGCGCAGGCCGGGCCAGGCCACGTCCCCCCCCCCGGGAATGCCCCGGGGCTGATCCAGAAGGGCAAGCACCGCCCGGCCCACGCCTTCCGGCGTGAACGCCGCCTTGCAGGAACAACGGGCCTGGCGGCAGCTCCAGCAACCGACGCAGCTCATGGCGGCACGAAGCACCCACTGCCCCGGTGAGACGGGACCCGTCTCGCGCGCGTGCACCGGACCCATGGAGAGATCGAGCACGGGAACGCCCAGCCAGTCCGCCAGATGCATGGGACCGGTGTCGGGCGTGACGCAGAGCGCCAGCCCGCGCATGACGGCGGCCACCTCGCGCAGGGAGAGCCGCCCGCACAGATTGGCCTGCGGCAACCGCGCAAGGCGCGCGACCTCCGCGCCCAGCTCGCGCTCGGCGGCGCCGCCCAGCAGGAGCGGCACCAGGCCGGCCCTGACCAGACGGGCGGCCAGCCGCGCCCAGAATCTGGCATCGGGGCGCTTGACGGCCTCGCTGGCGCCCAGGACAAGGCCTATCCTCTCCCCCCCCGCCGTGGCGCGCGCGCGGGAAGCTCCCGGTGTCGCTCCGGGCCACCACGGACCCGGCGGCAGCACGTCCAGCCGGTGCAGGTCCGCCCAATGAAAGGCATTGTGACGATTGTTGCGGGTGAGCGCCGCACGGTACAGTTGCCAGAACCCGTGGATACGCAGCCCGTCCTCCTCCGCCATGGGGCCGAATTTGAGCGGCGCCTCGAGGGCCGCCATGCAGGCGGCGGCTTCCGGCCTGGTGTCGAGATTGATGGCCGCGGCGTAGCCGCGCCGCGCCAGCATGGGCAGATGCTCCGGCGGGAAAAACACGGCCTCCGGCGCCAGCGGCATGAGTTCCCGGAAAAAGCGGGGGTCCGCCGCCACCCAGAGCGGGTGGCCCGGATACCGGCGCCCCAGGGCCAGCAGGAGAGGAAACGTGAGGATCAGATCCCCCATGCGCCGCAACTGGAGGATCAGGACCGGGTCGGCGCTCATCCGTCCGTCCGCGCGGGCGCGCCCGAGGCCGGCGTGCCATACACAGCGCGCATTTCGTCAAGCAGGGCCTTGAGCCGGTGCGCCCAGGTATGGCAGGCGAGCACCCGGCGCCGCGCCGCCGTGACCAGCCGGTTCCGTTCGCCGGGGTGCGCCAGGTAATGGCGCACCAGATCGGGGATCTCTTCCGGATCGCGGTAACAGGCCATTTCATCGGGCGTGAAGAGCTGTTCCATCTGCGGGCGCCAGTCCGTAAGCACAAAGGACCCCGCGGCGGGCACGTCAAAGACGCGCTGATTGACCGCGCCCTTCATCTGCTTGCTCGTGCTGTTGAAATTGATGGCCGAATGCCCGTAAAAGGCCGGAAGCTGCGAATAGTAGCTCAACGCGTCCAGATAGCGGGGCTGCCGCGCCTCATGGCGGAACTCGATCTTCCAGCCGCTGTCGCCAACGATGAGCGGCCGGAACGGCAGGAGGCGCCGCACGCAATCATTGCGGTACAGGCGCGTCGCCTGCCAGGTGATGGCGGTCTCATAGGCCAGCCGGGCCTCATTGTCGGGCAGCTGGAGATACCGGGCATGGACCTCGGGGAAACATTGGCGGAGAAAATCCGCCACCCCCCGGAACTCGCTGTCGGCAAAGGCGCGGGAGATCTTGCGGAACGGCAGGAGCAGCGGCCTCGGGAAGCGCCCGCTCTTCAGCCTGCCCCCCACCTTGTAGAGCATGGAATTGCCCACAAAGGAGACGTCCGCCTTCCACGATTCCGGCACGGACTGCCGCGTGGGCGTGAAGCGCCCGGGGTCGGTGCCCAGGGGCAGATAGCGCACATGCGCGAAGCCCGCGGCCTCAAGGCTTGCCACATTGTCGGCGTCCCAGGTGAACAGGGTCGTCCACGGACTCACGCAGCGCGCATACAGATGGATGATGAGATGCGGATTATCCACAAACCACGAGGCCAGCGGCAACTGGAGCCTGCCGAGCAGATCCATGAGCACGCCTTCCACATCCACGCCCATATGATTGAGCGTGATGCAGCAATCCGGCCTGAAGGAAAGCACCGCCTCCAGCAACTGGCGCACAAAGGCATCCTGCGCCACGGACTCATTGCCCACCGCGACGAGCCTGTACTCGATGCCGAGGTTGCGGCAGGCGCCCTCCAACTCCCCCATGAGAAAATACTTGCTCGTCAGCAGGAGGACCCGGGGCTTCGCGTCCCGAAAGCGGGGCCGGACGGCGCGGCTCCAGAAATCAAAACGCGCGCTGGCGTTCAGGCTGTCGCGCACGGTCCCGTAATAGCCCTTGTCCAGACGCTGGTAAAATGCCAGCGGCAGCGGCGTGAGGGGCGCGCCGCCATGCTCCAGCTGCCAGCGCGTGAGCTGGCGCAGGGCGGAAGCGGGGTCGGGGCTGTCCACCAGGAACACGCGCGCCCGCGCCGCCTCGGGAAGACCTGCCAGAGTGCCGGTGAGCGGCTCAAGCTCACGCTCCTTGTCCACCACCGCCACAGGGCCGTCCCAGGCGTCCAGGAGCCGCCGGAGCGCATGCCCGAGGCCCGCGCCCAGCAGGACGGGAAGGGCCTGCCCTGGCCTTTCGGCGGTCCCGGCGCCGGCTGTCGCCAGAAAAGTCTCTACCGCTGCCAGTTCCCGCCGGGCGCCACCAGGGCCGAGCATGGCAAAGGTGCGTCCCTTTTCATGGACGATGATGTCGGCTGTGCCCGTCCCTTCCGGCGCGGGCACGGACTCATACCGCGACGCGGCGCAGGCCGGCTGTTTCCTCACCGGGCGGCCTTCGCGGGCGCGGGCAGCGGCTCCACCACGATGTCATTGTAGCACAGGCGGAAGAGCACATTCTCGTACGGCCGTTCCACCAGCATGAAAGCCCTGCCGATGGAGATCTCCACACCGGGATGGACAGTGCCCGCCACCATGAGGCGGCAGGATTGCAGAGAGGTCTCATCCTGCGAAAGATGCGTCCACAGCTCTGTCCGGCGGCGCATGATGACCTCGCGCTGCGCGGTCAGCCGGGCCAGCTTGCGCGACGCCTCGCTGGCGTCCGGCGGAAGATGCCCCGCCACCGCCTTGAGGTGGGTGATGGTCTGGGAAAGGGTGGCGATCATCTGGTCGATCTTTTCCAGATGCCGGATGTTCAGGGGGTCATAGCCCAGATAGACCTTGGTGGGCACCGCCGCCCGGTTGCCCAGCTGGGCGCCCACATGGACGCTGCCGTAGGCGTTGACCGTGCTGCCGTACATCTGGCCCCGCACCACCATGTTGGCCCCGGCATAGACGGTGCTGTAGAGGCAATACTTGTCGATGAGCATATTGCCGCGTGCCCGCGCCTCCACCTTTTCCAGAAAGGGGACGAGAAGCTTGCCGCCCGAATCGAGCAGACAGTGCTGCCCGGAACCGCCCCGGGCGCCGCCTTCCACCATGAGGTCCCGGCGCGCGCGGACAACGCCGCCTTCCACCATCCCCATGATGCGCAGATTGTTCGCCTGGACGGAGAAGCCGGAACGCACCGAGCCGTGGACGGCCATATCGCCCACAAAAAAGATATTCCCGGTGTGGAAGCTGACATCCCGGCGGACATTGAGCAGGCTTTTGACCGTGATCCTGCCTTCGTTATAGAAGACATAGCCCTTGGCCGTCGCCAGGAGATAGCGGGGATAGGCGGGGTCCACCCGGGTATTGGCGCCGGCGGGGAAATCCTCGCCGGAACGCACGAAACGCGGGTCCGGCTCTTCCTCCAGCTCGTCAAGGGGGACCATCTCGGCGAGGATCTGCCCGGCAATGACATTCTGCACATAGCCGAGGCTGTAAAGATCCGCGTTCTCGTCCGTGCCGACGCCGCCGCCGGGCTTGGCGCGAAGATAGTCGAAATCAGGATTGAAATAGTGTCGCAGATAGTAACGCACAGGCACCGTCCATGAAAGGGGCGCACAGCCAGACGCCGTGGAGGACCGGAATCGCCGCCGGGGATTCACCGGGCCGGGGCGCACGCCTCGGGGATGAAATTCCTGAGTTCTTCCTCGCTTTCGCAGGAGGGAAAAAATCCCTCGATCTCGGCCTGTTGCAAAAGTTTCGTTATATGCGGAGCCGGACTCAGGAGGACAAGACGGCGCCCGTAGCGTTGCATGGAGGTATTGAGGCTCACAAGAACGCCCAGGCCGGAAGCGTCCATGCGGCCCGTACTGCCGAGGTCGAGCACCATCTGGGTGATGCCGGGGGTCTTGCTGTGTTCGCGCATGACCTTGTTGAAGGACGCCACATCCTCCATGAGCACATCGCCCGTCAGACGCACCGAGAGCGTTGCGCCGTGATTCTGCACATCAAGAGCGTACACTGCGGCCTCCTTGGGCCTCACGCGGCAGCGCGGCTGCCGTTCGGCGCAAAGCCGCCGGCCTTTTCCGCAGTCGGAAACCGGGGACACCGGCTCCGGAATCTGGCGGCATGAACCCGACGCCGCCGCCCTCGCGGCAATCGGCCGCCTGCCCGTCAGGCGGCGCCTTTTTTGGACAACAGACCAGCCCTGGAGCATTTTTTGTCGGCGCGGGCGCCCGCTCCCGCATCCGCCAGAGCGGTCTGGATACTTTCAGTACCAAACCGCTAGCGCGTCCCCTCCTGGGGGGCAGTGCGCGCAAGACGGGCCTGCACGTTCTGGACGCCCTTGCCAAGCGAGGTCATGGCCTCGTCAAACTCGCGCTGCAGGGAGTCCATGAGTTCGCGCACGGAAACGATCTTGTTCACCCGGGACACGTTTTCGCCGCAAAAGGCAAAGCCGCGTTCCAGATTGCCGCGCATGGCGCTGATCAGGGCCTGCGCGATGCAATAGGGGGTCTTTTCCTGCTGGCAGGTGCTCACGCAGTGGAAGATGCACTTGAACGGCTTTTTCAGGCCGTCGCGGGCCGCGCGGATGAAGTCGTTGGTGAGCGCCCGGCCCGGCATGCCCACGGGGCTGCTGATGATGGTCACGTCCTCTTCGCGCGCCGCCAGGTAGGACTGCTTGAAGCGCTCGTCGGCATCGCATTCATGGGTGGCAACAAAACGCGTGCCCATCTGGACGCCCGCGGCGCCGAGATCGAGAAATTTCTTGATGTCCGCGCCGGAATAGACACCGCCCGCCGCAATGACCGGCACCGCGCGGCCGTGAGCGTCCTCCAGCGGCTTGACCGCTTCCACCACCTCGGGCACCAGGACCTCCAGCGCATGGCGGGGTTCGGTGATCTCGTCCCGCTTGAAGCCGAGATGGCCGCCGGCCTTGGGGCCTTCGACCACATAGGCATCCGGCAGGTAGCCGAAACGCGACAGCCACTTTTTGGCGATGACCGTTGCCGCGCGCCCGGAGGAGACGATGGGCACGAGCTTGGTCTTGAATTCCTCTTTCTTTTCCTCGCAGAGTTCGCGCAGGTGCCGGGGCATGTCGAGCGGCAGGCCCGCCCCGGAAAAGATGATGTCCACCTTGCTTTCAATGGCTTCGCGCACCATCTGGCTGAAGGTGGTGAGCGCCACCATGATATTGACGCCGATGATGCCGCTGCTGAGTTCGCGGGCCTTGCGGATCTCGTTGCGGAGCGCGCGGACATTGGCCTCAATGGGATTTCTGGCAACATCCGGCTCCCGCATGCCGATCATGGCGCCGGCAATGACGCCGATGCCCCCCTGATTGGCAACGGCGGAAGCAAGCCCGGAGAGGGAAATGCCGACGCCCATGCCCCCCTGGACGACGGGAATTTTGGCAACAAGATCGCCAAGCTGCAATACTGGAAATGCCATGGATGAACCTCCCGGGGCTGCTGGCCGCTGTGGCCGGATGCCGGCGCGAAATCGCCGGACGGATTCCATCGTGATTGTTCCAATATAGAGCCATGGCGCGCAAGACGCAAGGCAAATGGAAGGCGGCGGCGGGCATTTCCCGCGGGGGGACCTCTTTTCTTTTTTGTGGCATGCCTGTATGGTGGTTCGGAATCAGAGAGACGGCCCTTCTTTTTTCCGCATACCGTTATCAGAGGGAGAAGACCATGCCAAGTCCTTTGGAAACCCAACGCACATACGCGCTCGTCGGCACCGGCGGCTGCGGCAAAACATCCCTGGCCGAAATGCTCCTTTTCAATGCCGGCGCCATCACGCGCATGGGGGCCATCGAGGACGGCAGCACCAGCCTTGACTACGAGCCGGAAGAAGTGCGGCGCCGCGGCTCCATCCAGCCCGCAGTGGCGACCTTTCTCTGGAACAAGAACCGCCACTTCCTCGTGGACGTGCCCGGTGACGGCAACTTCACCGGCGACATGGAATGCCTGCTCAAGGGCGTGGACAGCGTGCTCTTCGTTCTGGATGCCGTGGACGGCGTGCGCCCGCTGACCAAAAAATTCTGGAGCCTCGTGCGCGCGGAAAACCTGCCGGCCGTCGCCGTCATCAACAAGCTCGACCGCGACCGCGCGGACTTCCACATGGCCTTTGACGGCCTGGCCGCGCTTGGCATCAAACCCGTGGCGCTCCAGCTCCCCATCATGGAGGGCGACGTTTTCGCCGGCGTGGCGGATGTGCTTTCCGGCAAGGCCTGGCGCTTCGGCCAGGACGGCGCTCTCGAAGAGACGGACGTCCCCGGGGCGCTCGCCGATGACATGGCCCTGCTCCGCGATGTCACGGTGGAAAACATCGCCGAGAGCGATGAAGTCCTCATGGAAAAATATCTTGAAGAAGGCAGCCTCTCCCTCGAGGACCTTCAGGCCGGGCTGCGCCTGGGCGTCCGCAACGGCGAACTGGTGCCCGTGCTGACCTGCTCCGCCCTGGAAAACAAGGGCGGCAAGGGCATTCTGGACGCGGTGGAGGCGCTTCTGCCATCGCCCCTCGACCGGCCGCCCTTTGTCGGTCAGGACGGCGCCGAACGCGCTGCCGACCCCGAGGCTCCCCTGGCCTGCTTCGTCTTCAAGACCCTGGCCGATCCCTTCGCGGGCCAGCTCTCCCTGCTGCGCGTCCTCTCCGGCACCATCAACGGTGATGCCACGCTCAAAAACATGCGCAGCGACGAGACGGAACGCCTCGGCAACCTGCTGTATCTCGTGGGCAAAAACCAGACGCCCTGCAAGGAACCGGCGGGTCCCGGCGCCATCGTGGCCGTAGCCAAACTCAAAAACACCCGCACCGGCGACACGCTCTGCGACGAAAAAGCGCCCTTTGCCCTGGCCGTGCCCGAACTGCCGCCGCAGCTCATCACCTATGCCCTCGCCCCCAGGGAAAAAGGCGAGGAAGACAAAGTCTATGCGGCCATGCAGCGCCTCCTTGACGAGGACATCACCCTCAAGCTCGGGCGTGACGAGGAAACCGGCGATATCCTTCTCTCCGGCATGGGCCAGCTCCATATCGAGCTTTCCGTGGAAAAGGCCAAACGCCGTTTCAAGACCGACATTGTGCTCAAGACGCCCAAGGTGCCCTACCGCGAGACCGTGCGCGGCAAGTGCCAGGTGCAGGGACGCCACAAGAAGCAGTCCGGCGGCCGTGGTCAGTTCGGCGACTGCTGGATCGAAATGGAAGGCATGCCGCGCGGCTCGGGCTATGTTTTTGAAGATGCCATCGTGGGCGGCGTCATTCCCCGCCAGTATATCCCGGCCATCGACAAGGGCATCCAGGAGGCCGCCAGCCGGGGATTCCTCGCGGGCTGCCAGGTGGTGGACTTCCGCGTCAAGGTGTACGACGGCAGCTACCACACGGTGGACTCTTCGGAAATGGCCTTCAAGGTGGCGGGTTCCCTGGCTTTCAAGAAGGCCATGGAAACGCTCAGGCCCGTGCTGCTGGAACCCATCGTCCTGCTTACGGTATCCATCCCCGATGAGAGCATGGGCGATGTCATCGGCGACCTTTCCTCGCGGCGCGGCAAGGTGCTGGGTTCCGACTCGCAGGGCGGCCTTACGGAAATCAAGGCCCATGTGCCCATGAGCGAAGTGCTCCGCTATGCGCCGGACCTGCGCTCCATGACGGGCGGCCAGGGCTTCTTCACCATGGAATTCGACCATTACGAGGAAGCGCCCCAGCCGGTGGCCGAAAAGGTCATTGCCGAGCATGAGGCCGCGCGCGCCGCGGAATGAGCCGCCGCTCTCCCCAGCTCATGAAAAAGGGGCGCCCCGGGGCGCCCCTTTTTTTGCGCGGATTTCGCGTTTCCCGGGATCTCGGGATGTTATGGAGGGGGCAGGCCCTGCGCCGCTATGCCTGCGGGGGGACGCCGCAACCGGCGCTCCGCTCGATGAGGCTGACGGCGCGGGCGATCTGCCGGCCCAGTCGCGTTTCCCTGGCAAGCTCGCGCTCCACGGCGGTAATGCTCCGCAATACAGTGGAATGACGGCGATTGAAGGCGCTCCCGATGTCCTCCAGGGAAAGTTCGGTGTGCTTGCGCGCAAGATAAAATACCGTGTTGCGCCCCTGGACGCACTCCTGACGGCGGGAACGGGAACGCAGCTGCGTCTCGCTGAGTCCGTAGCTTTCGCAGACAAGGCGGATGATGGACTCCATATCCAGGCCCTGCTCGATGCCCGCGTACTGCCCCACCACTTCCATCGCCAGATCCACATTCAGGCCGCAATTGAGCAGACGCGCCTTGAAAATCAGACTGTTCAGGCAGGATTCCAGCTGGCGGACATCGCCATGCAGCCGCGAGGCGAGCAGATCCCGGACCGCGTCCGGCAGCATGACCTGAAAACTTCTGGCCTTGTGCGTGAGGATGCGGCCGCGCATTTCCCTGTCCGGGCGCCCGATGCTCGTGAGAATGCCGGAACAGAAATGGGACACGAGCTGAGGGTCCATGTCCCGGAGTTCGCGCGGGGCAAAGGAAGAGGTCAGGATGACGCGGCCGCCGCGGTCCTGAAGGCCCTTGATCACCGCAAGCGCCAGTTCCTGCATGGCCTTCTTGCGCTGGAAAAAATGCACATCCTCCAGCAGCAGGACGTCCAGATCCCGCAAGCGGCTCTTGAAGCCCTCCAGGTCCTGGCTTTTCAGCGACTGGACAAAACGGGAGGCAAATTCCTCCGCGGTCAGGTACGCTATCCGCAGATTGGCGCCTTCGCCGCTGATGGCCTGCCCTGCGGACTGGGTGAGATGCGTCTTGCCCAGTCCGGAAGCGCCGGCGACAAAAAGCGTGCGGACCTGGCCGCCCTGCCGGCAGATATCCCGCGCGGCGGCCACGGCCATGCTGTTGCTCGGCCCGATAATGAAATCCTCAAAGCTGTGGCGCCAGCCGACTATCGGAAAACGGGCTGGCTCCGTCAGCGGCCGCGGCACCTGCGGCAGAGGGATTTGCGTGACGGCTTCCGCGCGCGCACGGCGCCCCAGATCGGGCACAACGCCAGCCACAAGCGCGCCAGCGCTGGCACATCCCGATGCGGCGCCACGCCCATGGACGCCGTCCGCCACATCCAGCCGCACCCTGACGGCCTCCGGCGGCACGGCAAGCACAGGTGCCGCCGCCTCCCGAAGCTTCGCCAGCAAATGCCGCTCGAGCCATTCCGCCATATAGGCGCTGGGCACGGTCAGTCGCAGTTCCGCGCCTTCGACCGAGGCGCGCAACGGTGCGATCCAGACCTTGAAAATGCCGGGATCCAGCATTTTCTTGAGATTTGCAGAAATATCCGCCCATTTGCCTTGCATGGGTAGGCATATAGCCCGAGGCACCGGGACAGGCAACGGAGAGCACGCCTCTGTCCCCGGCTGGAGCGCCTTTTGCTTTCCCCAAAGAATGAAAGTCATAACATTTTGGAATAAAAGATTTTTTTCATAAAACTTGGAGAAGTGGCATGCCGGAGAAACGCTTGCGGGGCAACGGTTTTCCCCTTGGCAAGCACGATATGCACAGATTTAAAAAAAATTTTTCCACAATACGATTTTTGATTATCTCCATTTTTTGTATGATTTCTTCATTTTTTTCCTTTTTCAGCAATGCTCCATTCATGGCGGAAAACCGGCAAGGCTTCTGCCGCCCGGCGAGGGCACAGCCCCCAAACGGCAGGGCCGCGGCGTTTCCGCAGCGCAAAGGGCGACGCCTTCCCTGGCATCGCCCTTTGCGGAAAATGGCCGTATGGTTGGAACGCGGCGCGCTTCAACCAGCACGCGCAGGCTAGTGTCTACTTGCAAAAGTAGACACTACAAAACCCGTAAGGGTTTTGCGGC
>NZ_CAJUBO010000031.1 GCF_910584445.1 uncultured Desulfovibrio sp.
TGGGCATCGAGATGATGCTCTTTGTCCGCAACCAGATTCTGACTCAGGCGGGCGTTGCCATGCTCAGCCAGGCCAACAGCCTGCCACAGATGATGGTGGGATTGCTGTCGGCCTAGCTCCGGTCGCCTCCCCGCAGCGCCCTTTCTCTTCCGGAAACAGGCTCGACCAGCAGGCCGCGCGCATCAAGCCCGACAGGGCGCGCCTCCACAAGGGTCCGATGCCCGCTGGCGGCGCCTGCCGGCAGCGGAGAAGCGAAACGGCACGGCACATAGTATTCATTGACGCCCTTTTGAAGCCCGTGCCCTCCTGTCGGCGCTCCATCGTCCGGCGCAATGAACATTCGTGGCAGTTGCCGTTGCGCTTCCCAAAAGTGGCGCCGCCTCCGCTCCACCGCCGCGCGCGCCGTTGCGGCCCGTTCCAGCCTGAGCCTTGCCGGGAGGTGCCCTTCAAACCGTGCCGCCGCCGTACCGGGACGCCGCGAATAGGGGAAAACGTGGGCGTAACTCAGGGGCAGGCGCTCCACCGTTTCCAGCAAGACCTGAAAATCCTCTTCGGTCTCGCCCGGGAAGCCCACAAGGATATCCGCGCCCAGACCCATGCGCGGCCAGAACGACGCCATCTCCGCCAGGGCCGTTTCCAGCATGGCGGCCGAATAGTGGCCCCTGCCCATGCGCCGCAGCACCGCCTGGCTGGCATGCTGGAGGGATATGTGCAGATGCGGGCAGACCATACGGCAGCCGGCCAGCACCTCACGGCCACGCATATCCAGCTGTGACGGCTCCAGCGAGCTGACGCGCAGGCGCGCCCGGCCCGCAAATTCCGGCGCAAGCTCTGCGTCAAGAAAGCGCAAAAGCCGCCAGAAGTCGCCATATTCCGGCCTGTCACGACCGTATTGCCCCAGGTTGATGCCCGACAGCACAAGCTCCACATGGCCCGCGGCCAGAAGGGTCCGCGCTTCGGCCAGGGCTTCCTGCGGGGAGCGGCTGCGCGGCGCTCCCCGCGTCTGGGGCACGATGCAATAGGTACAACGGTGGACACAGCCATCCTGGACCTTGAGGACGGCCCTCGCGCGACTGAAGGCCCTGATGCGGAACGGCGGATAGCCCTGAAGGGCCTGTTCCCCGCAGGCATCCGGCCATGGGCCGTCCAGAAGGCTCGCCTTTGCCTCATTGCCCAGGCAGAGATCAGGCTCTGCCCACGCGGCGCCGGGACGCGGCCGGAATGTCTGGAAAAGCCGCGCCGCACAGCCCGCAAGAAGAATGCGCGCCTCCGGCGCGGCCCGGCGGACGCGGAAGACGGCATTGCGCGCATCCCGTTCCGCCCGCGCAGTGACGGCGCAACTGTTGATCAGGACGACATCCGCCGCGTCGGGCACCGGGACGGGGCTGCCGCCACGCGCCTGCCAGCTCTCGCGGATCGCCTGGCTTTCGTACTGGTTGACCTTGCAACCAAATGTCATGATATGGAATGTCCAGGGAGCCATGCACCGTTGTGTATGCAAAAGCCCCCGCCTTGACAAGCCGTTGTCCGCCGGAGCATGTTCAGCCATGCGTATCCTGCCTGTCATCCTGCTCATCCTGACGCTTCTGCCGTTCCCCCCGCCAGTCACGGGCGCGCCGCCGCACAGGGCCGGGGATCCTCCCCGTCCGGAGGGCATGCCCCCGGAAGATGCGCTCGACCTCCACTGCCTCCGGCAAGCGTATCCCGCCATCCGCGCCCTTGAAACAGACAGCCGGCAACGGCAATGGCTGGTGTTCGCCGATGGTCGCCGTGTCCTCTACCGGGACGCGGCGCGGCCGATGGTCCCGGACGGCTCCCCCGTCCATCACGGTGAGGGGGATGTGGCTTCCAGCATGGCCGTTCCCTACCCTCTGGAACCGGAGCGTCCCCCGACCCCGCCCGGGTTTGCCCCCGGACGTCTGCGTTCCCCGGAGCTGCTCGCGGCGCTCTATGGCGGCGACCGGAAGGCCGTGGGCGCCGGCCTGCAAACCGTCCTGTGGCAGGGGCGCCCTGTCAGGCTCAGCGCGCCGGCGGCCGGGGCGCTTGCCCAGGTGGCCGGGCGCCTGGACCCCGTTCTGGCGCTCCAGCCCGCGTTGCGGCCCTACCTCGACCCCGAGGGCGGCTTCGCCTGGCGGCGCATCGCCGGCGAGGACAGGCTCAGCCCCCATGCCTTCGGCATCGCCATCGACATCAATGCCAGACGCGCGCCCTACTGGCGCTGGAGCCGCGCGCGACCGCATCCCCTCCAGCAAACCTATCCGCCGGAAATCGTCGCGGCCTTTGAAGCCGAGGGGTTCATCTGGGGCGGCAAATGGCATGAATACGACCTCATGCACTTTGAATACCGCCCGGAGCTGATCTGCAAGGCCCGACTGCTGCGGAAAAGGGCGCAAGATGCTGCCCCGCATGTGGAACGGCGCTTGCAGGAGGAGCAGGGGCACGAGTAGCTGTCCGGAAAAAGCTTCCATGCGGCATTTCTTCAACAGGGAGCGCGCAATGCCCATCGAATCCAGCAACCTCATGGCCCGGAATTTTGTTTCGCATGCCGCGGACGAATCCAAATACAGCAAGGCCAGGGAAGCCGCCGCGGATGCGCGCGGCCAGATGAACAACCGCCAGAACAGCATCCTGCTTGCGGGCATGGCGGCATGCGCCGCAGAGGACACCCAGAGCAGAAGAATCCTTGAGGGCAAAAAGGCCGCGCGGCGCATGGGCCTGGACATGCAGCAGAACGTTTCCGAGAAGAACCGGGAAGCGCTGGACAGGCTCAAAAAAGAACGCGAAGAACGGACGCGTCCGGAGGAGGAAACCCCGGATGCCGGGGCCGCAGGGCGGGAAGAGGCCGCGGGCGCGCCGGACCCTGCGAAAAAACATGACGCGGGGGCTGCAACGGATGCGGTGGAGAGGCCGGCGCCAGGCCAGCCTCAGCAGATCGTTGCCGGGGATGTCGATCTCACGGTCTGAGGCACGCGCGCCCCCTATGGCTCCGGACGCCATCCCTTGCACACGTCGACCCAGGCGGCGGCGCCGGAATACGTTTCCAGTTCCGCCATATCCAGCTCAATGGCGCTGTTGCTGCTGCCGCACGCGGGAAAGACGGTAGCGAACCGTTGCAGCGAAACATCCAGATAGACGGCAACGCCATCCCTGACGGCAAACGGGCATACCCCGCCCACGGCATGGCCCACGAGCGCTTCCGCCTCGGCGGGCGTGAGCATCTTCGCCTTTGTGCCGAAACGCGCCTTGTAGCGCGGGTTGTCGATGCGGGCATCTCCCGCCGTGACGATGAGCATGGCGTGGCCCTCCACCATGAAGGAGAGCGTCTTGGCGATCCGGCAGGGCATGCAGCCCAATGCCCGGGCCGCCAGTTCCACCGTGGCGCTGGATACCTCAAATTCCCGCACCCGTTCCGCCATGCCGTGCCGGGCGAAAAAGGCCTTGACATCCTCTATGGACATGGTCCCCCCAAAAATGAGAAAAGGGGTCACGGCAGATACCGCGACCCCTGAAAATTGTGGTCGGGATGGCGCGATTTGAACGCGCGGCCTCAGCGTCCCGAACGCTGCGCTCTAGCCAAGCTGAGCCACATCCCGCCAAAAATGAATCTAGGCCATCGGCAAAAAATTGGCAAGTTTTTTTTGTTTGTCAAACGCGGACCTCTGGCGTATCATCCTTAAAAATATCGCGGAACAGATGAAAACTTCATGCGGAGTGGATGTTTTTATGATCCGTGTTCTTGTGGTCGATGATTCGACCTTCATGCGCCATGCCCTGGTCTCCATGCTGGAGCAGGACCCGGAGATCAAGGTCGTGGATACGGCGCGTGACGGTCAGGACGCGCTGGACAAAGTCTCCCGCCTTGATATCGACGTAATAACCCTTGACGTGGAGATGCCGCGCCTGGACGGCCTTGAAACGCTCAAGCAGATCATGAAGACCAACCCCCTGCCGGTGCTCATGGTCAGCTCCCTGACGGAAAGCGGGGCCGTGAGCACGCTCAAGGCGCTCGAATACGGCGCGCAGGATTTTATCCCCAAGACGCAGAGCAATGACAGGGATGCCTTCGGCGAGGAGCTGCGCCGCAAGGTCAAGGCCATTGCCCGCCGCAAGAGCATCATCCGGCTCAAATACCACCATCATGCCGCCCCGCAGCCCGCGCCGGCGCCACGTCAGGCGTCTTCCGTCTGCAGCGTGGCCTCGGCCTGCAAGGGTCCGCGCGATCTGGTGGTCATCGGGGTCTCCACCGGCGGGCCGCCGGTGGTGCAGAAGATCCTTTCCGCCCTGCCGGCTTCCCTGCCCGCGTGCGTCCTCATTGCCCAGCACATGCCCGCGACCTTTACCGGGCCTTTCGCCAAACGGCTCGACAGCGTGAGCCAGATTTCTGTGACGGAGGCCGTGGACGGGGACAAGCTCAAGAACGGACATGCCTATGTGTGCCCCGGCGGCATGCATATCGGCGTGCGCCTGCGCGGTCCGCTGCCGGAAGTGTCCGTGACCGAAGAACCCAGGAACGCGCTCTACAAGCCCACGGTCAATGTCCTGATGGAAACGGCGGGCATGATCATGGGCCGCCGCGTTCTCGGCGTCATGCTCACGGGCATGGGTTCGGACGGGGTGGACGGCGCGCGCGTCCTTCGCGAAAAGGGCGGCTGCCTCATTGCACAGAATGAAGCCTCCTGCGTGGTCTATGGCATGCCCAAGGCGGTTGTGGACGCCAACCTCGCCAACCTGGTCCTTGACGCTGACGAGATCGCCAGCGCCATCATCACAACGGTCAAAGGCTGACCCTCCCAAACGAGAAGACACCATGAGCATGGAAACTCCTCAAGCCAGCGCGCCGGACATTCTGGATGCCTTGAGATCCGGCGATAACGACGCAGCCCGCAGCGCGGCTTTCAGCGCTGGAGATCTCGCTCTGGCCGAGGCCATCCCCTTCCTCTGCGAGCGGATCAAGAGCGGCAACATCGGGGTGCAGGAGGCCGCGGAATATGGCCTGCGCAAGATCCGCGGCCCCAGGGCCATTGAGGCGCTCCTGCCCCTGCTTGCCAGCGACGAGGCCCCGGTGCGGAACGTCGCCATGGACATCCTGCGCGAGATCGGCGTGGATGCCATTGATGCCATGCAGCCCTATCTGCGCGGTGACGATGCCGACCAGCGCATCTTCATCACCGACATCCTCGGGTACTGCCGCAGCCACAAGTCAGCCCTGCTGCTGGGCGAGGCGCTTCTCAAGGACCCGGAAGTCAACGTCCGCTATCAGGCCGCGGTGAGCCTGGGCAATCTGGCCTTTCCCGAATCCGTGGGCAGCCTCTGCCAGGCCATGCATGATGAGGAATGGGTCCAGTTCGCCGTGGTGGAAGCCCTGGCAAAAATCAATGACCCCGCCGCCATCAGCGCGCTGATCAAGCTTCTGCCTCTCTCCTCGGTCCTGGTGAGCGCGGCCATCGTCGATGCCCTTGGCGAGCTTGGCGACATCAAGACGGTGCCCATGCTCTTCAACGCGCTGGAGAACGTCAACGTCATCCTGCGGCACAAGATCGTCAAGGCCATCGTTCAGATCCTCAGCGGCCGTTCGCTTTCGCTGCTGGCGCCCAAATCCCAGGAACGGCTTCGCGTGTATCTGCTGGACGCGCTCACGGACAATGACGAAGAGATCCAGATCGCCGCGCTCCAGGGCCTGAGTTCCATCGGCACCAGCGAGGCCAGCAACGACATCCTCACCCTCGCCCATACCATCGATCCCGAGCGGCAGGCGGAACTCTACGAAGCCGCCATCCGCGCCCTGGCGGCCATCGGCTACAATGAAGTGGTGCGTGACGCCCTGCGCAGCGATGACGAAACCAGGATCATGATCGCCATGGAAGCCTGTCAGCTCATGGACGACAAACGGCCGCTCGAAGAGTTCAAAAATCTCTTCTGGCGCGTGAGCCGCGAGCTTCAGCGTGCCGCCGTGGCCGAAGTCGCCCACCTGGGCAGCTGCGACGATGTGCCCTTTTTCCTCTCGATCATCGACGAATGTTCCGATGCCGAAGTGCTCAAGAGCGCCCTTGCCTTCTTCGGCAATCAGCATACCTGCCCCGATGTGGAGGATGTGGTCTTCAACCAGCTTGACCACCGCTATGTGGACGTGAAGGAAATGGCGCTTGAAGCCTGCATCAACCTGCACAGCCCCGCGCTCAACGAACGCTTCAAGGAGCGCGCCCGCAGCGACGACGTCATGCAGCGGATGATGGCCGTCTATGCCCTCGGGCGTTACAGCGTCACCGAAAATATCGCGGAGATCACCGACGCCCTGGAGGACGCCGACCCTGCCATCCGCCGGGTGGCGGTGGAAGCGTTCCTGAATATGGGCACCGCGGCCGAACGCTACCTGCCGCGTCTGTTGCCGCGTCTTTTCGATGAGGACAAGGATGTGCGTCTGGCCCTTGTGGACCTGCTGGGCCAGATCGGCACGCCGGCTGTGATGCCGCACCTTGTCACGGCGCTGCGCGATGAGAACGACTGGGTCCGCATCCGCGCCATCGAGGCCCTGGGCGTGAACAAAAATACCGAGGCAGTGCCCACCCTTGCCGAGATGCTCGAACACGCCGAACCCATGGTGGTGTTCCGCATCATTGAAGCCCTGGGCCGCATAGGCGGCAATGTCGCCTTCAGCGTCCTTCTGGGCATGACGGATCATGAAGACCCGGAAATCCAGCATGCGGCGGCAGATGCCGTGGCCGCCATCCAGGCCGAACAGGAGTAGTTATGGCGACCCCTCCTTCGCAAGACAAACCTTCGTTCTTCAAGGCCGGCGACACGGCGCAGCGTTCCGCGACCGCCGCCGCCCCGGCCTCGCAACGCCGTGACGCCGAGGCGGATCGTCCGACTTCCCTGTACAAGCCGCGGCAGCCTTCCTCCTTTTCCACCGGCGCCACGGACAAGGAGAGCGCGCAACGCCCCTTCGCCACGGATCGCGCCACCTCCCCCTTTGGAACGCCGGGGCAGGCGGGGGCAGCGGCACGGCCGTTCTCTTCGCTGCGTACGGGCGCCCAGGCGTCGCCCGCCGAGGGCGCGCCATCGCGCTTTTCGTCCCTGACGCGCCAGGCGGCCCCCGCGGCCGGCGCGCAACCGGCCCCGCTCCGTTCCACGGCCTTCGGCGCAAGGCCGGTCTCCATGCGTTCGGCCGCCGGCGGGGAACCAACGCCGTCCCCCACCAGCGCCTTCCGCAGCAAGGAAGAGACCCAGGCGCCCAGGGCCGCCTCGCCCTTCCGCAAGGATCTTCAGATCAGCGATGAGGAGTTCCTGCTGCTCCGGGATTTCATCTACCAGCAATGCGGCATCTTCATTGCCGAAAACCGCAAGTATCTGGTGGAAAATCGTCTCTCCAACCGCATCAAGGAACTGAACCTCAAAAGCTATAACGAGTATTACAATTTCCTCCGCTTTGACGCCAGCCGCAAACAGGAGCTGAACAAGCTTTTCGAAGTCGTCACCACCAACGAGACGAGCTTTTTCCGCAACCCGCCGCAACTGGAAGTCTTTCAGCGCGTGGTGCTCGGCGAGGCGCTGGACCAGTGCCGCAGGACCGGGCAAAAAAAGCTGCGCATCTGGTCGGCAGGCTGCTCCACCGGCGAGGAACCTTATACCCTCGCCATCATCCTGCACGAAACACTCAAGAACGACATCAGCAACTGGGACATCAAGATCACGGCCAACGACCTTTCCGAGGCCGTTCTGGCCGCGGCGCGCCGGGGCATTTACAACGAATATGCGTTACGCACCACGCCCAAGGAAATGGTGGACAGGTACTTCCACAAGGACGGCAGCGTTTACAAGCTGGATGCCGCCCTCAAGCGCCTGGTCTCCTTCGGCCAGATCAATCTCAGTGACAAGGAACAGCTCAAGCGGGTGGAGAAGTCACAGATCGTCTTTTGCCGCAACGTCATCATCTACTTTGATGACGACATGAAGCGCAAGGTCATCAACGCCTTCTATGACAATCTGCTGCCCAAGGGCGTGCTTCTCATCGGCCATTCGGAATCGCTGCACAATATCAGCCGCGCTTTCCAGCTTGAGCACCACAAGGGCACCATCCTGTACCGGAAAATAAGCTAGCGGAACATGCCCGCCCTGCGCGGGGCATGCGCCCGGCCTGCGGAACGTGTGTGAATGCGAAAGTTCTGACGATCGCCAACCAGAAAGGAGGCGTGGGCAAGACCACCACTTCAGTGACGCTCGGCAGCGCCCTGGCGCGAATGGGCAGGAAGGTCCTTCTGCTGGACCTTGACCCCCATGCCTGCGCGACGCTCCATGCGAGGATATTTCCCGAAGATGTCACGGCGAGCCTGTATGACATCTTCCTCTCCGAAGAAGAGGCATGGCCGTCGCTCTGGTCCAGGGTCATCCATACGGGCGCGCTTCAGGGCATGGATATCGCCCCCGGGCATATCCGGCTTTCGGAACTCGAAGTGGATTTCCGCGAACGCCGTGCCAAGGGAGCGGTACTCACGCGCAGCCTCATGGCGCTGAAAGACAGGTATGACTTCATCATCCTGGACTGCCCGCCCCATGCGGGCGTCCTTCTGGTAAACGCCCTGGTGGCTGCGGACTTGCTGATTATTCCCATCCAGACGGATTTTTTCGCGCTGCATGGGTTAAAGCTGCTCTTTGACACGCTGCATATCCTGAACAAGGTGCTCCCCACCCCCATCCGGTACCGCGCCGTGCCGACCATGTATGACAGGAGGGCCAAGGCATGCACGCGGGTCCTGGAGCTGATGCGGCACAAGATGGGAGAGGCCGTTTTTCGGACGGTCATCAGCGTGGACACGCATTTTCGGGAGGCAAGTGCCCGCGGCTGTTCCATTTACGATATTGATGCCCGCTCCCGGGGCGCGCTCGGCTATGCAAGCCTGGCGCAGGAAGTGCAGGGTTTATGGTGAAGACACCCGAGGAGTATTTTTCCGGTCTTGACCTCACATGCGCCGGACAAGGCGCGGGTGGCGGCTTGAATGACGCGGAACGCGCGTTTGTTGAAAAGTACGTCGGCATGGAAATGCTGGAGCGGCTCCCTGCCGTCGCCGCAGCAGATGCGCCCCCACCCGTGCGGTCGCCCGCTCCGGCCGCGGTGTCGCTACGGGAACGGTTGCAGCGTGAAACCCGCATCCAGATGGTGTCGTTTTTCGTCCAGGAGCAACTCTTTTTGCTGCCCGTGGCCGGCATCCAGGAGGTTTTGCGTCATATAGAGCTTGTCAAGGTTCCCCTGGCGCCATCATTTGTGGCCGGCGTGGTCAATCTGCGCGGCCGGGTGACGCCGCTGGTCCTTCTTGCCGAGCTTCTCACCGCCCGCAAGGGGGAGTATTCCGAACGCAGCTCCATCATCGTCTGCGGAACGGAAATGCTGCAACTGGGGCTGATCGTGGACAAAGTACATACCATGCACATGGTGGAACAGGAAAAGATTCTGTGGAATGCGGAATCCAAACTGGGGGAAAGCGCGGATTTTCTTTGTGGCGTTGTCGATCTGGATGACCATGTTCACGGGATGGTTTCCCCGGATATGATCACGCAACGTCTGCTCACAGCATGATGCGATGATGCGGACAAAACTACTGGAAACTGTGGCAGGAGTGCCGCCGCGCGGACGCGCATTCCTTCAGCGCAACTCACGCCGGGCTTTCGCGCAGCTCGACAGGACGTTCGGGAACAGGTGTCAAAATGAAACACATCATGGTCGTCGATGATTCAAAGACCATTCGCAATCTCGTGGCCTTTGTCCTCAAGACCGAAGGCTTCAAGGTAACGACCGCCGAGGACGGGCTGGACGCTATTGAAAAGCTTTACAGCCTTGAGCCGGTCGATCTGATCGTCTCTGACGTCAACATGCCCCGCATGGACGGCTTCACCTTCATCAAGACCCTGCGGACGCAGGACGCCTACAAGGACATCCCCATCATCGTCCTTTCCACCGAAGGCCAGGAGCAGGATATCCAGACAGGCATGAGCCTTGGCGCCAATCTCTACATGGTCAAACCCGCCCAGCCGGAAAAAATGGTACGGAATATAAAGATGCTTCTTGGCTAGCCGATAAGACCAGCAGTACATTCCCGCCGGGAGCGGCGCTGCTTTTAGCCAAATGAAGGAATGGGTATGAGCCAAGAATTCTTTGATCCGGAACTCGTTGCCGACTTCATCGCGGAAGCCAAGGAACATCTTGAGACCATCGAACCCAACCTCCTCGAACTTGAGAAGGCTCCCGACAATCTTGCCCTGCTGAACGATATTTTCCGGCCCATGCATTCCCTCAAGGGAGCATCCGGGTTTCTTGGCCTGAACCGCATCAATCATCTTGCGCACAAGTCGGAAAACATCCTTGACGAGCTTCGCAAGGGGAGCATGCAGGTCACGTCCGAGATCATGGACGTCATCCTTGCTTCCACGGACGCCCTGCGCCAGATGATCGAAAACCTCGAAAGCACCAATGCCGAGGGCGATGTCGAGACAGAATCCATCATGGCGCAGATCGACGCCATCATGGCCGGCGACAGCGCCCGCCCCGCGGCGACGGCTGCCGATGCTCCCCAGGACGCTGCCGTCGATGCCGCCACGCCCCCTGCGGAAGAGGCGCCTGACGAGGCCGAGGCCCCCGCGGAGGAAACATCCGCCGAGGCCGCGGCCCCTGAGGAAGCTCAGGAGAACACGGCTGCGGAAGCCCCGCAGCCTGACGCCGCCCCCGCGCCGCAGCCGGTTGCCGCGGAGGCAGAAAAGCAGCAGGGCATGAGCGCCAAGGAATGGGTGGCAAGCCTGCCCAGCGGTGCCCCCTATGCCCTGACGGCCTTCGGCGAGGGGCATCTCAAGGATTTCATCGACGAATCCTATGAAATCATCGCCAATCTGAACGACGGCCTGCTTGACCTTGAAGAGAACCCCACCGGCCGCGACGATCTGGTCAATGACCTCTTCCGCTATTTCCACAACATGAAGGGAAACAGCGGCATCATCGGCTATAACGAGCTTAATGGCCTGACGCACGAGGCGGAAACGCTGCTCAACAACGTGCGCCAGGGCAAGATCACGCCGAGCCACGAACTTATCGACCTTCTCCTGCTGACGGTGGATGTGATGGAAGGACTTGTCCAGACCATCGATGTCCCCGCCTGTCAGGCCACCCCCTTTGATACTAGCCCCATCGTCAAACAGCTCCAGCTCGCCCTTGCCGGTGAAGGCATTGCCCTGCCCCCGGCGTTGCGGGCCGCACAGGTCCCCGCGCCGCAGGAAACCGCACCGGCTGCCGCCGAAACAGGAGCCGCGCCCGCTGAAACAGGCGCCGTGGAAGTGGTGCAGCCCAGCATCATTCCCGTGGGCCTTGAAAATGACGATGTCGATGTCTTTCGCGTCACGGTCAAGCAGCAACAGGAAATCATCAGCGCCGCGCTGGCAACGCTGCGGAAAGACGGCGCGCACAAGGATTCCATCGACGCCCTCTATCGTTGCCTCATCGCCATCAAGAATGCCTGCGGTTTTGTAGGTCTGGACGAGATCAAGATCTACGCGGAGCGCACGGCCGGCATCGTGGATCAGGGGCGCACCACCGGCATAGATTTCACCCTCATGGTCGACCTTCTCGGCCAGGAGACCGACATCATCAACGACATGGTGCAAAAGGCCCTGGACGAGGGCAAGGTCTGCGCCACGAAAGAGGAAAAGGACGAGGCCCCGGCCGCGACGGCGGAGTCCGCGCCCGCGGCCGCATCCGTGGCGCCCGCCGCGCAGGCGGCCTCCCCTGCCGCGCCCGCCGCGCCGGCGCCTGC
>NZ_CAJUBO010000032.1 GCF_910584445.1 uncultured Desulfovibrio sp.
AGAGAGAGAGAGAGAGAGAGAGAGAGAGAGAGAGAGAGAGAGAGAGAGAGAGAGCTGCCGGCTTCCCGGCCACTGCCTGAAAATGCCTGGATCTGGACGGCCCTTGCGCTGCTGCTGATCTTTTTCGCCTTCCGCCCCTTTCTTGCCGCCTGGGCGCGCCAGACCCACTTCACGACCCTTGTGACCCCTTTTCTGGCCCTCGGCTGCCTGTGCCTGCACAAAAACCGCCCCGGCCTTGCCATGGCCTGCGCGCTTCTTGTCTGCCTCGGGCAGGAACGGGCTTCCGTGGCGGTATTCGGGCTTGGCATGTACGCATGGCTGCTGCTCGGGCAGCGCCGGGCGGGCATCTGCCTCTGCCTGCTTTCCTGCGCCTGGTTTTTCGGCGCCACGCAATGGTGGCTGCCCCTCATGCGCCGGTATGCGGGCCTGCCCGAGACCTACGCATTCGCCCGTCACATCGCGCCGCTGGCCGGATGGGACGAAAAACTCTCTGTGCTCGGCTGGCTGTGCGTCTGGACGTGCTTCCTGCCCTTCTGCGGCCGCAGGGCGCTGCTCACCGCCGCATGCGCCCTGCCCTCCCTCTCCCTCTGCCTCATCTCGTCGCCCGCGTATGCGATGCTCCATCTCAACAGCCAGTACTACGATCTGCCGTCCGTCTTCCTGCTTCTTTCCATGGCCTACGGCATGCGCCGGCTCCAACGCCTCCTGCCGCCACGGCGCTGGAAACCGCTTTTCCTCGCGGGCACCGGCGCCTACTGCGCCATCCTGCTCGCCTCGCAGACCGGATGGTACAATCCGCTCGTCACCACGGCACGACTGCTGACCGCGCCTGACCGCCAGGAACGGGAGCTGCTCCGGGCCGACCTTGCGCGCATCACTCCCCTGCCCGAGGGGGTGACGCTCTACGTCCAGTCCGGTCTCGGGCCGCATCTGGCATTGTTCGAACATCGCTACATGGCGATGCGCGATCAACTGGAGGGTCCGCTCCCCCAGGCCCTCCTCGTGCTCTCGCCACTGGCGGGGCAGGCGGCGCTGGGAGCCGACTATGCCGAGATCCTCCACCGCGCCGACGCCCATCCCGACCTGACGCTGGTGACGGATACGGGGCGTCTCGCCATCTATGCCGGCAAGGCTCTGGCGCAGGCGCATCCCGAACTTCTGGAGCGCCTGCGGGGAAAGGCCGCCGGCGGAACGCCATAGGCCGGGCGCACGACAGCGCGGTCAATCCCCCCTCACGGGAAGCCCCTTGCCCATCGGCGGCGGGGGCGACGGGACACGCCCCCTGCGCTTTGCGACGCGTACCGCATATTGGGCGTGGTATTCCGGGCCGCCTTCCAGAAGCACAGAACTCATCAGACCAAAAACATGCATGTCGCCCGCCGGGGCTTTTCTGCTGCGGAAAAACGGGGAGCGGCGGTAAGAAAAACGGCCGGGGCAAAGCCCCGGCCTGCATGATGACCGATCCCGCAGCATGACGGCGGCGCCGCTGAGCGACGCGCGCGGGTGTGGGAAGATCGCGTGTATCGGACCTGGAAGGGATCAATCCTGCCAGGCCTTGCCGTCATAGCGGATAAGCTCGTTGAGACGGCGGGCGCGCACCTGGGTGCAGGGCGCGGAAAGCGCAGCCTGGCGCGTGGCGCCACGGCATTCGAAGATGCGCTCCTGATAGCGGATGAAGCCCACATACTGGCCGTTGGCGCCCGGCTTCATTTCCGTGCTCACGTTGCCGGTATCGACCTCAAGATAGGTCGCCACATACTGGTCGCCGACCTTGCGGACTTCCTTGTTGGCCTTGTTGGGCAGCAGGGTCCGCGCCGACTGGGCGGCAAGCTTGTGCCCCATCTTGTCCAGCTCCGCCTTGATCTGCGCTTCGGACTTGGCGCCCTTCCTGCCGGAAGTCTTTGCGGCAGTGCTCTTGGCGGCCTTGGCCGGAGCCTTGGCCGCCGGTTTGGCGACCTCGGGCGCAGGCTCGGAAGCCGGAGCCACGGACTCCTGAGCGGCGGGAGTGACCGTCTCGCTCTCTTCCGAGCTGCTGAACCAGGCGCAGCCGCCGGCCATCAGGGACAGGGCCACAACGAACACCAGAGATTTTCGCATCGACATACCTCGCGTCAGGAAGTTTGGGGCCATAATCAAAGCCGGGCGGCATGCGCCGCCCGGCCGGGATCAGTGTTGGTCGCTGGGACGCGCCTAGTCGAAGGCGATCTCGACGCGGCGGTTCATGTAGCGGCCTTCTTCGGTATGGTTGTCATACTTGAAGGACTTGCCGCAACCGATGGCCGTCATGCGGCTGGCCGGGATGCCCTGCTTTTCGAGATAGTTCTTCACGGAGTTGGCGCGGTTCTGCGAAAGCACCTTGTTGTAGGCGTCGGAGCCGATGTAGTCGGTCCAGCCCTTGAGGACGACGCGCTTGTTGGGGTTGGCCTTGATGAGCTGGGCGGCCTCGTTGAGGATGCCCTGAGCCTTGCTGTCAAGCGCATAGGAATTGAAGGCGAAATGCACGCCGCGCAGGACGATCACGTCCTCGTCCTGGCAGAAGACGGCAAGGACGAAGCGCTCGACGGCGGCGTCGCTGGTGGCGAGTTCTTCACCGCGCACCACGATGGTGCCGGGGTTGAGGGCGGCCAGTTCCTTGATGGTGGCTTCACCCTTCGGGGTGTCGGCAAGGGAGATGATGTGGATGGTGAGGTCGCGCTGGCTGGCATAGAGCTGGCGGGCCACTTCCACGACGCTGGAGCCGCGGTTGTTGTCGCCGTCGGTCACGAGGATGATGGCGGAGGGGGCCTTCATGCTGGAGATGAACGGCTCATACTTCTGGAGGCCGTTGCCCATGCTCGTCATGCGGCCGAAGATCTGGAAGCCGCTCTTCAGCTTGTTGATGCCGGCGCTCATGGCCGCGCGGTCCCACGGACCCTGGGGGACGATGACGCCGTCGGGCGTGACGGTGTGCAGGCCGCCGTTATAGTCAAGGGCAGGAATGGCCGCATTGACGCGCTGCAGCACGTTCTTGGCGACGACGATCTTGTCCTGTTTGAGCTGCTTGTTCTGCATCATCATGGAGCCGGAATAGTCCACGACGAAGTCGAAGCTGTTGATCTTCTTGTTGCAGGTCGGCGTGGCAGCGGCGGCCGCTACGGCGTAGCCCAGAACAAGAACCGCCGCGAGGGCGAGAAGACGAAATGATTTCATGGTGCCTCCCAAAAACGGTTTGTGTGTCGGCATTGATTCTCTGGCGCCGACAGTTATAACGGTTTGCCCGCCAGTAAGAACCGGCTTGTCGCCCCGTCCGCCTGAACGCGGCAACAGATTTTTCCTTACGCTCTTTTAGAAAAATTCGCAAGTCATATTCCCCGTTTCCCCCCAGAAGGCCACGGACAATGTCCGCACGCCGCAAAACGTGCCTTTTCCGGCCGCCGCGCGGCGTCTTCCCCGCCCAGCCATCCGGGGCGCAACAGGGGCCGCGCCATGGGCGCAACATGAGGATGCGGGGCGGACACCCCTGCTGGACACCTCCCGACCCATGGGGCATACTTTTCCGCCGTTCAGCACAAGGAAGATCCATGCCAGCACTGACCTTTTCCAAATGGAGTTCCGGCGGCAACACCACGCTCTTCCTGCATGACGTGGCCGCCCCGCCCCGCCGGCAGGCGGCATGGGCGCGCGCCGTCCTCCACCCGGCCGTCCTCGGGGCGGAGCAGGCGGGCTGCGTCTCGATGGCCGCCCGCACCCTGCATATGGCCGGGGGCGAGTTCTGCGTCAATGCGAGCCGCGCCTTCGGCGCGCTCCTCGCCCTGAGCGGTCCAGGCGCCGGCGCGGCACCGCTTTGCGCGGACGTCAGCGTCTCCGGCTGGACAGGCCCTGTGCGGCTCACCGTGCGCGGACGCGCCCCCCGCTGGGAGGTGAGCGCCCGGCTCCGGCTGCCGCCCGGCTGCCGCCCGGAAACGCACGCCGGCGGCAGGATCGTGCGCCTGCCGGGCATCACGCACCTGCTTCTGCCCCTCGGGGACGGCGCCGCGCCCCCGGACCTTCCGGAGCGCGCGCGGTCGGCCATCCGTGCCGCCGGGCTGGAGGACGAAGCCGCCGCGGGCATCATCTGGTGGAAGCCCCGCGCGCGCGGCGCCGCCATGTTTCCGGTCGTGCGCGTGCGGGATGCCGGCACGCTTGTGGCGGAAAACGCCTGCGGCTCCGGCGCCCTGGCCCTGGCGCTCGAGCTGGCGCTCCAGAACGGCCACGGGGAGTGCGACCTCCTCCAGCCCTCAGGCTCCGTCCTGCATGTGCGCCTTGCTCCCCCCGGGGAGGACGGCGCGCTGGAAGCGGAGATCGACGGCCCGGTCGTCTTGCTGGCCCGGGGACGCGTCTGGCCGGATACTGCAGATACTACGGACACGGCGGATGCTGCCGATGCTGCGGATACCGCGGATGCCGGAAACTGACGCCACGCGACCCGGCGCCCGGGACTCCCCCCCCCTGCGCGAAGGCTTCACCACCGGCAGCGCGGCCACCGGGGCGGCCCTGGCGGCCCTGACCCTGCTGCTGCGCCATGCCGCGCCGGCAACGGTATCCGTCCCCCTGCCGCCCATCACGCCGCAGGCTCCCGGACCTGCCGGCACGCCGGGACCGGAACTGCCGCGCGCCTGGATGGACCTGCCCGTGGCCTTCTGCGCGCATGGCCCGGCGCCCGAGCTTGCCGCCCTGCCCCACGCCACGCCGCGCGCGCTGCCCGGCGCCCATGCGCGCGTCCGCAAGGACGGCGGCGACGACCCGGACGCCACCAACGGCGCCCTGATCACGGCCACGGTCTTTTTGCGTTCCCCGGCCGCGCCGCCCCATGACCTCCGGCTGGAGGCGGGTCCGGGCGTCGGGCGCGCCACGCTGCCCGGCCTGCCCGTGGCCGTGGGCGCGCCGGCCATCAATCCCGGTCCCCGGGCGCAGCTCCGCTTCGCCCTGCGGCGCGCTCTGGACGACATGGCGGGCGAAGGCGCCGAACGCCCCGCGCTCGACGTCATCCTCAGCGTGCCCGGCGGCGAGGAACTGGCGCGGCATACCCTCAACCCCCGCCTGGGCATCACGGGCGGCATCTCCATCCTCGGCACCCAGGGCACGGTGCGCCCCTACAGCCACGCCGCCTGGCGCGCCGCAGTGGCGCAGGGGCTTTCCGTGGCCGCCGCCACCGGTTGCCGCGCCATCTGCCTGTCCACGGGCCGGAGGTCCGAGCGGCTGCTCATGCGCCGCTACCCGGAACTGCCGCCGCAGGCCTTCGTCCAGGCGGCGGATTTCGCGCGTTTCTCCCTGGCGGCCGCGGGGGCGCTTCCGCTGGAGAGGCTTGTCTGGGGCTGTTTTTTCGGCAAGCTTGCCAAACTGGCCCAGGGGCTGGAATATACGCACGCCCGCGAAGCGCCGCTGGACATGGCGGCCCTGGCGGCCCTGTGCCGCGAGGCCGGGGCGGCATGCGCGCCGGAGATCTCCCGCGCCGTCACCGCCGCCCACGCGCTGGAGCTGCTGCTTGCGGACACCGCGGCGCCCGCCGCCCTGGCCGCTGTGGGCGCGCGGGCGGCGGCCACGGCACGCCGTTTTGCCGGACGCCCCGTGACGCTCCACCTTTTCCATACCGACGGCAGGGAGCTTCTGACCGTATGACACACCCCATCCCCTTGCTGCATCCGGCCTCCGATGCCTCCCCCGCGCCCCCGAGCGACGGGGACGGGACCATCCCCCGCGAGGATGCGCGACCGGACCCCCCGGCCGGCGCGGAAGCGGACGACACCGCGCCGCAGAGCGCATCCGCCGCCGAGTCCGAGGGAGAATGGCCGCCCAGAGGGCACCGGCGCTCCTCGCTTTTCGTCTTCATGCCCAGCACCTCCCGGCCCGAGCCGATCACCGTTCTCGGCATGGATTGCACCGTTCCCCTGCTGGAAGACGCCCTGACGCCGCCCCTGCGGCGCCTGCTGGATGAGGCGGACGTCATCTGCGGCCCGGCGCGCCTGCTGGATCAGGTGGCGGAACCGGAGGAGCGCCGGATACGCCGCATCCCGCTGACCCTGCCGCTGGAACCGCTCCTGGACCGCCTGGGCCATCTGCGTGCCGCCGGCGCCCAGGTGCTCGTCCTTTCGGGGGGCGACCCGCTCTTTTTCGGCATCGGGTCCACCATGGCGCGCCAGCTCGGCGCGGACGCCGTACGCATCGTGCCGGCGCCAAGTTCCCTTCAGGCCGCCTGCGCGCGCCTGGCCCTGCCCTGGCACCGGGTCATCTGCCTTTCGCTCCACGGCCGGGAAGACCTGGGACCGCTCAACGCCGCCGTGGCCCGGGGCGCGCCGCTCTGCATCCTCACCGATGCGCGCATGACGCCGGACGTCATCGCCCGGCACCTCCTCGACCGGGGCGTGGACTGGTTCACGGCCCATGTTTTCGAGCGCATGGGCGCGCCGGACGAACGCCGCCATGCCCTTGATCTCGCGCGGACGGCGTGCGCGCGCTTCGGCCCGGCCTGCGTGCTCATCCTGGACCCCACGGGAACGGTCAGGCGCCCGCATCTCGGCATCGACGATGCGGAGCTGGCCGTGGAAGGCTGCTTCACGCGCAAGCCCGTGCGCGCCGCCGCGCTCGCCCTGCTGGGCATCGGGCCGCGCCATGTGGTGTGGGACCTTGGCGCCGGTTCGGGCGCCGTTGCGCTGGAGGCGGCGGCACTGGCCCACGAAGGGCGCGTCATCGCCGTGGAGCGCGACCCGGACCGCGCCATCGGCATCCAGGAAAACCGGCGCCGTTTCGGCGCGGCCACGGTGGAGGTCTGCCTGGGCAAGGCCCCGGACTGCCTGCGCGATCTCCCCGAGCCGCAACGGATCTTCATCGGCGGCGGCCTGTCGGGACCGGACGGCGACGCCCTGCTGGCGACGGCCTGCGCCAGGCTTGCCCCGGGCGGACGCCTGGCGGCCAACTGTGTCCTGCTGGAGAGTCTCCACCGCTGCGGCGAGGCGCTCCGGCAGCGCGGCTGGCCGCTGGAGATCCTCCAGATCCAGAGTGCCGAGGCGCTCCCGCTCGGCGCTGGCAGCCATCTTGCGGCACGGAATCCGGTCTTCCTCCTGGCCGCGCGCAAGCCCGGCGCAAGGGAGACGGAGTAGCCGGCCGCAGGGCGCAGGAAGCCCGCCAGGAGAGAGGTCCATGGAAAAAAAACGCAGCCGCGCCGCAAATGCGGGACTTGTGAGTTTTGTGGGCGCCGGACCCGGCGATCCCGAGCTTCTGACCATCAAGGGGCACAAGGCCATCGCCGCGGCGGACCTTGTGCTCTATGCGGGTTCGCTCGTGCCGCGGGCCGTGGTGGCCTGCGCCCGGCCCGGCGCGGCCGTGGTGGATTCCGCGCCGCTCACCCTTGAGGAATGCCACGCCCGCGTGCGGGAAGTCGCGCTGGCCGGCGGTCTCGTGGCCCGCGTCCATACCGGGGACCCCTCGCTCTATGGCGCCCTGCGCGAACAGGCGGCCCTGCTGGACGCCGACGGCATCCCCTGGCGCGTCATCCCCGGCGTCACGGCGGCCTGCGCGGCGGCGGCTGCTGCGGGCGTGAGTTTCAGCATTCCCGGCACCAGCCAGAGCCTCATCCTCTGCCGGGCGCCCGGGCGCACGCCCGTCCCCGAACGCGAGAGCCTTGCCGCCCTCGCCACGCACCGGACGTCCATGGCCGTCTATCTCTCCGCGCACGCGGCGGGGCGCCTGGCAGAGGAACTGGGGGAGGAACTGGCGCCGCAAACGCCCGTGCTCTGCGCGCGCAGGGTGGGCTGGCCGGATGAGCGCCTTGTCTGGACCACACTGGCGGAGCTGGCCGCCTGCGTGGAACGCAACGGCCTTGACCGCCAGACGATCTTTCTGGTCCTTCCCGGGGAACTGGAGGGCGGTGACGCGCGTTCGCGGCTCTATGCGCCGGACTTCCGCCACGGATGGCGCCCGTGAGGACAGGCCGGGACGAAGGGGAGCGCCGCGTCCCCGCGCGGGGACAGGCGGGAGGAACGCTCCGGAGTTGAGAGCGGTTTGGTATTGAAAGTATCCAAACCGCTCTAGGGTCTGGACCTATTAATGTGACTGCTGGCTTGGGATGTGGCAGCTTGTGCAATGCCACAATCATCCGTCAAAAACAGCCTTTTTTG
>NZ_CAJUBO010000033.1 GCF_910584445.1 uncultured Desulfovibrio sp.
CACGCGTCCCTTGCTGCGGCTGATGTTTTCGTCATTCCGGAGAGAGGGAGACAGGCATGAAAGACATTCGCAAGGTGATCATTCCCGTGGCCGGTTGGGGCACCCGTTCGCTGCCAGCAACCAAGAACATCCCCAAGGAAATGCTCCCCATCTACAACAAGCCCGTCATCCAGTATGTGGTGGAGGAAGCCATCCGCGCCAAAATCCGGGACGTCATCTTCGTGACCAACCGGGACAAGAGCGTCATTGAAGATCATTTCGATTACAACCTCCAGCTGGAGGGCGTGCTCGAGCGCGCCGGCAAGCTGGACAAGCTGCAAGCCATCCGCGAAGTGGCCGAAATGGTCAACATCATGTCCGTGCGCCAGAAAAAGCAGCTTGGCCTGGGGCATGCCGTGCTCTGCGCGCGGGAACTCGTGCGCGGCGATCCCTTTGCCATCATGGTGGGCGATGACCTCATGTTCGGCGGCGTGCCGGGCATCGGCCAGCTCATCGAAGTCGCCATGGCCGAGAAGATGCCTGTGGTGGGCGTTATGGAAGTGCCGTGGGAGAAGGTGAGCAAATACGGCATCATCGACGGCGAGGAAGTGGCCCCCGGCGTCTTCCGCGTGCGGGACATGGTGGAAAAGCCCAAGCGCGAGGATGCGCCTTCCCGGCTCGCCATCGTGGGCCGGTATGTGCTCACGCCCGACATTTTCGACTATCTCGAAAAGGTGGAACCGGGCCAGGGCGGCGAGATCCAGCTTACGGACGCCCTCCAGTCCATGGCTAAGGAGCGGGGCATGATGGCCGTGCGGATGGCGGGCATGCGCTTTGATGCCGGCGACTGGGCGGAATTTCTCACCGCCAATATCTATTTCGCCCTGCAGGACGAGGAACTGCGCTACGAGCTTCTGGGGCTGCTGAAGAACTTCGTCCAGTTCCAGTAGGCCGACCGTTCCCTGACGCCCGACTGTGTCAGGCATTCCGTTGGGATATCCGGGCACGCGGGGGTGACATCGCCCCCGCGTGGTTCCGGTTTTTTCGTCCGCGCGCCCTGTGCGTCGATTTTTCGGAGGATGGCCGGCATTCCCGCGGCGCGCCGCGTTTTCCGCGCAACGGGGCATGCCCGGGCATTTTCCGGAATCCATTCCTGTCTTGTCCTTCGTGCCGATGCCCTACGCCCATGTTGCTCTTCTGAGTCCTCCCTATGCCACGCTGACGTACAGCCTGCCGGAATATTTCGGTGAGGAGCTTTGGCGCCCGGGGCTGCGCGTTGCCGTGCCGCTCGGCAGGGGGGGGGAAGCGGCCCTGCGGGCGGCTGTCCTGCTGGATGTCCGCGCCGATGCCGATGTGCCGCCGGGCGTGGTCTGCAAGGCGGTGTTCTGGCCGCTGGAGACGACGCCGCTCCTGTCGCCGGCGCTGCTTGAACTTATGCGGGACCTGGCCCTGCGCCAGGGGGTGGAGCCGGGGCATGTGCTCGGCCATGTGCTCCCGCAGGGCCTGCGGAGCACCGGTGTGCGCCTGCGCCGTCTTGGCGGCCGCGCCGAAACGTGGAGCCTGCGCGGTCTGCGGCAGGCGGGAGCGGACGAGCGCGCGGAACTTGCGCGGGAACTGGCCTCCGGCGCGGCGCGCCTGCTGCCCCGGAGCGTGGACGCCGCCAGCGAGGAATACTGTCACTTGCGCGTGGACGCGCCCTGGCCGGTGCGGCCTTCGGCCACGCGGCAGATGGCGGTGCTGGAGTTTCTCCACGCGCAGGGTCCGGTCAGCCGCCGGCGGCTGCTCCGCGAGGTCCGCGATGCCGCTCCGGCACTTGCCGCCCTCGTGCGGGCGGGCCATGTGGCGCTCGTCCATGACGACAGCGAGGCGGACGAACCGGGAGCGGCGCTTCTGGCGCCTGCTCCGGCGCGCGTGCGCCTCAACGCGGATCAGACGGCGGCGCTCGACGACCTCACGGCCGCCCTGGATGCGGACAGCGCGCAAAACCGCCTGCTCTACGGCGTGACCGGCAGCGGCAAGACGGCGGTGTATCTGGAGCTTGCCGGGCGCGCCCTGGCCCGTGGGCGGAGCGTCCTGCTGCTTGCGCCGGAGGTGGCCCTGGCGCTCAAGCTGCGCCGGGATGCGGCCGCCGCCCTGCCGGACGCGCCGCTTTTTCTCTATCACGGCTATCAGTCGCCCGCCCGCCGTGAGGCGACCTACCGGGCGCTTGCGGGGAGCGACGGGTCCTGCCTGGTCGTGGGGACCCGGTCGGCGCTGTTTCTGCCCCTGCCGTCGCCGGGCTGCATCATTCTTGACGAAGAGCATGATTCTTCCTTCAAGCAGGAAGAGGGACTCTCCTACCAGGCGCGGGAAGTGGCCTGGTTCCGCATGCGTCAGGAGCGGGGCCTGCTCGTCCTGGGTTCGGCCACGCCGGACCTCAAGACCTTTCATGCCGCCAGCGAGGGGCTGCTCCCGCTCCTGCGGTTGCCGCGGCGCGTGGGCGACAGGCCCTTGCCCCCCGTGGAGCTGGTGGACATCAGCGCCGCCCCGCGCCTTTTCCCGGGCGGCGCGCCTGCCGCATCGACGGGGGAGGAGGAGGGAACCGCCCCGGCCGGGATACTGGCGCCCCACTGCGAGGCGGCCTTGCGCGAAACGCTGGAAAGAGGCGAGCAGGCAGTGGTCCTGCTCAACCGGCGGGGATATGCGCCGCTCATGTATTGCCTTTCCTGCGGCAGGACGCAACGCTGTCCGCACTGCGACATCGGCCTGACCTACCACAAGGGGCTGGAGCGTCTTGTCTGCCACTACTGCGGCTATTCCCGTCCCTTTCCCGCTCCCTGCGACCATTGCCGGGGCATGGAATTCCTGCCGCTGGGAGAGGGGACGGAGCGCCTGGCCGAACGGCTCTCCGTCATCGCGGGGCGGCCTGTCCTCCGGCTGGACCGGGACAGCACGCGGCGCCCGGGCCGCATGGAGGAGATCCTCACGGCCTTTGCCCGGCGTGAGTCGCCCATCCTGGTGGGAACGCAAATGCTTTCCAAGGGGCACCATTTTCCCCAGGTAACGCTTGCCATCGTGGCCGACGGCGATCTTGGCCTCAACCTGCCCGATTATCGGGCCGCCGAGCGCACCTTTCAGTTGCTCGTGCAATCCGCCGGCCGCGCGGGCCGGGGCGAGCGGCCCGGCCGTGTCCTCATCCAGACGCGCGATGCGGACCACTACTGCTGGCAATATGTACGCACGGCAGACTACGAAGGCTTTTACCAGGCCGAGCTGGCCCTGCGCCGCAAGCGCGGGTATCCGCCCTTTGTCCGGCTCGGGCTTCTGCGCTTTTCCTATGCGGCGGAGGAGCCACGCGGTGCGGACGCGCTTGCCGAAGTGGCCGCCGCAGTGCGCGCGCGGGCCGGACAGCTCGGCGTCACCATGCTTGGTCCCGCGCCCGCGCCGCTGGGGTTGCTCCGGGGCCGGCGACGTTTCCAGTGCCTGCTCAAGGCCGCATCCTGGCCCCCTTTCCGTGAACTCTATTTTTTTGCCCGCCGGCGGAATCCCGGGAATTTGCGGCTTTCCCTTGACCTCGATCCGGTTAATATGCTGTGATGCCGAATTGCCGTTTTTCTTCCGTTTGCGGGAGTTTTCGTTCTGCCATTCAAGGGGGGATCATGAAGCTTGTTCGTGACCTGTGCTGTGCGTGTGCGCTCTTGCTTGTCCTTGCCGGAACAGTGCGGGCCGAAGGGTTTGCCCTCAATGAATGGAGCGCCAGGGGCGTTTCCCTTGCCGGTGGTCTCGTGGGCCGGGCGGACGATGTTTCGGCGCTGGCCTACAATGCCGCGGGCATCACCCAGCTTCCCGGCACGCATGTGATGGCCGGCATGGCCTTCATCGCCCCCATGGGCACCATCGACGCCGATCTCGGACGCGATGGCAAGCACGACACGACCACCAAGCCGGCCACGTTCTATGCGCCGCACGGCTTCATCAGCCACCAGCTCAATGACGATTTCTGGCTCGGGCTGGGGGTCTTCTCCCGTTTCGGCATCGGCAACAGCTATTCCCAGGATTGGGTGGGCCGCTACAATGTTTATGATGTCGGGCTGCAGACCGTTTCCTTCGTACCCACCGTCGCCTGGAAGATCAATGACATGTTTTCCGTGTCCGCCGGGCTGGAAGTGCTCTACGCGGGCTTCTACATGGGCAGCAAGATCCCCACAGTCGGGAGGACCGGCCGCGGCCCGGACAACGACATGCAGCTCCAGGGCGACGGCTGGGGCGTGGGCGCCCAGTTCGGCCTGCACATGCGCTTCAACGACCAGTGGTCGGTGGGCCTGGCCTACAAGAGCCAGGTCACGCTGAATATCGACGGTGATGTGGAATTCAGCCGCCAGGGCGAGCCGAATCTGCTGGCATCGGTGATGCACAAGGTGCCCGAGGCGCGCAACTGCGGGGCCAACGCCACGGTGCAGCTTCCGGATTCGCTGGCTCTGGGCGTGGCCTACAAGCCATTGGACAATTTGAGCTTTGAGGTGGGCGCCGTCTGGACGCGCTGGTCCACCTACAATGCCCTGAACATTTATATGGACAGCGGCTACGCCGCCATCAACGACAAGGCGGCGCGCGACGGCATGAATTTCAACGCCAGCGTGGAATACAAGCCCCTGGACTGGTGGGCGCTCAGGGCGGGCGTTTCCTACGAAACGCCGGTGCTCAACGAAAAGCACGCCGACTTTCTCATGCCCACCTATGGCCGCACCACCCTCAGCCTGGGTACGGGCGTGAAGTGGAATGACCTGACGCTGGATTTCGCCTACGCGCACCTCTGGATCAATTCCATGGACTACGGGCAGACCGATGCCGCGGGCCTTCTCGCGGGGCCGGGGTCCACTTCGTCCATCACCAATGCCCGTTCAAAGGATGTGGTCGCCAATATTTACATGTTTTCCGTGGGCTATTCCTTTTAATTAAGTAGGCTCAGGCCTCATTAAACTGCGTTATGGTTTTTCAGCGAGGGAAAGAGGTTTCTCCGTTGCCCGCTCCTTTGCCGTTGCGGCCGGGCGGTATAAAGTATTTCCCCGTATCTGCCGAAACAGCGAACAGAAAATGGGCGCGCGTTCCCGTGGCCGCGTGCGGACGGCGCCCATGACGGGAGAGGCCCTGATTTTTAGAACTTCTGTTGACAATTTCCAGAAATTGTCCAACAGTCAGCTTCCCTGACAACAGGAACATTGCGAGGAGGATGCCATGAAACGTGTTCTTGCCATTGCGGCGCTTGCGCTGACCCTGGCCCTGCCCGGGCTTGCGGCCGCCGAAAGCACGGGGATGTATCTGGCGCCGAAATTCCTCATGTCCATTCAGGATACGGGGACCATTTCGCGCACCAGCGCGCTTGCCGGTTCGGGCGTGGACGATTACAGCCAGTTCACCCTGGGTGGTGCCCTGGCCGTGGGCTATGATCTGTGGCCCCAGCAGATGATCCCGCTGCGTTTTGAGATCGAGTTCGCCATGCGCGGCAACAGCGAAAAGAGCTGGAACGACGTGGGCACGACCCTGCGCGGCGCCAAGGGGACTTGGAACAACTCGACCCTGTTCGCCAATCTTTTCTGGGACTTCCATAACGACACCAACTTCACGCCCTATATCGGTGGCGGCCTGGGCATGGCGTTCAACTACACGGGCTTTGATTTCACCGCCGCCAACGGCGACAAGTTCTCCGTTGATGACCGTTTCACCAACTTCGCGTGGAATGCGGGCGCGGGCGTTTCCTACAGCTTCAACGACAACTTTGCCATTGACGCCTCCTACCGTTTCGTGGGCCTTGGCTACAACGAAGTGAGCACCCACTACAACGGCCAGAAGTATGAGGTCGGCAGCGACCCCTACAACAACGAGTTCATGGTCGGCCTGCGTTTCGCTTTCTAGTGTCTAATTGCAAAAATTCTGCGCAGAATTCTGCGCAGAATTTTTGCAGGATCGTTCGCGAAAAAGCGTGGTTTTTCGCTC
>NZ_CAJUBO010000034.1 GCF_910584445.1 uncultured Desulfovibrio sp.
ATTTTTGGAGGGAGTGTACTCACGTACATGACCGACAAAAATCGTCCAGTGACGCCGCCAGCGCAAAAAGGGCTGTTTTTGACGGATGATTGTGGCATTCACAAGCTGCCACATCCCAAGCCAGCAGTCACATTAATAGGTCCAGACTCTAGCTCCCGGCATTCCCGGGATTTTTCCGCCGCCTGAGCCGTTCCGTGCGCTCCTGCATGAGAAAACGCCCGGTGACGGAAGCCGGGTCCGCCACGATGGCTTCCGGCGTTCCGCACGAAATGATGCGCCCCCCGTTTTCGCCGCCGCCGGGTCCCATGTCCAGCACATGGTCCGCCGCGAGGATCATGTCCGTATTGTGCTCGATGACCACGACGCTGGCGCCCTTGTCCACCAGCGCGTGCAGCACCCTGATGAGCTTTCCCACCTCATGCATGTGCAGGCCGGTGGTCGGCTCGTCAAGGATATAGAGCGTCCCCGGCAGGGAGCGCTTGCCCAGTTCGCGCGAGATCTTGATCCGCTGCGCTTCGCCGCCGGAAAGCGTGGTGGCGGGCTGGCCCAGGCGCAGGTAGCCAAGGCCCACCTCTTCCAGAACGGCGAGACGCCGCTCCAGCCCGGGGTAACTCTCGAAGAGCTTGCGCGCCTGGCTCACGGTGAGGTCCAGCACCTCGGCGATGTTCAGGCCCTTGTAACGGACCTCCAGGGTCTCATGGTTGTAGCGCCTGCCCTGGCAGACATCGCAGGTGACATAGACATCCGGCAGAAAATGCATCTCCACGCGGATCTGGCCGTCGCCGCCGCAGGCCTCGCAACGGCCGCCGCGCACATTGAAGCTGAAGCGGCCCGGCTTGTAGCCGCGCTTGCGCGCGTCCTGCGTCATGGCAAAGATGTTGCGGATATCGTCAAATATCTTGGTATAGGTGGCGGGATTGGAGCGCGGCGTGCGGCCGATGGGCGTCTGGTCGATAGCCACGATGCGCTCGATGGGCGCGGCGCCCCCCTCATAGGCAAGGCCGCCGATGGCGCCGGGCTGGTCCACGCGCAGGCCAAGCCCCAGCGCCAGGTGCTTGTAGAGCGTATCCACCACCAGAGAACTCTTGCCCGAGCCAGAGACCCCGGTGACGCAGGTGAGCACGCCCAGGGGGATGCGGCAGTCGATGCCGCGCAGGTTGTTGGTGGTCACCTTGCGGAGCACCAGCTCCCCCTTCGGTTCGCGCCGGGCGTCCGGCAGCGGGATGGTCTCGTCGCCGCGCAGATAGCGGGCCGTCAGGGTATCCGCCTCACCCAGCAGTTTCTCCACCGGACCCTGAAACATGATCTCGCCGCCGTGCGCGCCGGAACCGGGTCCAAGCTCGATGACGGTGTCCGCCTCGCAGATGGTGGCCTCGTCATGCTCCACCACCAGTACCGTATTGCCCCGCCGCTGGAGGGAGCGGAGCGTCCCCAGCAGGCGCTCGTTGTCCCGCGGGTGCAGCCCGATGGAGGGTTCGTCCAGCACATAGGTCACGCCCACCAGACCGGACCCCAGCTGGGAGGCCAGACGGATGCGCTGCGCCTCGCCGCCGGAGAGCGTGCTCATGGAACGACCCAGGGAAAGATAGTCCAGCCCCACATTGCCGAGAAAGGAAAGGCGGAACTCCAGCTCCTTGAGCAGCGGCTCGGCGATCAGGGCGCGGCGCCCCGTGAAGCGCCGTTCCCTGAGCCACTTCAGGGCCTTGTCCACGGGCAGGGCGCAGAACGCGGCGATGTTGAGGTCCTCCACGCGCACGGCCAGGGCCTCCGGCCGCAGGCGCGCGCCATGGCAGTCCGGACAGTCGCAGGACTGCCGGAAGCGCGCCAGTTCCTCGCGCCAGGCATCGCCGTACTGCATGCCCTTTTCCAGGAGCGGGATCACGCCGGGCCAGCGCTTGTCGCTGATATCCAGTGAACTCTGGATGCGCTGCGCCTCGACAAAATTCCCGCTCTGGTAGTCACCGGCAGCCCCGAGGGCCACGACGCCGCCCATCCAGTTGCGCCGCAGCCCCAGAGAGCCGGCGGCCGGGCGCCCCTTTTCGTCCTCACCGTAGAAAAGCGCGGCCAGCGCCGCATCGGAAAAGCGCTCCAGCGGCGTGGCAAGCGTAAAACCGAAGCGCTTGCCAAGCGCGGCCAGCGCGCCCTGATACCGCGCGAGCACACGCGGCTGCGCCCACGGCAGCAGCGCGCCGCCAGTGAGCGAAAGCCCGCGGTTGGGCGCGATGAGCCGGGGTTCAAAATAATCCACCGTGCCCAGCCCCACGCAGCGCGGGCAGGCCCCCTGCGGACCGTTGAAGGAAAAAAGCTGCGGACTGGGCGCCGGGAGCGAGATGCGGCACTCGGGGCACACGGAGGTCGTGGAATGGACCTGATCGCGCTCTGCCTCGGGGCGTCCGGGCAGGTGCAGCACAAGCCGTCCCTCGCCATGGCGCAGGGCCAGCTCCACGGAGTCGGCCAGACGCCCGCGGATGCCCTCCTTGTTCACCAGCCTGTCCACCACCAGATCGATGGAGTGCTTCCTGTTCTTTTCCAGAGGGGGGACAGCATCCAGCGTATGGAACCCGCCATCGACGCGCACGCGCGAAAAGCCTTCGGCCCTGAGCTTTTTCAGCAGGTCCTGATGCGTGCCCTTTTGCAGTTCCACCAGAGGGGCAAGCACCAGGAATTTCTCGCCCTGCGGCAGCCCGAGAATGTCCGCGATGATCTCGTCCGCGGCGCGGGCCTCGATGGGACGGCCGCACCGGGGGCACCAGGTGGTGCCGAGGCGGGCAAAAAAGACACGCAAAAAGTCATAGATCTCCGTGACCGTGCCCACCGTGGAACGCGGATTCCGGGACATGCCCTGCTGCTCCAGCGAAATGGCCGGTGACAGGCCCTCGATCTTTTCCACATCCGGCTTGTCCATCTGGGGCAGGAACTGGCGGGCGTAGGTGGAGAGCGATTCCACATAGCGGCGCTGCCCTTCGGCATACACGATGTCAAAGGCCAGGGTGGACTTGCCCGAGCCGGACGGCCCGCAGATCACCACAAGCTCATCACGCGGAATGTCGAGGCTGATGTTCCTGAGATTGTGCTGGCGCGCGTTCTCGATATGGATGCAGGGGCTGTATCCCTGCGTCTGCCGGGTCCTGTCGGGCTTTGGCGTCATGTTCATCGTCTCCATCTAGGCTCAGACCTCATTAAACTCCGTTATGGTTTTTTCAACGAGGGAAAGATGTTTTTCCGCTGGCCGCCCTTGGCTCCGCTTCGGGCGGGGCTGTCGCCGCAAGGATCCTAAAAAATAAGATTTTTTTGCGCTGGCAA